>CATYZE010000022.1 GCA_958415525.1 uncultured Collinsella sp. | reverse complement strand
GATTTGCAGCGACGGACCTCAGGGCGCTCTTACACCACGTCTGCGCGCGCGACCCTCGGGAAAGAGTTTCCGAGGGAGCTATGGTCAAAAAAGGGCAAATATGAGTACTGCCACCTGTTTAGTAGCAGCAATTTTGATCATTTCAGGAACTATTCAACGTCCCATGCGCCCGCAGATGACGCTATTTCTCCTCATATGTTCAATAAAAGTTGCTCCTAATGGGAACAAATCTCATCAGGAGCAACTTTTTACAGCAAAATTAATGCAACCATAATGGCAACAGTACTCATATTTGCCCTTTTTTGACCACGACCCTCCAGAATAGTCGTTAGGGACGACTCTTAATGACAAAATCCGGCACTTGGACGTTCTTGTATGACTAGCCATTGAAGCACACCCAACGACTACTCCAATTCGTGACACACTGTGTCGCGAATTAAGCTGGTCCCACTATCGAAGACCGGTGAGAGCTCCTGCCCAGAATCTCGATAGCTTAATAAAACGCTCCCCTCCGGAAGTTCAACGAGCATCCAAATTCCAAGCTGAAAAGCAAAGGAATATCGAAGCCGCCAATGCTCATTTCCTATCGAGCAGGCGGATCAAAACAAGCTAATTAGCCTGATAAACTGCTTGTATTTTTGTCTACAAAACTGTATACAAAAAAGAATCCGAGAACCAGCGCTCGACATTATGTCGATCGATAGGAGGCGCTATGAATGCTGAGCAGCTTGAAAAAATGATGGGATTTGCCCCTGGAAAGTTAGAGAAAGCCGCGGAAGCTTACGAAAAAGATGAATGGCCGAAAGGCCGCACCGTTAAGCTGGGAAGGCCGCCGATCTCTGATGAGCCGAGCGCTGTCTTGTCGGCACGTGTGGGCGAATCGGTTCTTGAGGCGTTTGACGAAAAAGCCAAACGCCATGGGCAAACGCGCACGGAACGGCTCAGGGAGCTCATAACACTTGATGCAATGATTGCCTAGGCACCGCTCCCCCGCCGAACCCAAACATGTACGCCAGCATCCAAAGTCGACCATTTTCGACATCTTTGGATGCTGGCGTACAGCTTTTTGCAGGTAGTCATCGGGGACGTTCTTACATGACTAGTCGTTAAAGAACGTCCCCGATGACACGGTGGCCCTATTCCTCAATCTCTTTCCAGCACTGTGGATCAGCTTCGTACATATCGCCTGTGTAGCCATACGTCACAGCGGGGCAGCCGCGGCACCAGCCAAAAAGTTCGCATTTGGAGCACTTCTTGAACTTTTTAAAGTCGCGCTTTGCTTCCATCTGCGGCGAAAAGAACAGCTCCTCGAGCGAGTTCTCGGCAACGTTACCCACCTTGCTCTCCATGCGACGACATGCATAGACGTCGCCCGTAGGCAGCACCGTCATATGGCCCGTACCGCAATGGCAGCCGTCATAGATCATGCCGGGCTTGGCGCTCGTGGGAATGGTGAACTTGCCCTGCTCCCACAAAAGAAGCGTCCACAGGTGATCTTTGAGCTGGAAGAACGTTTTGCAGCCCGCAGCCTGGTGAAACTCCATACGCTCTTGCGCGGCCAGCAGCACGTCGCGATATTCCAGCGGCTCCAGATGGAACTCATCACGCTTTTGGCCCGAGGTGGGGCAGTATCGTCCAAAAGCGAACACGTCGACTTCGAGGCTTGCCACAAGGTCAATGAGCTGCGGCAGCTCTGCAGCATTCATGCTTGAAACCGTGTTCATGACGGCAACCCAGATACCAGCACGCTTAAGGCACCCAATCGCACGCAACGTCTCGTCAAACGAGCCGGGCTTGCGGAAATAATCGTGCGTTTTCTCGAGTCCGTCGAGCGAAAGCTGGTATTTGCGGCATTCCAGCTCTTTCATGCGGTCGCAGACCTCATCGGTCAGATGGAACGGATTGCCCATCACGCACCACATAAAATCTCGCTCGTGCAAGAGCTCGGCCAACCGCCAAAAATCGGGATGAAGAATGGGGTCACCGCCCGTAACGTAAAAGTACGGCTGGCGACCGATGCGCTCGCAGAGCGCCTGGGCCTGATCGACGACCTGGACCATCTGCTCCCACGGCATGCGCTTAAAACCAGCGCAGGCACCGTTGGCAAAGATATAGCAATGTTTGCAGCGCTGATCGCATTCATCCGTAATATGCCATTGGAAGGCAAACGCAGGCTTTTGCATTGTGGGACTCCCTTGGTCGATGTTGAAACTGATGACGGTATTTGGGCTACAGGCGTTCAACGGCGCCGGCGGGGCAATTCTCGGCACAGGCACCGCAATGCAAGCAGTGCTCTGGCTCTATGCGATACGTGTCTCCCGGCTCGATGCACTTCTGTGGACAGCGTTCAAGACAGGTACCGCAACCGATACACGCATCGGCATCGATGCGGAAACCCTTAACGGGCGCGGACGCCATGTCCTCGTCTAGGGTAAAGACAGCGCGCTCAATAGGACGAACCCCCAGGTTAAAGTAGTCGAGCACGATGTTTTCGACCTTAAAGATAATGTTGATATCACGCGTATCACCGGGATAAACGTTGGCAAGATACGGCTGCTCGGCATAAATAACGTCACGCCAGTAAACTTGCTCGGAATCCAAGGCGGGAGTGGCAACGCCAGACATGCGGATCATTTCGTTAAACCGCGTGTGGACGAGCGTTTGGACGCGCCCATCGGCCATAAGCTGGCGGGCCATCTCCTTGCCGCGCGCCGTGAGGAAGTAGATGGCGCGGGACTCGTAATGTACAGCGCTCACGCAGCGAATTTGCGGCGCGCCATTTTCGTCCACAGTTGCCAGCGAGAGCGTCCCGGCAAGTTGCATCTTCTTGAGACAAGTCTGAGCATCCATTACGAGTCCCCTCCTAGCGATTGCTTACTGAGCGTCCGCAGCGCCGCAAGCGGTGCCGCAGGCCGGAGCAGCCTTGGGATCGGCGGAGCCGCAAGCAGGGGTGGCCGCGGGGTCGGCAGAGCCGCAAGCGGTGCCGCAGGCAGGCGCGGCCTTGGGATCGGCGGAGCCGCAGGCAGGGGCGGGATCGGCGGTACCGCAAGAAGCGAAGGCGGCAACGTTCTCGAGATTCTCGGACATGGCAATTCCTTTCGATTGGGGGCGGCTGGGCGAAGCCGCCCGGACGTAGACGCTTTTGCGCCTAAGCACATCATGCGAAGAATGCACCCCACCCAAAAGAAGGCACTAATCTATTAGCCAGTTACCAAAAAGTAAGTTGTAGCCGCGGGCGCCAGCAGCTGCGATAATGCAAGCAACCTACCCGATTGCGAGGTTACCATGCTCACCAAAGAAGAACTGCCTCCCTGCCCCGTCGCTACGTGTTTTCAGCTCTTTGGCAACAAGTGGAAAATCTATATCATCCAGCAGCTCATTGAGCAGCCCCTAGGCTTCAACGCGCTACATCGCTCTATTCCCGGCATCAGTCAAAAGGTGCTCTCGTCAAACCTAAAGGAAATGGATGCCGCGGGACTTATCACGCGCACCGTCATTCCCGAAACGCCCATCCGTACCGAATACGCGCTGAGCGAGCTGGGTCAAAGCCTTATGCCCATCATCGATTCTCTTGTGGAATGGGGCACCGACTACCAGCAGCTTGTGCGAAGCTCCTAGCAGCTACGGGCTTTTGCAAATTGAGCGCCGTGGGGCATGCCGCTCCACGGCGCTTACCTTTTTGTGCCTTCTTTTGAAGAAGCGGTCCGGGTTGCACACTGCTGTCAAACACGCCCGACTCAATTGGACAGGAGGCCAGCCATGAATCAAGCCGAACGTCGCGTTTGGCTCATCAATGCGCTGCTCAACGAGCGGCAAGACGGGCGCGACATTGTCGTTCCCGCCGGAGCCAGTGAGCAGCGCGATTTGCTCAGGGCCCTTATGAACGTGCGGCCGCCCGAGGCGCTCGAGACAGAGACGCTCAACGTCCAGGACGCCTACCTGCAGCAACGCCTTCTTGAACGCGGCGGAGCGACCGATGCCAGCACGCTCCCCTACCGCGATCGCGTTGCCATCTGGCGCGGCGACATTACGCTGCTTAAGACCGATGCCATCGTCAATGCAGCCAACAGCCAAATGCTCGGCTGCTTTGTGCCAGGGCATAGCTGCATCGACAACGCCATCCACACCTACGCCGGCATGCAGCTGCGTTTGGCGTGCGCCAATCTCATGGACGAGCAGGGGCACGAGGAACCAGCGGCGCGTGTCAAGGTCACACCGGCGTTCAACCTGCCCAGCAGCTACGTTTTCCACACCGTCGGCCCCATCGTGCCCAGCCATAAGCCTGGCCCGCGCGAGGAATTGCTGCTACGCCGTTGCTACACCAGCTGCCTGGAAGAAGCGACACGCCGAGGACTCGGCACGCTTGCATTCTGCTGCATCTCGACGGGTGTGTTTGGTTATCCGCAAGATGCCGCCGCGCGCGTGGCCATCGATACCGTTCGTCATCATCTAGACCATAACGACCCCAACCTTAAGGTGATCTTCAATGTATTTCTCGCGCCTGACGAGGCAATCTACCGCAGCCTTCTCCAAACAAATCGATAAGCTCCGAGCTGCACTCGATGCATCTGACGCCGTGGTAATCGGTGCCGGTGCGGGACTCTCCACCGCGGCAGGCTACACCTATTCGGATGAACGTTTCGAAAAGCTCTTTGGCGACTTCGCCGCGCGATACGGCTTTACCGACATGTACTCCGGTGGTTTTTACCCCTATGACTCGCTCGAGGAGTATTGGGCGTTTTGGAGCCGCTACATTATGTGCAACCGATATGACCCCGTACCGACGCCGCTCTACGAACAGCTCTTGAGCATCGTGCGCGGGCGCGATTACTTTGTGCTGACCACGAATGTAGACCATTGCTTCCAACGCGCCGGCTTTGACAAACAGCGGCTCTTTTATACGCAGGGAGACTACGGCCTGTTCCAGTGCAGCAAGCCCTGCTGCCAGGAAACATGGGATAACGAAGAGCTCGTACGCCATATGGTCGCCAACCAACAGGACCTGCGTATCCCGTCTTCGCTTGTGCCCCATTGCCCTCACTGTGGCGCCCCGCTTACGATGAACCTGCGCGCCGACGATACGTTTGTCCAGGACAAGGGGTGGTACACTGCGGCCAATCGCTACCAGGATTTCCTGCGCCGTCACAGCAATATGCGCATTCTGTTCTTGGAGCTTGGCGTAGGCGGCAACACGCCCGTCATCATCAAGTATCCGTTTTGGCAGATGACGGCCAAAAACGAGAACGCCACGTATGCATGCGTCAACCTTGGCGAGGCAGTCGCTCCGACAGAAATCGCCAATCGCAGCATGCTGATCGACGCCGGTGCCGAGCGCGTAATAGAAGCACTTGCCGTCCAGGCCGTCAGATAGCGATGACTAGCTAGCCGTGGAAGCGGGCGGTGGAAGCGAGGGGTTGCTCGCGGAAGACGCGGTCGACGGCGGCGCGGTATTCGTCGACCTTCTTGGTCTTGCGCACGAGCTTGTGAACCGTGGCGGGATCGGCGAAAGCGCACTTGGCGTAGAACCACCACTCCTTCATGCGAAAGACCGCATTGCCGCCAATCTCTTCTGCATATGCCGCGAACAGCATGTCGTGGAAGCGCTGCAGCTCGGCGGCCGTGGCAGCAGGGCCGCCCTTGACCATGCGGGCCAGTGCAGGATTCGCAAGCAAGCCGCGCCCCAGCATCACGTGGCGCGTGCCGGGATAGGCCTCCACCAGCGCATCCATGTCCTCAAGATCAAAGATGTCGCCGTTGTATGCCACGGGAAACGGTGCCCGTTCCAGCGTCTCGCCATAAAACGCTTTGCGCGGCGAACCCGTGTAACGATCCTTTTGCACACGCGGATGCACGATCAGTTCTGCCAGTGGCATGCGGCAATAGAGGTCGAGCACGCGCTCGTATTCATCATCGTCCTCGAGCCCCAGCCTGGTCTTGACCGACACCGGCAACGGCGAGCGTTCGCATATGTCGCCCAAGAACACCTCGAGCTCATCCAGATTGCGCAAGAAACCCGAGCCCTTGCCCTTAGCAACGACCGTTCCCGAGGGACACCCCAAGTTGAGGTTGACCTCGTTATAGCCCATATCGGCGAGCACCTGAGCTGCCCATACAAACTCGTCCGCGTTCTTGGACATAAGCTGAGGCACCACGTTGAGCCCCTGATTGTTGGCCGGATCGACCTCCTTAAACGCCTTGCCGCCAAAGCGGTTGCCCACCCGCGGAGGCGGTAAAAACGGCGTGTAGTAGCAGTCGAGTGCGCCGAAGCACTCCGCGTGCACACGACGGAACACATGCCCGGTAATCCCCTCCATAGGGGCCAGCGATAAATACATCAACATCCACTCTCAACTCAATGTGACAAAGGGACAGTCCCTTTGTCACATTGCAAATCATCATACGAGTGCTTATTTTGGCACACATACGTATCGGGCGGCATCATCGCGTGGGCGCAGGAGCACCCGCTCTAAACCAGGGCAGTCGTGGCACTTTTGCCGTATGACCTGCGCTCACCGATGACGGGATTCTCTATACTGAGTCACATATGACGGCATCGCGCCACAACGACCGCCACGACACCAAGGACCAGCCATGGCAGCACTCTCCGAACAAGAACGTAAGCGCATCCAGCGATACTGCATCTGCCCCAAGGTTGCCGGAGCGGCGCTTGCCATGGCATTCGTGCTGCCCTTATCGATTATTCCCTTCGAAATGATCGACGACATCGTCTTCCATCACGAAGGCTTCCAAGAGACGGGCATGATGACCGCCTTGGTGCTCACCGCCATCGAGCTCGTCATATTCTGTTATTGCGTTCTCGCCCCGCGCTTTGGCATGCGTGGCAAGCAGTGGAAGGAAATGCAGTACCGGCTCGCCGTCGAGCAGAGCGAGAAAGACCGCTCGGCACAGATCACAGGCGTTGTTGGCACGCAGGCCGCCGCACGCCTGCTCAAGAACAGCGACAACGAGGCCGCACGCAGTCTGGGCGGCGCGGCAGAAGTCGCCGCTGCCGCAGGCACCGTCGCCACAGCGGCAGACGTGCTTGCCGAAAGCTTCGCCAACGCAAAGGCCATGGCAGAGGCCTGTGGCGTGCCCATCCCCCGTGCAAAAAAGTGGATCGTCGCGCTTGTGGCGCTGCCCCTCGCAATCGTGTGCGGTGCCTATATCCCACAGCTGGCGCAGGGAAACATCGAGATGCAAGAAAACGCCGCGGCCGCGGCCGAGCAGATCGCCATCGCTCGCAAGGCGCTCGAGCCCGCATGCGAGTACGCGTCCGCCGATGACCCCTGCGAGCGATATCAAGATTACGGCTACCACGTCCGCGGCTATCTGCACGACGGCGGCTCCGATGCCCAGAAGACCTATACGTACCTGGATTTTGACAACAAGGGGACGCTCACGGAAGTGAGTTACGCGGCAGAGGTCGACCCCGGCGCGAGCCTCGAGGACAACCTCGCCCGTATCGAGCTCGACCTTGGCGAGCTTTCCTCTGTCGTCCAAACCATAGACGTCAAGACCGCAAGCCCCGAGCTCCTAGCACCGCAGAAGCTCCCCGAAGAGTTCAGGCAGGCTTTTTTGAGCGGCTCGCTCTACGAGCGAATCTCTATCAGAACGAGCGACGACCCCATCAAAGCGTATTACTCGTTTGACACGGATCCCAAGGACGAGTTTGACGAGTACACCCATCCAACCATCCGCATCACGCTGATGGGCAAAACGAACTAGGTGTAGGGAGATGAATGTGACAAAGGGACTGTCCCTTTGTCACACTATTCGGAGCGCAGGGCCTCCACGGGGTCCTTCTTGGACGCGCTGCGGGCCGGCAGCAGGCCGGCGACAACCGTCAGCAGCACCGAAATCGCGATGAGCACCAGCGCATCCTGCACGGGCAGGCTCATCAGGTTGGGGACCTGTTTGGCCGCAAGCGCCCAGGCATTAACCGGGAAGCTCACGAGCACCACAACGACAATGGCAAAGACGCCGGCAATGAGGCCCTCGATAAAGGTCTCGGCATTGAATACGTTGGCCACGTTGCGCTTTGACGCGCCGATCGCGCGCAGGATGCCAATCTCCTTTTTGCGCTCCAGTACGCTGATATAGGTGATGATGCCAATCATGATAGAGCTCACGACCAGGCTGATGCTTACAAACGCGATGAGTACCAAGCTGATGGTGTTCACGATGTCGGTCACCGAACCCATGATGATGCCCATATAGTCGGTATACGAGATCGCCTGCTCGTCGTGCCCGTTGGCTTTGACCTGCTTGTTATATGCATCGATATGGTCGAGCACGCGCTCCTTGGCCTCAAAGTCGCGCGGGAAGATCTTGACCGAGATGGGGTCGGCCTCGTCCGCATAGCCCAACGTGGTCAGGTTGTTGTCGTAGGTGAGCTTCGACGCCTTCGCGTAGCTCATCATGAGCGAGCTCAAGTCCTCGGCGTCCATGTTGAAGTGGATAGCACGGGCAAAGGCGCTCGCATCAACGTGCATGGCGCTCGCCAGGTTGGCAAAACTCGACGACATCTGCGTGGCCATCTGGTCCATAAGCCCCGCTGCGCCCGCCTTGAGCTGGGACGACACCGTCGTTGCGATTCTGTCGCTAAGCGATTGCATCACCTGGTCCATTGCCTGCTGCAAATAGGGTGCGAGCTGCTTTTGCACGTAGTCGGTCATCGCCTGCTGCAGCCGCTCAGCCAGCGCATCTCCGCCCAGCGCCTTGAGCTGCGCCAGGCATTGCTGCGCCGTGGCATCGTTCTCAAGATACGCCGAGAACGCAGCAGCGAGCTTCGATGCGTCCTTAAGGTCCCCGGGCGTCAGCGCCTTAAACTGACCGGACTGCATAAAGCCCTCAAACAGCTGGTTGGCAAGCGCGCCCGCCTGCTGCATCTGCTCGGGCGTGAGCTCCAAGCCATCGAAAACGCCCGAGAAATCGGGGGTCGGTGCCTTGGCCATGATGTCGCTGAAGTCGATGTCCTTGCCGACGCCCGAAAGATCGATGTCCAGACCCGACAAATCGATGCCCGAAAGATCCATACCACCGGCCACGCCCGAGAGCGCAGACGCATCGAACGAGAACGCGCTCTTGAGCGCCGCCTCGTCAACGCTGAACATGCTGCTCAGGTCCATGCCCTGTTTGGCCTCGCCCTGCAGCTCGTCGAACGTTTTGCCAGTAAAGACATCCGTCTCGGGGTGAGCAAGCTGCTCCTGCACGATCCGTGAATCGGCCGCACGGTCCATAAGCTGGCGAGTCAGTGCATGCGTGTAGGCAATACCCGGAGTCAACGCACTCGCATTGGCAGTCTCGTTGGGTTGCACCACGCCAACGATACGCACATCGATGCCGTCGGCAACCCTGGCCGCCATAAAGTCGGCGTCACCAGACATATCGGTCCACATACCGGTCTCTTCGTTTTTGCGATACGCATCGGCCGGCGACAACACCTTAAACGTCGTAGACAGCGCATCGTCGTAGGTAAAGTCGGCACCGGTCTCGGGCGTTTTGACCTCGCCATCGGCCGTCATGGCGCTGTTGACCAGGTCGTTAAGCTCATTGATATCCAGCGCGCCGATGCTGTAGAGCGTGTAGTCGCCCACCGTGCCACGGCTCGAAAGCACCATCACGGCCTCGTTGGCAGACGTAGGCCAATGACCGGCGATGACATCGTACTGACTGTCGAGCAGGCTCTGGTCGTCGATCATCTCGTTAAAGACCGAGCTTCCCATGGAATCCATGCTCGCCATCGCCGCCGAACTCGCGCCGCCGCTCATAGCCTCGGTCATCGCATTGGGCACCAGGCGCACGGGCTTCTCGTCTCCCTTGCCCGCGCGATACACAACTGGCGTCACACCGTAGCTGTACTGAATGGCGTTGATCTCTTTGTCGATGCCGTCGCCCCCGTCATCGAGCCACGCCTTAAAGCTCGTCATATCGTTGGACTTAACGCTCGCAAACATATCCTTTACGGCCGTGACCACGGGAATCTTATCGGACTTCTCGACCGAATCGTCCTCACTGTCGGAAGCGCCGCCCGCGTCCTCACTATCCTCCGCGGCCCCCTGCCCGCCCATCATGGAAGACAGGTCGTAATCCTGCTTGGAGATGGTGAGCGGATAGCTCGACAGCGTATCCTCCTCGACCTTTTTGATGTAGTTGTTCACACCGTTTGAGAGCGCCAAGATTGCGGCGATACCGATGATGCCAATCGAGCCCGCAAAGGCCGTCATGGCCGTGCGGCCTTTCTTGGTCATGAGGTTGCGCGCCGAAAGCCCCAAAGCCGTTACAAAGCTCATCGAGGTTCTGCGCGTGGGCTTGGCCTCGCGGCGCGCAGCCTCAGCGACATCGAAGGGATCGGAATCGTCGGTGATCTTGCCGTCCGCCAGGC
The DNA here is from genome assembly GCA_958415525.1 of uncultured Collinsella sp. GTDB lineage: Bacteria > Actinomycetota > Coriobacteriia > Coriobacteriales > Coriobacteriaceae > Collinsella. The sequence goes on along the minus strand of CATYZE010000022.1, from coordinate 29,225 downwards.
TGACGATGCGCGTGGCGTAACGGTACGCCAGCTCGGGATTGTGCGTAACCATGATGACCAAGCGATCGCGCGCAACCTCCTTGAGCAAGTCCATGACCTGTACGGACGTTGTCGAGTCCAGGGCGCCGGTCGGCTCGTCTGCCAACACGATCTCGGGGTCGTTGATCAGAGCACGGGCAATGGCCACGCGCTGCATCTGTCCGCCCGAAAGCTGGCTCGGGCGCTTGTTCACATGCTCGCCCAGGCCAACTGCCTCAAGCGCCTCGCGCGCACGCTGACGACGCTCGGCATGGCCCACACCCGTAAGCGTAAGCGCCAGCTCCACGTTTTCCAAGATAGTCTGGTGCGGAATGAGGTTATAGCTCTGGAATACAAAGCCGATGCGGTTGTTGCGGTAGGCGTCCCAATCGCGATCGCGGAAGTCCTTGGTCGAAATACCGTCGATGAGCAGATCGCCGGAATCGAAATGATCCAGTCCGCCAATAACGTTGAGCATCGTAGTTTTGCCCGAGCCCGAGGGACCCAGAATGGCCACGAACTCGCTATCGCGAAAAGCCAGGGTCACGTTATCGAGCGCCACCTGCGTAAACGACTGCGTGACGTACCTTTTGCAAATATCTTTGAGCTCCAGCATGGACGGCAACCTCTCCCGCGCGGGCGCACTCGCCCGCTCTCCCCCGCCGTTCGTATTCGACGCGTTTGTCCTACTCTATTCCGTTTTTTAGTCCACACCAGTGAGAAACGTCACGAACCGCGCCAAAACGAACGGGACGGCACGCCACACAGCGCACCGTCCCGCACACAACATCGGCAATGTGACAACGGGACTGTCCCTTTGCCACATTACGTGTACTCAGCCTTTACTGCTCGCTCTTCGCAATCGCCTGGTCAATAAGCTTGTCGAGTGCTGCGCGCTGCTCGGCGGAGCTGATGGCTCCCACGATTGGATCCCCTACGATGTTGCCATTCTGATCGATGACATACGTTGTCGGGAACGAGAACAAATTTGACGTAAACTTACCGGCATCGCTATCCGACTTGAACCAGATGTTCTTATACGTCACGCCCTTCTTGCTCAGCACGTCCTTGGCATCTGCGATCTCGCCCTTGTTGCCATCGAGCGTAAAGGAATTGACGCCCACGACCTGGCCGCCCTTCTCGGCAAGCTCCTGATTCAGTTTCTCAAGATCGCCCAGCTCGCCCACGCACGGCTTGCAAGTGGTGAACCAGAAGTTCATGACGGTGACCTTGTTCTTAGAGAACAGCTCGTCGCTACTCACGTCGTTGCCATCCAGGTCCTTGCCCGTAAAGCTGGGGAACTTCGTCGCCTCGCTCGAAGCATTGGCACCAGCCGTCATGCCGGCGGTCGAAGCGTCGACGCTCTCGCCTGCACTCGGCGTGCTTCCACAGCCGGGGAACTCCTTCTCCAGGCTCTCGAGCTTGTCCTCGATCTCCTTGATCTGCTGTGCACCGACCTTGAGCGTCTTAAGCTCATCCGCCGTGAACTCATCCTTGGCGCCGTCGATGGTCTTGAGCAGGAAATCGCCGTAATTGCTGCCATCCTCAATCATTGCCGAGTCTTTATTTGCCGCATTGAATACCTTTTCCCACAGCGCGTTATCACTCGAAAAGATCTCGTTCTCCTTCTGCATGAGCTTCGCATACAGCTCGGCGGCCTCGTCGGCATTGGCCGGCTTCTGCGCAGTGAGTTCTGCGATCTTAGGATCGGAACTCGCAGATTCGCTCGCATTGCCACCGGGCGCCGAACATGCCACAAGGCACAAGGCCAATACCGGCACCATAAACAGGGCCGCAATCTTAGAAAGCTTCATAGTCATTCCTCCGTTATGTCGAAGCTTGTTTACTTTTTATCGGCGGTCAAGGGAAGCTTTTCCGCCGACACATCCAGGCCATAGCGATAGCTGATGGCATCGACAGGACAGGCCCCGATGCACTTTCCGCACCGGATACATTCGGCATGATTGGGCGCGCGGACCACATCAACGTCCATCTGACAAACCTTTGAGCACTTGCCGCACGAGACGCATTTGCACGCGTCAACCTGAATCCCCAACAAGGACACCCTATTCATGAGCGCATAGAATGCGCCGAGTGGACAAATCCATTTGCAGAAAGGGCGGTAGAACAAAACGCTCAGCACTACCACGGCAATGAGAACGGCAAGTTTCCAGGTAAAGAGCTGCCCCAGCGCAGATCGAATGCCGGCGTTGGCAATTGCCAGCGGAATGGCACCCTCGAGCACGCCCTGTGGGCAGATGTACTTGCAAAAGAACGGGTCGCCCATGCCCACATCGTTGACCACCAGCACGGGCAGCACCACCACAGCAAACAGCAGCACAACGTATTTGATATACGTAAGCGCCTTGAGTCTTTTTGTCGAAAGCTTTTTGCCGGGAATCTTGTGAAGCAGCTCCTGCAGCCAGCCAAACGGGCACAAAAACCCGCATACAAATCGTCCCAGCAGCACGCCGAGCAAAACGAGCGTACCGGTGACGTAGTAAGAAAAGTTGAACTTGGATGAACCCACCACCGACTGGAACGACCCAATGGGGCACGCACCCGATGCCGCGGGGCACGAATAGCAATTAAGCCCAGGTACGCAGACTGTTTTTCCCGTACCCTGATAGATGCTGCCTTTAGCAAAGTTTGGCAGGTGAATGTTGGTGATGAGCGTCGCCGCCGCCTGAATGAATCCGCGAAATCGGGCCAAAACATGCGACGCAGTGTTTTCTCTTTTATCCAATTCCGATACACTCCAAGCACAGCCTAATCGCTTTGGCCAGCACGGCATCCGCCTCGCCACGCATAACGCCAAAGCACACCATGGCAATTCCGACGATCAACAAAGCGACCTGTACCACGGGTTTTACCGCTTTGAACAACCTGACCACTCCTTTCGTTACGCGACCATTGGACCATATCGGCTATAAAATCCGTGTTAAGCGCGATATGGAATGTGCAAGGAGACTGTTATGCGTATTTTGATCGTCGAAGACGAGCGAGCACTGTGCGATGCAATCGCGCGCAGCTTGCGAAACTTGGCGTACAGCGTCGACTGCTGTCACGATGGACAGGAGGCGCTCGACCTGCTGGGCGTCGAAGTCTTTGACCTCGTGGTGCTCGACCTCAATCTCCCCCGTATCGATGGCATGACCGTGCTCAGGGAACTTAGGAAAACCGACTGCGAGACCAAGGTACTGATTCTGTCCGCACGTGGCGAAGTATCCGATAAAGTCGCCGGACTCGATGCCGGCGCCAACGATTACCTTACCAAGCCGTTTCATCTGGACGAACTTGCGGCAAGGATCCGCAGCCTTACCCTCAGGCGCTTCGCACAAAGCGACATAGTATTAACCTGCGGAAAGCTCTACTTTGACACCAAGGCGCGCATCGCCTCCGTGGACAGTGAGGCTCTATCTCTTACACGCAAAGAAACTGGAATCTTGGAATACCTGATGCTTAATCAGGGGCGACCGGTAAGCCAAGAGGAACTTATCGAACACGTCTGGGATAGCACCGTGAACAGCTTTAGCAACGCAACCCGCGTTCACATCTCGTCGCTCCGAAAAAAGTTGCGCGGCGCTTTGGGATACGACCCGATTCGCAATCGGATTGGAGAGGGCTATGTTATGGAGGATGGCGAATGAAAAGGCTTTCGCTGCAATGGCGCATAACGATCATGACAGCACTGCTAACGTGTGCGGCGTGCGTGCTAACGAACTGCTTGGTCGGCTATACGGGCATGCGCTACATGGATGCCATCGGCAGCGACATCTCGGCCTTTAACGCTGCCGGTGTGGATTCGCCCCAGGCGTTTGACCCAACAAAAACAGCCCTCGATGACGAGGTCACGATCGTTGTTAACGACGCACAGGAATCTTTTGGCGCGACAGCCTGGTGCATCACGGCTGGAGTCACGCTACTTGGCGGCGTGCTGGCATACTTTGTGAGCGGCCGTGCGCTCAAGCCGCTACGGGCTTTTGCCGCCCAGGTAGAGCGTGTGCAGCCTGACAACCTAAGCGAAATCAGACTCAGCGAGGATGTGCCCGCCGAGCTACAACGATGCAGCGCCTCTTTCAACGACATGATCGCCCGTCTTGGCGAAGGGTTCTCTGCACAGCGTCAGTTTACCGGCAACGCCGCACACGAGCTGCGCACCCCGCTCGCCCTTATGCAAGCGCAGATTGAACTGTTTGTCTCCGAGCACCCCACATCGCAACCTCAAACAGCCGAGCTACTCGGCCTGCTACAAGAACAAACCGAGCGGATGTCGCGAATGACCAAGGTGCTGCTTGAGATGAGTGAGCTCCGCAGCGTTCCCTGCGAGGACGATGTTGAACTTGGCCCCCTGTCCGAAGAAGTCCTCGCCGACCTTGCTCCACTTGCCGAAAATAAGGGCATAGCCCTCAATTGTGCTGGAGACGCTTTAGTAATCGGGAGCGACACGCTCCTCTATCGGCTGGTGTTTAACCTGGTCGAAAATGCCATCCGTTACAGCCGCCCCGGCTCGACTGTCAACGTCTCCATCTGCGACAACGACAGCCACGTGTTCCTGCGAGTCGAGGACCAGGGCCCGGGAATACCCAAGCAGTACCGAGAGAGCATCTTCCAGCCGTTCTTTCGTCTAGACAAATCCCGCAGCAGGGCATACGGCGGCGCAGGACTCGGACTAGCGCTCGTTTGGGAGATTGCAGCTCTTCACGGTGGCACGGTAGAGGTCGAAGCAAGTTCCGAGGACGGGACTACCATGCTCGTAAGCCTTCCAAAACGATCTGCAGCGTTAACCAATCAGTAAAACGAAAGGGGTCCCGCACACGTTTGCGCGGGACCCCTTCTCCGTCAATGCAATTCGTCCAAAAGAGTAGAAGCTTACTCCCACTCAACGGTGCCGACGGGCTTGGGCGTGAGGTCGTAGCACACACGACAGATGCCGGGAACCTCCCTTTATACGTTCGGCATAATCGTAGGCGATACCCACAAATTCCAGTCCCGAGCAACAGGAGTACAATTGCTGCTATTGTTGCCAGCTGTTGGGAGATGGAAGATGGACTGCGATGGCTACCCATGCGTTCCCATGCCGTTGATGTGCACTGCCTTTGCGCCGGGGCAGATTGACGCTGCGGTTGCAGGCATTTCCGACCCCGATTCACGCACCATCGCCACGGCAGAAGCGCTGTACTTTCGCGGACAGGCCACCCTCGCTGCCAAGACAGCGCGCCCCTATCTTGACGCCAACGATCCCGCGCTGCGCTATTCCGCATGCTTTATCTGCGGATATGCCAGTCTGTCGCTCAACCGTATCGCCGATGCCCGCCGTTGCCTTGCGGGCATCCTCGATACGCCAACTGACGAGGAATCGCCCGCCGTCCACGCCACGCATATCCTGTTCGCCTCGGCCGCGAGCGTCCTGCTGCACTTGCCTTCCCCGTATTCCGCCGAAGAGTTTTATCCGCTTGCGGCGCATCTGCCCGAAGGCCTGCGCCTGTTCGCCAGCTACGTGATGGCGCATGCCCTGTACCTGCGCGGCGAATATGGCCGCAGTCTGGGCATGGCGGAAAACGCCCTGATCATGAAACAGGGAAGCTATCCCATCTCGGAACTGTTCCTGCACCTGGCAGCTTCCATGGCCTGCATGAGTCTCAAAGACGTCGACGCCGCAAGGACGCATTTCGGAGCTGCTTGGAACATTGCGCGTCCCGACGGCCTTATCGAGCTCATCGGCGAGCACCACGGCCTTTTACAGGGGCTCATCGAGGCGTGCCTAAAAACGCAATACCCCGACGATTTCGCTCGCATCATCGAGATCACGTATCGATTCAGCTACGGTTGGCGGCGCATCCACAACCCCGATTCGGGCGAGGACGTGGCAGACGATCTAACGACCACGGAGTTCACCATGGCCATGCTCGCCTGTCGTGGGTGGACCAACGCCGAAATCGCACGCCATATGGGAGTATCGCCGGGTACCGTTAAAAATCGGCTGTCCAACGTGTATGCAAAGCTTGGCATCGGCACGCGCGCCGAGCTGGTCGCGCATATGTTGCGTTAGCGACCGGGCTGCCAAGCGCATCGAACACGTTCCGGAACCCGACGCTTCGCTCGATCAATTTGGACATTTTGACCCTTGAACGGCACTACCGCCACGGGGCGCCTTCTCGCACAATTGGATTATTTCCACCGATATTTGCGGGATGGGAGCCCAAGATGCTTGATCGCCGTTCGTTACTTGTTGCCGGAGCGTCCTCGCTAGCGAGCATCATGTTGCCTCGCGTGCCGGGAAGCGAAAATGCCTTCCTGTTGCCGTTCGCGCCCACCGAAGCCTATGCCGACGAAAAAGACCCCTTCAGGGTGCTCGTTCTCTCGCGCAGCATGTTTGGTGTGGTCGTGGTCGACGTCGCCAACAAGAATATGCCCATCAAGGGAGCGCAGGTCACGCTCACGTCGCGCTACGCCGCAGGCAAGCAGCTCGCCGCCACGACCGATGACGAAGGCACGGCCATCTTTGAGATTGCCTCGCTTTCGGAAGGCTACGTAGACGAGGCAACGCTCCTTGACGCGTACGACTTTAACGGCGGCATCTCCATTAGCATGGCGGGCTACCGCGATGTCGAGATTCCCCTTGCGCGTATCCAGGGCGGCACCGCCATAACCGCGCCCACGCGTCCGCTTTCCGACGGCGAGCCGTACTTCCGCCAGCTCACATTCGACGAATGGGACATCCAGTACGCCGACGCCACGTTTATGGCAATGCCAGCGGACGAAGCAGCAAACGACCAGCCCGATACGCACGCATTTACCGTGCAGGCACATCTGCCACAGGGCGGACAGGCAACGCTGCGCATCAACAAAGTGACGCCTGCCGCAGGCAGCTCACCCGAAACCGTCACGCAGATCGGCCAGATCAAGGCCAGCGCATCGGGCGCGGATAATCTGGCGACGTTCACACTCGAAGACAAGTTCCTCGATGCAGCGTCGGGCCTTCTGGAAGAAGGATGCAAGTTGCGCTTTGTCCTCGACTACCAGGGCAAGACCTACACGCTCTCATCCCCCATGGCCGTTGTCACTGCGCCGGCCGCAAAGGCAGAATCGGGCTCGACCACTATCGTCCCCACTACCATGGACCAAGAGATCACTCCGTTTGATTTCCCCGCGGCGTTTCCCGGCATCGGCGGCAATAAGTTCACGTGCTGGATGCCCACATTTCCGATCCTCTTCGATTTCTCGTTTGCTGGATACGTGCTGTTTGGTGGAGGATACAAACCAGCCAGCTATATGAACGATTCGGGCAATCCGGATCCGGAGTACTGGAAGAAGTCGCCGCGCGAGTCGGGCGCCAAGCAGGCAAACCGCTACCTCGACGAGATGGAGGGGAAGTGGAATCAGTACAAGAGTATGAGTGCCGGTTCGGGCACCGATCCAAGAAACACCAAGCTCCTTCGCCACCATTGCACGCCGCTGTTCACGATGGATATCGCCACACAGCTGTACGGCTCGCTCGCCTACGATTGGGTGGGCAAAACCTGGGGTAACAACAACGACCCCGCATACGGCAATATTAAGGCCCTCTTCCAGGTAAGAACCGACCTCAATTGGACCGAGCAGTTTACCCTAGGACCGGTGCCATTTTTCCTAAACGTCAACCCCTGGGTGCTGGCGAAGCTGGCGCTCGCCGTAGGTGCCCACACGCACGGCAGCGGCGCGGCTTTTTTTAAAAACATTTCGCTCGACTATTCAAACACGTCGGGCTCGTTCACCATCCAGATCGGGCTTGCCGTCACCTTTGGCGCCGGCGTTGCAGGCGTCGCTTCGTCTGCCGTGCGCGGCGCCGCATCCCTCACGCTGTTCATTGGGTACGAGAAGGCAGATGGACACCAGCTTCCGCGGCTGCGCGTAGGTGCAGACGTCGATGTCGACGTGATACTCCAGTTCGTAATGTTCAAGTGGACCACCAAGGCTTGGTCGGGGTCGTGGCCCACACTCATCGATTCGTGGAATATGTCGGTGAACAATGGCGACCAGTATGTGCTCCAGCGTTCCGAGCTCGCATTGGGTGGGGATACGCCTTACACGCTGGATGCCCGCTTCGGCTCGGCCGGCAACATCGAGGCGAGCGGCGTGCCGCAATTTATCGCATCGGCCACCATCGTCACCAACGCCGAGTTGCTCGCACGCGCCGAAGTTAAGGCCACTGCCGTAAACGCCGCGCCTGTCGTGCGCGATTGGGATCAAGCGGTCACGCGCATTGAGCTCGAGGCGGATGCAGAAAGCGACGACACGGGACAGGTTGAGCATTTCGTCCACGCACTGATGGAAAACAACGAAAACGCCGCGCCGATGTACGAGTACACCTATATCGGCCAGGCGGCGAACGCCGTTGCGGACCCCAACGCCAATTCTGCTGGCGTGTCGGAGGACGAGCGTGGCGGCATCAAGCCCTCGAGCGACGATGTGCTGTTTACCGGCGTGCTCAGCAAAGCTCACATGAAGCTGGCAATGATTGCCGGCGTAGAATGCCTGTTCCGTATCGCCTCGGTGCGCTACGGCGACAATGGCCGCTCGCGCCTGGTGGTGCACACAAAGGCAAACGGCACGTGGTCCGCTCCCACGCCCGTGGACTTCCCCCTTGGGTTTGGCGAGGGCGACGTGGGGCGCGACGGCATATTCGATTACGACTTCGACGTGGTGGAATATACAGACGGGAGGGAAAACCAGGACGCCTACGTGCTGCTGGTCTCGGGCGAGCGCCCCGCCGGCGACAACACCCTTTTCGATACGGCGAGCACATCCGGCATACTGTCCGTTGTGCGCCTGCGCATAAGCAACGACGGAGTTCGCGTGATATCGCACACGTCGTGGCGCAGCATCTCGCGCGGCCGCCTTCAGGAGGATGGCTACCATTGCCTGCAGTGCCCGCGCATCACGGTAGGCAAGACGCTGGTCGACGGACGCCTGTCGGGTGCCTACCTCCACCGCCGCGGAACCACCGCAGAAAAGGCGCTCGGCAGCGAGGCCGAGGTTGCGCTGGAATGCTTTACCCTGTGGTCGGATGATTTGGGCGACAGCCTGACGTTCCGCCAAGTTCTTCGCTTTCCGCAGGCACCGTCGAGTATCGAGCTGAGCGAGCCCGAGAATATCAACGGCAAAATGGTGGTGCCCGTTGCGTACGAGACCGCAGACGGTTGCGGCTGCGCATCGTACGCCGTGATCGGCCAGTCCATTGCGGGCTGGGGCGTTATGCCACCAGACGCCACGGTGCCCCATGCGGTGCCGTGGCCACAACATTCGGGCTTTTTGGCCACCGTCGACGAGCAGCTGCAGCATATTACTTGGACGCGAGGCGCATCGGCATTTGCAACGCAGCCCGTGGGTGCCGCAGGCTGTGGCCCGGCATCGTTTAGTGTAAGCAACAACGGCAGGTGCGCGCTCTATGTAGAGAACACCGATGGCAAGGTGGGGCAAACCTACGACGAAGAAGGCAACCCGGTAGCAGTGATGGGCAAGCACTTCCGCATCTTCGCCAGCACCTTGGCAGGCGATCTGTTCACGGAGCCGTTCGTGATGTGCGAGCTGGACCATCCCATCGATCAGATAACGACATTTTTGACGTCGGGAGGCATGCTCTCCGCGCTCGCCACGCACATTGTGAGCGCGGAGAGGAGCGAGGCAGAGCTGCACGGCATCGAAGTGCCCTTGGTGGCGTGTGCCACTCCGACGGGCGCGGTCGCTACCTCGGGCGCGGTGGTGCCCGGAGCAGCAGGCGAATCCTTCGTGGTCACGGTGCGAAACGACGGCAACACCTTGCTGACCGCCGGCACGATCGATTTGTACCGAGAGGGCTCCAGCCAGCCGTTCTCCAGCGCATCCATCGGGTTCGGAGCGAACGCACGCATGGCTTCGATCTACGATCCAGAGCTTGCCGAAGATACTTCGGCCAACGACATGGCACACGTAAAGTACGCGCTCGAGACGCTGGGCGCGCGTTTTGCAACGCACCCGCTGGTAGCCGACAACGGCAACGCCGTGCTGGCACCGGGTTGCACGGCACAGTTCCGCCTGAGCTTCGCCATCCCCGAGAGTTGGAGCGACGAAGTGGGCAAACGCGTAACGCTGTATGCGAAGGCACGTAATCTGGTGGCGCTCGATCCCGTGACGCTCGAGGAAATTCGACCGGGCGCAAACTCGACGCTGGGTGCCGTACTGCACGAGCTTCATGTGCCCGACGCGGCATGCGAACGCTCAGAAGTTCAGGTCGGCGTATGCGACAACGCGGATACGACAGGGCTTCACGATGCACCAATGACGGCGGACGGCGGTGGCGGCTCGAGTGGCGGCGGTACTGACAAGGGCGGCGGCTCCGGCGGAAGCAGCTCCAGCAGTGGCAAGGACCACGGCACTAACAAGCGCTCCGGAAAAGCGGGCGCGCTTGCGGGCACGGGCGATGTCAACGCTCCCCTTACGGCAGCCGCCGCAGCACTCGCAGCGGCAGGCGCCGGCCTCGTCGCCTACAGCGCCCGCCGCACGGCGCTCGAAACCGACACCGCCAATGAGGTCAATTCGGATGAGCCTCGCTAGCTCCTAGTTACTTTTGTGAGAGACGCCGACTCGGCTCATCGAACATCAAAATGGGCTGGTTCTGAATACCCAGAGCCAGCCCATTGCGCATTAAATGTCGTCTGAGGAATCGAGTTCTGCCTCGAGCTTGGCACGGCGTCTTTTCGCCGTGAAAAACGTTGCGCACAGGACAGCAAACGTGGCCGCGAAAATCGTCGCACCGCAGAACACGCCCGTGGCCAGGTTCGCCAACCAAAAGACGCTTTCGAGCGGTACGATCTGCGCCTCAGCGATACAGCGCATTGCGGCAATAACAAGCGCGAACGCGGCGCCGCTAAGACCGCTGACAAGCAGGAAATATCCAACAGGAAGATGCTCGGTTTGCCCAAAACGATTGGTATCGACATAGCCCTTCCGCGTTTGCAGTCCTGCGCAAATCAACATCACGAGAACGAGCCACAAATACATGGCTGCCTCGAACGGCGTTGCAAAGCCATGCGGCATTTCACTGGCGTCGCTGTGAACCCACGCAACCTGTCGAGCTATAAACTGGTAGAAAAAGACCATCAACATGCCAAACGAAAGCAGCACGAAACCAATCTTGTAGATCTTCGCGTTCTCAGCCTCCAGGCGTTCATCCTTTGGGCCGGCATATTCACGCCACTTTTGCACGATTTTCAGATCTTCATATTTCATAGTGAACTCCTAAAGAGTATTAGGGTCGGCGTCGGCTTCGTCTTCCCAAAACAAGTCGTTCAACGTAACGCGCAGCGCCTTACAGATTGCCACGCACAAATTAAGCGTAGGATTGTAACCGCCCGCCTCAATCAGGCCGATGGTTTGGCGCGTAACGCCCACGGCTTGGGCTAAGTCAGCTTGCGAAAGGCCAGCCGCCGCGCGTGCCGCCTTCATGCGTAGGTTCTTTTTGCCCGGCATGGAGTTCCTTTCGTAAATGTGGACAGATATCCGTTGCAACATGACAGAAATATATTGCGTCAATCAAAAGATGTCAACTATATCTGTCATTATGGAAATCATGTTCGTCATTGCGTGCACGATGCCCCACTGCACCCGAAACCGCGCGAGGCACTGGCCCTGCTCATCGAGCACCAAAAAGGGCTGGCCCCGATAACTCGGAGCCAGCCCTGAGTCGCCTGACGTAAGAATCGCGGCGTTACTTGAGCTTCAGTGCCTCCATCATGGGCACGGCGGCATCCCAGTCGATCTTCCAGCCAATCGACACGCGGACGGTCTCGCCCGTCGCGGGAGCCGTCGCAAATAGTGTATGGCCGTTGTCGGGACCGGTAAAGCGCAGCCACGTTATGCCGTTGTACTCGACCTGGTCGGTTGTTGTCTCCTTGCCTTCGTAGACCTGCTCTAGGCTTGCAACCTCTTCCTCCGGCGAGCGCGGGAAGATGCTGATGTTCAGGCGTCCTCCAGTCTCGTCGTGGAAGAAGTTTGCCTTTTCGCGCTCTTCGTCGGACGAATCCAGCGTGTACCCATCGGCGGCCTCGATGCTGTACGATGCGCAGTCGATGCCCGTTAAATCTGCCTTCTCACCAGAATCGGCCACGCCGCCGGCCGCCTTGAACTCCTTAGTCTCGCATCCCGTGGTGTCAAAGTGCATGGCCTCATGATTCTTGGCGGGGGCGTAAGCGTCTACGAACTCGACAGTGATGGGCCCGTAGTACGCCGTCTTGGGCGCCCAGAAATACACGTACTCAACGGTCTCGCCCGGGCCGATATCTGACCTCTTGGAAAGATCGATGCCCTCGTGAAGCTCATCGGGAGCCTCACTTGCAACGTAGTCGAGCACGGCCGACTTGCCGGAAGTTAACAACGGGTCGCCTGCCTCAAGATCGCCTTGGGCAGCATGCACGTTAAAGGAACTGAATGACCTGTTCTTTGTGTTGTTGTTGGTAATCTTGATGTGCAGGTAAAAGCCGTCCTGCTTCTTGGCATCACCGCGATAGAACGTACCGTGAGCCACCGACTCATAGGTAATGCCTGCTACCTCGACCGTCTGCGAATCATAGGCCTTGGCCTTCTTGGACTTCTCCTGCACAGGTGCGCTCCCGCCCGAGCCACTCGGCGCATTACCGCCGCAGCCGGCAAGCGTACACGCCAACACAGCCGAAAGCGTCACGGTGGGAATTCCTAACAGCAGCTTCTTCGTCATGGGCTTCATCATCCTCACCGCTCCTTTCGCTTGCAGCTCATCCGTTGTCCGAGGCCTTCGCCGTCCCCGTGGCATCGGCTTCCACTATGAGCGTATGACGAAACACGGCGCGGGCGAAGTGACCCACGGCCCAAATAACAACCCGCCAGCGTTCCTTATGGGCCAAAGGGACTCGCACACGCACGCCCGTGGCCCATAAAACGAGACGCTTGTCCCAATGTTCGATTCGATCCATCCGCAAACAAGGTAGGGCGCCTCCAGCCGCCTTCAAACTTACTCGGGCAGAATCAACTCGGTCTTGTCCAAGTAAACGCCGTTCCATCAAATTCCGAACGATTGTCCGATGGATTTCGTGTTGGTTGGAATCGCCTATGGGCCGGGCTATGCTACCTTGACTATCTATATGACTTAAACGCAGCAAAGGAGCATCGAGAGAGCGAGTATGGCAAAAAACACCGCAAACTATGGTAACGACAGTATCCGCCAGCTCAAGGACGAGGAACGCGTACGCCTGCGCCCCGCCGTTATCTTTGGCTCGGATGGACTCGACGGCTGCGCGCATGCCGCTTTCGAGATCCTGTCCAACGCCGTTGACGAGGCGCGCCAGGGCTACGGCAAGCTCATCACCCTTACCGCCTTTCGCGATGGCTCTATTCAGGTAGAGGACAACGGCCGCGGCTGCCCGCTCGACTGGAACCCCTCCGAGAAGCGCTTTAACTGGGAACTCGTCTTTTGCGAGCTCTACGCCGGCGGCAAGTACAACAACAACCAGGGCGGCGACTACGACTTCTCGCTCGGTACCAACGGCCTGGGCTCATGCGCGACCCAGTACGCCTCCGAGTACATGGACGTCACGGTTTGGCGCGACGGCAACAAGTACTCCCTGCACTTTAAGAAGGGCAAGGTCGTCGGCGCCAAAAAGAAGGCGCTTGAGGTTGAGCCCAGCGACGAGGACCGTACCGGTACCACCATCAAGTGGCGCCCCGACCTTGAGGTCTTTACCTCCATCAGCATTCCCCACGATTGGTATCGCGAGACCATGCGCCGCCAGGCCGTGGTCAACGCCAACGTGACCTTCCGCCTGCGCATCGAAGGCGACGACGGCGAGTTTTCCGAAGAGGATTTTTGCTATCCCAAGGGCATCGAGGACTACGTGCTCGAAAAGGTCGGTACCGATTACCTCACCGAGCCCTTCTTTATCGAGGCCGACCGCCGCGGTCGCGATCGCGAGGACCTGCCCGACTACAACGTAAAAATCACCGCCTGCATGTGCTTCTCGCGCACCTTCATGATGCAGGAGTACTACCACAACTCATCGTGGCTCGAGAACGGCGGCTCGCCCGAAAAGGCGGCCCGTAGCGCTCTGACCAGCGCCATCGATGCCTACATCAAGCAACAGGGCAAGTACAACAAAAACGAGAGCGGCATTAAGTGGCAAGACGTCCAGGACTGCCTGGTGCTGGTGACCAACTGCTTCTCCACCCAGACGTCCTACGAAAACCAGACCAAGAAGGCCATCAACAACCGCTTTATCCAGCAAGCCATGACGGCATTCTTTAAGGAGCGCCTCTCGACCTACTTGATCGAGAACAAGGACGCCGCCAACAAGATTCTGGAGCAGGTGCTCATCAACAAGCGCTCGCGTGAGAACGCCGAAAAGACCCGCCAGAGCATCAAGACCAACCTGCAGCAGAAGACCGACATGGCCAACCGCGTGCAGAAGTTCATCGACTGCCGCTCCAAGGATAGGGACCGTCGCGAGATTTACATCGTAGAGGGCGACTCGGCAGCAGGCGCCATCCGCACCTCGCGCGATGCCGAGTTCCAAGGTGTTATGCCCGTCCGAGGCAAGATCCTCAACTGCCTGAAAGAGGACTACCCGCGCATCTTTAAGTCCGACATCATCATGGACCTCATGCGCGTGCTGGGCTGCGGCGTGGAGATCAAAGACAAGCGCATCAAAAACCTTGGTGCCTTCGACCTAGACAACCTCAACTGGAACAAGGTCATCATCTGTACGGACGCCGACGTCGACGGTTACCACATCCGCACGCTCGTACTCACCATGCTCTATCGACTGGTGCCCACGCTTATCGACGAGGGCTACGTCTATATCGCCGAGTCGCCACTCTACGAGATCAACTGCAAAGAGAAGACCTACTTTGCCTACACCGAGCTCGAGAAGAACGGCATTCTTAAGGAGATCGGCGACCAGAAGTGCTCCATCAACCGCTCCAAGGGTCTTGGTGAGAACGACCCGGACATGATGTGGCTCACCACCATGAACCCCGAGACGCGTCGCCTGATCAAGGTGGAGCCCGAGGACGTCACCAAGATGGAAACCATGTTCAACCTGCTGCTGGGCAACGACGAGGCGGGCCGCAAGCGCCACATCTCCGAGCACGGCAAGGAATACCTGGACCAGCTGGACCTGCAGTAGCAGTAAATCGATAACGACGGCCCATAAGAAGTTCAAGAGGAAATCGTGGCAAAGAAGAAGACGAAGAACCAGCCAAAGAAAAAGCAGGTCAACGCCGAGAACGTCATCGGCCTGCACTCCGAGGTCACCGACCAGCCGATCACGCAGACGCTCGAGGTCAACTACATGCCCTACGCCATGAGCGTCAATGTCTCGCGTGCGTTCCCCGAGATCGACGGCTTTAAGCCCTCGCACCGCAAGCTGCTCTACACCATGTACAAGATGGGTTTGCTCAAAGGCGAGCGCCAGAAGAGCGCCAACATCGTGGGCCAGACTATGAAGCTCAACCCGCACGGCGACGCCGCGATCTACGAGACGATGGTGCGTCTGGCCACCGGCAACGAGGCGCTGCTCGCCCCCTTCGTGGAGTCGAAGGGCAACTTTGGCAAGTACTACTCGGGCGACCTGAGCTACGCCGCCTCGCGTTATACCGAGGCCAAGCTCTCCCCCATCAGTGCCGAGATCTTCAAGGATATCGACAAGGACCCAGTCGACTTCATCGACAGCTACGACGGCGCCATGAAGGAGCCGCGCCTGCTGCCCACCACGTTCCCCAACATCCTCGTCTCGGCCAACAAGGGCATCGGCGTCGCCATGGCGTCCGACATTTGCGGTTTTAACCTCAACGAGGTCTGTACCGCCACGATGCACTACCTCAAGGATCCCGACTGCGACTTGCTCGAGTACATGCCCATGCCCGACTTCTCGACCGGCGGTGAGATTATCTACCGCCGCGAGGAGATGGAAAAGATCATCGAGACCGGTCTGGGTAGCTTCCAGATTCGCTCCCGCTGGCGCTGGATTCCCGAAGAGCGCATCATCGAGGTCTACGAGATCCCCTACACCACCAAGACCGATGTCATTATCGAGCGCATCGTCAAGCTCTCCAAAGAGGGCAAGGTCAAGGAGATCGCAGACATTCGCGACGAGACCGACCTTTCGGGTCTGCGCATCGCTATCGACCTTAAGCGCGGCGTCGACCCCGACAAGCTCATGGCGAAGCTCTATCGCTCGACCACGCTGCAGGATTCGTTCTCGTGCAGCTTTAACGTGCTGGTCGACGGCTATCCCCGCGTTATGGGCGTGCGCCAGATCCTGCACGAGTGGGTCAAGTGGCGTATTGAGTCCACGCGCCGCCGCATTAACTTTGACCTGGGCAAAAAGTCCGAGCGCATGCACCTGCTGCACGGCCTTGAGGCAATTCTGCTCGACATCGACAAGGCGATTGCCATCATCCGCGGCACCAAGCTCGAGGCCGAGGTCGTGCCCAACCTTATGAAGGGTTTCGACATCGACGAGACCCAGGCCGAGTTTGTTGCCGAGCTCAAGCTCCGCAACATCAACGAGGAGTACATCCTCAACCGCACCAAGGACATTGCCAAGCTCGAGGGCGAGATTGCCGAGCTTGAGGAGATCCTCTCCAGCGAGGAGAACATCAAGAAGGTCATCAGCGACGAGCTGGCCGCGATCAACAAGAAGTACGTGATGCCGCGCCGCACGGGCAGGATCGAGCCCCATGAGGTTATCGAGGTAAGCTTGGAGCCCGAGGTCGAGGAATACCCGGTCACCATCATGCTCTCGCGCGATGGCTACCTTAAGAAGATGACGGACCGCGTGCTCAAGAAGGCGACCACGCTCAAGTACAAGGACGGCGACAAACCCTTTATCGAGTTCCCGTCCTCCAACACCCACGAGCTGCTGGTCTTTACCAACAAGAGCCAGGTGTACAAGTGCAAGGTTGCGGCGTTCGAGGACACCAAGTCGGCCCAGCTGGGCTCGTACCTGCCGACCGATCTTGAGATGGAACCCGACGAGAGTGTCATCTGGGTCATCGACCCCGAGGACTACAAGGCCGACGTGCTGTTCGTCTTTGAGAACGGCCGCGTGGTGCGCGTCGCGCTTTCTGGATACGTCACCAAGACCAACCGCAAGCGCCTCAAGAACGCCATCTACGGTGGCAGCAAGCTGCTGTATGCCCAGGTGCTCAAGGAAGATCGCGACATCGCGCTGGTCTCGAGCGACTATCGTTTGATGAACTTCAACACGTCGCTGCTCAAGACCAAGACGACTACCAACACGCAGGGCGTCCAGGCCTTCACGGCAAAGAGGGGCCGCTCGGTCACCACCGTCGGCACGACCGAGGAGATTCTTGGCGCCGGCGTCTCGGCCGAGAAGTTCACCGCGCAGAGCCTCCCCTCTGCCGGTGCCCTCATGAAAGAAAACGACATGCCGAGCCTGTTTGACTAGAACAGCGGCAGTCGAACCATTGTAGACTCACAAAACGATAGGGCCCGGAAAGCAGCACTGCGTTCCGGGCCCTATCGTTACAATGGAATCATCCCCTATAGACAAAACGCTGCATAAAGTGGGACAGACATCATCCCATCATTCATTCCAAAGGGCTTAGTCGAAAGCCTGATTAGGCGCACGCCCGAATGGGTCTTTTTAAGCGAGGACAGGCTTCGGGATCTCGTATTCTCCCCCGCCTTAACCTCGATCGCAGACACGCACCCCTGCCTCTCTACGACAAAGTCTATTTCCGCGCGATTATCTCGAGCCCAATAATGCAGTGGATAGCCAATGGCTGAAAGTTGTTGGGCAACGTAGTTTTCGGTAAGCGCACCCATGAATGTGCCACCGATTCCAGCGAGAATGTCGGCTCGTTGAGCACCTGCCTTGGAGACAAGCAGCCCCGTATCCGCCTGATAGATTTTAAAAGACGAAGGGTTAACGAACGCCTCTAGAGGACTTTCAATCTGCCCAACCAGGCTGCAACGCTTCACGGTGCCTGACAATACAAGCCAATCGAGGGCGTCTCCAAATAGAGACGCGTTGCCTCCCGAGCGCACCACCTTGTATTGAAATTTACGATTCTCTTTGGCAAGCTGCTGCGGGATGGAATCGAAGCACGCACGCGTCTTTGCACTCAAACGCTCATCAGCGTATTTATTGGTGTCGGCAGAGTAGCCGTCGAGGATAATCCGATGCTTTTCGGCGACATCGATGACCGACTGAGCCTCAGCATACGTTTGGACAGCCTCAGGCATTCCGCCAATAACAAGATACTGTCGATAGAGCCCCAGCGCTTTGTCGTGAAGGCTCGGAGCAAGAGGGTCCATCGATTCGAATGACGAACGAATCTCGTCAGCCAGCCGGTCGTGCCCCATCGCCCAAAGAAACTCTTCGAAATCGAGCGGAGCCATCTCGATCAAATCGGTCTTTCCAACGGGAAACGAATACGACTGATGATTAATGGCAACCCCAAGGAGCGACCCGGCAGCCGCGACATAGTACTCGGGGGCATCTTCGCAAAAGTACTTAAGGGAAGTAAGCGCTTCCTCGCATGCCTGGACTTCGTCAATGAATAGCAGGGTTTTACCCGGTACGATGCGCTGTCCCGTGCGGGCCTCAATCGCACGCACAATCGAATGAGGATCGAGACCGCCCGAAAAGTCAGCCCGAGCCGATCGGTCATTCTCGAGATTGATATAGACGACCGACTCGAAAAGATCCCGTGCATATGTTCTGAGCAGATAGGTCTTGCCGCACTGGCGAACGCCCTTAACCAACAGAGGTTTCCTATCGATTTTGTCTCGCCATTCCTTAAGGAGCCTGTCTGCTTTCCGGCGCATGAGCGTCCTTTCCTCATAAACTACTGTCTAGCAATATTTTAACGCAGAATAATTGCTTTTCGATTATTTTTCTGCGTTAAAAAATGTCAGCATCAATGCTTCGACGCCCTTTGGCCAGTCATTAGCAAAACTTGCAAAAATTAGCAAAAGTTGCAAAGGGCAGCAAAAGTTGCAAAAGAAATGGCGTCGATGACTCAAGCAAAGTTCCGCCGCCACACAAATCATATGCTCCACACGGGAACTGCCTGGACATCCTTGGTAATGAGATATGAATCAGAAGTTTGGCAGACAACGTGCCCAAACCCGATCTCATAGCCAGACAGACCTTCAAGACAGGTAAAGTTCTTCACCGCGTCTCTACCCACCGTGGCAGACATCTTCACCTCGACGGGATGCAAGGTATGGCCCTCTTGGATGAGCAAATCGATTTCGCGCTTCTTTTGATCCCGGTAGAACCATACGTCACTCAGGCGCTTATCGACATTGGGCCAAAAAGGCTCGACAATTCGAACAATGTTAGACGCCTGCAAAACCGAGAGCCAAGCCTTCACCGTCTTACGGTCAACGTCAACGGTGTTTCCAATATCGGTGGCATTTAACAGTTGCCCCGTTCTCGCTGCACACACGACCATAAAGCTGTAGAACTTCGCCTCATCCTTCACGTTTATAAGATCGCGAACATCGCGCTCGAGATATGCGGCAACGTAGTCGGAATAGTAGGAATCCCAATCGATATTTGGGTCTTGCAGTTCGGGCATCGAACCCCTATGGATAATGTTCCAAGTGCATCCTCTTTTGCGAGGAGATAGTCTCGCGGGTTCTCCATCGAAACATAGTTGAATCGGCCGCCGAGATGTTGCCTGAGAACCGCCGTCTTCCCAACTTGGCGCGATCCGGTCACCAGGACAACTTTCCCCTGCCTCAACATCGAATCTATCGTCTGTTCAATTTCGCGCTCGATGTACATAAAATCGCCTCCCATATGGGGCCCATTACCTCGCACAAACACTAATCGGTCAAAATCGGGAATTGAACTCCCGATTTTCACTTCCGTTGTCAGGCCCGTGCTAACGTCCGATGTTGACCGCTTTGATGCGAAAGAATTCGAATCACTGCTGAGCGGCTCCTCTTTTGGTACGTACAGGAAGCACATTGTTCGTCCGCACAAATCCTAACAAGTGGTCGCTATTTGCTCGCGCTCACTCGGGGAAGCGGGATGGCTGGTTCCGAAGTACGGCATCCATGAGCAGTCCCGTCCGCAGCGCTTATCCATGAAGGGCTCGATGGAAGACACAGCGCGTTGACTTCATCGAGGAACGCTTGCGCTTGGCAGCTCAGCATTGTTTTTCGCCAAAGCAGTCCGTTTCTTGAGTGCACAGGCGGATCAAGGAGCACAAACGATAGGCCCTCGGGGCTCGTTTCTGCAGAAGAGGCAATAAGCCCTTCGAATGCCAGCGCGATACCAAAGCCGCTTTTTACCAGCCACTTTACATTCATAAGGAGCCCGTAGGTCGCAACAATCTCCAGAGATTCGGCGCGGTCTCCGAACCATCGCCGCAGAGATCCGACTTGCTGCGCCTGACGCGAAGGAATGAGGGGGAAGGAGGCGATGTCGTCCAGTTGCACGCTATCCTTCGTGGCAAGCGGATGATCGGAAGGGACGACAACGCCCCATCTATCCCTAAACGGCAGCTCCAGGACGTTGAGGTTTACATGAGGCTGGAGCTCACACTCGAGCAAGAAGTCGTATTGCCCACGAACCAGCCCGTCCATGAGGTCGGTTGATGTGCCGCTATGGAGCTGAAAGTCGATGCCGGGGTATTTGCTTCGGGTATTTCGCATAGCCTGAGCAAGGATGGACATCGCCCTCGTCTCCCCCGCGGCAATATGCACACTGCCCGTAACGCTGCGCTCGGGAATCTTGATATCTTCTTCTGCCTTCGATACGAGTTCCGTAATCGATTGCGCATAATCAAGCAAGACGGTTCCGTACTCAGTGAGCTCGACCCCATCGCGAGTTCGAAAAAACAGTTGCCTTCCCAGTTCGCGTTCCAGATCCGCTAGCTGACGCGAGAGCGTCGGCTGCGTAATATGGAGCCGTTTAGACGCATTGGTAAGGCTTCCTTCCTGCGCGACGGCGATGAAGTATCGGAGCGTTCTTAGTTCCATTCCTCTCCTTCCCCTCATTCTTTAGTTTATGCTCAGTAGGCATAATACGAATTACATTATAGGTATTAGCTATAACCGGAATTCCTCCTTACTATTTTTATAAGTCCAAAGGGGGAAACAATGACCGACCATTACGAAGACACCCACGACCTAACGCAAGACGATATAACGACCTTTCTTGAAGCCATGGCCTCGGGCAGGGAAATCGAGGCTGGCTCGGAGGTTCACCGCATCATGGTTGCCGCATCCGAGCGCGCCATGCGTATAACCGCGCGCATGAATTCTTCTTTTCAGAATCTCTCAGAGACCAGAAATGCCTTTGAGGAATTGCTCATGGAACCACTGCCGGACGGCGTGGGCTTATTTCCGCCCTTCTCCACCGACTGTGGACTCAATACGCATTTAGGTCAGAACGTCTTCATCAACGCGGGCTGTCGATTCCAGGACCAAGGCGGGATCTTCATAGGAGACCGCACGCTCATTGGCCACAACGCCGTCATCACGACAATCAACCATTGCCTGGATGTTGAAAGGCGGGCAAACATGATCCCCCAACCCGTCCACATCGGCTCAGATGTGTGGTTCGGAGCAAACGTCACCGTGCTTCCCGGAGTGAACATCGGCGACGGGGCGGTAATTGCGGCAGGCGCTGTCGTCACGAAGGACATCCCCTCCTGCACGGTAGCTGCCGGCGTCCCCGCCAAAGCGATCAAGAGGCTCTTGAAAAGCGATAACTAAAGTTATTCGAAAGGAAGACAACATGATTCAAGGCGAGAAACTGGAACTGACGCAGGAATGGGACAAGGTGTTTCCCCAAAGCGACGCAGTCGAGCACGAGAAGGTGACGTTCGTCAACCGATTCGGCATTACGCTAGCAGCGGACCTCTACAAGCCCAAGCACGTCACGGGCAAGCTTGCGTCGCTTGCGGTAAGCGGACCTTTCGGTGCCGTTAAGGAGCAGTCCAGCGGCCTGTATGCCCAGACCATGGCCGAACGTGGCTATTTGACGATTGCGTTCGACCCCAGCTACACCGGCGAGAGTGGTGGCCATCCTCGTCGCGTGGCTTCGCCCGACATCAACACCGAGGACTTCTCTGCCGCCGTCGACTACCTGAGCTGCCGCGACGACGTCGATCCCGAGCAAATCGGCATTATCGGCATCTGCGGCTGGGGCGGCATCGCCGTGAACGCCGCTGCTGCCGACACGCGCATCAAGGCGACGTTGGCATCCACGAGCTGCATCATGACCGAGGTGGGCACCAAAGGGTACTTCGATTCCGAAGACTCTGCCGAGCAGCGTATGCAGGCTCGCCGCGCATTCTCAGCCCAGCGCACGGCCGACTACCGCACGGGCGAATACCTGCGCGCCGGCGGCGTCGTCGACCCGATGCCCGAAGATGCACCTCAGTTTCTTAAGGACTACCACGGCTATTACAAGACCCCGCGCGGCTACCACGAGCGTTCGGGCAACTCGACCGATGGGTGGAATGTGACCTCGAACATTCCCTGGGCAAACACCAACCTGCTCCAGTTCGCGCACGAGATCGAAAGCGCCGTCATGGTCCTGCACGGCGAGAAGGCCCACTCGCGCTACATGGGCGAGCGCATCTTCGAAAAGCTGCAGGGCGACAACAAGGAGCTGCTTATCGTTGAGGGTGCGTCCCATTGCGACCTGTACGACGGCGGTGACAACGGCGCCATCCCCTGGGATGCAATCACGGCATTCTTCGATAAGAACCTTAAATAGACCGACAAGCGCGGGAGGAAAAGCCGATGAACAAGAAAGTACTGATCGTTTCTACCAGCATCCGCAATGGTAGTAACTCGGAGATCTTGGCGCACGAAGTGGAGCGAGGCGTGCTCGATGCGGGAAACACGGTCGAGTTCGTGTCGCTGGCAGGTAAAGAAATTGGATTCTGCCGCGGATGCCTGGCATGCCAGAAGACGGGCAGCTGTGTGATTCGCGACGACATGGACGCCTTGATCGAAAAGGTCCGCGAGGCGGATGTGCTAGTTTTCGCGACGCCCATCTACTATTACGAGATGAGCGGTCAGATGAAGGCCTTCCTCGACCGCTGCAATCCGCTCTACATAAGCGACTACAAGTTTAGAAGCGTGTATCTGGTCACGGCTTCCGCCGAAGAAGGCGACGACGTTGCCAAGCGAGCAGTCCAGGGATTGCAAGGCTGGATAGAGTGCTTTCCAAAGGCCTCCTTCGGCGGCCTACTCTCAAGCGGAGGCGTCACCGGGCCAAGCGAGGCAGCCGGCCGCGAAGAGCTCTTAGCCGCAGCACTCGAATTCGGGCGACGGGTGTAACTCATTCAAAAAGGTGGGAGTTCGTAGCGCGCTGCGGCGTTTCATTTCGCGAGAGCGAAAGGATGGACGGGCGTGAACGGCACTACGCCATGAGCTCATTATTGGGCCACTTATGGGGGTACTTTTTGTTTCAATTTCGATTAGTACCCCCATAACCGAAGCATTTCTATTCCTTGGCGGTGCCGTCGACGCGTTTTCGCTCATGCTACAATCCAACCATCAGAGATAAAAACACAGTCCCCGTCGGGTAGTCGTGGGCGTGTGGGAGTCCGCATCAGTAACCTGCCTCCTTGGTTGTCCCTTCTCTGCATGGTCATCTACATAAAGGAGGAACCAGCCATGCAGATCAGCGTGTCGTCCACCCTGACCGTATATCACGACGGCCAATTCTGGGTCGGGCTGGCGGAGCATGTCGAGGACGGAAGGTACGGTGTCGCGCGCATCGTTTTCGGCGCGGAACCGTCCGATGAGGAGATTCAGAAATTCGTTACAAGCAAATGGGAGAAGTTCTCATTCTTCGGTGGCGAACCGGCTGAGGCAAGCAAGCCCGCGAAGAACCCCAAGCGACGCGCTCGCGAGGCAGCGAACGCCCTCAGGCAGCCGGCGATGAGCACCAAGGCGCAGCAGGCGCTCGCGAATCAACGTGAGGCAATGAAACGGGAGTCGGTCCGCGCAAGAAGCCAACGCCGCGCGAACGAAGCGGAGGTGCGCTTCGAGCAGCGGAAGTTGAAACGCAAGCAGAAGCATCGTGGGCATTGATCGCCATTTGCAGCAAGCCTCATACAGAAGCGGTATCGGTTCCACTTGAAACCGACACCGCCATCTATTGCACAGCTCGTCAACAACCAACCTCCATCTCACTCAGAAGGCTCTGGCCTTAGCCCTTCGGCGATGCACCTCATGAGGCAGGGCTTGCCGCAGCGGCGGACGCCGGTGATGGCCTTGGTCATCCCATCATCATGGTTGAAGCCGCGGATCTTCTTCAGGTAGTTTTCCCTAGAGAACAAACGAGCGCCGGCTCCGGTCTTCATTGGAGTCGGCGCATCAAATTAGGGGTTTATCGGGGTATTCTTTATCGGCTAAACGATTTACACCCCCATAACTAAGGAATTCTCTATTCCCACTCTTTCACGCTCGTTTGACGCGACACATCCCAATTGGGTCTAGTTTGGTTGTCGGTTTTGTCCACCTTGCCGCCGAATCCCTCCGCGTGTCCTCGCGTAGGCGTTTGGGACAAACCCTGGGACAAATTCGCAAACTATTTCGAAACCGCGAGCCCGCAGTTTCATTTTTGTCCCGGGGACAAAAACGGCAAGGCTTTGAGGTCCGAAACCGCTCGAAAGGGATGCCAAAACGGCTGTTTTCCCTCTTTGGCGCCTGTTTAGCGAAGCGAATTGTAGCCAGTGGCTTTATCGTCTTGCGTTCCCGCAGGTCAGGAGGGATACACAAGAGCGATGACTGAAAGAATCGTCGCAGGCGGCTTCGCGCATGCCCCTAATCACACTTCGGCACTGCTCGATAAGGCTCCTTCGCTTCGCTTCACGAACAGAGGAGCCCTCAGTGGATCGGAGCTCGAAAATCAACGATTCCCCAAGTCAGGTACTCCCATTTCCCCTTCTCCTTATCGAGCTCAGGATACTCGCTCAAAAACCTTTCAACGCCCCTTTCCATGCGCGCAAGCAGGGCAGTTAAGTTGATGTTGATCTTTATGCGGCAGTCGTTCTCAACCCCATCCGGCTCTGGTGAGCTGGTGGATCCATATCCGGCGACCAGCTGGCTGTCGTTGTCGAAGACCTGTATACCAATCGAATGGAACGGCGAGTATTTTGCCCCCGCGCCGTCAACGACCGAAGATCCGGTATGGAGCACGGCGTTTCGCAGCTGGCAGAAATCGGATGCGGTGAAGTTGTCTTCCTGCATGAGCGCGTTCATCGTTCGCTCGATATGATCTCGACTTTGCTTGCGAGATCTGTCGATGTCGTCAACCACAAGAGTGCTAGGAAACCCGAGATACCTCGTGCACCAATTTCGTTGTCCATCTCTATTACTAGGGTCAATCAGGTTCGAACAAACATCTGGAATGGTGACTAGAACTGTAAGGCATGAAATTAGCAGCCCAGCATCGAACGCCAAGCGAGCCTCTCCGATGAGATTTCTCGGCGAGCGCTCAATGGTTCGCGGGGCGCCCTGCGGCGCGCCCGCTTCGTTTTCGGTATCAGGAAGCAATAGGTCAAGCTCCGAGTACATCGGCTAACCCTCGATCTCTATACTCTCGCCGCCACCGTTCGGAACCAGCTTCACAGAGCAATCGAGCTGCGCCGCCGTTTGGCACAGGGTCTCAACCTTCATAGTCTTCGACTTCAGACGCCGATCTAGCGCCTGCGGGGTGAGACCGAGGTCGATGGCAAGGGAGCGTTGGGAGCGGCCCTGCTCCTCAAGTATCGACTTGATGGCGTCTGCGGATCTCATAGCTGCAACATCCCCCAGAAATTGAAAGTGGGCACGCGAAATTAGAAGCTAGCAGCAATCGTGGACACCACGAGAAACACACTTGCATACGTGCGTCTCTGGCGTTCGTCGGTCAAAGCCAGTTCTTCTAATTTCCCGAGAGCTCCTTTTCCCACTTGCCTAAACTTGACTCGACGCCCTTAAGGCTTGTGCCCGTCTTTCCGAGGTGCTTCTTCACATGTTCGGGATCGAGGCGATAAAGAATCACCAGCACGCAACGTGCTAGTTTTCTCTTCTCTTCATAGCTGTACCGTTCAAATGCAAGAGTCGGATTAAGGGAAGCGACCTTCTCCTCCATATGGCTCTCGTCGTTCAAAGCCAGGCGGTACATAGCGTTGGACAGCATCGTCCCCAGTTCGCCGAACCTTTTCTTTAATTCGGGGTCACGGGAAAGCGCGTCGATGCCCATGCCGAAGTTAAACGAGCTGTACCCCTCCAAGACGCGCCTCATGACATTGCCGATTACATAGGATTCTTCTTCAAGATCCTCTTCGGACGACGCGTAGTCGTAGACGGTTTTGAGCAATATGGAGTATTGGTTCTTTCTTGTTTTCGTGTACTGGAGAGTGGTTCCCTCCGTCAATTCAAGTAGGCAGTACCCATAATTGTCGGAGGGATCGAAATCGCACTTGACGTCGCCAAGGACATGCTCTAGTTCGGCAACGGTCGCCGCGTCGTGGGTCATGACAGTCACTCGGCTTTCGACATTCGCCCTGAGCACGTGAGAGATACGCTCGCGAAGAAGAGAACAAATCCCAACCCTGTTCTCCATGTCGAAGCTGGACACAGGGTCATCGATAACGAGGTATTGCGGATCAGAATCCTCGAGCCCCTCAAACTTGCCCCTCCCTCCCTCGGAGAAAAAGTAACAAAGGGCAAGGATGTTGCGTTCTCCTGTGGAAATTGCTTTGGGCGCGACGGGCTTGCCGAAGGATTCGATTCTGTAAACGTCGCCGAAGGGGACGAGCCTGAAGCGAGCAGCGTCAAAGTACACGGAGGAAAGGAAGCGGTTTATCGACGTCACCGCAATCTCGGTCATCCTCACCTTTGCCTCCTGGGCTCCCTTTTCTCCCCTAAGTCGGTCTTGCTCCTCCCGACACTTGCGAAGGTTCTCCTTGGCCTCATGAAGCTTTGTTGCTGCCGCGTCGTATTTGGAAATAGCGTCACGCGCATCTACATAAGCAATCGAGTCATTGATTTCGCGCAGACGCGTTTTAATGCTATCCCTGTCCCGGATGGCGGCATTCAGGCTCTCAATGTCTGCATTGATGGCATCGACTGCGGCGTTGAACTTGGAAATAGCTGCATCAAGGCCGAGGTCGGATATTTCGATGACGGAGTAAAGGTTGGATTTACGCTGGGAAATCAAGGAGTTGACATGATCGATCGCCTCGTTGGCGCCTTGGAATGCATCTTCGTATGCATTGACAGCGTCAGGGGATATCTGCGAAGGCAGGAACGCCTGCTTGTTCAGGGGCAGTAATCTAGCGGCGTCCAAGCGTTCCTTGAACTCTTCGGCCTTCCTGCTCAGAATTTTCGAGATCGACTCGATCAGTGATTCGCCATACGCCGGAGAAACCTCCTGCTGGCACATCGGGCAATGCGTGGTGCCACCGTCGGCGAAGACCTGGAGAGCGAGCTCGACCAGACGCTGCTCGCCATTGCGCGTAAGCTCGAGAAGTCGCTTCTCGCGATCCGTGAGTTCCGGCTGGTCGAGGACCTCGGCCAATAGGGCGAGAATCCCAGCCTCATCGTATGCGCCAGGGTCGGCTATCTGCATGCGCCAGTCAACGATGGCATCTGCCCCATCTACCCGCTTGCACTGAATCAACGAAGACTTGAAATCTTCTTCCAGTTCTTTGCGGGTCAAGTTAATCTTCGCGTTGCGGATGCTGTCCCATCGGGAGGCTGTGAGGCTCGGCCTACCGCCGTCGATCTCTGCGAGCCTGTCCGCCCAGCCGCCGTTCTTAGCACAATCCTTCGCCGTTTTTTCGAGCTTCGTCAAAGAATTGGGGCCGTTTTCGGCCTGGTTTTTTATCGCTGCATATTTGGTATAGGCATCGCCAAGCTTAATTAGCTCCTCGTCTATTTCGTTAATCCGCTTGGCGGCTGTCGCTTGGTCTCCAAGCATGACAATGGCCTCAAGGCCTTCCTCGTCAATGAGGACCTTATCGCGAACGTAATCCTCGCTGAAGACCCTCACGCGGCTCCCACTGTCGAGAATTATTGATGAGCCGTCTTTGTCGTAGAAGCAGCCAGTACCGTTGATATCAGAGGCGGCCTCGGCAATGCGGCTCGCTAAGGTCGTTTTACCGGACCCGTTACGACCGAAAATCACCGATGCCCTATGCGGATTGCCTGCCGTACCAAAGAGATCCACGTCCGCGCCACCGAAAAAGCGACCGGAGCAGACATGGACACCTTTGATGTCGAGTATCGAATTAGCCACGAGAATCACCTTTGCCAGATACCGCTAACGTAAAAATAGCCATACCGACGCCTTCCCAACTTGAGCACGAAGCTGATTGTCGGATCCACCGAGAACGATGGCAAACGGCACTATCGCGATCATTGCAGCCTTACAGTCTGCTCACAAGGCGGGTCTGCTGCGATATGGCGCTTAGCTGCACCTTAAGCCATCGTAAAGGTACTTACAAGGCGCCGGGCAAATGAAATCATGGCCGATTTCTGTAAAGTCTTTACCCATGAAACGGAGGCACCACAAAAGTTGAAGAAGGCAGCTACCGAGCAATTGACGTCCGTTCATCCACCCCAGCTTGCCCAGACGACCCTCCCGCAATGTCCTTGTCCCAACCGATGGGTACCATTTATCCGGGTGCACCTGGGGCAACGGGCCGTCAGGCCCGCGCAAGGTCGCTCGCAGAACACGCAACATCAAACACGACAAAAGAGGCGAACGACGGATGCCGGACCCCAGACGACAGCACCGCGGAAGACGTGCATTCCGACCACAACCGAACAGCTCCAGCTACTAGGCAGGCGCCCGCATGGGCGCCTTTTACTTTTCAAGAACTTAGCTGAGAGCTAAGAAGCGCGGCTCATGGCCGTTTCGTGAAGGCCCGACCAACTCGACCCACCTCGGCCCATCTCCGCTCCCGCTCTGCGCACTAATCGCCATCAGGCGGTTCAATCGTCGCGCAGATGAAAAGGGACACTGTGCCGCGCGGCGTGCCCGTGCGGTGCCGCACGGGCAGATTGGAGGAACCATGGCACACACAGCCGAATGCGCCGCGCCCGAGGGCAACCAGGGCCACGACGAATGGATGACGGTGATCGAGATGCAGGAGTACATGAGGGCGAGCCGAAGCAAGGCGTACGACCTCATCTGGTCGGGAGAGATCGACTCGTA
>CATYZE010000021.1 GCA_958415525.1 uncultured Collinsella sp. | reverse complement strand
GATTTTGAGGGAACACCCCGACCGTCCCTGCGTTATCTTTGCTGAGGATGTCTACAGGGACCTACGCTCTGGAAAGTCGCCGGGCTGATTTTTTGGCTTCTGTTTGATAAAGGCGCACTTCCCAGCATCTCATTCGCCCTATAGCTCTGTTTTAATTTCTAATTGATGATCGATGCGTGACGTCATCTAATTATCTTCGCTACTCAAAACAGCCCCAAGTTTACGTACTAGCGTCTCAACAGTAATTCCGAGTGCATCCGCATAGACAAACTGCTCATAAACCCTAAGGCTGCGTTCCCCGGTCTCGACCTTTGAGATGAACGACTGAGGTACCCCCAGTTTCTTTGCGAGTTCAACCTGAGTGATACCTTGCTCCCGACGAATCTGGGAAAGGCATTTTCCGCATGTCCTGTTAGCATCAACGTTCATGCCGCTTACGCTATATTCCATTTTGATATATCCCAAACTGGGATATATTTATGTCACCAGCCATTTCATTTACCGCAGTCGTTCGAATTGCAAATTAAGAACGAGAAGGGAGCCTCGAGAAACATGGATGACGAAATGAAAGAGCTCGACGAAGGGCAGACGCCCAGTGTATCTGACGAACGGAAGCAGAATATCGAAGGAGAACAGTTTACTGATGGTGCCGACGATGCCCCCTCCCCAGAAGATCGGCCGTCAAATGAAGATGACATCATATGCACAAAAGAAGAAAGCGACTCCCTGCTAACGCGCGCTATTCATAAATTAGGTGGTAAAAAACGAGCTGCCATCGCAGCCGTTGTGGCAGCTGTTGTCATCTTCTGTTTACCCATGCTGTTTCCCCAAATGTTTTGCACCCACAAACTATGGACCAACGCCACCTGCACAAGTCCGCGTACATGCAAAAGCTGTGGCAAGACCGAGGGAGAACCGCTCGGACACGAATGGGAAGAAGCAACTTGTACGGCTCCGGAGACCTGTCAACGCTGTGGCAGAACTAAAGGGAAACCCCTTGGGCATCAACCGGGTTCATGGACCAAGGAAGTCGACTACGTAGACGCCACTTCGAAGGAGATACGAGAATGCGAAAGATGCGGAGAGGTCGTTGACACTCGCAGCAAAAAGGAAATCACATCTTTCGTTGGCGATGGAATGTTTTCTATTTCCCCTGAAGGCTTCATTGAACGACTTAACGAAGAATTCTCCAATCTCCCAAACTACAGCAGTATGAAGGCGAGTTACGAACTAGACGATAGTGGCATGGGACTCGAACTTCGAATCAAAAACGGTTCAAAGATTGCCGGTATTGGAGGCTTCTTCTCGGACTCGAGCAGTCAACTCCTATTTAGCTATCTTGAGTCTGAAAACTGCTTCAAGAATATAGTGATGTACTTTGAAAGTTCAGACTATGCCGCGGCGACAGCATTAGCAACCATACAGGCGATTGATCCAACGCTTTCGTTTTCGGACGCCAAGGAAGTTGGCGCCGCTTGCGTAGATTCGCCAACTGTGAAAAATGGAATTACGTACGCAATCGCAGCTTCGAATGGCGAGTACTGGCTGAGCGCTCGAATTGAATAATTAGCAAACGTTTGGTTTTAGGCCGCGCTGGGTTCTTTGTAGTTGAAGACTGGTTCTAGGAGGTCTTCGATGTTGCAGTGGAGGGCTTTTGCCATGGCTCTTACGGTTGCTACTGAGGCTTCGTTGATATTTCTTTGGCGCTGTTCGTACATTTGGATTGAGCGGAGTGATACACCCGATTCGTATGCCAAATCTTGCTGAGTTTTCTTCAGCCTCTTTCTTGCTAGCGCCAACTTAGTCTGGCGAGGCGTTTTCTTCGCCATGTCGCAGACAAGGCGCGCCACGCGTTCCTCCGATGCTTCGTGCCAGGGGTGGTACATGCCACAAAGCACATCAAACGGAACGACGTGCAGCAGATCTTCGAAAGACTCTCCTAAACGCCACTGAAGGAATGCCAATATCCAGCCTGTCCAGTATTCCGGCGTCTTCTCAAACCGATAGGTACGGTCCGGCATTGACCTGGTTTGATAGCCCGATCTTTCGGCAATGAGCGCAAACAGCTCAACGCCCGATTTTCCAGAGACAACCCATGCGTTTCCGCGCTCAAACTCGCGAGCCACACCGCTCAGACAAAAGAGCTCCGCGACTTTTATTCCTTCAGTTCCATAGTCATTCACGGCATAGTCGAAACAATCGCCAAGGTTGTTCATTGCGTCCTCAAGATAATAGACGGGATAAGTCTTGCTCGGTCCACAATCCGTTAATTCCTGAATCATTTAATCAACCTCCCCCGTTATTAAATCGCTGAATCGATAGCACTCGATGCTGCTTCCATACAAAATATCACCCTAGCGACAGTCTGTTATCAGCTATCGCTAGGGTGATTTGAATTTACTGATGTATTTATCAGACAGGAATGCTTCCTAGAGGCAGGCTTCGGCGATTCGTTTTTTGAGTTCGTCGATGCCGGTGCCGGTTTGGGAGCTTGTGATGATAACGTTCTCGGCCGGGACGTTGAGCTGCTTTTTGATGGCTGCTGCCTGGCGGGCCTGCTGGGTGCGGCTGAGCTTGTCGGCCTTGGTGAGGCAGACGATAAAGTTGAACTCGTTGCCCTTCAGGTAGTCGATCATGTCATGGTCGAGTTTGCTCGGGTCGTGACGAATATCAACCAGCGACACGACCAGGTTAAAGCTGCGCTCCGAGTCGAAGAAGTCGCCGATGAGCTCTGCCCAGCGGTCGCGCTCGGCCTTGGAGCGGCGCGCGAAACCGTAGCCCGGCAGGTCGACGAAGTGCACGTCGTCGGCCTCGAAGAAGTTGATGTTGCTCGTCTTGCCCGGCGTGCTCGAAACCTTAACCAGGTTCTTGCGGCCAAAGAGCTTGTTCATAATCGACGACTTGCCCACGTTAGAGCGTCCGACGAAGCTTACCTCGGGGCAGGTGGACTCGGGGATCTGCGAAACCTTGCCGTAGCTGGCAACAAACTTGGCAAGCTGGTAGTTAATGGAATCGGCCATGGACACTCCTTGGTCGTAGGTTCTTACAAAATGGGCGCACTACTGCGCAGCGGCAATGCGTCGGACGATATCGAGCGTGATGTCGCTCGCGGCACGCGCGTACTCAAACAGGTCGAACTCGCGGTCGCAAATCGCATCGTACGCCTCGTCACAATTATCGCTGATAGCGCGCAGCACCAGGCAATCGACACCATTTTTGGTTGCGACATGGGCAATTGCCGCGCCCTCCATGCCAACACAATCGGCATGCGTCGCCTCGATAGCGTCGTTGCGCATGGCGGCACCCGTCACAAAGCGGTTTCCTGTGGCAATCGTGCCGACCAGGAACTGTTTGGCGCCTTCGCTCGAAGCGGCCGCATTTGTCGAAGCATCAATAAACCCACGCTCAGCAAGCACGTCGGCGGCAATGTCGACCAGCGCAGGCGTCGAGCCAAACTCCTCGAGCCCTGGTGCGGACTCAGCGATAAGCGCGGTATCGGTATCCAGATAGCGCAGGCGTTTACCGATGACCACGTCGTCGATATGGAGCTTGGGGTTCAGACCGCCCGCGATACCCGAAAACACAACAGCCTGCGGAGCATATTTACTGATGAGGTGCTGTGTTGCGGCGGCGGCGTTCACCGTGCCCATGCCCGCCGTTGTGGCGACAATCGTGAGGCCGTCGAACTCACCGCTCACAACGGTCAAGCCTGCCTCCTGTGCCTCGCAAACGTCGCTCAGCTCTTCCTTAATCTGCATGATCTCTTTTTCGAGTGCACCGATAATCGCGATGGTAGCCATGCCATTCCCCAAACCTATACGAAATTCTCAACCACGGTATGGTACCAGCATTTTGTTTGAGCACGCCAAACGAACACGCTAAGCCAACGCAGCCCGGGTATCAAACAGAGCCTTTGCAATCGCAGGCACTAGCTCACTCGAGCGATCGCTCCATGGCATCGATGTCATGACGCTCATGACATAGGCACGACCATCGATGTCGATAAGGCCCGCATCGCATGTCGAATAGCAACCATCCTCGCTAATCCAGCCGGCCTTGTTGCGCACCAAGGCTTGGTCGTCCGCAATGCCGTCACGAATAAACGATTGGGTCGTAGAGGCCAGAAGGCCCGACAGCCATTGCGACGTCTCGGTATCACAGCTCAAATACTCGCTCATCTCGCGCCACAACTTGGCCGAGGTGCGCGCGCAATAGGTTGGGAAATCGCTCATCGGATCGAGTGCGGTATCGTAATCGATGCCAAGACCGACAATCCAATCCTCGTAACCGACACGGTCAAACGCCGCGCGTAACGCAATAAACGAATCGTTGTCCGAATTAACGACCGCGGCCTCGATCAGGTCGCGCACCGTCTGCCAGCCCATGTTGTAGCCACCATAGGTGCCAAGGGAATCATCGAGTGAGGCCCGGCCCGTCTCGACCAGAGATTCGCAGATGTACAACGCATAGAGTGCCTTGTAGCTACTCGCACCGTACACCTCGGCGTCCGCGTTATACGTCACGCCCTTGCCGCTCGACAGATCGTAAAACACCACGCCCACATCGCCCAATTCCTGGGCCTGATCAAGGGCATCTTGGAGCGCGGCGAGGCTCTCATCCTCCAGGGCGGGGATCTGGTCATCAACCAGTGAGAAGGTCTGCACGGTATCGCCTGAGGGAATATCGTTAAAGTCCGCCTTCGAAAGCCTCGTCTTGAGGCTCGCTGTCGACAGGGTTTGACTTGCGGTGGCTTTAGATTCAGAGACCTTCTCGTTTTGCAGCTGCACCGTTGACGCATCTGAGTGTACCATTCGCTCCGAAGCGTACGTCTCGACGGTAATTCCGAGGATAATGACCGCCAGCGTTAGCATTCCAATGGCGGCAATCTTCACCGTGTGGATGCGAGCGTCACCAAGGCCACGCAAAGACGTGTCCTTCGTCTCATATCTGCTGCCATGCTGCGGCACATACTCGTCCCGCGATGCGATGTTTCGCACGTGGTCTCCTGACTGCTACCGTTTCTATACGAGCAGCATAATACCGAGCAGGTATTTCTTTCCCAAGATATTCAGCAGCGTTTAAGGCGTCTTTAAAGAAAGCACAAGCGCACTTATCCAAATAGAACGATTCTGTTGCGCATCTCTGCTCAAAACGCAGTTGCGGTGAAATAGTTCCTGTTTGGGCGGCATTAGCCGATAAACAAGAACTATTCCACCGCAACTTAACGGGCTCTTTAGCAATCAACTAGGTGCCCAGGGGCACTCATTTAAGTCTGTCCCCAATGAATGCCGCTAGCCGATGGCGTTTTTGAGTTCCGCGCGGCGCTTTTTCATGCCCGTCATGACGGCGTTGCGCAGCTCGGGCATGCGCGCGGTTTCCATCTGAGGCACGCCCTCGAGCTTATAGGGAATCCCCAGCTGCTCATACTTGACGACACCCATCGTGTGATACGGCAGCATCTCCAGGCCGACCACGTTATGCCACGGGGCGATTAGACGACCGAGCGCCTCACACTCCTCCACCGTGTCGGTAATGCCCGGCACCACCACGTGACGGATAACGACCTTGATCTTGCGACGAGCAAGCTCATCGCCAAACGCCAGAATGCGTGCGGGATCGCATCCGGTCAACTTTTTGTGCTCAACCGGATTGGCATGCTTAATGTCGAGTAGCACCATGTCGGTCTCGTTGAGAACAGCTTCGAACTTCTCGGGGTGGTTGGGGTCAAACGCATATCCGCAGCTGTCAAGGCAGGTATGCACGCGGCTATCGGGGTTGTTGTGCATTGCACGGAACAGGTCGGCCAAAAACTCGGGCTGCAGGAGCGGTTCGCCGCCCGAAACGGTAATGCCGCCGCTACGGTAGAACTCATGGTTGCTCTGGAACTCGTCCATAAGGTGCTCGACGGTCACCATGGTGCCGCCTTTAACCGACCAGGTATCGGGATTGTGGCAATACGCACAACGCATGGGGCAGCCCTGAACAAACACCACAAAGCGAATGCCGGGTCCATCGACCGTTCCCATCGTCTCAATCGAATGTACGCGGCCCAGGGCAAACGCAGAGTCCTCGGGACGAGCGTCCACACCCTCAAGCGTCATCTCAGCCATTCGCGCTACCTTGCCTCTCCTTGGATGCAACCAAATAAATGCCAGAGTCATTCTAGCCCATGCGTTTGCGTTTAAACGTCTCGGGCCAGAATGGCACGCTTCAATCTACTCCCTACCGCAGCGGAGGGGCTCATGTTGAGAGGACGGGCTGACGAACGTTCGCCTGCGACCTTTACGCCTTAAGCGTAAGCACCGCACCGAAAGCAGTCGGGCCGCAGTGGCTCGAGATGACGCCGCCGACCTGAGTCCAGGTAACGTCCTTAAAGCCCAGCTCATGCGCATAGACTTCCATATCGGCGCGCAGTTCCTCGGAAAGGCCCACCGAATACGCCAGACCAATATGCGAGTAATCGATATCGCCCTTGGCGACCATATGGTCGATAAAGGCGCGGGCGCACTTGAGCATGGAGCCGCGGAACTTCTTGGTTGCTACGAACTTGCCGCCCGTAACCTCGATGCAGGGCTTAATCTTGAGCAGATGGGCGCCAAGGAACGCCACGTTGGACAGACGGCCGCCGGCCTTGAGGAAGGCAAGATCGGTAGGAACGAAACCCAGCAGCACGCGATCCATGACGGAGTTCGTGAAGGTGAAAATCTCGTCGACCGTCGCATCCGGATGGGCTTCGATATATTTGGCGGTCTCAACGGCAACCAGTGACTGGCCCACCGAGACAAAGCGCGTATCCATGGAGAAGACGTAACCGCGACCCGCGGCGGCGATCTTCGAGGACTGATGCGAACAGGTCGTGACTTCGGAGTACGCAAGATGCAGGATGGTCGCGTCGGGCTGCTCGGCATGAATGCGATCGTATACATGAGCAAAATCCGCCGGCGAGCAGCCACTGGTCTTGGGCATTACGCCAAACTCGTTGCAGCGCGAATAAATCTCGAGCGGATCGATGGAGCCATCCTCGACGGTCTCGTCGCCAATCGTGACATGCATGGGCACGCGCACGATGCCATAGCGTTCGCAGAGCTCCGGCGTCACATCCGACCCAGACTCAACCACGATTACGTACTTGCCCATTATCATCACGACCCATCTCGACATTGGCTTTTCAATACATGGCACGCGCCGGCGCACTGTTGCACAACGGCGTCCAAGCGCCAAAGAGACGCCGCCCCTTGCACACAACAAAGGACAGCGTCTCCCTGGAAAACTCCGTGCTTACCTGAGATTTTACACGGTTTATTACAGAGTGTTACTTATTCCGCAAACGGTAGCAATATGCGATAAGCGGTAGCAAGCAAGAATCCAGAACGCTCAACCCATTAGGAGAGTTCCGCCTAAAGGGTGACTACACAGGAGCCCCGCCGGGGCTGTTTGGGCTACCTCCCAAAACATTCCGTAGGACACCAATTTGATTTAGCGTGGTTCCCTAAAGGGCGACAACGCAGGAGACCCGGCAAGGCCGGGAGCACTTTGTCTCGCAAACATTCCGCAGCCGCGAAGCGGCGAGGACGTTTGAGAGGCAAAGTGCGTAGGCCTTACCGGGTCTCCGGTGGGAGTTGAGTCCCTTTAGAACTTGTCGTGGAAGGTACGCGAAATGACCTCGTCCTGCTGCTCCTTGGTGAGCGTGTGGAAGTTCACGGCGTAGCCGGAAACGCGAATGGTCAGCTGCGGGTACTTCTCGGGGTGAGCCTGAGCGTCGAGCAGCGTCTCACGGTTGAAGACGTTGATGTTCAGGTGGTGGCCACCCTTCTCGGCATAGGCGTCGAGCATGTGGACCAGGTTATCGGCCTGAGTCTCGGGAACTTCAGAAACCTTCATGATGTGTCTCCTTCGATTGATAGGCGCCGGCCGGAACCGGCGCTCTAATCAGTAATCGTTATTGTTAGTATAGCACTAACAATAGTTACTCGCCCAGCTGATCAAGGTCGATATCGCCAAAGAACACCTGGTCCTCCTTGCCGAGCGCGCCCGGGATGATGGAGAAGGTGTTGGAGATGCCGTCCTGAGCATCGCGGAACGGGAGCTTGGAAACCGAAGACAGCGAAGCGATGGCGCCGTGGCTATCGCGCTTGTGCATGGGGTTAGCACCCGGAGCGAAGGGCTGGCCAGCCTTGCGGCCGTCAGGCGTGGAGCCGGTCTTCTTGCCGTACACGACGTTGGAGGTAATGGTCAGAACCGAGGTCGTGGGCACGGAGTTGCGGTAGGTGTCGTTCATGCGGATGTACTCCATGAACTGGTGCACAACGTCGTGAGCGATCTGGTCGACGCGGTCGTCGTCGTTACCGTACTTGGGGAACTCGCCCTCGGTCTCGAAGTCGACGATGATGCCGTTCTCGTCACGGACGGGGTGGACCTTGGCGTACTTGATGGCGGACAGGGAGTCGGCCACGACGGAAAGGCCAGCGATGCCCGTAGCGAACCAGCGATGCACGTGCTTGTCGTGCAGAGCCATCTGGATGCGCTCGTAGCAATACTTGTCGTGCATGTAGTGAATGATGTTCAGCGAGTTGACGTACACGCCAGCGAGCCACTTCATCATGTCGTTGTACTTGGCCACAACGTCGTCGTAATCGAGCGTGTCGCCCTCGACGGCGCGGTACTTGGGGCCGACCTGCTTCTTGGAGACCTCGTCAACACCGCCGTTGAGTGCATACAGCAGGCACTTGGCCAGGTTGGCACGGGCGCCGAAGAACTGCATCTCCTTGCCGATGCGCATGGAGGACACGCAGCAGGCGATGCCGTAGTCGTCGCCGTGGTAAACGCGCATGAGGTCGTCGTTCTCGTACTGGATCGAGGAGCTGGCGACAGAAGTCTTGGCGCAGAACTTCTTGAAGTTCTCGGGCAGACGGGTCGACCACAGAACGGTCATGTTGGGCTCGGGGCTGGTGCCCATGTTCTCGAGCGTGTGCAGGTAGCGGTAGCTCATCTTGGTAACGAGCGTACGGCCGTCGACACCCATGCCGCCAATGGACTCGGTGACCCACTGCGGATCGCCGGTAAACAGGGCCTGGTACTCGGGGGTACGGGCAAACTTGACCATGCGGAGCTTCATGATGAAGTGATCCACGAACTCCTGGATCTGCTCCTCGGTGAAGGTGCCGTTGGCAAGGTCGCGCTCAGCGTAGATGTCGATGAACGTAGAGGTACGGCCGATGGACATAGCGGCGCCGTTCTGCTCCTTGACGGCAGCGAGGTAGGCGAAGTACATCCACTGGATGGCCTCCTGCGTGTTGGTAGCAGGGTTGGAAATATCGAAACCATAGGTCTCGGCCATCATCTTGAGCTCGCCGAGGGCGCGGATCTGCTCCTGCAGCTCCTCGCGATCGCGGATGTTGTCGGCGGTCATGACCGTCGGGGTGGAAGCCTTCTGGGCCTCCTTGTCCTTGATCAGGTAGTCGACGCCGTACAGGGCAACACGACGGTAGTCGCCGATGATGCGGCCGCGGCCATAGCCATCGGGCAGACCGGTGATGATGTGAGCCGAGCGGCAAGCACGCATCTCGGGGGTGTAGACATCGAAGACGCCGGCGTTGTGAGTCTTGCGCTCGAAGGTGTAGCGCTCGACAACGTTCTCGTCGACCTTATAGCCGTGCTGGCTGGCTGCCTGGCAAGCGATGCGGATACCACCGTTGACGTGCAGCGCGCGCTTGAGCGGCTTGTCAGTCTGAAGACCGACGATGGTCTCCTTCTCGCGATGGGCGTTATCGATGTAGCCAGCGGGGTGGCTCACGATACCCGTGACAGTCTTGGTGTCCATATCGAGGACGCCGCCCTGCTCGCGCTCCTTGAGCAGCAGGTCGAGAACCTCGCCCCACAGCTCCTTGGTACGCTCGGTCGGGCCGGCGAGGAACGACTCGTCGCCCTCGTAGGGGGTGTAGTTCTTCTGGATGAAGTCTCGGACGTCAACTTCTCCCGTCCAGATGCCTTCCTTGAAGCCTTTCCATGCCTCCTGCATTGTGTAACCACGCTCCTAGTTACGTGTAATGCGGCGCTCTCTCACACCGCTGCTTATTGAATTCTTGAATTATCGGCTTGCACTACCGGCTTCTTCCGTTCTTCACCACACATTGGTACAGGGAAAAACGTATGTCCACCTTGGAACTGCAACCCAAAAACCCAAGATTTCACCCGTTTGAGAAGGATAACATAGCCACCCCCTTCATCAGGGCTGTTATATGTTTCTTTTTTTATACCATTAGTGCGTTTTTAACAAATCCGCAGGAAATGCGAGCGCGAACAACTACCGTTCACCGATTTGTTTGGTATTTTTCCTTGCCTTTGCACGACGTTCACTCTAGCTGTTATGCCAGTTTTAGCAGGGTAAAGTGTCCCAGAGACCCCGCAGAAACTGCAGGGCGGCCACGGGATTTCCCCCGGGACCGCCCTGTGGCATGGTTAGTTATTTAGCTTTGATTGCCGCTTGGCATTAGGCGGCTGCGGCGGCCTTGTCGGTCGTTGCCTTGCTGTGGCCCTGGCCCTCAAAATGCTTGTAGCACCAGCTGGTGACCAGCGGGGTCAAAATAGCCGTAACGATTGCGCAGGCAGCGACCTGTGCCGTGGCCGTTGCGAGCACCGCGCCGCCGTACATGGCCCCGTTGACGCTTGCCATGGCAGCAGGCGTGGCCACATTGGCTCCGGCGCAGCTCGAAATGGCCGCACCTGCGACACCTGTACCGCCCGTGAGCTTATCGACCGCGATGACGGGAATTGCAAAGACCACCGAGCAGATCACGCCGAGCAGAATACCGGGAAGACCGCCATTAATGAGCTGGCCAAAAGTCATGGTCGAGCCCATGGCAAAGAAGACGAGCACGATGACGGCGGAAAGTGCCGGTGCCATCATCTTCTTAAAGCTGGGGAAGAGGTTGCCCAGAATAATGCCGACGACGATCGGCAGGATGGCACCCACGAGCGACCAGCCGATCGGGGCCTGGCCGGCAGCGCCGAGCACGATCATCGTGACCGGAGGGCCGACAACCAGCGTGGTGATTGCGACGGCACCACGTTCAGCCTCATTGCCCATGGTGCCCATCAGTCCAGCGTACATAGCGTTGTTCGCACCCGTGCAAGCGGCCAGCATCACCATGGCCGAGATACCAAACAGGTTGTCGTTGAACACATAAAGGATGAGCAGCGACACGGCAACGACCACGATCTGCTTGACGGCGATGATGATGGCGCCGCGGGCAGCGGCGGCAGGAGCGCTCTTAAACGAAATCGTCGTACCGACGATGAGCAAAAAAGCGCCAACAAGCGGGCCTGCGCCCTGCTGGGTCATGCCGAGCGTAAAGCTGCCGAGCGTTTTGAACAGGTCGGGGAACAGCGTGTTGAGCAGGCAGCCCAACAAAAGCGGCACCAAAATATTGGCACCCGGGATGGAGGACATCTTAAAGAACGGCTCCTTTGCCGCCGGCGCCTCCACCGCAGTCGATTCACTCATATATATCTCCTTTGGATGCATGCGAATCGTAGCCGCACGCGCCTTTGTCAGAAAGAAGGCGACGGTCCCGAGTCGCAGGAGCCGTCGCCGAATTAACGTCGCGGGGTATTACCCGTCCAGAACGATGCCACCGTCGCAGTCACCGATCTCGCCGTTCACGAAGCTAGCGAGGTCGGAAGCGAAGAAGAGCACCATCTGCGCAGGCTCGCTGGCCTGGGCGGCGCGGCCCAGAGGAATACCGTTGATGATGCGCTGAGAGTTCTCGTCAGAGAGAATCGAGGTCATATCGGTAAGGGTGAGCGACGGGCACACGGCGTTGCAGCGGACGCCAAACTTGCCGCCTTCCTTGGCGACTGCCTTGGTTAGACCGTTAACACCGGCTTTGGAGCTGGCGTAGGCAGCGGTGCCGAGCAGGCCGCCGCCGATCTTGCCAGCAACAGAGCTCACGTTGACGATAGTGCCGGCATGGGCCGCCTTAAAGTGCGGGTACACGG
Source organism: uncultured Collinsella sp. (assembly GCA_958415525.1). Lineage (GTDB taxonomy): Bacteria > Actinomycetota > Coriobacteriia > Coriobacteriales > Coriobacteriaceae > Collinsella. The sequence goes on along the minus strand of CATYZE010000021.1, from coordinate 29,360 downwards.
CGTTCATCATGGTAAAGGTGCCGTTGAGGTTGATGTCGATGGTGCGACGCCACTCAGTGTCATCGATCTCGTCGAACTTCTTGGTGCTGATAACGCCAGCGCAGTTGATCAGGATGTTGGTTTGCGGCAGGTCCGTAAAAATCTGCTCGACGGTCTCACGCGCCTTGGGCGCATCGGCAACATCGAGCTGATAGAACTTGTTGCCCTCGCCAAGCTCGGCCACAGCGGCCTCGCCCTTAGCAGCGTTCCTTGCGATGAGCGCGACGTGTCCGCCGCCCGCGACGATGCCCTTGGCGATCTCGAGGCCAATGCCCTGAGTGCCACCCGTGACAATCGCGGTCTTGCCCGTGAAGTCAAATGCCATGACTCCATCCCCCTTTATATAAGGTGTCTCCTTGCGGGAAGTTGGAGCATCGCACGTGGCGATAAATGAGTCCCAGTCGTCATGGTGGTGACAACCCCTCGCCTAACCGCGTGCATGATAATTCTTTGAAACGCTACAATTATTGAATGATTTTAAGTCTTTATGCGCTCTTTATATTGACTGGCAGTCACGTAGATTTTTGGAACATGCCTCAAAATCTGCCGGTTAGGGTGCGCGTACATGGGTATCATCTTTCACTGAAAATAGTTTCTAGTGTTAGGGGTTTTCGGTGGAAGATACCGATTTCCGTGAGCTTGGGCGTCAGCTCCTTACCGAGTTCGGCAGCATGCATCAGCGCATTTCGCGCTTTGCGGACAAAGCCCTTGGCGGCGAGATGGCCGTCATGCGCGCCCTCATACTCGCCGGCGGTTCGCTCACGCCGAGCGAACTCGCTGATCGCGCCTGGGTCTCGAACGCCCGCATCGCCAATATCCTACGCGCTCTCGAAGCCAAGGGCTGGGTTGAGCGTGAGCACTCAAAGACCGACCGTCGTCGCGTACACGTCACGGTGACCGACAAGGGATTCCATGATCTCGAAATCAAACGTCGGGAATTCGAGAACCGCACTGCGGCTTTCCTCGAGCAGCTCGGCGAAACAGATACCCAAGAGATGGTGCGTCTTCTAAGGCGTGCCAACGAAATTATCGACCGTAATCAAGAAAGGAGAGATGCCGAGTGAGGATTCTCAAGCTCTTTAAGAAGCATGTGCTGGCACTGCTTGCGGCTATCGTGCTCATCGTGATCAGCTGTAACGCCGACCTGGCGCTGCCCACGTATATGAGCGACATCGTCGACGTGGGTGTGCAGCAAGGCGGCATCGCCTCGCCCGTGCCCGACACCATCCGCGCCGACGCGCTCGACGACCTTGAGCTCTTTATGAGCGCCAAGGACGCCAAGACGGTGGAGGCCGCGTTTGGCAAGGCCGACCAGAATGGCATCCGCACGTACAAGGGCACCGAGGACGAGCGCGCTGACGGCAGCAAGCTCGCCAACATCATGAGCCTGCCCGAGACCGTCGTTCTGGCCCTCAACCAGGGTATCGACGCCGATTCTATGGGCGACATGACCGGCACGAGCGACACTGGCGACGGCACCCAGCAGTCCATGCCCACCCCCGAGCAGATGGCTGCTATGACGCCCGAGCAGCTCGCCGAGATGCAGCAGAAGGCCGTGGCAGCCCAGAACATGCAAAAGCAGATCGACGCCGACGGCGGCAAGATCACCATGGCGAGCCTGCGCCTGGGCATCGAGGGCGGTCTGATTGACCAGAGCAAACTTGTCGACGGCGCCAACGAGATGGCCGACAAGATGGGCTCCATGTCGGGCTCCATCGTGACCCAGCGCGCCGTGACCTACGTGCAGGATGAGTACAAGGCGCAGGGCATCGACCCCGCCGACGTGCAGAATGCCTACCTGGGCCACATGGCGACCACGATGTTCGGCCTGTGCCTGGTGTCGCTCGTCGCCACCATCCTGACCGGCGCCGTGGCATCGCGCACCGCCTGCTCCATCGCCCGCGATCTGCGCCGCGAGACCTTCAACAAGGTCATGCACTTCTCGCCTGCCGAGGTGGGCAAGTTTAGTCAGGCCTCGCTCATCACCCGCTGCACCAACGATATTCAGCAGATCCAGATGGCCGCGACCCTGTTTATCCGCATGTGCCTTATGGCGCCCGTCATGGGCATCGTCGCCGTCATGCGCGTCCTGGCCAACCACACCGGCCTGGAGTGGACCATCGCCGTCGCTATCATCGCGGTGTCTGCCGTCGTCGGCGTGCTCATGGGTCTTACCATGCCCAAGTTCAAAAAGATGCAGAGCTTTGTGGACCGCGTGAACCTTACCGCCCGCGAGCTGCTCGACGGTCTTATGCCCATCCGCTCGTTCAACCGCGAGGAGCATGAGCTCGAGCGTTTTGACAAGGCGTCGCTCGATCTGATGACCACGCAGCTCTACACCAACCGCGCCATGAGCTTTATGATGCCGCTCATGATGCTCGTCATGAACTGCATCACCGTGCTCATTGTCTGGTTTGGCGCGCAGGGCGTGTCCGACGGCGTGATGCAGGTCGGCAACATGATGGCGTTTATCTCCTACACCATGCAGATCGTCATGGCGTTTATGATCCTCACCATGGTTTCGGTCATCCTGCCGCGCGCCGAGGTCGCAGCCGAGCGCGTGGAAGAGGTCATCACTTGCCCCACGAGCATCAACGACCCCGTCTCGCCCAAACTGCCCGCGGCCAGCGCGCCGCGCGGTGAGCTCATCTTCCGCGACGTGAGCTTCCAGTATCCCGATGCCCGCGCCGACGTCATTAGCGGCGTGAACTTCACCACGCACGCCGGTCAGATGCTCGGCATCATTGGTTCCACGGGCTCGGGCAAGTCCACGCTCGTGCAGCTGATTCCGCGCTTATACGACGTCACGGGCGGCAGCATTTCGCTCGACGGCATCGACGTACGCGACATGACCCTTTCCGAGCTGCGCCGCCGCATTGGTTACATCCCGCAGCAGGGGCGTCTGTTCTCGGGCACCGTCGAGAGCAACCTCAAGTTTGCCGGCGACATGGTAAGCGACGAGGACATGCACCGGGCGGCACGCATCGCCCAGGCCGAGGACTTTATCGCCGAGCGCGAGGGCGGCTACGACTCCCCCATCAGCCAGGGAGGCTCCAATGTTTCGGGCGGCCAGCGCCAGCGCTTGGCCATCGCCCGCGCCCTGGCCAAGAAGCCCGAGGTCGTGGTGTTCGACGATTCGTTTAGCGCGCTCGACTACAAGACCGACGCACGTCTGCGCGAGGAGCTCGCCAAAAACGTCACCGACGCCGCGCTCGTGGTCGTGGCTCAGCGCATCGCGACCATCATGCACGCCGACCAGATCATCGTGCTCGACGACGGTCACGTGGTAGGCACGGGCACGCACGAGGAACTGCTGCACGGCTGCCCGGCGTATCTGGAGATCGCGCAGTCGCAGCTTTCCGCCGAGGAGCTGGGGCTTACCCAAGAAGAGATTGCAGCCGTTATGGAAGGAGGCGAGCGCTAATGGCAGACGAGACCAAGACTCAGATTCCCAAGCCCACCCGTCAGCGCGGGCCCATGGGCCGCATGGGCGGCATGGGCCGCGGCGAAAAGGCCAAGGACTTTAAGGGCACCATGAGGCAGCTGCTCGGCTATATCGGTCAACACAAGGTTGCCGTGTTTGTCGCCGTCGCCTTTGCCGTGTGCTCGGTCATCTTTAACATTGTGGGACCCAAGGTGCTCGGCCAGGTTACGACCAAGCTGTTCGAGGGCCTGGTTGCCAAGGTCAACGGCACCGGCGATGTTGACTTTGATTGGATCGCCAAGACGCTCGGCTTTTTGCTCTGCCTGTACCTGGCAAGCTCTGCCTGTAGCCTGATCCAGGGCTGGCTCATGACCGGCGTCACGCAAAAGATCTGCTATCGCATGCGCAAGGAGATCGCCGCCAAGATCGCCGTCGTGCCGATGAGCTACTTTAACGGACACAGCAAGGGCGACGTGCTCAGCCGCATCACCAACGACGTCGATACGCTCGGCCAGTCACTCAACCAGAGCGTGACGCAGCTCATCACGTCGGTGACGCAGATTATCGGCGTGCTCGTCATGATGCTGTCGATCAGTCTGCCGCTCACTGGCATCACCGTGCTCACACTGCCGGCAGCCGCGATTATCCTGACCGTGATGATTCACTTCTCGCAGCCGTACTTCCGCGAGCAGCAGCAGGTTTTGGGCACCGTCAACGGCATTATCGAGGAGGACTTTGCCGGCCAGAACGTCATTCAGGTATTCGACCGCGCCGAGGCCTCGATCGAGGAGTTCGACAGTCAAAACGACCGTCTCTTTATTAGTGGCTGGCGCTCGCAGTTCCTATCGGGCCTGATGATGCCGCTTATGAGCTTGGTGGGCAACATGGGCTACGTGGGCGTCGTCGTGGTGGGCGCACAGCTCGCGCTGACTGGCAATGCCACGCCCGGCGACATCCAGAGCTTTATCCAGTACGTGCGCAACTTTACGCAGCCGGTGCAGCAGCTGGGCAACGTGAGCAACACGATGCAGTCGATGGCCGCTGCCACCGAGCGCGTCTTTGAGTTCCTCGCCGCGCCCGAGGAGGAGCAGAAGGCCGACGCCCAGATTCCCGAGAAGCGCCCCGGCCACGTTGAGTTCGACCACGTCAAGTTTGGCTACACGTCCGACAAGACCATCATCCACGACTTTAGCTGCGAGGCACAGCCCGGTCAGACCATCGCCATCGTCGGCCCCACCGGCGCCGGCAAGACCACGCTCATCAAGCTGCTGCAGCGCTTCTACGACGTGGACGGCGGTTCGCTGCGCGTCGAGGGCGTCGACGTGCGCGACTGGGACCGCGCGGCACTGCGCGGCGAGTTTGCCATGGTGCTGCAGGATACCTGGCTGTTTAACGGCACCATCCGCGAGAACATCCGCTACGGACGTCCCGATGCGACTGACGCCGAGGTCGAGGCCGCCGCGCGCGCCGCACGCTGCGACCACTTTATCCATACGCTCGCCGGCGGCTACGACTTTATGATCAATGAGGAGGGCACCAACCTCTCACAGGGCCAGCGCCAACTCGTGACCATCGCCCGCGCCATTTTGGCCGACCGCCCGGCGCTGATTTTGGACGAGGCGACCTCCAACGTCGATACCCGCACCGAGGAGCTCATCCAGCGCGCCATGGATGCGCTGATGCAGGGCCGCACGAGCTTTGTCATCGCGCACCGCCTGTCCACAATCCGCAACGCCGACGTGATCTTGGTAATTCGCGACGGTGATATCGTCGAGAAGGGCACGCACGACGAGCTGCTCGCCCAGGGCGGCTTCTACGCCGACCTGTACAACTCGCAGTTCGACGAGGCGTCGTAAAACCGGCGGCAAACAACCGCAATACCCAAAAACGGGGGCGCAGAATGAACTGTGCCCCCGTTTTTTGTTCTGCGGCCCTCGAACCGCCTCCCCCGGGACCTGATTAACGGCCTCCCTCAAGGCCCCGTGGGCAAAAAATGGCAAATATGAGTACTGTCACCTTTTTAGTAACAGCCAAAACTGCCGCAAACGACCTCTTTGCGGCCTAGATATGCCTTCAAATTGATCAAAATGCCCGGTAGCGTGCTTCTGTGTGCCAACGTTAATGAACATATTTACTGTTATGTCTATTATCTTGTAAGATCGATATGATACTGCGCTAGCAACAGTACTCATATTTGCCGTTTTTTGTCCACAGGGCATGCCGCAGAAGATCCAACTTGCGCCAGCGTGCCGTACGCTGGCCCTCCCCTTCCGGCAAGCGCCGACATTTCCCCAGATAAAACCGACCAAAATAAACCTGTCCCTTTTCGGCAGGTTTCGCTTGCACTTTAGCGTGCGACAGCGGATAATGCCGAGCATTCGAGAATTCGCCAATTGTTGCCGTTAATTGATAAAGGAGGCCCCATATGGCCATGGAATTCAAGCGCAGGTTGCCGATCCCCATGGAGATCCGCGAGGAAATGCCGCTTTCCGCCGAGCTCACCGCCAAAAAGCAGGCATTCGACGCCGAGGTCGCCAAGGTCTTTACCGGCGAGGACGCACGCAAAGCGCTCATCATCGGCCCGTGCTCTGCCGACCGCGAGGACTCGGTGCTTGAGTACATGAACCGACTGGCCAAGGTCGCCGAAGAGGTCAAGGACAAACTCATCATCATTCCGCGCGTCTACACCAACAAGCCGCGCACCAAGGGCACTGGCTACAAAGGCCTGCTGCACAACCCCGACCCCGAGGCGCCCGATGACCTGCTCGAAGGCGTCAAGGCCATCCGCCACATGCACCTGCGCGTCATCGAGGAGACCGGTTTCTTTACCGCCGACGAGATGCTCTACCCGTCCAACTACCAGTACCTCGTCGACCTGCTGAGCTACGTTGCCGTGGGCGCGCGCTCGGTCGAAAACCAGGAGCATCGCCTGGTGTCGAGCGGCATTTCGGTGCCCGTCGGCATGAAAAACCCCACCGCCGGTTCCACCACCGTCATGCTTAACTCCATCTACGCCGCCCAGGCACATCAAAGCTTCATCTTCCGCAACTGGGAGGTTGAGTGCGACGGCAACCCGCTCGCACACGCCGTCATGCGTGGCTACATCGGTCTCGACGGTCGCACCTACCCCAACTACCACTACGAGCACCTGGAGCGCCTGGCCGAGCGCTATACCGAGCATGCCGGCTACGCCAACCCGGCGGCGGTCATCGACTGCAACCACGACAACTCAGGTAAGCGCCCGCTGGAGCAGTACCGCATTTGCAAGGAGGTGCTCGACAGCTGCCGCCGCAACGAGTCCATCTCCAAGCTGGTCAAGGGCTTTATGATCGAGTCCTACCTGGAGGATGGCAATCAGCCAGTCGATGGCGGCGTCTTTGGCAAGTCGATCACCGACCCGTGCCTGGGCTGGGAAAAGACCGACTACCTCATCCACGAGATCGCAGAGCGGGTTTAGTTACGCTGGCCGCATTTGGACAATCTGACGTTCAACTTCAAGGGCGCGACCAGAAGGTCAGCGCCCTTTCGTTTCACGTCACCTTGTCTCAAATGCGACCAGGTAGCCGGCTTTGCCAAAACAACGGCGTTGTCGTTGCTGGCGAGTAGTCGTTGGGGACGTTCTTAAACGACTACCCAGAATGAGAGTGGATAATCTCCCGTTTTTGGCCCATGCTCGCGCTCAAAGTGGGAGATTATCCACGCTCATCGAGCAGGTGTCCGAAAATCCGCCCTCATTCCTTCTTAGGGCCCTCCGTCCCCGAGGTATCGGGGCTCGTCTGCCGAATGATTGATGCGGGCGCCCTGCGGCCATGTCACACTCAGAAGTGGCCTGACCCAACTTGGAAGGAGCCTCCATGAGCCTTGACAACGTAACTCTGCGTGCCGCCACGCTCGATGACCTGGCCGGCATCGCCGCCATCTACAACCAGCTGTGGTGCAACACGCTGCGCAACCGAGGCGACGTCGAAGCTGCCGATTTCCGTGCGCGCTTTAACATCGCCATGCAGCTGCAGCGCTCCCCCATCGCGCTCGTTGCCGAAGCTGAAGGCCGCATCATCGCCGCTTGCTGCATCGGCATCTTCGAGGACGGCAAGCCGCGCACCAATCCCACGTGGGAGCCCTGCTATAACGAGATGTTCGCCCAGGCAACCGAGATGGCAAAGACCGCCGATGCCAAGCTCGAGGGCTCGCTCTTTGGAGACAGCCGCGAAAAGGCCACAGCGAATCGCTTTGCCGCCACAGGCAACGAATATGCCCAGGGTCAGCTCAACTTGATTATCATTGTGCCTGAATGGCAGGGCAAGGGACTCGGCCGCGAGCTCATCGACCTTGCGCGCGCCGAGCTCGCCAAGGCAGGCTGCACCAAATTCTTTCTGATGAGCGACTGCAACTCCGACTGGCAGTTTTACGAGCACCTCAACATGAAGCGCATCCTAGAGGACCACAGCCAAGACACCGGTGACGGATTTATCGTCTATATGTACGGAGGCACGCTCTAAGTACCCCTTCAATCAAGGTGCGCCGGGCACCCGGCCCTTGGCCTCTGCCCAGGAATAACCCAGGGGGCCGGACCGCCCGTCCCTAAACCTGCCCGACAGCGCGATATCTCGTCGCCCGAGCGCGCCCCTCTTTAACGAGTGCGCCTTCCTCAAGCAAACCGTTGATAACCCGCAGCGTCACGTCGCGCCCAGTTCCCAGAGCGTCCGAAGCATCCTGGCGCGTAAAACCGCGGGGCCGCTCAAGGGCAAAGCGAATCAAGGCGCGAGCGTATCCACCACGTCGCTCGTCCGAGACATCCTGTAGCATCGCGGACGCCTTGCACGCAACATCAAAGCCAAGCTCCTCCACGAGCTTGGCACGCACCTCGTGGCCGCAGTCGCCATTCATCGACACGTGCCCCTCTCGCTGCGCTCGCACGGATGCAAACGCCTGCGAAACATCGGGCGGCAGCGCCCCTTCCCGCTCGAGCTGCTCATAATCGCTGTAATCCCCACGCAAGTTGGGACCGCTATTGCCACGAGGCGTCAGATAGGAATTGCGCACGGCGTTGACGTTGGGCAGCGACAACCTAAACATTGCAGGGTAGGCGCAGACTTCGGGTTCCAACCCTTCCGCCTCATAGAGCGCACGGATCCCCTTGAGGCCCGTTCCAAACGCCTCAACCATCCCCAGACGCAAAAAGAGCAGTTGCAGCTTTGGATTCCGAGCGTCCGAGCCGCCCGCAAGCGCCTCCTCGACGCTGATGTGCTGCGGCCCTCCCGCATTGGTAAATTCAAGCGCCGTACGGCTCATCTTGATAAGAGACGCCACCGAAGATTCGTAGTCGCGATGGATAAACAGGTTCAGAATTCCCTCTCGAACAGCCTCGCGGGGATAGTCGTCCTTATCTATGCGATCGAGCCTTCCCGGCACAAAGTACATACGCGTCGCGTTCGATATATTGAGGAACCGTTCGATATCCTCTATCTGCCTGAAGATCGAGCCCTCGCCATCCTGACGGTCGATAAACTCGGTATACGCATCGTCGTTGAAGAGGCCAGCGCGGACTGCAAAGGGGTTTTGATCAGAGACCAGCAGTGCCAAATTGGTGTAAAAGCCCAGCTCATCGATAAGGCCGAGATTCTTTTGCGAGGTTTGGTCAAACGTAATCTCCGCGCGCCTAAAGGCCCGCTCGGCTTCAAAAAACGTCAAGCTCTGTTCATGAGAGCGCGCGGTCTCAAAATAATCGCCGTCGGTGCGCTTGATCATCGAGCGGATCTGGGCCATCTCGATGGGCACGTTGGCAGGACCCAGGCGCCGATATACCCCGGCGGGAACAAATCCCTTCGAACGCAGGCAGTACGGCTTGTGAGGACCCGCTTCAACCTCGATTTTCACCAACGCCGCGCCATCGATGTCCAGTGCGGAGACCGTCGTGATTTCAGAAACGTCGGGATACACGCCATCGGTTATTGCATTAGAGCATTGAAGCATGGTGGCATCGATATCGTCCACGCCGACGATGCTGCCAAAATCGTCGATTCCGATATACAAGGTACCGCCATTCGAATTGGCAAACGCCACCACAGCTTTGAGCAGCTTAGGGGTAAATGTGCACTTGAACTCCACGGTCTCACTTTCAACAAGCTGCATGCTACCCCCTATCATCGACTATCGACGATTCTAGACCAACTATCGACGATAAGCAAGGCCCCTGGTATCCTCGCTTAGACCCGAGTGCCCGCGTGCAACGCTGCCCGCCGCACGCAAAAGGGCCCGCCAGCGTGTGCGCCAGCGGGCCCCAGGTCATATCGACACTACCCCGTGTGCCTGCAACCGCATCTACTTGCAGCGCGCCTTGGGCTGCTGCTGGGTGATGCAGTGGATGTTGCCGCCACCATAGATGACCTCGCGCGTCATGATGCCGATGACTTCACGATCCGGATAAGCAGCCTGGATATCCTTGAGCGCCTGGGCGTCATTGGGATCGCCGAACTGCGGTACAAGCACCGCACCGTTGATGGGCAGGAAGTTGAGGTAGCTCGGCTCGAAAGCATCCTCGGGGGTACGCGGCAGCACGCCCTCGACGGGGTCAATCGTGCTGGCCTCCTCCTCGGTCATATATACCGAGGTCGCAGGCATAATCACCTTGTGAATCTTGAGCTTGCGGCCACGGGCATCCGTCGTCTCGGAAAGCGTCTTATACGCCTCTTGGCACTCCTTGTAGAACTTATGGTTGGGATCATCGGTCCACATGCAGCAGACCTCGCCGGGCGCACTAAAGCATGCGACGTCGTCCACATGACCGTTCGTTTCGTACGGATCGATACCGTCCTTGATCCAGATAACCTTCTCGATACCGAGATACTCAGAGAGCTTCTCCTCAATCTGCTCCTTGGTGTACTGCGGGTTGCGGTCCTCGTTGAGCAGGCACATCTCGGTGGTCACGACGGTGCCTTGACCATCACAGTTGAACGAGCCGCCCTCGAGGATATAATCCTCGGGACGATAGCGGTTAACCTGCTCGAGCTGTGCCACCTGCAGGCCAATGGAAGCGTCCTTGTCCCACGGGAAATACAGGCCGTCAATGAAACCGCCGTAAGCATTAAAGTGGAAGTGCGAAAGAGCAACCTCACCATTGTCATTAACAAGGAACGCCGGGCCGGGGTCGCGAATCCAGCTGTCGTTGTACTCCATGTGGATAACGCGCACGTTCTCAACGCCATCGAAAATCTCGCACACCGCAGGGAAATCCTCGGCATTGACACCAACGGTGATGGGTTGGAAGCGCGCAACGGTCTTAATAATCTCGGTAAAGACCTTTTGCGCCGGCTTGGCACCGCAGCGCCACACATCCGAACGATGCGGCCACAAAATCCAGGTGCGCTCCTGCTCCTCGTACTCGCCGGGCATGTAGAACCCGTCCTTCTTTGGCGTAGACTCGCTCTCGTAAATGGTCTTCATGTTGGCTCCTAACGATATGGACGACCCTTTGTGATGACGGCCCCATTGTGCGGCTCCGGAAGCCCACTCTCAATGGGCCTAGGGGACCCTTTCGCCACCCAAAAGGACACCGTTCACTGACCTAAAGTTCTAGTGGCGCGCGAGACGTGTCATACTGACAAAGCCGCATGAAAGGACATCCATGACCAATACCACGCATACCCGCTTTAACCCCGATGAGATCCACGGGGGCCGCTGGTCCGCCCTCAACGAATGCGCCTTATGGATTCATGGCTGCGGCGACTTCGCCACGCTTCAAGCCGGGCTTCTTGATAGAGTTAATCAGGTGATATCGCACCGGGCCTCGATGTTTGATATCGCACGCGCCGGCACACACGGACAGACAGAATTCGTAAGCCCCGTTGCCCGTGGCATGACAGAAGACCAGCTCGAGAGCTACTACGAACGCTATGCCGCCTTTGACTACACCCTTTGGAGCTTTGACGTTCACAACGTGCATGTTTATCGCGACCTGGACCTCGTGGATGTCGAGCGCCGCAACGCAACGCCCATCTATCAGGAGTGGATGAAGCCGCTCGGCATCTACTATGGCTGCACTGCCACGCTCGCGCACGGGGGCACATCCCTGGGGTCGCTCACGCTGTTTCGCGCACGAGAAGCGGGAGATTTTTCGGACGAAGAGCTCGAAGCCCTGCGCCAGCTCGCGCGGCACCTGAGCCTGCGCCTGTACGGGATCCTTGCGCAGAGCACCGCACAGCAAGCTTGCGAGAACCCCTTAGAGGCGCTCATCAGCGAGCTCGAAGTCCTCCCCCGCGAGGCAGAGGTGCTCAAGATGATGCTTGCCGGCAAGACCAACCGCGAAATGGCCGAGGAGCTCTATATCTCGGAGTCGACCGTAAAAAAGCATGTCAACGCCCTCTATCACAAGCTCGGCGTCAAAAACCGCCTGGGCCTCATGGCATTGGTTCGAGAACAATCATAAGCCGGCCTCTAATTTGAAAGTAGCGCTGGCAGATTGCCTATTTGAACCTCGCTGCAAAGAACCGCCGCAGACGCCTTGGGAGCATCTGCGGCGGCTTGCATTAAACAGTCGCTGTCATGTGTCGCAAGCGCGCGTTGGCTACGCGGGAAGCCTGCTCAGGCGCTTGGACTCGTGCGCGGCGAGCGCAATGGAGATGATGCCGGTAATGGCATCGGCCACCACCAGGGCGATCCACACGCCCTCGACACCCATCATGTTGCCGAGGAGGTACATAAGCGGCACCGAGCAGATCACATAGCGAAGCAGGCCCGTAAACGTGGCGACACCCACCTTCTCGACCGCCTGGAAATACATCGACATGGTCATGGCAAGATAGCCTAGGGCAACAGCCAGGATGACAGTACGCGTGGCGTTGGCGGCAACCTCAACGAGCGCAGGATCGCTGCCGGCAAAGAAGGCGCACACCGGGGTGGCGGCAAGCCAGAGCGCGACGGTGACCAGCGCCAGCGTCACAACCTGGTACTTAAGCGTGCAAGAGAGCGTCTCCTTAAGGCGTGCCCAAGCCTTTGCGCCGGCGTTGAAGGCAGCGATGGGCTGCAGACCGTAGGAGAAGCACTGGGCAACCATCATGGTAATGTAGAGGATGTAGCCGTTGATCACGCCAAAGGCTGCGATGTAGAGCGAGCCCATGTCGCCGCCGAGCGAACCCAAAAGCGAGTTGGCAACGGTATTAAAGATAAAGGTCGCGCCCTGGACCAGGAAGAACGGGAAGCCGATCTTGAAGATCTGGCCGCAGATGGCGAGGTCGAGCTTAAGGTCGGCAGGGTTAATCTGGAGCTGGGACTTTTTGCCCCCGATGAACCAGAAGATACCGATGGCCCAGATGCCGATGGAAAGCCCGTAGTACACGCCGGCGCCCATAACGCCAAACTTGAGTACAAACGTGGAAAGCGCGAGCCAGCAGATGGCGACGATAGCCGAGACGGTCATGAGGTTGGCCTGGATCTGGACCTTCTCATCCACACGCATCACAGCGGTGATCATCTGGCCAATGACCGTGAGCGGCAGCAGCACGGCGAAGGTGCGCACGCCGGCAACGGTATCGGCCATGATGTCGGGCGTGGCGCCAAAGAATGCGCAGATGGGCTCGGTAAACACGGCCATCACCACAGCAAGCAGCACACTCACAATCGTGGTGAGCCAAAAGCCCTGGCTAAAAGCCTTGCTTGCGCCCTTGATGTCGCCGGCACCCAAAAGGTTGCCCACCACGGCGGGCACGCCGGTGCCAAACAGGTTGCCAAAGGCCAGGTTGATGTACTCGACCGACATGATGATCGAGACACAGGCCAGGCCGTGGGCACCCAGGCCCCAACCCATCACGAGTCCTTCGAGGACCACCATGATGATCTGGGCGAGCATGCCCTGGCCGGTGACGATGGTGTACTTACGCACCAGGCCGGGAATCGGTTGGGAGGCGAGCTCGCGCTCCTCCTCCACGGCAGCGGTTACTTCTTCTGCCATTGTTCTCCCCTTTCCTTGAGAGAGTAGTGCTGAATGGATGTCAGGCGGCTGACAACTGGCACCAAGCCGCCCAATCAAACGATGGCGCTATGCCTCAAAGACCACCTTGCCGGCGATCATCGTGAGGGCTGCGGTAGCCTCGAGCACCTCGGCCGGCTCGCAATCAAAGAGATTGCGGTCGAGCACGCAGATATCTGCCTGTTTGCCGCACGCGAGCGAGCCGATGCGGTCCTCGGCATGCATGGCGTAGGCGCTGCCATAGGTGTAAGCGCGCAGAGCCTCGGCCATGGTAATGCGCTCCTGGGGGAACCAGCCCTCAGGGTTGGAGCCGTCCTCGAGCATGCGGAAGACCGCGCCGTACACCTCCTCCATGGGCTCCAAGCCCACAACGGGGAAGTCACTGCCCAGGTGCACCACGGCACCGCTGGCAAGCAGGCTATGCAGGGGCCACGAAAGCGCAGCACGCTCGGGGCCCACGGCATCGTCCTTGGCAAGGTCAGCCATATCGAGCAGCATGTGCCACGGCTGCATGCCAGGGCATATACCCAGCTCGGCATAGCGCGGCAGATCCTCGGGCTGAACCGTCTCGTTGTGCTCCATGGAGTGGCGACAATCCCGCTTGCCATGCAAGTGCTCGCCCTCCTCAAAACAATCGAGCACAAAACGCACCGAGCGATCACCAATCGTATGGATGCGCGTGTCAACGCCCCATTCCTGCGCCCTGAGGATGGCAGCACGGATGCGCTCTGGCTCCTCCGCGGGCTCACCGCAGGTATCGGGCGCATTGCTATAGGGTTCAAGCATCCAAGCGGTGTGGTCGGAGCACACGCCATCAAGAAACTGCTTAAAGCCGTGCCACTCCACCTGCGTACCCGGGAAGGCGTATTTCTCCTTGATCTGCTCGAGCGTTAAGGACTCGTTTTCGAACAGATCGGTGTACAGGAACACGCGCAGTGGCAAGTCGCCCTTGGCATTAAGACCTGCCAACACCGCATACGGGTTTTCCATGCTCACAAACGTAGGATTGACCATGCCGACCGTAGTGATTCCCAGGGCATTGGCGCGCCGGGCGGTTTTTGCAAACGACGCGTCAACAACCTCGGGCGCTGGGTCGTAGACCTCGTCCATAAAGAAGGCGCCGGCGTTGTTGGAAAACACGCCCGTCAGATTGCCCTCGGCATCCTTAAGGATCTTGCCGCCTGCGGGATCGGGCGTCTGCGAAGTTACTCCCACCTTGTTGATGGCGCAGGTATTGGCACTAAAGGTATGCAGGTCAACCTGCTGCAGAAAGACCGGGCGGTCAGAGATGTACTCATCGATCATCGCGGCTGTGGGCATCTCGGGGACATCCCACTGGAACTGGATAATCTGGCAGCCCAGAATCCACTCGTTATCGGGATGGTCGGCCGCAAACGCCACGACACGTTCCATTGCCATCTCGAAACTGGTGCAGTCGATGAGGTTGACGGCAAAATCGGGGTCGGTCATAAACGCGCCCTGGGCAAAATGCGTGTGCGAGTCGATCAGGCCGGGCATGACGAGCTGGTCGCCAAAGTCGCGCACCTCGGTATCGGGGCCGATAAACGGTGCCAGGTGGGCATCGTCACCGCAGGCAACGATTTTATCGCCCCGCACGGCAACGCCGCCCTTAAACGGCTCGAGCCCATCGCCGGTAAAGACGGCGTTGCTCTTGATAACTACATCAGCCTTGTCCATGTGAGCCTCCTCTGGCATCTTTGGTTGCAACGCGGACGCACCGCCCGCGTGGGCACTCGGTTGGGAGCGTAGCGCTCCCGCATCGGCGCATGCCTACAAGCCGTGCTCGGACGTCTGTCCCACGTCCGCGGCTTCGCGCTACACCCATTGATACACAGGGGCAAATCCGTGCCAAGGCCAGGGACCGCAAACGGTCAGTTTAAGCAGGTTTACACGCTTTACCTGCAGGTTTATTGTCTGAGATTATTACCGCTTCATTACGCCCAACGGTATGGCCGCCCACGCGGCAAGACCCGCATGCGAGGAAGAATGGGGCTAGGAACGCCAAAAGGTATCTATGAGGTCATCTCGGTTGGAGACACCGCTTTTAACGTAGATGCGATGCAAGTGCGCCTTGACAGTGCCAGGGCTGATGACCAACTCGCTGGCGATGTTTTGGGCGTCGTTGCCCTTCAGCACCAGCGTGAGCACCTCCTGCTCGCGCCGCGACAGCTTATGGGCATCGGCATAGATCACCACACGCGATGCGAGGTCGTCCTCAGAGCTTGCGCTCTGGGCCGCCACGTCCTCATCGGCACGCGGATGCCGGGCATACACGCGCAGGATATGGCTAAACTGGCAAAAGAGTTGGACCGCGCATACCACGAGCAGCACGTTTTCGGAGATATTGCGCTCGGACAGATACCACAAAAAGAGACTGATGACGGGGTTTTGAGAGTCGGGGCGGCAGAGCAAAATCATGTAGGTGTCCTCGGCGATTACGCAAAACGCAAGAACGAGTGCCACCTTCCAAAAGAGCTTTGAGCGGTCGAGGTCGAGTTTCTCAACACGCGTGGCTCTGTACCGGTAATGCCAGGCGGCATAGGCAAGACATCCTACATTGCCCAGGTCACGCGTGAGCCAAAAGAGATACTGCTGCATCTCTCCGGCAGCGCCGCTGCGAGGCACCAGCAGCAATTGCAAGATTGAAAACGGCACGATAGCGAGTACGAGCATGCGCGACGTCGGCCTTTTGCGCAAGCGCGCAAACATCCACAGTACCACGCAGGCATAGATGGCAATACCGAGCACGCAGCGCAGCAAGGGGTGCTGCAACGGCTCGCTAAAGGTAACAGCGTAGTCGTATTTGAGCCGATTGTACTCGTCAAAAAAGATGACTGACATATCGAGCATGTAGAGCAAAAAGCCCGCCGCGGCCACCAGGCTGTCGCGACGGCGCGTCATGAGCCAAACCACCAATGCCACGGTACTGGTCACCAGAGCCACACCCATGATAATCGTGGTGTAGATATAGAACGCGAAACTCATGCCCGCCTCCCCTGTCTAGATGCTGTGAGGATGTTGACAGATTCTTTGCCGCAAGATTAGACTCACCGATTAAACGTACTGTATCGTTTAGATAAACAAGCTGTGTCTCACCGATGAAAGGAGATGCCATGACACCGATCGCTCCGCTCAAGATGCTCGTCGCGCCCGCCGCCAAGGCCATCACCCGACTCGGTTCTTCCATGACCTACGACGATATCCCCTGTGTTGTCGACGAACGCACGGACAGCTGCCCCTACCTGGGCCACGTCCCCTACTTTGCACCCAAGCTCGCATCTGATCCCGAGCAGCGTGAGCAGTAATCCAAGATGCATCAAGCGCCGCGCAGGTCGCGGCGTTACTGTTTTGGTGCAAAGTAACCTGACCCCCTTGCGCCAACACCGGGGTTGTCGATGCTGCGGCCGCGGCGCGATATGAGGCGCGAAACCTCGCCCAGCAACACGCCGATCACCACACCCATGAGGATCGGCAACTTTGACATCTCGGCGGGCGAGCTGTTAAGCGGCACGATTGTCGCAACAATCGAAAGCACGAGTTCTACCACCGGCACCGCAAGCGCTACCGCAAGCACCTTGCCCTCGAAGGGCGCGCGGAACACGCGCGGGCGGTCGTCGTATTTGCGCAGGCGCCAAAACGCCGGGAACATCGGGATATAGCTCATGAGCAAAAAGACGACGTTCATCGAGAAGAAGACCCAAAAGACGTCGGAGCCCTCGCCCAGCGGAATCTGGAGCAGCAACACCAAGCTGGCGAAACAACCGTTAATGAGCGCCGAGCCGTCTGGCATGCCGGTCTTTTTGGACACCAACGCAAAGGGACGCGGCATGTTGCCGTGGCGCGCGGCATAGCTCGCCACGTTGTTGACGCCAAAGCTCCAGCAGATCATGTTGGCGAACAGCGTTACCAAAAAAGCCATGCCCACAGTCATCGTTAACGGGTGACTTCGCCCCACCATGGCGGCGACGGCGTCCACAATGCCCGAATCGAGCGAAAGCTGCTCGGTGGGAACCGCAGCCCCAACGCCAATACCGCAAATGATATAGATTGCCGCAATGGCCACGCCACCGGCGATAACCGCCTTGGGGATATCGCGCGACGGGTTTTTCATCGTGCTGGCAAAGGTCGCGACCACTTCGAAGCCCATAAAGTTGAAGAGGATGATCGACAGGTACGTCAGCGAGTTGTTATCGCTCAGATCGGGGATGAAGGTCTTGAACGACATGTCGTTGGCAAAGCCGTTATTGCAGGCAAACCATATACCGACGATTCCCACCACAGCGGTAATGAGCACCTTGATGACAGCACCGCCGTCCATAACCCAATCGGCCTCGGCCACCGGCTGCATCGCCATGACCGTGACGCCCCACACAAAGGCAAGCTCGATGGCAATTCGGACCCCAAGCGAAAATTCGATACCCCATACAGCATTGATGACACTGGGGAACATGCAGGCGATACTTGCCACCCACAGTGGAAAGTTGACCCAGTAGCACCAGGAGCAGCGGGCGCCCCAACGGTCGCCCAGGCCCAAGCGAACCCAGTCGTACAGGCCGCCATCGGAATCGAACGCCGTACCCAGTTCGGCCACCACCAGGCCATAGGGAAGCAAAAACGTAATGATGAGGAAGATCCACCAGAAGAACTGCACGTTACCCATGGCAGATGCCGGAGCCGCCGCCTCGATGGTAAAGACAACGCAGATAACAGAGAGGATGACCTCGATCAGGGAGAACTTCTTACCTGCCATGGCGCGCTCCCCTCACAGCAAAAAGGATGGCATCTGTACCGAAGGCGCAGCCCAAGGTAGGGTTGCAGGCCGCGTCACCGGTACAGGTGCCATCCCAAAGAGAAGAGAGGATGCAATTGTTGGACCAACGCTCGCGGAGCAGGCGCGTGTAGATGACGATACGCTGGTACATAGATACTCCGATCAAAACGGCCGCGATCGCGACCGGAACCTTTCGGCAATTGAAGACGCGTCTGACCTGAGATATTCAAGCGAACAATTGGCCTAACCCGCAAAAAATCCCAGGCCAGACGCGTACTCAATCAAAGAAAAGGGCACTCCGATGTGGAGGCAACGGAGTGCCCAGCGAAATCCCAGCCGACCATGACATTGAGCAAACTGGTGCCGTGCCCCGGACGAACCAACCGCCGATGTCCGGTTGATCGGCTGGGTTTTCGAGGTGCCCCAGGTCGCCGCGAAAGAGGAGCGGAGCGTACTTTGGTACGCGAGCGACGGTTTGAGCGGCGAGATGGGGTGCCTCGGAAAGCCAGCGTTTACTCGGCGTGCTCAGGTGCGCCAGATTGGCGCGAACGAGGAGCGTAGCGTACTGACGCTACGTAAGCGACGAGTGAACGCCAAGGTGGCGTGCCTGAGTTACGCCGAGGGTTCCTGCTGGGTAATGCAGTGGATGTTGCCGCCGCCGAAGACGACCTGCTCGGACTGAACGCCGACGCACTTGTAGACGTCCTCGCCCCAGACCTCGTCGTAGATCTTCTGGAGCGTGTCGACGGCCAGCTGGTCGTTCTCGTCGCCGTACTGCGGGACGATAACGCCGTGGTTGGTGACCAGGTAGTTCATGTAGGAGGCGATCAGCGGCTCGTCGGGGACGCGCGGCTCGGCGTTCTCGTCGGCGTCGATGGTGTCGCAGGAGGCCTGGTCCATGAACAGCGGGTTCACGGGCATGCAGAGCTTGTAGACCTTCATCTTGCGGCCCTTGGCGTCAACGGCGTTGGAGAGGGTCTCGTAGGCGGCGTGGCACTGCTCGTAGAACGGATACTCGGGATCGTCGGTCCAGATGCAGGCCATGACGCCCGGAGCGATGAACGTGGCGACGTCGTCGATGTGGCCGTTGGTCTCCTCGGGGTCGATGCCCTCCTTGACCCAGATGACCTTCTCGACACCCAGGT
This sequence comes from uncultured Collinsella sp., assembly GCA_958415525.1. Lineage (GTDB taxonomy): Bacteria > Actinomycetota > Coriobacteriia > Coriobacteriales > Coriobacteriaceae > Collinsella. The sequence continues at coordinate 9,996 of CATYZE010000021.1, read as the reverse complement.
AATCCTTGAGATGCTCGTCCATATAGGCACGAAGCTCCTCACTCCAGGGCTCGAACTTCTTCTTGAACTTGGGCCAGATGGACTCGGGATCCTCTTCCTCCTCCAGAACCGCAGAGCAGGTGCGGCCCGGGGAAAGCAGGCACTGGTCGGTCACGACAAGGGTGCCCTCGCCGTCGACGGTAATGGAGCCGCCCTCGAGGATCATGTCGTCGGGACGATAGCGACGGCAGCCGGAAAGCTCAGCCATCTTAAGGGCGATCTGCTCGTCCTTGTCCCACGGGAAGTACAGGCCGTCGACGAGGCCGCCGTAGGCGTTGAAGTGCCAGTGGTTAGCGCGCTTCTCGCCCTTGCCGTTGATGACGTAGGTGGCGGCGGTGTCGCGGAACCAAGCGTCGTCGGTGGTCATCTCGATGACGGTGACGTTCTCGTCGTTCTCGAAGACGGCCTTGCAGTTGGCGTAGTCGACCTGGTTGGCGCACATGGTGACCGGGGTGAACTCGGCGATGGCGCGAGCGATGGCGGCATACTGCTTCTGAGCCGGCTTGGCGCCGTGGGCCCAGGTGTCGGTGCGGTGGGGCCAGCCCATCCACACGCGATCCTGCGGGGCGAACTCAGCGGGCATAAAGAAGCCGTCGGCCTTGGGGGTGGACTCGGACTCGGTGATCGTACGCATAAGATTTCCTCCAAATCGAACGATCGCTTGCCGCGGGCGGGTTACCCGCAGCCTAAAACCAAGGAATAGTGGGCGCCCGTCCCCCGGCAAAGGTCGGGGCGCCCGGGGCCGGTTTGCACGGAAGCCGCACCGGCGAGCGACGACGTAACCAGGTGCGCGGAGACAAACGCACGAAGGATACGGAAGAGAGATTGGGGCGGGCGGTGGTTACCGGAGCTATCGCTCACACCCACCCCGGGGAATGGTTAGCAAACCTGTCGCTTGGGCACGCCTCCGAAGAGGCTAGAGTGCCCGGAGTCGGGAGCGACAAGCCCGACGAAGCGCGCGTTGGTGCACGAGGAGGGTTGGAGCCCCAGAACCGGGTGCTCTAGTTCTCCTCGGCCTCGGCGGCCTCCTCAGCGAGACGCTGGGCTGCGAGCTCAGGGGTCAGACCCTTGTACTCTTCCTTGCGGCCCTTGGCGCTGACGACGCGGACGACCTCGCCGATGAGCACGAGCACGATGAAGATAACGATCATCGGGAGCTTGTCGCCAATCTCGGCGGTGGAGAACGGAACCAGGGTTGCGACGATGGCCAGGACCAGCTCGATGCAGGGGATGGCCAGCATGACCTTCATCATGGCGCCCTTGAACGGGAACGTGAAGATGCGCTCGCGGTCGGGGTCGTTCTTGCGAAGGTTGAGGAACGCCGGGAACATCGGGATGTAGGTCAGCAGCAGGAAGACGACGGAGGTGCCGAAGAGCATCCAGAAGACACCGTTGGAGATGGCGTCGATGGGAACGAGCTGCAGGCACAGCACCAGGGAGGCAACGATGGCGTTGACCAGGTTGGCGCCGTTGGGCATGTCGTCATCCGAGATCATCGAGGCGAAGACCTTGGGCATGTTGCCGTGCTCGGCAGCGTAGCGGGCGACGGAGTTGACGCCGAAGGACCAGGCGGCCATGTTGGCGAACAGGGTGATCAGGAAGGCGATGCAGATGACCTTAAAGATCATGGAGTCGCCCACCATGGTCTGGACTGCAACAATCATGCCGTAGTCGGGATCGATGGAGTCGGCCGGCACAGCAGCGCCGATGCCAAAGCCAGCGAACAGGTAGATCACGGCGATGGACAGGCCACCGACGATGATGGCCTTGGGGATATCGCGAGCGGGATCGGCCATGTCATCGGTCATGGTGCAGATGACCTCGAAGCCCATGAAGTTAAAGATGATGATCGACAGGTAGCCGAGAGCGTTGGTGTTGGTGAGCTCGGGCAGGAACGTGGTAGCAGACATGTCGTTCGCAAAACCGTTCTCCATGGCATACCAAATGCCCAGAGCGCCGACGATAACGGCAACGGCGACCTTGATGATGGCGCCACCGTTGAGGACCCACTCGGAGTCAGCCGCCTTGGAGCGGCCCATGAGGTAGACGATCCACACAAAAGCAAGATCGATACCCATCTTGGCGATCAGATTGAACTCGACGCCAAAGACCATGCCCAGAATATCGGGGAACATGGTGGCCAGCGAGGCGATCCACAGCGGGTAGTTAACCCAGTAGTAGTACGAAATGCGGGCGCCCCACTTGTCGCCCAGGCCATCGCGCACCCAGTCGTAAATGCCGCCCTCGCCGTCATAGGTGGTGCCGAGCTCGGCGACAACCATGCCGTAAGGGAGCAGGAAGGTCAGGATCAGGAAGATCCACCAGAAGAACTGCTGGTTGCCAATGGCGGCAGCAGGTGCGGCGGCCTCGCAAACGAAGACGACGCAGATGATGGTCGAAATGACCGTCAAGAAGGAAAGCTTTTTCTTTCCGTCGCTCATGATGAGCTCCTTCGCTCAGTCTTGGACAGATCCGAGACCCCAAGGACTAAGGCAATTGCTTGGGCCTCGGTGAGCGGGCGACAGGAGACGAGCATCCGCCGCCCGCAAACGTGCTTTTAGAAGCCTTGAGCTTAGAGCTGCTCGAGAGCCTCGAGAGCGGCGTGGAGCTCAGCCTTGGCGGAGTACTCGACACCCTCGTCGTTGAGCGGGGTGCGCTTGCCCAGGGCGGCAAGGAGAGCACGGATGGAGTGCTTGCGGTTCTCGGCCTCGACCCAGCACAGGGAGCGCTCGGGATCGTCCATGACCTCGTCGACGACCTCCTCGTTGCGGGTGGCCGGCAGGCAGTGCATGAACTTGGAGTCTGCGCCGGCGAAGTTCATCATGTCCATGGTGACCTGATACTTGGGATAGAACACGTCCATGTAGTTCTCGCCCGAAACCTCCTCGTCGTACAGGCCATACCACACGTCGGTGTAGATGAAGTCGGCGCCCTTGATGCACTCGATGTCGTCGGAGATGACGATGGAGCCACCGGAGACCTTGCAGTTCTCCTCGGCGATGGCCATCATCTGCTTGCCGAACTCGGCGCGCTCCTCGACGGTGCCGACGTGCAGGCCGCCGTCGGGGATCTGGTGGCCCTTAGGTCCAAACTGGACAAACTTCATGCCGACCTTGGAGGCGATGAACATGAGGGAGACGCAGACCTGGGTGGCGTCGCCGATGAAGGCCAGGGTGCAGTCCTCGATCTTCTTGCCCTCGGGGAGGTTCTCGAGCATGGTCATGAGGTCGCCCATCTCCTGCGTGGGATGGTTGAACTCGGACATGCCGTTGATGACGGGCACAGCGGAGCCCTCGGCGAGGCCGACGACGTCCTTGTGACGGTCAACGCGAGCCATCATGATGTCGAGCAGCGAGCCCATAACGCGAGCGGTGTCGCCCAAGGACTCGTGACCGCCGAGCTGGATGGTGCCAGGGCCATAGAACTGAGCATGACCGCCGAGGTCGGTCATAGCGGTCTCGAAGGAAAGACGGGTGCGGGTGGAGACCTGCTGGAAGATCATGCCAAGGCTCTTGTTGCGGAGCAGGTGCGGATAATAACCGTCAACCTTGATGGCCTTCTTCATTGCCAGGCCAAGATCCTCGATAGCCATGATCTGCTCTTTGGTGAAGTCGTTGGTGTCGATGAAATCCTTAGGCAGTGCCATGTCGATTTCCTTTCCGCCGGTCTTGCCGACTATTACTATGAGGCGCTCGAACATCACGCCTCGTGTTGACAAGACCATCATTCACCCGTATGCAATTTTCACCTAGTTTATTCGGGATTAAAGACCGTTCACGGAGTTACATCCCCTCTAAACCAATATAAACCCGCAGGCAGCTGGCTTGTAGGGAGTTTACCGTCTGGAACCGCGAACGGTATACGGCTATGCTGTATCTCGGTGTTTAACCGCAATGGAACGCAATGGAACGACCGGCGGAGGCATGTATACCCGGGGGGATATAGCGGGCTCCATAAGAGATCAAATGAGACAGGACGGTGACATATGGACACGCTCATGTTCTTCTATACCCTAGCGATACTCGTAATCTGTATTGTGACGGCAGTGCTTTCGCTTGCCGCCTACGCCTCGTCTCGTCGGCAGTTCTTTATCTATGGCAGCGGCGTTTTTATTTGCTATGCCATCGAGATGACCGAGATCTTCTTTTTTGAATACACGCTGCAAAACCGAAGTTTTCCGGCCAATGACTATTACTCAATTACCATGCCTGTAATGCGGACCCTTGTGGCGACCGCTTCACAGGCTTTTATTTGGGCCATTGCCATGGACTTACTTGATAAGCATTCCAAGAAGTTGTTCGCCATCCCCGTTTTAACGTTTTTGCTGTGCGAGTCGCTGATTATCGTCGCTGTCCCCTCCGGCCCCATGCATCAGTGGCTCTACTACACGATGCGTCAGGCATTCCTTGTCTTTATGGGACTGTATATCTTTTGGACGGCTCATAAGAGTACAAAGGTTGAGCTGAAGGCACGCGTTAACAACCAACGAAAGCACATGATTATCGGCGCTATTCTGGTCGGTTGCATCGTTGCCGAGGATTTCTACAACATCCTTGTCGTCCCCATGAGTCTGGCGCCCTCTTGGCTGCAGCTATATCTGTCCGAGCGCACCTTTAGCGAAAACGTCTTTGCGTGCTACTTTGCGATTCTGCTGATCATCTACTCCTACCACGTGCTTTCAATCCGCATGCAGGAGGCGCCCGAGGAAAAGAACGTCAGCGATCTTGATCGGCACATAGAAGAGCAGATGCCCTTCTATCGCAACGCCTACAAGCTCTCCAACCGCGAGACCGAAGTCATGCGTCTGGTTGTGCTGGGCAAGTCGAACCAAGAGATTGCTGACGAGCTATTCCTTGCCGTGGGCACCGTCAAGACCCACATCCACAACATCCTGGTCAAAACCGAGCAGCAAAACCGCACCACGCTCATCCTCCACTTTTGGAAGCGATAACCCGCTAAAAAGGGACAGGTTTATTTTGGCAGGTTTTATCTGGGCAAACGCCAACCGCCGCAAGGGAGCTGCTTTCCCTCGCGGCGGTTTTCTGGCTCACGCTTTCTTTCGTCTCAATCTGTAACATATGGAGACCAAATCGCCGTCTTACTGTTACAGATCGAGACGAGCTACAGAACGCGCGTCGAATAATCTCAATCTGCAACAGGTAGAAGCGTTTTTGCCAGTCAGATGTTACAGATTTAGATAAACGCAGGAGCGGCAGCGTTAGATCAATCCTCCGCAAAGTAATTCGGAGAGAATCTGGTCCTAGGGTTATCTACCAGGTACGATATGTGCACTTATATTTCGTCTCAAACCCAGGCATTCCGTTCCCGCGTGGGCTTAACGCTGCACCTGTATAGAGGATCGTTTGCCCCGTACGAGAATAAGAGGTTTTGAAAGACAACCTCTTGTATGTCTGGTCGAAGCAATCAACATTCTCGCTCGGGTAGCTCGCGGTGGAGAACGATTTGTAGGTGTCCAAGACATCCGCCGTCACAAGACGACAAGGTGCAACAGAACCCGTATCTGGCTGCGCCGTCGCATAATTGGGAATTGCGCCCATCGACAGTGCAAGCATAAAACATGCGGCCAATGCCTTCACCAAGTTCTTCGATATATGTCGTTTCATGGTTGTCTTCCTCTCCTAGTTTTTGCTGTCGTTCGTCTTGAAAAGCTGCGCGTACACATTACCGATCCATTTCGAATCACCTCCCATTTCTCTGGTAACGACACGCGAGTCATCCCCTGTGAGCAATACGGAGGCATCGCAGAGCGATTCGAGGTTTCCGATAAGATGAGAAGAGATAATGACATGTGCTCCTCTACCCGCTTCATCTCTAAGAGCATTCGAAACGATTGCGACATGTCCCACATCAAGCGCATTCATGGGCTCATCCAAAAGGACGACTTCGCAATAAGACATATAGGCCATCGCAACATTAAGCAATTGTCTATTTCCATCAGACAACCTAGATACGGGCATATTCTTCAACTCAGTCAAGTCAAAGAGATTAAGCACTTGATCCAAGGTACGAGGCGAATGCCAAATTTTCTTGCATCGATCGAGATGGAAAGCAACGGTCATGTGCCGAATCAATAGAGGCGGCCCGTTCGGAACTAAGAAGAAAACCTTTCTCATTTGCTCACAGTCAACGCACGCTTTCGCATGAAAACAGAGAGAACCTGACACGCGCACTGATGGCCCAGCATCTCCCCAAAGAGTATTCAGTAGCGTAGTCTTGCCATGTCCATTTGGCGCGACAAGACCCCATATCTGGCCAGCGGGCATATCAAACTGCAATCCCTTTACCAGCTGGTTTTTTCCAACCGTCAACGCATCCAGCGACAGAGAGAGCAAGCTTTTCTCGCCCAAACTATCCGGGCGAATATGGTTCCAGGCCCAGCGATTCTTGCTTTTTAGACACGAAAACGAAATGACCCCCAACGCGCAAACAGCAAACGCGCCCATCACGGCAAAGAGGCAGTGCGATGCACTGGCTTCAGGAACGAGAGATACCTCCGCTCCATTGGCGTAAGATGCGCCGCCGAGCGCAAACGAAAAGGCAGAATAGCTCGACACCATATACGGCAGCAACGCATGCCATGGAGCATCTTTGCTCGCATAAAACGGAAGCTGGCTTATGCCCCCCACAAGAGCGATCACCATGGACGAAATGGCCCTGTTTCTGCTTCCGGCGTACACGCACACGCCCAAGCAAGCAAACATCATCGACAGCACAGCTTCAAAGACGGCAAATAGCCCTAGCTGAACTAACACAGTTCTTTCGACTACGTCACCATACTGAATGAATACGACTGGGTACTCTGTCTGACCTACACCGTTAAACACCGTTGCCAATACAAAACAGGGAGCCAACGCCAGAACCAAAACCAGCATCGATGCAATACCAGAGACGAGAACGCGGCATGCATTCATCTCTAACTTTGACAACAACGCTCGATCGTAGAACCGCTTTCCGTCCCCCTCAAGCGACATATAGAGGACGAGGACCGGGACCAAAAGCCACGCTATTGCAGGAACAGCGCCGCAATAATATGCGAGAAGAATCATCCCGGGCATTTTTGTTGTTGAGTCGTACGATTCCGGATGGGCCAGCATCGATATGGCTCGGGGAAGACGTTCTTGGGCTTCAAGCGATAACTCCGAATCAACACCATTCAAATAACCGAGTCGGTATTCCTTGAGCAATAGATTGTCGTAATCGGCAATCGCATCGTAATACTCTCTGGAGCCCGCCTTGCTTTCAAGCGCCCGATCAAGGCACGCCCTTTCGTCGGCAATGATGCTGTTGAGCTCCTGTGGGGCAGTGTCATAAACGCCGTCAGAGACTTGAGAGACCAAAAGGGCTCTCTGGTCTTCGATGGAAGCTCTACCATATAGATAATCTGCTCCCGTTGGAACGGATAGAAATACCGGGATGCAGAATACGAGCGCGAGCAGCGCCGTCAGCAACATAATTCCCCGGTTGCGCGCAAGAACTTCTAAATTAAGCCGTACATATGTGAGGCAATCACAGGTCTTCACAGCAAGCACCTCCGGTTCGCAACACACGAGTCGTCGGACCCGTTGTCCGGAAGTATCGCCTTCATCGTCAGAACTGTCTGTAGACGTGTAGGATGGATTTACAATCTTATTTGTCTACAGGCTTCTACCTGCTATTTTCTATAACATCTGCCATAAGACTAAAAACCCTATCTCTAAGTTCACGCTCCGAGTGAACTCCAAGCAAGGCATAGCTCTTGCTCTTGGCCTCTTTGACGGTTCCCCGAGCAACGTTAAGATGCGCGCAAATCTCGGTGGTTCTATTGCCATCAAAAACGCATGTCATGATATCGGCATAAAGCGGCGTGAAACCAAGCCTCAAGAAGGCCTCACGCACGGTATCGCGTCGATCACCCACCCGAACCGTATCTTTCGAACGCAAGAATAGCAGCGAATTAGCCATAAGGATAAGTACGACAAGGAACGCAGTCACGCGTAAGGCAGGCATAAGGCCGCCAACGGCCTCACCGCTCCCAACGGACTCAAAGAAAATGTACAGTCGACTTACCACATCGTGAACCCAGAACGCTGCTCCAGCACCCACAGACACCGAAGAAAGGGTGAGTTCAGGCGAAAGGCACAAGTGCATTTCAGACATCCACCGTATAGCCGCACGGCAACACAGGGCCACAAGCACTATAGCTATCGATAGGATTATCGCATCATGCTCAAAGCCGAAGCATACGAGGATTTCCTCGATGCCCATTCCAGACGCATACATAAACAGGAAGCAGACGAAGACTATCCTGCAGTCCTGATTGAACGATGAGGACTCCAGCGATTCTGAACGGTGATCATGGCCTTTTATTGCGTCAAGATGCCACGCATCCTTTGACAAGAGAAGTCCAGCCGTCGCCTCTGAAATGCTTTTATATCCGGTTTTAGTCAAGGCCCGCGACAAATAGGTACGGGCAGTAGACGGGGAAATGTCCAAGGCAGAAGCAATCTCCTCGTACGTTTTTCCCTCTATCCTCATAGAGAAAACCGCGGACTCCCTTTGAGAAAAACCCGAAGCCGTAGGGATATCGGCAACTGCAGAGTGTTTTCCTCCTAATTTGGCGGCCGCAGAAAAAGCGCTCGTTAAGTCGGGGAAAAATCGCGTTATGGCCCTGGCAAGGATACTGCCCAAAACGGTAACCAGAAGCAATACGATCTCTTGATGCCCACCAAAGCTCAGGAGCACAGCTCCGATGTTTATATTGCGCGAAAACAAACAATCCGTATCGAGAATAACGGCGGCATTACCAAACGCAAGAGGTTCGACGAGCAAGGCAGCAACCCCCATCTCGGCGTTAACGGAAAGGAAAGAACCGATGGAGTCCATCAACGGGACGAGAAGAAACTGAAGGCCAACAAGCAAAGCAATCAAGAGTACAACGGGGCTGTAAAGTGCGAGCTCAGGATACCCGTGGAGAGCAGAGCCATCGGCCACATGTTTCCCCTTTAATCCCGCACGTATGTTTGCGAATTCACCGCCAAGCGCCCAAGAACAGCAAGCGACAAGCAAGGGGGCTAGTAACAACAAAATGAACGCGAGCGCCGAAACCACAACATGAAATTGATGAAAGACATTAAGAGATATCGTGTACATCACAAGAAGTGCAATGTCTACGAGCATAAGTCCAAAAAGCCTTTTGGAAATACCCTGTCTCACAGGGCGAGAGATGAGGCCAACACAGAAGCCCGAAAGCAGATGCAGACCGATAAGAACGGTGCCAGAAAGGCCCGTATAAATACTTGGCGCTACACAATACAGACCAGCCGCCCCTATAAACAACATAATTGAATGCCAGAGGAACGAGCGCGTCACGTTTTGCAGGGTAGCTGCCTCGGTTGCCATAAAATCAAAGCTCCTAGATAGCATTTTGGTTATTTTAACATCGTTCCCGGAGTTAAAAAACTGTTACCCGAATTAATCAATATCCCCCCTCCACCAAAAGGCACCACGCTGATCCTCCACTTTTGGAAGCGATAACCTGCTAAAAAGGGCTCTTCGGGGGTTTGTGTGGGTTAGCCGCCCGGTAAAAACATGCGTCTAGCAGCGGCGGCGCGCCTCGCGTATCGTTGTTTTCCGACCAAAGAAAATAATTAACGCGCGAAAGGTGCGCCGCCATGCTGAACAGTCTACTCAAAAGGGCGCTCGGTCTCGAGCGCGCCGTCGTCGAGGGCGCGAGAATCGAGGGCGATTCCATAATCGTCTCCGTGAGGCCCAGGAGGGCGGCGCCGAGGTGCCCGGTGTGCGGGCGCCGCTGCGCCGCCTACGACAGGCTCCGGCCCAGGCGCTGGAGGGCCCCCGACCTCGGCTCGATCCGCTGCTACCTCGAGCACGCCCCCGTCAGGGCCTGTATTCCGTAACATCTAAATCGACAAAAACGGCAGCATAAAGTCGACACTTCCC
>CATYZE010000020.1 GCA_958415525.1 uncultured Collinsella sp. | reverse complement strand
CCTCGCTACAATCTTATGAGATTAAGTGCGCGATCAGGGAATCGCACTCCCCCTGCCGAGTTACCGCCGGGCCCGCCCTGGAGTTAGTTTTCAGAACACTCCGCAGGACGCAAGAGACCCCCGCCGCACGAAGTGCGCAGCGGGGGTCTCTTGCATGTCCGAGGACGTTCTGAAAACTAACTCCAGGGCGGGCCCGAACAAGAACAACCGGCTACAGGTCGATGTGCGATTCCTTGATCGGGAACGGCTCGGCGAAGTGGCACGCGCAGCAGTGGCCCGGAGCGACTTCCTTAAACTCGGGAAGCTTCTCGGAGCAGATGCCCTGCGCGATCGGGCAGCGCGTGTGGAAACGGCAGCCGGTCGGCGGATCCAGCGGTGACGGCGGATCGCCGGCGAGGATGATGCGCTTACGAGTCTTCTGGATATCCGGATCGGGAACCGGCACGGCAGACAGCAGCGACTGCGTGTACGGGTGGTGCGGCTCACTGTAGAGCGTCTTCCAGTCCGAAACCTCGACCATCTTGCCCAAATACATAACGGCAACGCGGTCGGAGATGTGCTGCACGACAGAGAGATCGTGGGCAATAAACAGGTACGCGGTACCAAACTTGTCCTGGAGCTCCTTAAGCAGGTTCAGGACCTGAGCCTGAATGGACACGTCCAAAGCAGAAACCGGCTCGTCACAGATGATCAGCTTGGGCTTCAGAGCGAACGCGCGAGCGATGCCGACACGCTGACGCTGGCCGCCCGAAAACTCGTGCGGATAGCGGTTGATGTGCTCGGGGTTCAGGCCGACGACGTCCAGCAGCTCGCGAACGCGCTCGATGCGCTCCTCCTTGGTACCCACGCCATGAATGGTCATGGGCTCGGAGACGATCTCGCCAATGGTCATACGAGGATTGAGCGAAGCGTAAGGATCCTGGAAGATAAACTGCATCTCGCGACGCATGTCCTTGATCTCATGCTTGCTCATCTCGGCAACATCTTTGCCCTGGAAGAACACCTTACCGGCAGTCGGCTTGGTCAGACGCATGATGGTGCGGCCCGTGGTGGACTTACCGCAACCAGACTCGCCGACCAGACCAAAGGTCTCGCCCGGATAAATCTCAAAAGAGATGTCATTTACAGCAGAGACGACGCGCTTGGAAAAACGCTTGGCGAACATGCCGGACTCTGCGGGGAACTCCTTAGAGAGGTGCTCGACCTTCAGCAGCGGAGTACGCTCGTTATTGTCTGCCATTTACGCCTCGCCTCCCTTCTTGGAATCCTTGCGCGTACGGGACGTCTCAGGAGCGTTCTTGAGGAACTCGGGGTCACCGGAGTAGTGGCACGCAGAGTAGTGACCAGACTCAGTGACAACGCGCTCGGGGCGCTGCTTGCGGCACTTGTCCGTCGCATAGGGGCAGCGAGGAGAGAAGACGCAACCCTCAGGCAGGTTCATGAGCGAAGGCGGGTTGCCGTGAATCGGCGTAAGCGGCTTCTTCTCCTCGATGGCCTGCTCCGGAATGGAACGAATAAGACCCCAGGTGTAGGGATGGCGGCTCTCGTAGAAGATTTCCTCAGCAGTACCGAACTCGACGGGACGGCCGGCGTACATAACCATGATCTTATCGGCCATATCGGCGACAACACCCAGGTCGTGGGTGATCATGATGATGGCGTTGCCGTTCTTCTGCTGCATCTCCTGCATGAGCTCGATAATCTGAGCCTGGATGGTAACGTCCAGAGCAGTCGTGGGCTCGTCGGCAATCAGAATATCGGGGTCGCAGGCAAGAGCCATGGCGATCATGACGCGCTGACGCATACCGCCGGAGAACTGGTGCGGATACTCGTTGACGCGCTTCTCGGGCTCGGGAATACCGACGAGGTCCAAAAGCTCGGTGGCGCGCTTGAGCGCCTCCTGCTTGGAGTAACCACGGTGCAGACGAAGGCCCTCGCCCACCTGCTTGCCGATCTTGTAGACCGGGTTCAGGGAGGTCATAGGATCCTGGAAGATCATCGCGATATCGTTACCGCGAATGTGCTGCATCTCTTCCTCAGTCATCTCGAGGATAGAACGGCCGCGGTAGCGAACGTCACCGCCCTCAATCTTTCCCGGAGGCATCGAGATAAGGCCCATGATGGTCATGGCGGTCACGGACTTACCGGAGCCGGACTCGCCGACGACGCCCAGGGTCTCACCGCGATCGAGCGTGTAGGAGACACCGTCGACAGCGCGAACGACGCCATCCTCGGTGTGGAAATACATCTTAAGGTCATCGACCTCGAGCAGATGCTGGCCCTCGGGAACCGGCTGGTCCTTCAGGTCCACATAGTTCTTGTTCTTCTTCATCCTTATGCGTCCTTCATCTTGACGTCGAGGGCGTCGCGCAGACCGTCACCCAGCAGGGTGAAAGCGAGCACCGTCGAGAGAATTGCCAGACCGGGCATGATCATCATCCAGGGAGCAGTCAGGAGATACTGCTGACCGTCCTGAATCATGGAGCCCCACGAAGGCGTAGGCGGAATAACGCCCATGCCGAGGAAGGACAAAGCGGACTCGGTCAGAATGGCGCCACCAATGTTCATAGTCGCGTAGACGACGATGGAGGCAACGGAGTTCGGGAAGATGTGACGCACGACGATGCGAGCATCAGATGCACCCATCGCGCGCGCAGCGTCAACATAGTCGTTTTCCTTGACCGTCAGGATCGCGGATCGGAAGACGCGCGCAATCGAAGGCCAGCCGAGAATACCGATGGCGATAAAAACATTCTGAAGACCACGGCCGATAACGGCGATCATGGCGACAACGAACAGCACGTACGGGAACGCCAGGAAGATATCCGCACAGCGCATGATGATCGTATCCCAGATGCCGCCATAGAAACCGGCCAGAGCACCCATGACCAGACCGATCACCGTGGAGATCGCGGTGGCCATAATACCGACGGAAAGCGAAACACGTGCACCGTAGATAACGCGGACGAGAATGTCACGGCCAAGGGCGTCGGTGCCAAACGGGTGCTCGGCACACGGAGCCAGCAGCGACGTCTCGGCCATGGTGGTCGAGTCGGAAGCCGTCGGCGAACCGAGCCAGGGCTTAGCCCACAGATCTGCGGTCAGGGCAACCAAAACGACGATGATAATCCAGCAGACACCGATAACGGCGAGCTTGTTCTTACGAAGACGCTTAAAAGCGTCGCCCCACAGCGTGCGGGACTTGGCGGGAGCAGATGCGGCCTTGGTGGCGGTAGCCTGCTCCTGAGACTGAGAATCAGTTTCCTGCATGAGACGTACCTCCCTTAGGCCTTATCCGACGGACCGCCAAGGCGGATACGCGGGTCGAGGAATGCATAGCTGATGTCGACGAGCAGGTTGATCACCATGACGACGACGACGATGAGCGTAACGCCGCCCATAACGATGGGCCAGTCACGCATGCTAATGGCGCGATAGACCTCATAGCCGATACCGGGCCAGTTAAAGACCGTCTCGGTCAGGATGGCGCCCGAAAGCATGCCACCAAAGTCGACACCGATATAGGTAACGACGGGGATGAGTGCATTCTTAAGCGCATGCTTGACGATGATCGCGCGATTGGAGAGACCCTTGGCCTTTGCCGTACGGATGTAATCCTGGTTCATGACGTCAAGCAGCTGCGAGCGCATAATGCGGGCAGCATAAGCGGTCGAAACCGAAGCCAGCGTAATGGTCGGAAGCACATAGTGCATCCAATCCTGATACTGAGAGCTGGCACCGCCGGCACCCGAGATCGGCATGGAGAATGCACCGCCGGTGGCATCCTTGAGAATGACGCCAAAGAACAGCTGCAGCAACATACCGAGCCAGAAGGCCGGAACAGCAACGAGGATCGACGTGGTGAGCGTTACCAAAATATCCCAGAAGGAATAACGCTTAACCGCCGAAATGATACCCGCACCGATACCCATGATTGCCTCGAGCACGATGGCGCACGCGGCAAGTTTGACCGTATACGGATACTTCTGGGCAAAGATTTCCGTAACCGGCAGCTTGCGCTGGTACGAATTGCCCAGATCGCCATGAAGCAGGCCGTTCATGTAATACAAGTAACGGTCCACGAGCGACGTTTGAACGGGGTCGCCGTTCTCGTCAAGAATCGCGTTGCCGTCCTCGTCCGTCTGGACCAGGTGATAGCGCACGCGAAGCTGAAGCTCTACCTCGGGGGACAGAGCCTTGTCTCCACCGATCAGCTTGATCGGATCTCCCGGCACGATATTCTGGAGGGCGAACAGAATCAGCGTGACGCCCAAAAATACCGGGATGAACTGAAGCACACGTTTAACGATGTACTTACCCATACCACTCCCCTATCTAGGGATTAACCTAAATGGGATGCCGATCGCCAGACCGGCATCCCAAAATTACCATCAGCCAGTTTACCCCAGGTTAGGGAGAACTGTATGTTTCCCATGAGGTCTACGTAAATACTTGACCCTCACGGAAGCTGCAAACTCTTAGGCGAGCTCAGCGGTACCCAGATCGGCGTGCTTCTGCGGATCGACATAGAGGTGCTTGATGCGATCGGAGCCGGCGATGGTGTGCGTGTAGAACATCACCGGGATGACCGGGCAGTCGGCAGCGACCATTGCGTCGGCCTCCTGCATCTTAGCGACGCGCTCTTCGTCGTCAACCGTGGTACGAGCCTCGTCGACCTTGGCGTCGAACTCGGGGTTGTTGTAACCGGAGCGGTTGTCGCCACCGAGGGAGTCGGAGTGGAACAGCGGATACAGGAAGTTGTCCATGATCGGGTAGTCGGCAATCCAGCCCAGACGACCGAACTGATAGTTGAAGTTCTGGTACTGCTCGAGCAGGGCAGACCACTCAGGGGTATCGGAAGTAGCGGTAACGCCCACCTTGGCGAGGTCACCGATGATGGACTCCATGATCTCCTTGTGGCCACCGTCCTGGTTGTAGGAAAGGGTAACGTTAATGCCACGATCGCCGTTAGCGCCAGCGGGAGCAACCTTGTCGAGGTACTCGTTGGCCTTGTCGACGTCGTAGGCGCAGAACTCCCATGCGCCCTCCTTGTAGCCATCGATGCCCGGAGGAACAATGCCGTCGGCGGGGGTACGGGTACCCTTGAAGATGGTCTTGCAGATGGCCTCACGGTTAATGGCCAGGGAGATGCCCCTACGCAGGTCGGCGTTGTTGAACGGCTCGGCCGTGTTGTTGCAGGTCAGGTAGTAGGTGGAAGGCTCGGCGCCGAGCAGCATGTGCTCGCCGTCACCCATGGTGTAGCCGTCCTTGGACACGCCGCGATCCTTCTTGGCAGCGTCGATCTGAGCAACGGGAACGTCGCAGATATCGAGGTTACCGGCCTGGAACTCCTTGTAGGCGGTCTCCATGTCCTTGATGACCTGGAAGTGGATGCCATCGATCTTGGCCTTGTCGCCATAGTAATCGTCGAACTTCTTGAGGTTGATCTCCTGACCATCCTCCCACTTGCCGTCCATCATGAACGGGCCGTTACCGATCGGGGCAAGGTAGAAGCTCTTAACATCGGACTCGGCGCACTCGGGAACCGGGGACAGGGCCGGGTGAGAGGCGACGAAGGGGAAGTCGGCGTAAGCGGAAGACAGCTTGACGACGAGGGTCTCATCGTCGGGGCAAGTAACACCGCTGAGCTCGGTTGCGTTACCGGCAAGCAGGTCGTCATAGCCCTCGACCATGGAAAGGTGATAGGAGACCTCGGAAGGGCCGTACTCGGTAGCGATAGCCGACTTGGTGTTGACCAGACGTTCCCAAGCGAGCTTGAAGGACTTGGAGGTAACGTCGTCACCGTTGTGGAACTTGGCCTTCTTGATCTTGAAGGTGAACTCGGTGGCGTCGTCGTTGGCCTCGAAGGACTCGCAAGCCAGCGGGACAATCTTGCCCTTCTCGGCGTCATAAGAGGTCAGAGCGTCGAACAGCTGGTAGTTAACCTGAGTGCCCTGGTCCTCCTGGACATTGTAGGGGTCGATGCAGACCGGGTTGTTGATGTAGAAGTTCAGCGTCGAACCGGACTCAGAACCGGAAGTGTCGCCGCCCTTCTTGCCGCATGCGGCAAGAAAAGCCATGGAGCTCGCAGCAAGGGTGCCGCCAACAAAGGCGCGACGACCCATAACGGGCTGGTGGAACATAGAATCAGCCATGCCATCCTCCTTATGAGATAGGACAAAGAAATGTTCAGTCGGACATATGTCGAGACAATCCGATCCGAACCATCAAAACGCCGCCCGCTGCTATGGCTGGTTATGCACAACGGACCAACGTTTTGCAATACAGTAGCGCATTTTATGCACGATTTGGGGCTAATTCCGGTTAACGGTCGAGAATTTCTTTAGTTGGGCGAAGTATGTGGGGATATTTTGACTCTGTTACAAATATGTAAACAAAAAGGGTCCCGCACCTGCGAGACCCATTGCAAACGTATATACGCCGATGCTTAGTAGCCGACGATGCCCTGCGGGAAGAAGAACATGCACAGGACGACGCACACGGCAAAAACAACGGCCATAATTACCGTCAGGCGATCGAGGTTCTGCTCCATGACGCCCGTGGCAGAGCTGGAGTTATACAGCGAGCTAGCGATCATATCCGAAACGCCGGTGCCCTTACCGGAATGCATCAGGACGAGAATCGTCAGCGCCACGGCAGAGACAGCCCAAACGACAAACAGAAGAATCTGGAACGGACCCATAGATAAGCTCCTTAATAGAACAGTTCAAACTCCAGTACTGTACCACAATCCCCCGCTCTCCCCTACCTGCCACTCAAGGACGGGGTGGAAATGGCAGAAATACCAAAAAGGGGGTTGTCCGGTTGTGGACAACCCCCTTACTAGAAAACGGTGCTTGTTTTCTCTTATGCCTCGGTGGCGAGCACGCGGCCCGTCATCTCGGCGGAAGGCTCAATACCAGCCATGGTGAGCATGGTCGGAGCGATATCGGAAAGACGGCCGTCCTCGATACCGGTGAGCTGTGCCTTCTCATCAACGATGATGAACGGCACGCGGTTGGTGGTGTGGGCCGTAAACGGATGCTTGGAACCGTCGGAAGCAACGTCAAACATGTGATCGGCGTTGCCATGGTCGGCGGTAATCAGCGCAAAGCCGCCCTTAGCGAGAATCGCCGGGACAACCTTGGACAGAGCATCGTCAACAGCCTCGACGGCCTTAACGGCGGCGTCGAAGACACCGGTGTGACCAACCATGTCGCAGTTCGCGAAGTTCACGATGTAGAAATCAGCGCGATCCTCGTTGATGGCGGCGACGAGCTTCTCGGTAACCTCGGGAGCACTCATCTCGGGCTGCAGATCGTAGGTAGCGACCTTGGGGGAAGCGACGAGCACGCGCTCCTCGCCCTCCTTGGGCTCCTCGATGCCGCCGTTGAGGAAGAACGTCACATGGGCGTACTTCTCAGTCTCGGCGGTGTGCAGCTGCTTCAGGCCGTTGGCGGCGATAACGTCGGCCAGAACGTTCTCGGGGAACGTCTTGGGGAAGGCGACCTCGACGTCAAACGTCGGATCGTACTCGGTCATCGTCACAAAGTGCGAAAGCTTAATTTGCTCGCGCTCAAAGCCGTCGAACTCCTTGTCCGTGAACACGCGGGTCATCTGACGAGCGCGGTCGGGACGGAAGTTGAAGAAGATGGCCGCGTCGCCCTCGTGAATGCCCTCGTTGTGGGCAGCGAAGGGCTCGACGAACTCGTCGCCGCGCGGATCCTTCTCGTAGTAGGCCTTGATACCGGCAACGGGGTCGGTATCGGCATCGGACGCGTTGACCATGACGTCGTAGGCGCGCTGGATGCGCTCCCAACGGTTGTCGCGGTCCATGGCCCAATAGCGGCCCGAAACGGTGGCAACGCGAGCGTCGCAACCGGTCTCCTCGGAGATCTTAGCCAGGAAGGCGCAGAACTCGCTCATGTAGCCGGCACCGGACTGCGGGTCGACGTCGCGGCCATCCATGAAGGCGTGGACGCGAACGGTCTTGACGCCATGCTGGGCAGCCATCTTGACCAGAGCCTCGACGTGGTTCATGTGAGAATGAACACCGCCAGGGCTCATAAGGCCCATGAGGTGGAGGGTCTTGCCTTCGGCCTTGACGTCGTCCATAGCCTTGACGAAGACCTCGTTCTTGGCGATGGAGCCGTCCTTGATAGCGTTGTTGATGCGCGAAAGCTCCTGGAACACGATGCGGCCGGCACCGATGTTGAGGTGACCCACCTCAGAGTTGCCCATCTGGCCGTCGGGAAGGCCCACGTCCTCGCCCGAAGCACCGAGCGTGGTGTGAGGATACTTCTCGTACAGGCTATCAAGGAAGGGCGTCTTGGCAGCGGCGACGGCGTTCTCGCCATCGGCCGGAGCAAGGCCGCAGCCATCCATGATGATCAGGAGTGCAGGAAGATGACGCTGTGCCATATGTCCTACTCGCCTGCCTTGACGACCATAGAGGCGAAGTCGGCAGCCTTGAGCGAAGCGCCGCCCACGAGGGCGCCGTCAACGTCAGGCTTGGCAACGAGCTCGGCAATGTTGCCGGGCTTAGCGGAACCGCCGTAGAGAACGCGGATGCCGTTAGCGAGCTCCTCGCCGAACATCTCCTTGAGGGTCTCACGGATAGCGCCGCAAACCTCCTGAGCGTCCTCGGCGGTAGCGGTCTTGCCGGTGCCGATGGCCCAGATGGGCTCGTAGGCGACGACGACCTGCTTGGGGCAGGTGATCTCAAGACCGGCAAGGCCAGCCTTGACCTGGTTCACGACGTGCTCGACATAGGTGCCAGCCTCGCGGACCTCGAGGGACTCGCCGCAGCAGAAGACGGGAACAAGACCGGCGGCAACGAGGGCCTTGGCCTTCTTGTTCTGATCCTCGTCGGTCTCGTGGAAGTAGTCGCGACGCTCGGAGTGACCGATGATGCAGTAGGTGCAGCCAGCGGACTTGAGCATGTCGCAAGAGGACTCACCGGTGAAGGCACCCTTGGCCTCCCAGTACACGTTCTGTGCACCGAGGGCGATGGGGGCAGCCTGAATGCGGTCATGAACCGTGGTGATGTCAATGGTCGGAGGGCAGACGAGCACCTCGACGCCAGCCGGAACCTCAGGCAGAGCCTGAGCCAGCTCGTCGGCGAGCTTGGCGGCCTCGGCGACGTCGTTGTTCATCTTCCAGTTACCAGCGATAAGAAGGGTGCGATTAGGCATCGAGAAGCGCCTCCACTCCGGGCAGGGCCTTACCCTCGACGAGCTCCATGGAAGCGCCACCACCGGTGGAGATCCAGCTCATCTTGTCGGCCAGGTTGAACTTGTTGACAGCTGCGACAGAGTCGCCGCCACCGATGATCGAGGTGCAGTCGGCCTCGGCAACAGCCTCGGCGATAGCCTGGGTGCCGTGAGCGAAGTTGTCGAACTCGAAGACGCCCATGGGGCCGTTCCAGAACACGGTCTTGGCGCCCTTGACGGCCTCGGCGTAGAGCTCCTCGGTCTTGGGGCCGATGTCCATGCCCTCACGATCGTCGGGGATAGCGTCGGAAGCGACAACCTCGGGGACAGCGTCCTCGCCAAAGTGATCGGCAACGCGGTTGTCGATGGGGAGCAGGATCTTGACGCCCTTCTCCTCGGCCTTCTTGAGCATCTCGCCGGCGCGCTCGACCCAGTCCTCTTCCTTGAGGGACTGACCAACGGACAGGCCCTGAGCCAGGAAGAAGGTGTAGGCCATACCGCCACCGATGATCAGGGTGTCAGCGGAGTCGATAAGGTGATCGAGAACGCCGATCTTGGAGGAAACCTTGGAACCGCCGACGATGGCGACGAAGGGGCGCTCGGGCTCGGCGAAGATGCCGGTCAGCGTGTCGACCTCCTTCTCGAGCAGGAAGCCGGCGACGGCAGGCAGGTAAGCGGCGGGGCCCACGACGGAACCCTGGGCGCGGTGAGCGGTGCCGAAGGCATCGAGAACGAAGACATCACCATAGGAAGCGAGCTTCTTGGCGATCTCGGGATCGTTCTTCTTCTCACGCTTGTCAAAACGGACGTTCTCGAGAACGAGGACCTTGCCCGGCTCGACGGCGGCGACAGCCTCAGCAGCCTTCTCGCCGTAGGTGTCGGCGACAAAGGCAACGTCAAGACCAGAGAGCTCAGCGAGCTTCTTGGCGACGGGCTCGAGGGACAGCTCGGGCTGGAAGCCGGTGCCATCGGGACGGCCGAGGTGGCTCATGAGGATGACGCGAGCATTGTGCTCAACGAGATAGTTGATGGTGGGCAGGGCAGCCTTGATACGGGTGGTGTCGCCAACGACGCCATCCTTGATAGGCACGTTGAAGTCAACGCGGACGAGAACGCGCTTGCCGTCGACATCGATGTCGCGGACGGTCTTCTTGGTAAAGGCCATGTTTGCTTCTACCTTTCGTACGTGTCTGCCTCCCATTACGGCAGACGATTTCCTATAAAAAGGGCGCGACCCTAGGGTGTAAGCCCTATGAGGCCGCGCCCTTCTTTAGACGCTCAACGAGCTATTCGCTAAAAGCTAAATTAAGCAACGAACTTCTCGAAGTACTTGATGGTGCGGACCATCTGAGAGGTGTAGGAGTTCTCGTTGTCGTACCAAGAGGTGACCTGAACGAGGGTCTGGCCGTTGCCGAGGTCAGAGCACATGGTCTGAGTGGCGTCAAAGATGGAGCCGTGGGTCTCGCCGATGATGTCGGTGGAGACGATGTCGTCCTCGTTGTAACCGAAGGTCTCGGAGATGGTGGCAGCGTAGGCCTTCATAGCAGCGTTGACCTCGTCGACGGTGACCTTCTTGTCAACGACAGCGTAGAGGTTGGTGATGGAGCCGGTCGGCGTCGGGACGCGCTGGGCGGCACCGATGAGCTTACCGTTGAGCTCGGGGAGAACCAGGCCGATAGCCTTGGCAGCACCGGTGGTGTTGGGGACGATGTTGACGGCGCAGGCGCGGCTACGACGCTTGTTGCCCTTGCGCTGCGGGCCGTCGAGCGGCATCTGGTCGCCAGTCCAGGCGTGAATGGTGGTCATGATGCCGGACACGATGGGAGCGAAGTCGTTCAGACCCTTGGCCATCGGGGCGAGGCAGTTGGTGGTGCAGGAAGCAGCGGAGATGATGTTGTCCTCAGCGGTCAGCGTCTCATGGTTGACGTTGTACACGATGGTGGGCAGATCGCTGCCGGCCGGAGCGGAGATGACGACCTTCTTGGCGCCAGCGTTGATGTGGGCCTGAGCCTTAGCCTTGCTGGTGTAGAAGCCGGTGCACTCGAGAACGACGTCGACGTCGAGGTCGCCCCAAGGCAGGTTGTTGGCGTCGGCCTCCTTGTAGATCTTGATCTCCTTGCCGTCAACGGTGATGGAATCCTCGCCAGCAACGACCTCGTGATCGCGAGCGTAGTTGCCCTGCGTGGAGTCGTACTTCAGCAGGTAAGCGAGCATATCGGGAGAGGTGAGGTCGTTGATAGCGACGATCTCGGAGCCCTCATGACCGAACATCTGACGGAAAGCCAGACGACCGATGCGACCGAAGCCGTTAATAGCAACCTTTACTGCCATTGTGTCTCCTTTCGTAAGGCCCCCGCGAGCTACAGCGCCCGCCGTTGAGGCCCACAAACTAACCACTCGCCTAATATACCTTTTTTTTGACTTGAATTTCACGAGAATGCTCGAAATTGAAAATCAAATTTACGTTAAAACGTTTTAAAGAATAAAATAGCAGCTAAATCCGTATATAAGTCGATACTTCAAACTACCTGTTTGCTTCAATGAGTTTTTCAAGCCGTAAAACACGATGGTAGAGGGCCGACTTCGACAAGGGAGGGTCAGCCATCTCCCCTAAATCACGCAGCGACAGATCGGGATAGCGCTCGCGCAGGTCGCAAAAGACCGCCAAGGCATCCGGAAGCGCATCGCGAAGGCCGCGCCGCTCGAGCTCATCGATAAGCGCAAGCTGATGTTGGGCAGCACCGGCGCTTCTGGTCTGGTTGGCCAGCTCGGCATTCACGCGACGGTTCACATCGTTCTTAACCAACTTGACCGCGCGTGCCTCCTCAATCTCGGCAACGCTGCGCTTGGCACCAATCAGCTTTAATAGATGCTCGATTTCCTCGGCGCTCTTAATGTACACGGCATATGACCCCCGCCGTGCATTAACACGAGCATGGACCCCAATCTGCTCCAACAGATCGCAAAGCCCCTTGGCATATTGCTCGCCCTGCACCGCGATCTCCAAATGAAAATCGCCGCGTGGATCGGCCACGAAGCCGCCCGCGATGAGCGCGCCGCGGATATAGGCAAGTCTACAGCAAGGACGGGCAACGATATGTCGGGGCACGCCGGCGACAAGTCCTCCCCTACGGTCGAGGATACCCAGCAGAACCAAGGCCTTATCCAGGTCTGGCTGATCGGGCAGGGTAATGAGATAGTTACGGACTTTATGCAAGACCGATTTACGAACGGTGAATTCCGTTTTGAGCTTAAGGATACGATGCGTCAGTGTGATCATCGTGCGCGCGACGGCACCCGTCTCGGTCGCGACCGTCAAACGATACCGCCCGGAGCCGGCCAGCGAAAGTGTACCGCTCACACGCGTCAGGGCGGCAAGCGTCGACAAATCGCAGTATTCACATTCGGGTTCGCAGCGCGCGAGCTCGTCACGCACCTCGGCGGTAAACGACATGCAGACCTATGCTTTCGTGTTGGCGCGCGACAGGTCGCGATGGGAAATGCTCACGTGATACTGGGCACCTTCCAAATAACGTGCCGTGGCCTCGGCGATGGCAACGCTGCGGTGTTGACCGCCCGTGCAACCGATGGCAATAGAAAGCTGCGGCTTGCCCTCCGCGATATAGCCGGGCATGACCGTATCGAGCAGCTGCGTCCAGGCCTTCCAGAACTCCTGGGTCTTGGGATGGTCCAGAACAAAGTCGGAGACTTTCTTATCGAGACCGGTCATGGTGCGCATCTCGGGATCGTAGAACGGATTGGGCAGGAAGCGAACGTCGATCATAATGTCCGCCTCGACGGGCATACCGTGTTTAAAGCCAAACGAGAACACGTGAACGTCCATGAGCTGCTGGTCGGACAACTCGGAGAACGCCATGCGCAATTTGTTGCGCAGGGCAGAGGTGCGCAGGCGGCTCGTGTCGATGATCATATCGGCTCGATCGCGCACACCCTGCAGCTGCAGGCGCTCCCGCTGAATCGCATCGGCCGTAGTCTCCCCCGGCTTGGCAATGGGATGGCGGCGGCGGTTTTCGCTATAACGACGGATCAGTACCTCGTCAGAGGCCTCGAGAAAAACGATGTCGCAGCTCATCTCGCGCTCCTCGAGCGCGGCAACGGCATCGAGCAGCTCATCGAACAAGCCCTGGCTGCGCAAGTCGCAGGTGACGGCAAGATGCCTGCCCACGCCCGTATTGATGCCGACGAGTTCGGCGAGCTGGGCGATCAGACGCGGAGGCAAGTTGTCGATGCAAAAGTAGCCCATGTCCTCGAACACATGCATGGCCTGCGTTCGGCCCGATCCGGACATTCCGGTGATGATGACGATATCGGGGATGCGCTCCGAGCGCTCCGCCGCATCCATGGCATCTCCCTTTTGCATGTGCTGCCTCCTAAAAACAAGCGCAGGACCCAGCAACCCGGATCCCGCGCGATCAATTGCCTTTATTGAGTATACCGCCCTGAGCGGATACGAAGTCCGTCTTACGCCTCAAGCGCGGCTTTGAACCAACTCGTAATACTCGTGGGGTGCGTGATGGCGGTGCCCACGACAACTGCCCAGGCACCGGCATCGATTGCGGCGCGAGCCTCCTCGGGCGTGTGCACGCGTCCCTCGCAGATGATGGGAAGGCCGGGGAACTCCTCGGTCGCCTGACGCAGGAGCGGCAGGTCGGGACCATCGGCCATGGTGCAGTCGATAGCGGCAACACCATGGGAAAGCGTGGTGGACACCAGGTCGAAGCCCATGTCGACAGCACGACGAATGTCCTCGATGGTGGCACAGTCGGCCATCAGGAGCACGCCCTCCTCGTGCAGCGGACGGAAGGTGTCCTCGACGGTCTTGCCATCGGGACGTGGGCGATCAGTGGCGTCAATTGCCACGATGTCGGCACCGGCCGCAACGCAGGCGCGAGCGTGACGCAGCGTCGGCGTGATGTAAACGCCCTCGTGCCCATCCTTCCACAAGCCGATGACGGGGACCTCGCAGCGGCCCTTAATGGCGGCGATGTCGGCAAGACCCTGGCAGCGAATAGCGGCGGCGCCGCCAAGCTCGCAGGCGCGAGACATCTGAGCCATGGTCTCGGGCGTACGAAGCGGCTCGCCCATATAGGCCTGAACGCTCACGACGAGCTTGCCCTTCAGGGATTGAATCAAAGGATCAACGGTCATGTTCGACTCAACCTTTCTCAGAACAGCCTCCTGAGGCATTACACCTCAGGAGGCACGCTTGGTAGATATGTTTATTTCAGTGATGCAAGAAGGTGTTCGGCGGCACCGATAAGCGGCGCGTCGCCCTCCAGAGAACCGATGAGGATCGGCGTGTCCTGAAGCGGGTCGAGCGCCTGGCTGGCATAGCCCTCGTGCACCGAGTCCTTCCACGTCTGCGAGCGCCAATCGGGACCCTGGTGAATCACACCTCCCGAAAGCACGATGACCTCGGGATCCAAGATGTTGGCAAGCGAACCCAAGCTGGCACCCAGCGCAAAGCCGGCGTCATGGATAACCTCGGTCGCCTTTGCGTCGCCCGCGCGGCACAGGTCGTTCACATCGCGACCGACCGAAGGACGGCTGGGGTCAACTCGACCGAAGCGCTCGTCGTACATACGGCCAATCGAGGTGCCCGAGGCTACCGACTCAAGATGACCAGAACGACCACAAGCACAGGGAATGCCGGCGGCAGCCGAGCACTCGATATGGCCCATATGGCCGGCAGCGCCATGGAAGCCTTGCATCACGCGGCCGTTCTCGACATATGCGCCGCCGATGCCCGTACCGATGCCCAGACACAAGACGGAGAACTTGCCCTTACCGACGCCCCAATGGGCCTCGCCCAAAGCATGAGCCTGCACGTCGCCCACGACGGCAACAGGAAGACCAAGGTCCTCGCGCAGGCGCGGCCCCAGCTGAACGCCGGACCAGCCAGGCATAATCTCGTTGGCATACGCGATGGCGCCCGTCTTGGGATCGACGACGCCTGCGGCACCGATACCGACACCGAGGACCTCGACATCGGGATTCGCCTCAAGAGCGGCCTTAATAGACGCCTCGATGCGCTGGAAAACTGCCTCGCCACCCTCTTTGGCCTCGGTGGGAACCTCAGCTTCAAAGACCGGATGGGGCACGCTGCCATCAGCCGGATACTCCATAATGGCAGTCGCGATCTTAGTTCCGCCGATATCGACAGAGCAGACGTACTTGTTCTCCATGTCGTTCTCCTTCGGAGATAAAAAACAACTACAGGAAATGCGCCGTCAGGCTAGCCGTCACAGCGCGGGTAAAGGGTTTCCAGGTGCCCGAGATTGCCGAGAAACCGTGTGGCCATTGACCTAATGGGTCATGGCCACACGGTTGAACGGCGAGGTCGGGTGCCTGGGAAAGCTTTACAGGAGACCGTTGTCCTGGAGGACCTTCTTAATAGCCTCGACGTTCTCGCCGGTCATGGCCTTCACCGGGCGCGGCATGGTCGGGCTGTCGAAGATGCCCATGAGGTTCATAGCGGTCTTGAAGGCGCCGACGCCACCGGCATAGCCCTGGACGCCCGAGGTGACATCCCAGATGTGGGAGATCTCGTTGAGGCGATCCTGCTCGGCCTTGACGGTAGCCCAGTCACCGGCCTGAGCGGCCTTCCACTGGCGCACGTAGCCCTCGGGCTCAACGTTGGCGAGGCCCGGGACAGAACCGTCGGCGCCACCGAGGTAAGCGCCGTCGACGACAACCTCGTGACCGGTAAGGATGCTCATCGGATGGCCGTTCTTCTCGTTCTCCTGAACGAGATAGCGGAACGAGATGTCATCACCCGAGGAATCCTTGACGCCAGCAAGGACGCCCTCGGCGCCGAGCTTGGCAAGGAGCTTCCAGGGGAGCTTGGTGTGAACGCAGACGGGAATGTCATAGGCAAAGATGGGCAGGTCAAGCTCCTCGTGCAGGATGCGGAAGTGCTCCTCGACCTCGGTCATGCCCTGCAGGGCATAGAACGGGCAGGTGGCGACGAGGGCATCGGCGCCCAGCTCCTGAGCGACCTTGCCGTGCTCAATCATGCGCTCGGTCTCGGTATCGATGATGCCGACCAGAACAGGCACGCGGTGGTCGACGATGCGGACGGCCTCGGCGATGATCTGGCGACGACGCTCGTCGGTGGAGAAAACGACCTCACCCGAAGAGCCCAGGAAGAACAGGCCATCGACGCCGGCATCGATCATGCGGTTGATGCTGCGCTCAAAGGAGGCAACATCGAGCTGGTGATCTTCGGTATCGGGAACAACGACGGGAGGGATAACGCCGGTGAATTTCTGAGTTGCCACAAGAATCTCCTTAGTTGTCTGGCGGGCGGCCCTATGCCACCCACTCTTGTTGGCAGTGTCCAGGCCGTCTAGGCCAAAGAACACGAGTAGAACGTTTGGTTAAAAAAGTCTACGACTTCGTTTTCGAACGCATTGATGCGCTCGTGAGCGTATTTTGCATAGATGATATGCCTCCGGTCACACTCAAGACCGTTGAATACGGCAAACTGATCCTTGGGATCGCTCACGGTATCCATAAGCGATGTGCCCATGAGCACCGATCCGCGCACCCGAGACGACAGCACCTCGAGGCCGCCAGGAAGCGGATTGGCAACCGCCGTGCAGGCGAGGCCCCGCTCGTCCAGAGCAGAAACCGCCAGCGCGACTCCGCCGCCAAGACCCTCGCCCCATGCAAAGATGCGGTCGGGGTCCATGCCATCAAGATTGCGCGCGACCTCCGCCAACGCGCAGCCCCAACGGACGCGCCTGACAAAAGCAGGCGAGGTAATCCCCTGCCGCAGATCGCTGGGCCCAATCGCCTCATCGTCCAGCGCAAGCACGGCATATCCCATGGCCGCAAACCTC
Source organism: uncultured Collinsella sp. (assembly GCA_958415525.1). GTDB lineage: Bacteria > Actinomycetota > Coriobacteriia > Coriobacteriales > Coriobacteriaceae > Collinsella. Next base: position 24,560 of record CATYZE010000020.1, on the reverse strand, counting down.
GTCATGTGATGCCATCCCCGCACGGGTCGGTCGATGTCGTGAAACATCAGGCATAGCGGCACAAGCTCGGATGCTCGGGCGCGACCGGCAGGCTCGATCAAACGTGCGTGGACCACATCGCCACCAAGCTCAAAGGAAACCTCGGAGTAGCGGGCATACGGATTGGCGAAATCGATCGCCGTAATACTCAGCCCGCAAACCTCAAGGTCCGAAGCGGCTATCTCTAATTCGGAAACATCCGCAGAAGCATCACCGCGCCAATCCCGGAAATCAGCGAGCCTTGACGAGACCGTTCCGGAAATCCCCACAAGGTCGGAGACAATCAGCTCATTGACATTGCTCTCGCACTTAGACATGAGCCTCCCCTCCCTTGCAGAAAAACGGAATGATCAGATCGTCAAAATCCTGAATCTCCTCGTGGCCAAAGCCTTCAAAGAACTCATGACGCTTTTCACAGGTCAGGTTGTTATAGACCGCAAACTGCGTCGCTGGCGGACAGACAGTATCGGCTGTGCCGGTGCCAAACAGCACGGGGCATTTGACCATAGGGGCAAAGTTCTTGGAATCGAAGTACGCCAGCTTGGCATAGGCTTCCTCGATACGAGTCGAATCCTCGTCAAACCAACGCGACCAATAGCGCAGGCCCTCATAGGCGATATCGTCGGCATCCAAATCCCAGACCAGGCGGAAATCTGACAGGAAGGGATAGAGGATTGCGGCGCGATTGATAAGCTCGCTGTTAAGTGCGCAGGTCGCAATGCCCAAACCACCGCCCTGCGACGCGCCGTTCACAAACACACGGGCGAGATCGATGCCCTCGAGCTCGCGAACGATGCGGCACAGGATGCGAATATCTTGATGCAAGCGGACATAGTAGAGGTTGGCCGGGTCGCCGTCGATACCGGCGACGATATGACCGGCAACCGTTGTGCCCTCAAATCCACCAATGTCCTCGGAGGGACCTCCTTGGCCGGGGCAATCGAGGGCGATGAGTGCCATGCCCATGCCCGCAAACGACGCCTGCTCAAACCAGCTGCGGCTTGCACCCGGATACCCATGGAACTGAAGTACCAATGGCACGGGCTCGTCCGAGACGGGTTTAAGGTACTTGGCATGCAGGCGAGCGCCACACATGCCGGTATACCAGAGGTCGAAAAGCTGGCAGGTCGCGGCATCGGTGACCGATGCCGTCTCGATCGCATAGTCAAGCCCGACGGCGTCGGCCTCGGCCATGCAATCCTTCCAAAAGAGATCGAAATCTGATGGACGGGGCATGGCGCCTCGATATTCACCAAACTGATGTTGTAGCTCCTGAGCACTTGGCATGGCTCGTGAACCCAACCTTTCGAAATCGCAACGGAGGTGCGCCCGGCAAGGGAACCGGGCGCACGGGAGGGAAAGCGAGGCTACTCGCCGAGCTTGGGGTGCAGCAGCGACGGCGCAGCGCCGAGCAGCATCTTGGTGTAGGGGTCCTGGGGGTGCTGGAAGACCTGCTTGGCCTCGCCCTGCTCGACGATCTTGCCACCATTCATAACGATGATGTCGTCAGAGATATAGCGGACCGTCTGGATGTCATGGCTGATGAACACCATGGCCAGGCCGAGCTCCTTCTTAAGGTCGGTCAGCAGGTTCAGAATCTGCGCGCGGACCGAAACGTCCAGAGCCGAGGTGGGCTCGTCGGCGATGATGGCATCGGGGTTCAGCGACAGGGCACGGGCAATTGCGACGCGCTGGCGCTGGCCGCCCGAAAGCTGGCCGGGAAGAACCTCAGCGGCAGAGCTGGGCAGACCGGTGAGCTCCAAGAGCTCCTTGACGCGCTTCTCCTGCTCGGCCTCGGTACCCAGGTTGTGGACGCGCATGGGGTCGAGCAGTTGCTCGCGAACGACCATGCGGGGGTTGAGCGCCGTGGCCGGGTTCTGGAACACGACCGAGATAACGCGACCCATGTGGCGACGGTCCTCGGCGGTACGTTTGGTAACGTCCTTGCCCTTAAAGTAGACCTTGCCGCTCGTGGGGGCCTGCAGGCCGCACATGACGTTGGCGGTGGTGGACTTACCGCAACCGGACTCGCCGACGATGCCGATCGTCTGACCGGGCATGAGCTTAATCGTTACACCCTGGACGGCGTGAACCAGGTTAGGGTGGAGAATCGAACCGGTACGGGTCCTAAAGGTGACGTGGACGTCATCAAGGAAGATGATCGGCTCGACGCCGTTGACTGCGGTCTCGCTCATCTACATCACCTCCGCGTGAGGGGTCAAACCATTTGCCTTGAGCACCTCGTCGGGGAGCTCGGAATAGAAGTGCTCGGTGCCGGGAACGCGCTTGAAGACCGGACGGGTGTCCAGGCCAATACGCGGATGGCTCGAGCGGGGCGCGAAGCGATCGCCCTTGGGGAAATCGCGCGGGCTCGGAACGGCGCCGGGCACCTGGTGCAGGCGGCCCGAACCGCTCTCGATGGACAGAACGGAACCCAGAAGACCGCGGGTGTACTCGTGAATCGGGTTGGTGAGCAGCTCCTTGGTGGGTGCCTGCTCGATAACCTGACCGGCGTACATAACCGTGATGTTATGGGCGACCTCGGCGACCAGCGCCAGGTCGTGCGAGACGAAGATCATGGCAAAGCCGAGTTTGGCCTGAAGATCGTTGAGCAGCTTGATGACCTGCTTCTGGACGGTAACGTCCAGAGCGGTCGTGGGCTCGTCACAGATGACCAGCTTGGGGTCGCGGGTAAGGGCCATAGCGATCAGGACACGCTGACGCTGGCCACCGGAAAGCTCATGCGGGTAGCTCTCGAGCGTACGCTTGGGGTCGAGGCCCACGAGCTCCAGGAGTTCCTCGGCGCTGCGGGTGCCGCCGCGCTTGGTGAGTTGCTTCATCTGGGCAGAGATGAGCATGGAGGGGTTGAGCGAGGACAGGGCGTCCTGATAGACCATAGCGATATCGGTACCGCGCAGGCCGAACCACTCCTTCTTGCTCATCTTGAGCAGGTCACGGCCCTCCCAGAGGACCTCGCCGGAAAGGTGCTCGTCCTCATCGGTCAGGCCCATGATGGCCAGCGTGGTGATGGACTTACCGCAACCGGACTCGCCCACCAGGCCCATAGTCTGGCCAGGACGGACGTCAAAGTTGACATGGTCGACGACGTTGATATCGCCGTGGTGCTCAAACTGGATGCAGAAATCGCGGACCGAAAGGATCGGTTCGACAGACTCGTCGGGCACATGGCGATCGTCACGCTTGAGCTCGACATCGCGCAGGGCGCCAAGGCGAGCGGAGAGGGACTGGGCTTGCTCCTTGTAGGCGCGAACGGGGTCGGAGACCAGCAGGTCGGCCTCGCGGCGCTTGGAGGAATCGGTCGGATCCAGGGCGGCGGAGGGAGCAGCGGCCATGGCGTCGGTAATGCCCTCGGAGAGGATGTTGAGCGCCAGGCAGGTGATCATGATGGCCAGGCCCGGGAACAGCGCCTGCCACCAACGGCCGGCAAGCACGCCGCCGCGGGCGTCGGCGAGGATGTTGCCCCAGGTAGCGGTGGGCTCCTGGATACCAGCGCCGATGAAGGTCAGCGAGGCCTCGAAGATGATGGCGTCGGCGACCAGGGTAACGGTGAAGACCATGATCGGGGCGATGCAGTTACGCAGAACATGCTTGATCAAAATCCACGGAGCCTTGGCGCCGGAAACGATGACCGCGCGGACATAGTCCTCGCCGTACTCGGACACGATGTTGGCGCGCACGATACGGGCAATCTGCGGAGTGTACATAAAGCCGATGGCGAAGATGATCGACGGCACGGAGTTGCCCAGGATGGAGACGAAGACGGCCGCGAGGGCGATGCCCGGGATGGACATGATGATGTCCAGGATACGCATGATCGTCTCGGAGACGGCCTTGCGCGAAACCGCTGCAAGGGCGCCCACGACCGAGCCGCAGACCAGAGCCATGGCAGTGGCGCCAAAGCCGATAATCAGCGAGTAACGACCACCGTAGAGCATACGCGACAGAATATCGCGACCCTTATCGTCGGTACCGAAGATAAATCCGTTGCCGGGAGCCTGGCGAGCCGTAAAGATCTCGACCGGGCTATAGGGGGCAAGAAGGGGCGCCAGAATCGCAGTCAGGGCGACCAGCACCAGCACGACGGCGGCAATCTTAGAAGACAGCGTCATCTTCTTCCAGCCACCGAGCTTGAGCCCCTTGGAGGCAGCCTTCTCGAGCTGCTCGGTTTGCTTCTCTCGAATCTTTACCATAATCTACACCGTCCTGATGCGCGGGTTGATGAGCAGGTAGAGCATGTCAACCACGATGTTGATGATGATGAAGGCAAGAGCAACGACGATAACGACGCCCTGAACCAGGTTCGCCTCGTTGCCCTGAACGCCCTGCAGAATCGCGGTGCCCATGCCGGGGAGGTTGAAGATAACCTCGATGACGACGGCGCCGCCCATAAGGTAACCAATCTTAAGACCGAGGGTGGTGACCGGGGTGATCAGCGCATTGCGAAGAACGTTGATGCCGACGACGACCTTCTCGGGAACGCCGGCGCCGCGAGCCATACGGACATAATCCTTGTCGAGCTCCTCGACCATGGCGGTACGCACGATACGAGTCATCTGGCCCGTCAGCGGAAATGCCAAGGCGATAGCGGGCATGATCATACGTCCCAGATAGCCAACCGGATTCGTGGTGAAGTGAGGCAGAGCACCCGATGCCGGGAGCACCTTAAGGTAGGAAGAGAACAGCAGGATCAACAGAACGGCAAGCCAGAACGACGGGGTTGCCAAGCCGGCGATGGAAAAGACGCGGATCACTTGGTCCGGCCATTTGTCGCGATACAGTGCCGCGATGACGCCGAGCAAAAACGAAACGACTGCACCGATGGCAAGACCGATGAAGGTCAGCTGCATCGTGACGGGCAGGGCCGTGGAGATGCGCTTGGCAACGGAGTTGCGAGCAGCACCATAGGTGCCCATGTCGCCATGAATCAAATCGCCCATATAGCGCACGTAGCGCACGGGCCAGGGGTCGTCCAGACCATACTTCTCATGGTACTCGGCAACCGCCTCGGGCGAGGCACCGTCACCCAACGCCGTGTAGGCGGGGTCGGTCTTGGAGAACGACATAAGGAAGAACACCAGGACGGTGACGCCCAATGCCATGATCGGCAGCGCCACAAGACGCCTTCCAATCAAACGTAGCAAGTTGTTCACGTTCTCTCCCCTTTCTTTTGTCGGTAGGACCAACTGGTATATGAGTACGGATACTCATTACAAGACCCGAGCGACATCGTTGCCGCCCGGGTCTTTGTTTCAACTATGAGGATACGGTCCCAACGACCGACATCCTGCATACAGACTCAAGCGAGTCTTACGCCTTGACGGTCGCAACGCCCCTGAAGGACATGCTCGTCGTGCCGATGCCCTTGAAGCCATCGAGGGCCTCGCCGTTGGGCGCAGTGGACGGATCGTCCCAGGAAGCGGAGACGGTCTTGACGTGGACAACGGGGTACAGAACGGCGTTGTCGGCAATGATGTCGAAGCACTCGTTCCACTTCTTCTGCTGCTCGTCGCCCTCGGCGGCAAGAGCCTCGTCCATGAGACTGTGGAGCTTCTGCCACTCAGCGGACTCCTTCCACGGGCAACGGGTCTGCATCCAGACGTTGTCGCCGTACCACCAGTTGAGCAGCAGGTCGGGGTCGGCGCCGAAGCAGGAAGGATCGCCAGGGGCGAGGAGGATATCGTAGGCCTCGCCGCCGTCGATAGCAGCGTAGGTGGCCGGCGAGGTATCGGTCTGGATGGTCACATCGAAGCCGAGAGCGTCGAGGTCGTTCTTGACCTGGGCGGCCATGCCCTTAATCTGCTCGTTGTCGGTGGTGCGCAGGGTGATGGCACCCGGGGTGATGCCAGACTCCTCGATGAGCTTCTTAGCCTTCTTGGCGTCGGTCTTGTACACCGTGGAAGCCTCATGATAGTTGGTGAAGCTCTTGGGCAGGTAGCAGCTGGCAGCGGTGGCAAGGCCGGCGAAGGTGTTGCTGACCATCTTCTCGGTGTCGAGCGCATACATGACAGCCTGACGGACCTTGACGTTGTTCCAAGGCTCCTTGGCGACGTTGAACATGATGAAGCGGGTGCCGAAACCCTGAACGTTATCGATCTTGCAGCCGGCGCTCTCGAGCTGGTCGACGGCGTCAGCGGTAACGAGCTCCATAACGAGCGTGGAGCCCTCCTGCTGAGCGGTAACGCGAGCGGTGGGGTCGGTCAGGATGCTGTACTGGATCTTCTTATCCTCGGCAGCATACTCACCGTTGTACTCGGGGTTGGGAACCAGGGTGATCTCGGTATCGGAGATAGAGTCGTACATCCAGGGGCCGGAGCCGATCGGCTGCTTGGCGCGATCCTCCTCGGTCTGGGTGGCCGGGGTAACGCGGACGATAGCCAGACGATCCTTGAGCAGGGAGAAGTTGGGGACCTTGGTCTTGACCGTCACGGTGCTGGCGTCCTTGGCCTCGATGGACTCGAAGGGCTGGAAGAACGGAGCATAGGTAGCGGAAGCGGCGCAAGCGGTGTAGGAGGCAACGACATCGTCAGCGGTGACCTCGGTGCCATCGGAGAACTTGGCGCCCTTGCGGATGGTGACCTCGAAAGTGGTGTCGTCCACAGACTTGGGATCGTCGGTGGCGAGCTCGTTGAAGGTGCTGTAGTCGTGGTAATCGATGCCGTAGAGGCCCTCGACGACGTGCCAGTTAGCACCCAGGCCCACAGCGGAGCCGGTGCTGGCGGGATCGAAGCTGGACGGAGCGTAAGCGGAACCAGCGGTGATCACGCCGCCGCCACGGTTGGCGGAATCGGTGGAACCGGAAGCGGAACCCTCGTCGCTGGAGTTGCCACCGCAGCCGGTGAGACCAAGCCCTGCGACAGCAGCGACGCTGCCGGTGAGGCCGAGGAACGAACGCCTGGACATACCCTTGTTGATGATGGCCATGTCTTCTCCTATCAATAGAGAATCTTACCCGGGAGCACCTAGACGTGCCCCCGCGCAACTTGCGGACGATATATACCTTACCTACCGACGAGCCCAACTGAGGTGCCGCGCTCGGCGACCGATACATACATACGCTTGAACGGTATTTACTACCGTTCACCGAATTCATTGACAAACGATTCGCCAGACAGTATGTATCGCCGAGGTGAGATATCAGTCTTCGTCAACCCGCAGGATAGCATGGTTGTTCACCATGGCTAGTCAAACGTTTTAGCGTTAATAAAACCCGAAATCGGCTGGTAATCGCCGTGAAATACATGATTGAAAATCACGCAATCATGTATATCAGTTGTTTAGAGGCGTGTTTAGTTTTCGGATTGCTTTGCCGCCGCCTCGGCGCGCTCGGCATTCCATGCAACGAGCGCCTCGTGAACCGCTTTGGCGACATCGGCAGGAATGCCTCGAACTTCCGCGATCTCTTGCTCGCTCGCCGCGCGCAAACGCTTCATCGAGCCAAAATGGCGCAAAAGGGCACGTTTTCTGGTGGGTCCCACGCCTGGAACGTCATCGAGTACCGAAACCGTCATGGCTTTATCGCGCAATTCGCGATGGAACGTGATGGCAAAACGGTGCGATTCATCGCGCACCTGTTTAATTAGATAGAGCGAGGCAGACCCGGTCGGCAGCACGACGGGAGTCTCGTCCCAAGGCACAAAAACTTCCTCATCGGCTTTTGCCAAGCCACAAACTGGTATATCGAGCCCAAGAGCCTCAAGTTGCTTGATCGCAGCGGTCAATTGCGGCTTACCGCCATCGACAACGAGCAAATCGGGGCGCGAGCCAAAGCGCTCGTCGGCCATGCGCTCGGGAGCATAGCGTCGTCCCAAAACCTCGGACATCGACACGAAGTCGTTTGCCTCGTCCAATTCGGCCTGGATTTTAAAACGACGATACTGGCTCTTGTCGGCGCGCCCGTTGGTAAACACCACCATCGAGGCGACCGTAAAGGTGCCATGCAGCGTCGAGATATCGAAGCACTCGATACGCAACGGCGGCGATGGCAGCGCCAACGCACTTTCGAGCTCCAGGAGCGCTTGATTGGTGCGGTCGTCAGCGTACCCCGTTCGCATCATGTAGCGCATGAGGGCATGGCGCGCATTTTTGGATGCCATATCGAGTAGACGGTGCTTTTCGCCACGCTGCGGCCTATGGAGATGGCAGGAACGCTCACGCTTGCCCGCAAGCCACTCCCCCAGCGCCTCCGCATCCTCAAGCTCGACGGAAAGGTTGACCTCAGCTGGAATATCAGCCGTCTCGTCGTAATAGCGCTTAAGAAAGCCCGACTGGAGCTCTTCCTCGTCAACATCAAGACCCTTGTCGAGAATGAACTCGCAGGTGCGAACTGTTCGACCCTCGCGAACGACGAAGACGCAAGCGGCGGAGATGGTCTCCTCGCGATAGAAACCGATGACATCGATATCGACACTGGAGGGAAAAACGACTTGCTGACGGTCATCCAGACCCCTGATGACCTCCAAACGACGTTTGACGCGGGCGGCGCGCTCAAAATCGAGCGCCTCGGCGGCCTCCGTCATCTCGGATGTCAGCTCGTCGACGACGTCCTTGCGATGGCCCGACAAAAAACGTTCGACACGTTTGACGTTCTTGGCATAGTCTGCCGGGGAAATCGCGCCGACACACGCACCCGGGCCACGCCCGACATGATAGTCGAAGCAGGGGCGCCCGTTTTGCGCGCAAATCATATTGACGATGTCTTCCTCGCCCTTGTGGGACTCGACGATACGGCGACAACGACGCCACTCCGCACAGGATGCGGAACAAATGGGGATAACCTTGCGAAGCGTATCTATCGTCTCTCGTGCCGCACGGCTATCGGTATAGGGTCCAAAATAGCGCGTTCCCGGCTTATGACGCTCACGCGTGTATTTGATAGCGGGATACAGGTCGCCCTTTGTAATGGCGATAAAGGGGTAGCTCTTGTCATCCTTGAGGTCGACGTTAAAGTACGGATGGTACTGACCAATCAAATTGCGCTCGAGCACCAACGCCTCGTGCTCGGTCTCCACCACGATATAGTCAAAGCTCGCCACCAGCTGCATCATCAGTGGGATCTTCTGGCGCTCGTCCTGCAGCGTCACGTACTGACGCATACGGGCGCGCAGGTTTTTCGCCTTGCCCACGTAGATGACATCGCCCTTGGCGTCTTTCCAAAGGTAGCAGCCGGGCTGCGTGGGAACGCGCGAAACCTGCTCGGCAAGCGTTGGAATGTTGTCGTGACCGGCCACGCGCACCTACTTGCGACGAATCAGCGCCGAGACCTCGGGCATCTTAAGGACGACGGCAAGGCCAAAGGTAACAGCAAGCGAGACGACACCCGCAACGCAAACGTAGCCAAGAGTAATCAGAATCGAGCCGCCAAGTGCCCCGACAAAGTGCTCAAGCGCCCACATGACGCCGGCGCCTGCGGCAGCACCCAGGCCACCGAGCAAAAGGCCAAAGAAACCGCCATGCAGGATAGATTTGACCTGAAGACCACGCAGACGACGACGCAGCCACCACAGCGAACAGCCGACCAAGATCACGTAGTCGACGACATACGAAAGCGCGATTGCCGGCATACCGAAGCCCAGTACAACGCCAAACAGCAGAACTGAGCCGGCCTGGCCGATGGCAGAATACAGGCAATAGCGGCTATAGGGCTTCATGTCGAGCAAGGCAGAGAAGCTCTTCTGCATCAACACGACCACGCCGTAGAGCGGCAGGGAAAGTGCCAGGTAGATAAGGAACTCCGACACCAGCGCCACACCGGACTCATCGAACTTGCCAGCGCAGTAGATCATGTTGAGCGGACGCGCGAAGACAATCAGGTACAGCGCGAACGGAATCAGGAAGAACAGCATCTGGGCGACGCCACGCGAAATGCCCGTGCGGACGCTGTCGTAATCCTTCTCCTGTGCGTCGTGAGAGAGCTCGGTATAGAGCGCCGTCGAAAGCGAGGCGGCAATCAGCGCGTAGGGCAGCGTGTACCACAGGCGCGCATAGGCGATGACGGAAGGACCAGTCTCGGGCTGGACCACCAGCGCAGCAGCGTTGGTGATAGAAGTCGAGACAAACATGCACACCGTGGCGAGCAGCGTCGGGATACCGAGCGCAATCGTCTGGCGCAGTGCGGGGTCCTTAAAGTCGATATGGATATGGGGATGCACGCCGTGCTTGCCAAGCGCGGGGATCTGACATGCCATCTGAACAAAGACACCGAGGGTCGTACCGGCCGCAATCAAGATGATGCCGGCACGTTCGCCAAACTGTGCGGACACGGGCGCAAAGCCCATAAAGCTCGCAATGACGATCACATTGTTGAGGACCGGGGCAAACGTCGACCAGAAGTAGTCGCGGTGTGCGTTGAGGACGCCCGAAAACACCGAGCCCAAACCATAAAACAGAATCTGGATGGCAAAGAAACGGAACATGAACGCAGCGGTATCCATGCTGCCGCCGTCACCCGAAAGGAACGATTGCGTCCAGATAAAGCCCGGGGCGAACACGGTCCCCAGCAACGAAATGCCACCCAGCACCAATAGCAGAATACCGAGCAGGTTGCCCACGTACTCGTTAGAGGCCTCGCGACCCTGCTCACGCCTCACGCCCATGTACACGGGCAAAAACGCCGTCACGAGCATGCCGCCCATCACGAGTTCGTAGAGCATATTGGGCAGGTTGTTGGCGACCTGATAGGAAGACGAGAGCAGCGACATGCCGATAGCGGCCGCCATTGCCCACGTGCGGATAAAACCGGTGACGCGAGACACGATGGTCAGGATGGTCATAAGCCCGGCGGAACGACCAACCGTGGAGTAGTCCGACGAGCCCATGTCGTCAGTGTCATCTCGCGACGAAGAAGCTTCGGATGAGGGTGTCTGAGGCGCAGATTCTTCTGCAAAATGAGCTCCGCGCTTCAATTCTTCCTGCGGCATCGCTCAGTCCTCTCTCGTAATCGCGGCAACTGTCGCCCCGCAAAATGCAATTAAATCATCAGGTGCAAGCTCGAGCTGATAACCACGCTTGCCTCCCGAAATAAAAATGGTATCCCAAAGGACACATGTCTCATCAATGAGCGTCCGGTAGCGTTTTTTCATACCGACCGGACTGCAGCCGCCGCGAACGTAGCCAGTCGCCGCAAGCAAATCCTTCACATGCATCATGGCCAAGGACTTCTCCCCCGCGGCACGCGCGGCGGACTTTAGATCGAGCTCGTCGGCAACAGGGATGCAGCACACGACGTGGTCGTTGGACGGCGTCACGCAGACCAAGGTCTTAAATCCTTGACCGGGCTCCTCGCCAAGCTGCTCCGAAATCGCGACCCCCAGGCCCGCCGACTCATCACCATCGTCTTCGTACGTATGTAGAACATAGGAAATGCCGGCGCTTTCCAGCTCGCGCATCGCATTGGTTTTTGGCGTCTTTACAGCCTTTGCCATGGCATATCCTTTCCCTCGCATTCGGACGCAAGGATTAAGTATATGTCCAATTCGGCTGCATACGTCACTTCGACACAGCAAGCGCCATCGAATCACAAGGAGTCGATGGCGCCCATAAACTGAATCGCCTATTTATTGAGCGTCAAGTTGAGCCTGACGCTCCCGGTCACGCTTGAGCAACGGCGCCAAAAACTTGCCCGTATAACTCTGCGGACAGTCCGCAACCTGCTCCGGTGTGCCCGAAACCACGACGGTTCCGCCGCCATTGCCGCCCTCGGGGCCCATATCGATCAGGCGGTCGGCAACCTTGATGACATCAAGGTTGTGCTCGATCACCAGCACTGTGTTGCCCGCATCGACCAGACGCTGCAACACGTCGAGCAGCTGGCGAACGTCCTCAAAGTGAAGACCGGTCGTCGGCTCATCCAGAATGTAGAACGTCTTGCCCGTCTGGCGTCGATGAAGCTCCTTGGCGAGCTTCACGCGTTGCGCCTCGCCACCCGAAAGCGTCGTCGCGGGCTGGCCAAGGCTCACATAGCCAAGGCCCACGTCATACAGGGTCTGAAGCTTGCGCTTGATCTGCGGGATATTCCCAAAGAAGGCCAGTGCCTCGGTAACGCTCATGTCGAGCACATCCGAGATGGTCTTGCCGCGATAGGTAACCTCAAGCGTCTCACGGTTGTAACGCTTACCGCCGCAGACCTCGCAAGGAACGTAGATGTCAGGCAAGAAATGCATCTCGATCTTGATCTGTCCGTCGCCCTTGCACGCCTCGCAGCGACCGCCGCTCACATTAAAGGAGAAACGTCCCGGCGAGTAACCGCGCGCCTTCGACTCCGGCGTGCTCGCAAACAAAGCGCGCAGGTCATCCCACAAACCGATATAGGTCGCCGGGTTCGAGCGCGGCGTGCGACCGATTGGCGACTGGTCGATATCGATAACCTTGTCGATGCACTCGATACCCTCGATCTTCTTGTACGGACCAACAGGACGCGTCGAACGATGTATGGCGTTCGTAAGCGCGGGTGCAATGGTATCAGTGACCAGGGAACTCTTGCCCGATCCCGATACACCGGTCACGACCGTGAGCGTACCGAACTCGATCTTGGCGGTAACGTTTTTGAGGTTGTTGGCGCGGGCGCCCGTGATCTTAAGGCAGCCGCGACCGGGTTTGCGGCGTTCATCGGGAACCCGAATCATTCGCTTGCCGGTCAGGTAGGCACCCGTCATCGAATCGGGGCACGCCATGATATCGGCAGGCGTTCCCGCGGCGACCACGTGTCCGCCGTTCACGCCCGCACCGGGGCCCATGTCGATCACATAGTCGGCAGCACGAATCGTATCCTCATCATGCTCGACGACGATGACGGTATTGCCGATATCGCGTAGGCGCTCAAGCGTCTTGATCAGGCGCTCGTTATCGCGCTGATGGAGGCCGATCGACGGCTCGTCCAAAATATACAGCACACCCATGAGGCCGGCGCCGATCTGCGTTGCCAGGCGAATGCGCTGGGCCTCGCCTCCGGAAAGCGTCGCCGAGGCACGGTCGAGGGTCAGATAGTCGAGTCCGACATCGACCAGAAAGCGCAGGCGCTCCAGGATTTCCTTAACGATGCGCCCGCCGATAAATTGTTGGCGCTCGGTAAGCTCCAAGCCCTCAAAAAACTCGAGCGACTCGCGGCACGATAGGCAGCAGACCTCGTAAATGGACTTACCGCCTACGGTAACGGCGAGCATCTCGGGGCGCAGACGAGCACCATGGCAACTCGAGCACGGCTCCTCGCGGATGTACTTCTCCAAGCGCGCCTTGGTGTTCTCATTCGTCGTCTCGGTATAGCGCTCGTACAGGATATTGCGCACGCCCGAGAACTTGGTGTCCCACTGGCTGCGGCGCCCATCGAGCTTTTGATAGTCGACCGAAATCTTCTGGTCGCCCATGCCGTCTAAAAACGCGCGACGCACCCGCGGAGGCAGATCCTCCCACGGCGTATCGACGCTCACCTTGAAGTGCTTACAAACCGCAGCGAAAATCTGCGGATAGTAGTTAGAGTTGCCAAACAGGCTGCCAAAGACCCCGTCGGCGATCGACTTCGAGGGGTCTTCGATTAGGGCCTCGGCATCGACCGTCTTCTTAAAACCCAGGCCATCGCACTCGGGGCACGCGCCATAGGGCGCGTTGAACGAGAAATCGCGCGGCTGCAGGTCATCGATGGAGTGTCCATGCTCCGGGCACGCTAACGCCAGCGAATACTCCAGCAACTCGCCTTCGGTCCCCTCGGGAGCGTCGCGGTCGGGCAGCAAGTATACGTTCACATTGCCGTGCGCCAGCGCAGTCGCCTGTTCAACGGACTCGGCAATACGGCCCAGCGAGTTCTCGCGAATCACGATGCGGTCGACCACGACCTCGATATCGTGCTTGAATTTCTTATCCAAATCGATAGAGTCATCAAGCGAGCGAACCTCGCCGTCGACACGCACGCGGCTAAAGCCCTCGGCGCGAAGGTCTTCAAACAGCTTGGTGTACTCGCCTTTTCGCCCGCGCACCACCGGTGCCAGCACAAACGCGCGGCGGCCCTCCCCCGCCGCCAAGACCTTGTCGGCAACCTGGTCGGTCGTCTGGCGCTCAATGACACGGCCGCATTCGGGACAGTGCGGGGTGCCCACACGGGCGAACAGCAGGCGCAGATAGTCATAAATCTCGGTTACGGTGCCAACCGTCGAGCGAGGGTTTTTAGACGTCGTCTTTTGGTCGATCGACACCGCCGGCGAAAGGCCGTCGATTGAATCCAAGTCGGGTTTGTCCATCTGTCCCAAGAACTGGCGCGCATAGCTCGAAAGACTCTCGACGTATCGACGCTGGCCCTCGGCATAGATAGTGTCAAATGCCAGCGAACTCTTGCCCGAGCCAGAAAGACCGGTAATGACCACGAGTTGGTCACGCGGAATGGAAACATCGATATCACGGAGGTTGTGCTCACGAGCGCCGCGAATAACGATAGAAGAATCAGACATGGAAGCTCCTTGCCTCCTATTGCATCGAATCATACTGCCGATGAGTTTAGCGCACTCGACGCGCACAGATGTTCGTAATACAAGATTCGCAGACCTTTAGCTTTGCGTATCGGGCGCTTTGTTTCTCGAAATGCCGCGGAAAGGTTACAGTAATCTAATACTGAACTTAATTTGCTGTAACAGAGGAACGTCCATGACCGAAGATATCCCCCTTGAAATCACTTCGAGCGACATGGCCAATCTGCCCATATCCATCGCCGTCCTTATCGTGGCCGCCGTCGTCGTGCGCGTGTATTTTTCAATCAAACGCAACGAAAAGCCACCCATTGCCCGCGTCTTTTGGTGCGCGACGCTCCTCATCCCGCTCGGCGTGGTAGCTGCATGGGTTACGAATCAATTGCTCGTAAATGAGGGCAGCTCCCTATGGATTCTTTCTTATTCGGCGCTCGGTGCTGCCGCCGTCATGCTTCTTGTCGAGCCCTTGGTTTCGGGACTTATCGACCAAACCGACCTTGCGACGGGAACGGTTGCCTGTATTTGCCGTGACATCCTTGTCATCGCCGCTGTTTCAGCGCTCTCGTTCGTTTCACTCGAAATTGCCTGCAACGAAACGTTCTATCGCATTCCCGCCAACTCATTCGGGTTTTCCGTCGGGCTGCTCGCGACGGTTCTGCTCTCCCTTTATTTGCTGGGTCAGCGTCATGGAGGCGTCATGGCCCTCGTGCCCGTCGTCTGTTGCATCCTTGGCATTGCCGAGCACTTCGTCATAACGTTTAAAGGCGAAGCCATCCTGCCAAGCGATATCTTGGCCCTTGGCACCGCAATGGAAGTGAGCGAGGGATACGAGTTTACCTTTACCGCCGGAATCGTAACCTCTCTCGCCCTGCTGGAGATTTCCCTGGGGCTTCTTTCGCTCATCCAACCGCGAAAGCTCCGTACGCCCACCCATGTCTTCCCCGCAATCGCCGCTAACCTCTGCGCTTTTCTGCTAGTGACCGTTGTGGGGCTCTCGGGCTTTTCCAGCATCGACTTGGAGCAGGCGCTGGATTTTGGATTTGACCGTTGGCAACCCATCACCACGTATGTGTCTCAGGGTTTTATCACTTCGTTCACCGAAATGGTCAACGAGTTGCCCATTGAGAAGCCCGAAGACTATACGCCCGATGAGGCGCAGAGCATCGAGCAGGAGCTCGCCGCCGTCTACGACAGCACATATGGCTCGAGCGAGCAGCGCGCGGCGGCCGTTGCCCAGTTCAATGAAATCAAGCCGACGATTGTTGCCGTCATGAACGAGAGTTTTAGCGACCTTTCGTGCTTTGAGCAGCTCCAGGCGGCCGGGTACACCGGCCCCGCATTCTACAACTCGCTTCCCGACACACTTGTTCGCGGCACCATGCTCGCTTCGGTCACCGGTGGCGGAACGGCAAACTCCGAATTCGAATTTTTGACCGGAGCGACAACGGCCTTTGTCGGATTAGGCAAGATCCCCTATCAGCTGTATCAGATGAATGGCGTCAACAGCCTGGCAAAGGATCTTAAAGAGCTTGGGTATACCACTACCGCTATGCACCCGCAAAACCCCGTCAACTACCATCGAGATAAAATCTATCAGCAGCTTGGCTTTGGAGACTTTCTTTCAATCAGCGATTTCGAAGGTGCGCCCTATTACCATGCCGGCGTATGCGACTACGCCACCTACGACAAGATACTCGACCTGCTTAGAACCGACGAAGCGCCGCAGTTCATCTTTGACGTCACGATGCAAAATCACGGCGGCTACGACTATGGCACCGTTCCCGCCGAAGAGCTGACAAACTATTGGGTCGAGGGAGCCAGCGAGGGCGCCAACAGCGCGCTCAACACCTATCTCACCTGCATCAACGCATCCGACCGGGACCTCGAGTACTTTATCAACGAGCTCCGCAATATCGGCAGACCGGTTGTTCTTGTCTTTTTTGGCGACCATCAGCCGAGCGCCGCAACGACTCTCAACGACGAGCTGTACCCTCAGGAAGATACGGCAAGCCACGCTTACCGTATCTATCAGTCGACATATCTCGTCTGGGCTAACTATGAGATCGCCGGCAATACCGAGCTCAACGTCTACGACACCGTCGGGGCAAACGAGATTGCAGCCATTACCCTTAATAAGATCGGCGCCCCGCTCACCAATTACCAAAAGGCCCTGCTTGCGACAAGGTCAGATGTGCCCACCATCAATGTCGCCGGCTATCTCGGTGCCGACGGGCTGCGCTACGACTTGGAATCGGAAGACAGCCCCTACGCCTCGACGATCGACAAGCTGCAGCGCATGCAATACCTCGAGTTCGCCAGCAAGGTTCAGTAAGCCCGCCCGCTCGTTGGGGTGGCATGACATTGCAACGCACACTCGCGGCCAAACGCATCACACATGACTCCCGCTCGCAAACGAGGGTACAATGACGCTCGTGTCACATCGCGGGGCTCCGGCCCCAACATATACAAAGGAGTCAAACATGGGTTGCGAGCACGCACAGGCTGCCGGCGGACAAACCGCGCCGCAGGAATTTGAAGAAAACACGCTGTCCGAGGTCAAGCGCGTTATCGCCGTGCTTTCCGGCAAGGGCGGCGTTGGCAAGTCATTCGTCACCGGCGCCATCGCCACCGAGCTTGCCCGTCACGGTCACAAGGTCGGCGTCCTCGATGCCGACATTACCGGCCCCTCTATCCCCAAGATGTTCGGCATGAGCGGTCGCCATGTCCATGCCCTCGGCAATCTTATGCTGCCCGAAATCTCCGAGCACGGCGTCAAGGTCATGAGCTCCAACCTGCTGCTCCAAAACGAAACTGACCCCGTCCTCTGGCGCGGTCCGGTTATCGCAGGTGCCATCAGGCAGTTCTGGAGTGAGACCTCCTGGGGCCCCATCGACTACCTGCTGGTCGACATGCCTCCGGGAACGGGCGACGTCGCCCTCACCGTCTTCCAGTCGCTGCCCGTCGATGGCATCGTCATCGTCACGAGCCCGCAGGATCTGGTCTCGATGATCGTCGCCAAGGCGGTCAACATGGCCGAGAAGATGAATGTCCCCATTCTGGGCATCGTCGAGAACATGAGCTATATCGAGTGCCCCGATTGCGGCAAGAAGATCGAGGTCTTTGGCAAGAGCAAGCTCCCCGAGGTCGCCGAGCGCTACAACCTCGAGATCCTGGGGCAGCTTCCCATCAATCCGTCACTCGCCGAGGCTTGCGACAAGGGCGAGGTCGAGGTCGCACTGCCCGACGGCATGCTGCCCCAGGCCGTCTCTGCCGTCGAGGCGATTGCCCCGCACGAGACCGACGAGGCCTAAGTGAACGCAAACGCCTCCTATGACGTCTTGGTAATCGGCGGCGGGGCCTCGGGTCTCGCCGCCGCTATCACGGCCGCACGCGCTGGCAAAAGCGCCTGCATTGTTGAGCGCGATGTTGCCTGCGGCCTTAAACTCCTTGCGACTGGCAACGGCCGCTGCAACCTTTCCAACGAATCAATTGATTTCCAGCGGTACAACCACCCCGCGTTTGTCGAATCCGTCATGGGTCCCCAGCCCGAAAAAGAGCTAGGGAACTTCTTCTCCTCGCTGGGCATCATGACGACCTCCGAGGAAGGCCGGCTGTATCCGCGCTCCCTTCGCGCCGAATCGGTGCGCGACGCGCTTCTCAACGCTTGCGATCGCTTGGGTATCGCCTTGATTTGCGGGGCAAACGTTGCCTCGGCATCCAAAGTTCCCAAGGGCCGGGTGCTTCAAATCGACCGTCCTGCGCGGACACTCAAGGTAAAAAAGCACGACGACCGGAAAACGGAGGTCCGTTCGCTTCGGAAGGCGCTTGCCGACGCACCTCGCAAGAACGAGACGCTGCAAGCAAAGGCTGTGATTATCGCCACGGGCGGCAGCCCTGTCGACATCGCGCGGCTGTTCAATCTTCCCCTCACGGGGCAGCGCCCCGTCCTCTGCCCCGTGTCGGCATCAGTCGTTGGCGACCAGACGGCCCTCAAGACCTTGGATGGTCTGCGCGTCCGTGCCCGCTTGACGCTCGCCCGCAATCATGAGGAACTCTGGCGCGAAGACGGCGAAGTGCTCTTCCGAACCTTTGGCATCTCGGGCGTTGCCGCCTTCAACCTCTCCCGCCGCGTCCAGCGCGGCGACACGATTCTGCTCGATTTTTTCCCCGACCTCTCCAAAGGCGAGTTACTCGATATGTTCAACCAACGAGTTGAGCTGCTCGGCGGCTTTTCGCCCCACGATCCCCGCTGGCTCGACGGCATGCTTGCCCCGCAGCTCTCTCACGTCGTCTGCACCGCATTCGAACAGTGCCATCCTGGGTCGCACGATGTCATCCATCTGGTCTCGATCCTCAAGCACTTTAAGTTGCTCGTCGAGGGAACGGCGGAGGAGCGTTCGGCCCAGGTCACGCGCGGCGGCGTGCCCATCGAGAGCGTCTCAGCTCCCAGCCTCTGTGTGAGCAACGCTGCAGGCGCCCCACTTTACATCTGTGGCGAGGCGCTCGATATCGATGCCGATTGTGGCGGCTTTAACCTTGCATGGGCCTGGACCTCGGGCATTCGCTCTGCAAGCAGTCTATAGCCGCGCAGTCTATAATCAAAACGCATTCGGGCCGTCTGGGACACCGGGCGGCCTCTTTCTTGCATCTAAGGAGACCTCGATGATCGAAATCACCCAAGTCCACGCATCCCTCGATGAGGCTGGCGATGAGGATGCCTGCCTTGCCGTTGGCAGACGCGCCGCCAAGCGAGCCCTGCGATGCAAGGATTCCCAGATTAAAGCCATCGAGCTCCATCGCAAGTCTATCGACGCCCGTAAAAAGCGAGACGTCCATTTTATTTTGAGTTTTCGAGTCGAGTTGACAAGCCCCCGCCTCGAGCAGGAAGCGCTCGACAGCGTCGCCGAACGTGACCGCTCGCGTATCCGCATGGTAGACGGCGAGGCGCCCTCATTCCCCTCCCCTGTCTCCAATGCGTCCAAGGAGCGTCCCGTCGTTGTCGGCGCCGGTTGTGCCGGCCTCTTTGCCGCCCTCACCCTTGCCGAAGCGGGCCTTAAGCCCTTGCTTGTCGAGCGTGGTGACCCGGCACTTCGCCGCTCGCAGGCGATTGACCTCTTTCTTAAGGAGCGTATTCTCGACCCCGAGAGCAATATCCAGTTTGGCCTGGGCGGCGCGGGGACCTTCTCGGACGGAAAGCTCAATACGGGAACCAAGAATCCCGCCCATCGCCTGATTCTCGAGATCTTCGTCGAAGCGGGCGCGCCTCGCGATATCCTGTGGGACGCCAAGCCGCACATTGGCTCCGACATCCTTCCCTCCGTCGTCACCAACATTTCCCAGCGCATTGAACAGCTCGGCGGAACCGTTCGTTATCGCACAAAACTCATCGACATTCGCACCGATGCGTCCGGCGCAATCACCGGCATCGATGTTCAATCGCCTCGAGACACCGCGAGCGAGACAATCGTCACAAAGCACCTCATTCTCGCCTGCGGACATTCCGCTCGCGACGTATTCGAACTTCTCAAGACCCATAACGTGGCCCTCGCGCAAAAGACCTTTGCCATGGGCGTACGCATCGAGCATCCGCAGCGCGACATCGACCGTGCCCAATATGGCCCTTCGGCGGGGCATCCGGCGCTTGGAGCAGCTCCTTACAAACTCGTGGCCCATCTCCCCAACGATCGCAGCGTGTTCTCGTTTTGCATGTGCCCCGGCGGGCAGGTTGTTGCCGCCTCCTCCGAGCAGGGCTATCTGTGCGTCAACGGAGCCAGCCTCAATGCCCGCGACGGGCGCAACGCCAATGCCGCCCTACTCGTTAACGTCACGCCCGACGACCTTCCCAGCGATGACCCGCTTGCGGGCATTGAACTCCAGCGCGCCTGCGAGCAGACCGCCTATCGCCTGGGCGGCTCCAACTGGAACGCACCGGCACAGCTCGTCGGAGATTTCCTTGCGGGACGTGCCAGCACGGCACCTGGAAAAGTGAAGCCCACCTATCCACTTGGCGTGACCTGGACGGCAATCGACGAAGCCCTCCCGCAACATATCGTTGAATCGCTTCGTTTGGGAATCCCCCTGCTTGGCAAGAAGCTGCGCGGCTACGACCGCCCCGACGCCGTCCTCACCGGCGTGGAGACGCGTTCGAGCTCGCCTGTCACCGTCACCCGCGACCCAGCGTGCCACGCCGCGTCGACCCCGGGCCTTTACCCTTGCGGTGAGGGAGCTGGATATGCCGGCGGCATCATGAGCGCCGCCACCGACGGCATTCGTTGTGCCGAAGCCCTGATCGCAGACCTCTAACGCACGAATTCCAGCGCGCAAAAGACGCATGCCCCGAGCTCCGCAGGGAACTCGGGGCATGTTCGCTATTTCTTAAACCGTGCACCCTGGCGTTTTCTGCCCGATGCGAACGTGGAACCCTTGCGGGCCTGCGAACGTAAGCGCTCAATCGTCTCGTCCTCAGACGCACCCTCGAGCATCGCCCGAATCTGAACGACGGCATCGCGCAGGCGCGCCGCCTCCTCAAAGTCCATGGCGGCAGAAGCGTTACGCATATCCTCTTCCATGGTTTCGACGATCCGCACAAGCTCGTCATGCGGCAGCCCTTCCAGCTGCTCGGCAAGCGTCTGCTCGGGCGCCACCGTCTCCGGTACAGCGCCCTCGCCGTTTTCATCGGGTGTATAGAACGCGCCGTGACCCAGCGAATCGCCTTTCGAACGCCCCTTGGAGCCCACGGTCTTTTCGGCCTCGGCGATAAAGCTCGAGATATCGTTAATGGCTTTGCGAACCGTCTTAGGCACAATGCCATGCTCTTCGTTATATGCCATCTGAATCTCACGACGGCGCTGCGTCTCCTCGATGGCCTCTTTCATCGAATCAGTCACAACGTCTGCGTACATGATGACTTCGCCGTCGGCATTACGTGCCGCGCGGCCAATCGTCTGAATCAGCGAACGGCGGTTGCGCAAGAAGCCTTCCTTATCGGCATCGAGAATTGCCACCAGCGAGACCTCGGGAAGGTCCAGCCCCTCGCGAAGCAGGTTGATGCCGACCAGGACATCAATCTTTCCCTCGCGCAGCGTACGCAGGATCTCGACACGGTCCATCGTCGCCGTATCGGAGTGCATGTAATTAACCTTAATGCCGGCATCAAGCAGATGGTCGGTCAGGTCCTCGGCCATGCGCTTGGTGAGCGTGGTCACCAGCACGCGCTCCTTGCGGGCAACGCGCTCGCGAATCTCGTCCTCAAGATCGTCAATCTGCCCACGAACCGGACGCACATCGATCTTGGGGTCGAGCAGACCGGTCGGACGAATAATCTGCTCCACGTCGTTTTGGCTCACCCGCAGCTCGTAATCGCCCGGCGTGGCCGAAACATAGATAAACTGGGGTATCCTTGCCTCAAACTCATCGAAACGAAGCGGGCGATTATCGAGTGCCGAGGGCAGGCGAAAACCGTGTTCCACCAGCGTTACCTTACGCGAGCGGTCGCCTTCATGCATGCCGCGGATCTGCGGCACCGTCACATGGCTCTCGTCGATGATACAGAGCATGTCCTTAGGAAAGTAATCGATCAGGGTAAACGGCGGCTCACCCGGCTTGCGACCGTCCAGATGACGCGAGTAGTTCTCGATGCCGTTGCAAAAGCCCATCGTCTCGAGCATCTCAAGATCATAATCGGTGCGCTGCTGCAGACGCTGCGCCTCGAGCAACTTGTCGGTCGCCTTGAGCTCCGCCACGCGCTTCTCGCACTCTTCGCTGATCGATTTCAGAGCCGCCTTGACCTTCGGCTTCTCGGTCACGTAGTGCGATGCCGGCCATACGGGGATGGCCTCGTACTCACGAAGCATCTCTCCGGTGACCTCATCGATCTCGGCAATCAGCTCGACCTCGTCGCCAAAGAACTCAAACCGCAACGGATGCTCGGCATAAGGCGGATACACGTCGACAACATCGCCGCGCACGCGGAACGTGCCGCGTGCCAGATCATAGTCATTGCGATCATATTGAATGTCGATAAGTGCATGGATAAAGTCATCGCGCTCGAGCGGCACCTTCTTGTCGACGTTTGGAGCCAGACCCGCATAGTCCTCAGGAGAGCCAATGCCATAGATACACGAGACCGATGCGACAACGATCACATCGCGTCGAGAGAGCAGTGACGCGGTCGCCTGATGGCGCAGCATCTCGACCTCTTCGTTAATCGAGGAGTCTTTCTCGATATATGTATCGCTTTGCGGCACATACGCCTCGGGCTGATAGTAGTCGTAGTACGAGACAAAGTAGACCACAGCGTTGTTGGGAAAGAACTCTTTGAGCTCGCTCGCAAGCTGAGCGGCGAGCGTTTTATTGGGAGCCATGACCAGCGTCGGCTTCCCCAGGGCCTCAATAGTCTTAGCCATCGTGAAAGTCTTGCCCGAACCAGTCACGCCCAGCAAAACCTGATAGCGATCTCCGTTCCTCACACCCTGCACAAGCGACTCAATGGCCTTAGGCTGAGAACCTGCAGGCTCATAAGGAGATACAACCTTAAATGGCACCTCAGAGCCCTCAACGCCAAAACGTTTGAGCTCTCCTCCAACACGCTCAACTTCAAATTCCGCCATGGATACTCCTAACTCATATATCTGCAGTATACGCAGGCGGCAGGCATAGTCCTATACGAACCGATCGGGATAGAGGGTCTTATAGCGAACCCAGGCATTATTGACACGAATCAGATACGCCTGCGTCTCGGGAAAGGTGATTGCATTATGAAGTGACGTGTTCTGCTGCGCCCATCCGTCGACATTGCCCATACCGGCGTTATAGGCGGCAATGGCACTATCCGTCGACCCGTTGAAATAGGTCAGAAGATACGAGAGGTATGCGCAGCCAAACTCGATGTTCGTAGCGGGATCGTTAAGGTTGTCGGCTGAATACTCGCTACCATCGACAAGACCTTTGGCAATCATATCCTGGGCAGTCACGGGCATCAGCTGCATCAATCCCTGAGCACCCTGATTCGATTCGGCCTTGGGATCCCAATTCGATTCCGACTTAATGACAGCGCACACCAGATACGGATCCAGATTATGCGAAATACTGGATTTTTTTACATATGCCTCGTAGTCAATCGGATACAGCGGCTTAAAGAAAGCGGCAGGAGCACACGAGTAAACGAATGAGATAAGGCCGAAGGCAAAAACGGCAGCCAGCGGTATAAGGCGATACCACGCAAAGAAACGTGTCTTAGGCATCGGCATCCTCCTTATTCGCGGTGTCTATAAACCCATGGAATGCAAGCCAAGAGTCAAGCTGCTCAAAGAGCGAATTATCGCCTGCGGCATTATCAATCACCGTTGTAGCGAGATTGCACAGCGCAGACTCAACGGGCTGGCAAGCAGAACGGGCATCGAAATCAGATGGCTCCATACCACGTTGAATAGCGCGCTCGCGACGAACTGACAAAGGGGCGCTGATGACCAGAATTTCATCAGCCAAACCAAATGCATCCTCAAAACCAGTCGGGGCAGAAACCTCGACAACCGCAAAGGGATAACGGGGGGACGAAACCGTGCAGCAAACCGGATCAAGAATCCTCAGTGACAGCTGCTCAATGAGAACGGGGTGCACAATGCTATTGAGCCTCGCGACCGCATCAGGAGAAACAAAAGCTCGAGAAGCGAGGATGTTACGGCGAACGCCGCCCTCCTCGTCCAAAATATCCCAGCCAAATTCTTCCGCGAGGGCATTGACGATATCGGAGCCTGGCACATACAGCGATTTGGCAAGCTCGTCCAGATCGATAAGCATGGCGCCATGAGATTCGAGATAGCGGCAGGCAGTCGACTTACCCGAAGCAATATTGCCCAAGACAAAAACGGTAAACATCAAGTCCTCCCTAACGCCAATGGGAGTTATTATCGCGCAAATACAAAAGAAGGACTCAAAATACAGCCAAACAGTAAGACAAGCTAAAAGAAGGCGAGTTCTTGTATTACAGCTCTCTATAAAACGCAAAAAAGGGGGAGGCCGCGAGGCCTCCCCCCTCTTCAGTTTCGATGACGG
>CATYZE010000019.1 GCA_958415525.1 uncultured Collinsella sp. | reverse complement strand
ATTCCTTCGGCGGGGTTCCCCAAGTCTGTCGAGGCGCATGCGGAGGGCTCCGCGCGCACAGCGAAATAGGGGGTATCCCCGAAGGCCGCCCGGCTCGCCGGGACGGGGGCTATGTCTATTCCGCGCCCTCCCGGCACATCATGCCGAGGGCCCAGAGCCACCTCACGAGCTCGGCCGCGGTGGCGGCGTTCGCCTTCGCCGCGGGCATGCCGCGGGCGAGCATCTCCTCGCGCCGCCGCAGGAGCCGCTCGGACCCCTTCCTCCCGTGCATCCTTATCTCGAGGGGCACGCCCGTATCCCTCGGCATGAGCTTCGGCTGGTGCCGTGCCGCGGCGTAGCACCATGAACCCTCAACGGCCAGCTTCCTCACGAGCGCGTTGCCCGCACCGCTGATGCCTCCGAGCCGCACGGAGTCGCCACTCGACCTCTGACTCGGCGCGAGGCCGAAATAGGCCGTGACCTGCCTTCCGGAACGGAACCTCGTGAAGTCGCCGACCTCGGCCGAGAAGGCCGCGGCCAGCGCGAAGGCGCAGCCCTTGATCGACTGGAGGGCGGCCGCCTCCGCGGCGATCGGGCTGGCATCCACGGCTGCCCCGTACTCGGAGAGCAGGTCCGCCCGGGCCTCCGCCGCGGCCTCGACCTCGTTCCTCAGGGCGGCGAGCGCCCGAACCCCGCCATCGTCCTCAGGCCTGACCTTGTCGAGCCACCTCAGGAAGTCGTAGGTCCAGTACTTCCTCGGGTTGCCGGCGGGCGTGGTGCCGCCGTAGGCGAACCCTCGCCTTGCGAGGAAGGCGAGCAGCCGCTGCTTGGCGGTCGCCAGGCGCGCGGTCGCCCCGTCGTAGGCGCCGGCGAGGTCCCTGATGCCCTCGACCTCGGGGGAGGGGACCCATACGGGGGAGATGTCGTGGGCGAGTATCGCCTTGGCCATCCTGGCGGCGTCGTTCCTGTCGTTCTTGGAGGCCGAGTCGGCGGCCGACCTGGGGATCTTCGAGACCGCGGCGACGGCGCACTCGACGCCGAGCCCGGCGAGCTCCCTTTGCGGGGCGAAGCCGAGGTAGCCGCTCTCGTAGGCCGCGAGCGACGGCCCGGGGAACCCGTCCATCCACCCGGCGATCTCGCCCCAGGGGTTGCCGGGGAACCTCCTCGTCACGGCCTCGCCGGTGTCCGCGTCGAGGGCGCAGACGGTGGTCGACCTCAGGTGGACGTCCATCCCGAACGCGGTAGAATACTTTGGCATGGGAGCCTCCCAACCTCGTTGCGGCGCGGCTGCGCCTATGGCACTTCAACATCATTGTCGCAGCCCCGACCCGCGGTCACGAGCGGGGGCTCCTGTCTTTTTAGTGCCCTCGGATTGGGTCATAGTGTCTGTCCGCGCCAAAACATCGGCGTTGCCGGAGTAGTCATTGGGGACGTTCTTAAATGACTAGTCGGAAGGGACACTCTTGCACTAAATCTGCTGGCTCACACTAGGCTCGTTCTGTGCTTTACCGAGATAAAGTGAACGTGTAGATTCGTAACCCACTCGCAACCGTTCTATGGCACGATATTGAACGAATGTATGCTATGCGCCCAAATCTTTTGGGCAGAGTGGGAGACAGTATGGTCAAGCTGTACGAGGACGGTATCTACCTGCGCGGCGGCAGCGAGGTTGTGCCTGCGGCCGAGGCTGCCGAGCGCGGTATTACGCGGACGCCCGAGGATGCCAAGCGCGGCACCATCGCGTATTCGATTCTCCAGGCACACAATACGTCCGGAGACCCCGAGGCACTCAAGATTCGCTTCGACGCCATGGCGAGCCACGACATCACCTTTGTCGGCATCATCCAGACGGCGCGCGCCTCGGGCATGGAGCAGTTCCCGCTGCCCTACGTGCTCACCAACTGCCATAACTCGCTGTGCGCCGTGGGCGGCACCATCAACGAGGACGACCACGTCTTTGGTCTCTCGGCTGCTAAGAAGTACGGCGGTATCTTCGTTCCGCCGCACATCGCCGTCATCCACTCCTTTATGCGCGAGAACTTCGCCGGTTGCGGCAAGATGATCCTGGGTTCCGACTCGCACACCCGCTATGGCGCCCTGGGCACCATGGCCGTGGGCGAGGGCGGCGGCGAGCTGGCAAAGCAGCTGCTGCGCGACACCTACGACGTTGCCTATCCCGGCGTCGTGGCCATCTACCTCACGGGCGCCCCGCGCCCCGGCGTCGGCCCGCACGATGTGGCGCTCGCTATCATCAAGGCGGTCTTTGCCAAGGGCTACGTCAAGAACAAGGTCATGGAGTTCGTGGGCCCCGGCATCGCGAGCATGACGACCGACTACCGCAACGGCGTCGACGTCATGACCACCGAGACCACCTGCCTCTCCTCCATTTGGGCCACCGACGAGGACACGCACGCGTTTTTGGCCATGCACGGCCGTGGCGACGACTATCGTGAGCTCAAGCCTGACGACGTCGCCTACTACGACGGCTGTGTCGAGGTCGACCTGTCGAGCATCAAGCCCATGATCGCCCTGCCGTTCCATCCTTCCAACGGTTTTGAGATCGACGAGCTCAACGAGAACCTCGAGGATATCCTGCACGAGGTCGAGCTCGAGGCTGCCAAGATCGGCGAGGGCAAGACGCACTTTAGCCTGCTCGACAAGATTGTCGACGGTAAGCTGCACGTGCAGCAGGGCGTTATCGCCGGCTGCTCGGGCGGCAACTACGACTCCGTGGTGCAGGCGGCCCGCGTGCTCAAGGGCGCCAACACCGGCTGCGGCGAGTTCTCGCTGTCGGTCTATCCCACGAGCCAGCCCGTGGCGCTCGAGCTCACGCGCCGCGGCTACATCTACGACCTCATGGAGGCCGGCGCGATCGTGCGTACGGCGTTCTGCGGCCCGTGCTTCGGCGCCGGCGACACGCCCGCCAACAACGGCCTGTCCATCCGCCACACCACGCGCAACTTCCCCAACCGCGAGGGCTCCAAGCCGGGCAACGGCCAGCTGAGCGCCGTGGCCCTGATGGACGCCCGCTCCATTGCGGCGACGGCGGCCAACGGCGGCATCCTGACGCCGGCGACCGACCTGCCCGAGGAGACCTGGGACGAGGCCTGCGAGTACACCTTTGACGACGCGCCGTACAAGAAGCGCGTGTATTGGGGCTTTGGCAAGGCTGAGCCTGCCGACGAGCTGGTCGAGGGCCCCAACATCAAGCCGTGGCCCGCGATGGAGCCGCTCGGCGACGACATTCTGCTCAAAGTGTGCTCCAAGATCATGGACCCGGTCACCACGACCGACGAGCTCATCCCCTCGGGCGAGACGAGCTCCTTCCGCTCCAACCCGCTGGGCCTGGCCGAGTTTACGCTCAGCCGCCGCGACCCTGCCTACGTGGGTCGCTCCAAGGAGGTCGACGCCGTGGAGAAGCGCCGCGTTGCCGGCGAGTCCGCGGGTGACCTGGCCGCGCTCGATGCCGAGCTTGCCGGTGTGTTTGAGGCACTGGCCGGCGCGGGCGTCGCGGCCGATGCCAAGGCGACCGAGTATGGTTCGATGCTCTATGCCAAGAAGCCAGGCGACGGCTCTGCCCGCGAGCAGGCCGCAAGCTGCCAGCGCGTGATTGGCGGCCTGGCCAATATCGTCCACGAGTACGCCACCAAGCGCTATCGCTCCAACGTGATGAACTGGGGCATGGTGCCCTTCCAGATGGAGGCCGAGCCCAACTTTGAGGTGGGCGACTACGTCTTTGTGCCGGGTATCCGCGCCGCGCTCGATGGCGACTTGAAGGATATCGCTGCCTACGTGGTGCGTGCCGACGGTGCGGTTGAGCAGATTGAGCTCTACATTGTCGACATGACGGCCGAGGAGCGCGCCATCGTCAAGGCCGGCTGCCTGATCAACTACAACAAGTTCAAGGCCGCTGCCGAGTAACGCACATACTTGTCCGCCCGGGGCTTACCCTTTCCCGCCCGCTCACGCGCTTCGCGAGGGTCGCGTTCGGCAAAGGGTAAGCCCCGGGCTACATTTCTGCGTTCTTGTTGGGTCTTGAGGGACGCTAATAAATAGACTTGCTTGATGCCGCCTCTTTTTATTGGGGCGGCTTCTTTTTGCCGAAAACCGCCACAAAGGGGCAAGCACCTTTGTGGCGGTGGGGGTGAGCTCAATGTCGGTGTGCACGTTGAGCGACATTCCAATAAGCGCCTCTACAGGATTTCATCTGGGTTGACGGGTTTGGTTGTTTTGGGGATGCCGAGTTTGGATGACGCGAAATCGTCAACATTGTCCTTAATTCCGTCTTTGGTGTAGACAGTGACCGTATAGGTGCTGTGTCCGAATTCGCCCTTGTCGCGTGTTGCCCAGGCATCCCAGTAGGCGGCCCCGTTTCGCCCTTTGATTTTTCCGACACGGCGGAGTTCTGTTCGCTTTAATTTCTGGTTGCTATAGATGGTTCGACCGGCCTCCTCGGTGAGCCCGCACTGTCCAAGCATCTTGTCGAGGACTTGGTTCATGTGGCGCTCATCGGTGTTTGGTGCGTAGTCGTAGGCGAGGGTGATGGAGTCGAGTGGCTGGTCGTCGATTAGATAGTTTAGCGCCTGAGGGTCAAGGCAGAAATAAGGAGAGCATCCGTCGACCTGGCCGAGCAACGGTAACTTGGACTGCCAAAGTCCGGTGGGAATTCTATCTTCGTAGAAAACACCGCGGCAGAAAAAGGAGAGCGAGGTGGCACGCGAGCCAGCGTCGACCATTCCGCATAAATCGAAGGGCGAGGCGATACCGAGGGAAAAGGGCGTGACGACGATAAAGAAGAACATCGCGATGGGTATGGCGAAAATGGTAATGACGTTGCGACCGGTGGAATGAGACGGCTTCATATGCGCTCCTCGAGACAAAGATCTGTTGAGGATAGGCAGAAATGGATATGTTCAGAGAACAATTCAAGTTTAATCTCATGGCGCGAGATGGTCGACCGTTAGCGTCGAAAACCACCACAAAGGTGCCTGTCCCCTTTGTGGTGGTGAGGAGCGCGCGGCTTCTTTTGGTAATAGTGCTGGCTGGCGATATCATTAGTGCAGGTAGCGAAGGTTTGCGTTGCGAGGTGCTTTGCTGTGAGAAGTCCTGCCCGTATTGGATTGATTGTTTTGGCGCTTGCGATCACTGTGGTTGGCATGGGCGCTGTCGGCATGGCGTTTCTACCTGCTGCGGTGACGGAGCCGGTGGTCAAGCCTGTGACTCAATCTGTCGAACTTCTGACCGGCGACGACAAGCCTGAGACCATTACCGTTGATTTTGATGAGCAACCGGCTGCGCTGGGCATTAGTAATTATCCACATATTCAGCTTGGGGCTATGCGCTATACCACGGATTCTAGTCTGATCGACAGGGCGTCCGAGCTGCTCAGGGGCAAAACCTTTAAGCGCTGGTATGGATATGCGTCCTATCGGGCAAAAGCGAACGACATGGTCGGCGGATGCCACTCATCCATCGAGTTGGACACCGCGAATGGCGCCAAGTTATGTGATGTTTCGTACGATCCCGGCTACGAGGGCAATGAGGGGCCGGGTATCTACATCTTGGACGGCGATGTCGCCTATGTCATGGAGGGCAACCAGACCGAGCTCAACGATTTTATGGGTCAGTGCATTCAGGATGCCTATGAACAGACCTGCTTGCCCGACCCGCAGACTGCACGCGATAGTGGGTCTGCCCGTACATGGCTGTTCGAGGATGAGATGCCCTGGAACGCCGAATCGGGAAGCACGGGCTCGGCGAAGGAGTAGAGACCGCGACCACCACAAAGGTGCCTGTCCTCTTTGTGGTGGTTTTCGGTCTGTCTCGATCTGTAACATCTTGGCCGCTGAAAGTGGGCCTGGTGTTACAGATTTAGATTTTTGATCCGGGTGTTTTCTGTTCGTCTCGATTTGTAACAGATAGAGCTCTATTTGCTGACTAGATGTTACAGATTTAGATAAACGGGTGCCGCTGGTCATTTCATCTCGATCTGTAACATCTAGAGCCATAAACAGCCGCTAGATGTTACAGATTGAGATAGTAAGGGGACGAGGCCGTAGCGGGTGAGCGCACCTGCTCCCTATCTTTCAATCACTCAGAAAATCTTATATATAGAGACTTAGATTTGTGTATAAGATCGCGCAAAGCTGGCAACAATACTTCTCGAACAACGTGAAGCCGCCCCGTAGGGCGGCCACCCCAAGAGAGGTGATTCCATGAGAATCGATAAGCTAGCAATGACGTCGCGCGAGGCGCTGCAGACCGCCATGAGCACGGCTGCCGACGCGCAGGCCGGCGCGGTGGAGCCGATTCACCTGCTGTCCGCCCTGCTCGGTGCCGGCGAGCGCAATATCTCCGTGATCATCGAGCGCATCGGCGCCGACCCAGCCCAGCTCGCACGCTCCACGCAGGATGCCATCGACCATGCGCCTAAGGTTTCGGGCGAGGGTCAGCAGATGGGCCTGTCCAACGAGCTCGTTCGCGTCATCGAGAAGGCCGAGAAAAAGGCCACCAAGATGGGCGACAGCTTTGTGGTGACCGAGCATCTGCTGATGGCACTTGCCGAGGACAAGGGCGAGGCCGGCCGCGTTCTGCGCGGCGCCGGCGTGACCAAGGAGCGCATCGAGCAAGTCTACGAGGAGCTGCGCGGCGACGACCGTGTGACGTCTGCCGAGGACAAGACCCAGTTTGAGGCACTGGAGCAGTACGGTCGCAACATCTGCGACCTGGCCCGCGCCGGCAAGCTCGACCCGGTCATCGGCCGTACCGATGAGATTCGCCGTACCATCCAGGTCCTGTCCCGCCGCACCAAGAACAACCCCGTGCTCATCGGCGAGCCGGGCGTCGGCAAGACGGCCATCGTCGAGGGCATCGCCCAGCGTATCGTGGCCGGCGACGTGCCGAGCACCCTGCGCGACCGCGACCTCATCGAGCTCGACATGAGCGCGCTGGTCGCTGGCGCCAAGTATCGCGGCGAGTTCGAGGACCGCTTGAAGGCCGTGCTCAAGGAAGTGCAAAAATCGGAAGGTAAGGTCATCCTGTTCATCGATGAGCTCCACACCATCGTGGGCGCGGGTGCCACCGAGGGCTCCATGGACGCCGGCAACATCCTCAAGCCTGCGCTCGCCCGTGGCGACCTGCATGCGATCGGCGCGACCACGCTTGACGAATACCGTAAGTACATCGAGAAGGACGCGGCGCTCGCCCGTCGTTTCCAGACCGTTATGGTGAGCGAGCCTACCGTCGAGGACACCATCTCGATCCTGCGTGGCCTCAAGGAGAAGTACGAGATCTTCCACGGCGTCCACATTACCGATAGCGCGCTCGTGGCCGCCGCCGACCTCTCCGATCGCTACATCGCTGACCGTTTCCTGCCCGACAAGGCCATCGACCTGGTCGATGAGGCTGCAAGCCGCCTGCGCATGGAGCTCGACAGCATGCCGGTCGAGATCGACGCCACCACGCGTCAGCTCACCCAGCTGCAGATTGAGGAGCAGGCGCTCATGAAGGAGACCGACGAGGCCTCCAAGGAGCGTCTGGAGGCCCTGCGCCAAGAGATCGCCGAGGTCCAAGAAAAGCTCAACGTGCAAAAGGCCGGCTGGCTCAACCAAAAGAACGCCATCGACCACGTGCAGGAGCTCAAGGGACAGCTCGACGAGGCCAAGAGCGAAGAGGAGCGCGCGACGCGCAACGGAGATTTGGGCCGTGCGTCCGAGCTGCGCTACTCCGTGATTCCGGGTTTGCAGCAGCAGATTCAGGATTCCGAGGCTGCGCTCGAGGCGCAAAAGCAGCAGGACGGCGAGGGCCTCAACGAGCAGGTGACCTCCGATGAGATCGCCGAGGTCGTGAGCGCTTGGACCGGCGTGCCCGTCTCCAAGATGATGCAGGGCGAGCTCGACAAGCTGAAGGGCTTGGAGGGCGAGCTGCATAAGCGCGTCATCGGCCAGGACGAGGCGGTCTCCGCTGTCGCCGCGGCCGTGCGTCGCAGCCGTGCGGGCCTCTCCGATCCGGACAAGCCCATCGGCAGCTTCTTCTTCCTGGGCCCCACCGGCGTGGGCAAGACCGAGCTCGCCAAGGCGCTTGCCGAGTGCCTGTTTGATGACGAGCGTGCGCTCGTGCGTATCGACATGTCCGAGTACATGGAGAAGTTCAGCGTCCAACGTCTGATCGGTGCGCCTCCGGGATACGTGGGTTACGACGAGGGCGGCCAGCTTACCGAGGCCGTGCGCCGTCGTCCGTACTCCGTGATTTTGCTCGACGAGATGGAGAAGGCTCATCCGGATGTCTTTAACGTGCTGCTGCAGGTGCTTGATGACGGCCGTCTGACCGATGGCCAGGGTCGCCAGGTGTCCTTCAAGAACACGATCATCATCATGACGTCTAACGTGGGCTCCAAGGCCATCGCCGATCTGTCCGGTAAGGACGAGGAGGAGATGCGCCATCAGGTCGACGCCGCCATGGCTCAGACCTTCCGCCCCGAGTTCCTCAACCGTATCGACGATATCGTGGTGTTCCATCCGCTCGGCATGGCGCAGATCGAGAAGATCGTCGACATCCAGCTTGCCGACGTCCGCGCGCGTCTGGCCAAGGAGCGCATGACGCTTGCCATCACCCCGGCGGCCAAGCAGATGCTCGCCGTGGGTGGCCTGGACCCCGTGTTCGGTGCCCGTCCGCTCAAGCGCCTGGTCCAGCGCGAGGTCGTGGATGCCATCGCGGCCGCTATCATCGACGGCACGGTGCGCGAGGGCGATCAGGTGACGGTCGATGTCGACAAAGACGGTGCTTTTACCGTCGTGTGCGATAACACGCCGTCTGCCACCTACGAGGTGCCCGACGCCGAGTAGATTTTTGGGGCCGGCTTTAAACCGCCCCTCATCGCAAAACGCCAAGGGCGGCGGATCCAATTGGATCCGCCGCCCTTTTTCGTGCGACAATCGATGATGTTGAACGGATGCGATGCAAGGAGATGCGCAGATGACAGACAAGAACAAGACGAACACGCCGGCGACCGATGCCGCACCCGCCGCACCCAAGTCTGCGCCTAAGCCGGCACCCAAGCCGCGTGACCCCTATATCCGCGCCGAGAACGAGGACGACGACGGCTACGATCCCTACAGCGATCGCCGCCCCGAGCGCGAGCCTCTCTTCGAAGCCGACCCCTGGCGCTAAGTAGCTCATTTGGGACGGGGCTTTTTTAGCTACTTTTGCCCCCTCCCGCCTGCCTGATGATTTTTCTGGGACGGGGATTTAATAATCATTCGGTACAAAATGATTATTAAATCCCCGTCCCAGAAAAATCATTCTCTCGAGCTTGGTGGCCCCTCAGCCGTTCGACATCCTCCGGGAGACCAGTAACAGAAAAATATGCTCACCAATTAATCAAGATACGCATAAATCTTGCTCTCCTGCTAATCAAGAATCGATATAATCTTGATTAGCATATAAGCAAGATTGGAGAATCATGGCATTCAACGACTTGGTGGCCCAGAAAATAAAGGACTTTGAGCAACAAGGAGTTCCACAGGTCTTTGAGCGCGACCTTGATCTGGGAAACCCGCAGGAACCCAAGCGCGACAACATCGTAAATGTGATTGTGGGAGCCCGTCGTTGTGGAAAGACGTATCGCCTGTATCAGGAGATGCAGCGGCTTCAGGGTCAAGGTATCGAGCTTGACCGGATGCTTTATTTCAATTTTGAGGATGAGCGCTTGCGTCCGTATGAGCCGTCGCTGCTAGCGGACGTGCTCGATACATTCTATGCGCTATATCCTGCTGCTCGAACCGAGGGTGTCTACATTTTCTTCGATGAAATCCAGGAAATTCCCGAATGGGGTGCGTTTCTGCGGCGTGTGGTCGATACGGAGAAAGCGACCGTCTACGTGACGGGATCTTCTTCTAAGATGCTGTCCTCGGAACTTAAGAGCGAGTTCAGGGGTCGCTCTCTTGTGCGAGAGCTGTTTCCGTTGAGTTTTTCGGAATACGTCCGATATAAGACGGGGAGCGTTCCTGAGCCGGATGCACCCTTTTCATCGAGCGATGCAGCACTGCTTCGACATCATCTGATCGGATATCTTGAGCGAGGGGGATTCATCGCGACGCTAGAGCAGACGCCCGCGGACGCGATTCAGCTGCTACAGGAATATGCGTCGCGAACGGTCGCCATGGACGTCGTTGAGCGCTACGACATCAAGAACCCTCGTTTGGCTTCACTGTTCCTGACGCGGTGTATGGCATCTTCGGCACGAGAGCTGTCAGTGAACAAGGTGTACAACGAGTTCAAAAGTAGGCAGATACCCGTCAGTCGTAATTCGCTCGGCGACTTACTTGAGTATTACGAGGACGCCTACCTGTTGTTTTCGGTGCCGGAGTTCACGCGCTCACTTGCAAATAATGCGCGGTCCGCATCTAAAGTCTACGCTGTCGATCCTGCGATGTTCGGAGCATTCTCTCCCGCATCGGCATTTGATCAGGGCCAGAGGCTCGAGACTGCGGTGTTCAATGCGCTCAGAAGAAGGACTCCAGCCGTGCGGTCCGGTTCGGTCTGCCGCCTGCTGATCAAAGAGAAGAATAAAAGCCATGAGGTGGACTTTGTGGCCGGGGATGCGCTTCTTATGCAGGCTTATGGCCTGATTCAGGTGAGTACGGATATGGCAAGCGAGAAAACGCGCGAGCGCGAAATTGCCGCGCTTGATGCCTCGATGGCCCAATTCGATCTTGGTGAGTCGACAATCGTTACCATGGATGAGCAGGCCGATATTCCATGCGAGCGCGGTGTGGTACACGCTGTGCCCGCATGGAAGTGGCTTCTTGCCTAATCATTTATTGATCTGTGGTAGCTAATTTGGGACGGGGGCTTTTTAGCTACCCTCTGCTCTGCCCAACAGCAAAGTCGAAACAACATCAAGGGTAGCTAAAAAAGCCCCGCCCCAAATTAGCTACCCTGGGTGCTGTGGTCCGCTAGTCCTGGGCTTTGATGCTCGGCAGGAGAATCTGTGCGAGGTAGTCGGTCTCGAGTTTGGTCGCAGCGTCGGCCTTGCCGTCTTTGCCGACCAGTACGTTCTTGATCTGGCTATAGGTGTAGCGGTTGCCGGTCGTGAGCTCGACAAGCTCAATGGCCGAGTCCATAGGGTAGGTCGACACGGGATTCTGCGTCCGTCCGTTGATGGTCTGGGGCACCACGTACGGATAGACGGGACCGCTGGCGTAGACGGTATAACCGTTGCCTAGGTTGGCCGCACCCAAAACCGTATCGCCCTCATCGGGCGTAAAGCTCTCGCCCTCGCGCACTGCGACGAGCGTCACAATCGGTGTATCGCTGTCGCCGGCAAGATAGATGCATAGCGTGCTGCCATTTTGCCAAGTCTCGACCTTGCCGTACCACTCGACGGGGATATCGAGCTGGTAGAGGTCGGTTGCCTTGTGGCGGGCGTCGGCATCACGGGCCGCCTGTGCCTTTTGCGCGCTCACGGCATTGACGGCGGCGTCGCGCCGCGCGGTTGCCGCCTGCTGGAGCACCTTGGCGGTGGCGGCGGAGCTCGCGCCTCCCTCCTCGGCAAATTTGGCGGCGGCATCGATTTGGTCGTCAGTCACCGTGTCGGCCGAAGGCACCTTGAGCTTAAAGGCGGCCTGGCTGCTTAGGTCCTGTCCGTCGCTCTTGATCGTGACCTGCGCCTTGGTGGTCGGGACGGTATAGATGGTGCCGTCGGCCGCGATGGGAGAGGCAGCGATGGAGAGCGTGTAATCGCCGGGCAGCAGTTTGATGCCGCGGCCGTGCTCGTCAACATAGAGCGTTTCGCTCACGGATGAGCCATCAGCGTCCTGACCGCTCACCTGTACGGGAATCTTAGAGCTGGTGGAACAGTCGAGGCCCGCGGCATGCACGCCAATCTGCACCGACATCATCGTGTGGGCATTGGCGGCGACAGCGGCAGCCTGCTCTTGCTGATATCCGTTCCAGGCAGCATAGCCTGCACCGCCGGCGACGAGCGCGGCGGCCACGATACCGGCGACCATCAGATTGCGGCGCTTGGGCGACATCTTGCGATGACGAACCTCGGCCTCGCGTGCCGAGGGAACGGACGGTAGGGGAATATCGCCCATGGCGATGGTCTCGTCCACGGCTGGTGCGGAACCCAGGCCAGGGAGCTCGCGGGTCAGCGAATCTTCGGCCGGCAAGCTGTCGAGCAAGACGGTTTCCTCGCCCGTGTCGGATTCGGGCTGATTGCCGGCCTCGCTTTCGGTGTCTTCGCGACCTGCTTCATCTTCGGCAGGCTCAACGTCGTCCGCATCCTGATCATCGGACTGCGCCTCGGCTTCCGGCTCATCCTGCACATCAACGCCCGAATCGTCAAACGCAATCTCATCGAGTGAAATCCGGTCTAAGCTCTCTAAGGCCTCAGCGCAAGCTTCTGCATCTTGGGCCGCATCCTCTTGGCCCATCGTCTCATCATTCATACATCCCCCAAGCTCAATATCGGGACAACAATGTACCCAAAAACAGGGTCATATAGAGCTGTCAGGCGATCGGAAATCTGATTTTATCTGTGCGAGAGGTTTTGAATGTGTGCGTGGATGCGCGCAACAACAAAAAGCCCCCGGAAAGCGGACAAATCGCTTTCCGGGGGCATGCAATACGTTGCATTGCGCGGAGTCGGCCAGGCGGCTTCACATTCAAGCGGCGTTCGCGCTGGGCATGTTACTCGGCGTGAGCGTAATCCACCTTGGCGCGGCGAGCGGTGGCCTTCTCCCAATCGCTGGTGCCCTCAAAGACATCCTGCTTGTAGGGATTGCGGCCGAGCTTCTTGGCGCGGTAGACGATGTAGATGATCGCGGCGATGTTGGCGACCAATGCGGCGATGGAGACCGCGGTGGCGGCGCCTGCGTCGAGCGTGGAGTGGGTTACAAAGATGGACTCCTCCTGGAAGAAAGGGAACACCTGGGCAAACATGCACCAAATGGCCAGCGTAAAGGCGCGGTTCTGGATCCAGCCGCCCTTGTTCCAGATAAAGGCGGCAACGGTCGGCGCCAGCAGCAGCGCAAAGCCGCAGAACCAGGAGTGGGTGGGCAGGCAGTTGTAGGTGTAGCAGAAGTTCCAGATATCGTAGGCGATGATGTAGACCCAGGTCATGTCGGGCCACAGCATGTCGGTCTTGTCCTCGGAGGCGTAGACGCTCCACCAACCGGTCATGCAGAAGATGTTGATGATGCCGGCGATGCCGTTGAATACGTTGTTCCAGCCGGCGAGCTGCGTGGCGCCCTCGGAAGTGACCCAGGTGGACTCGCCCAGGACAAAGAAGTGATAGGCGCTCTCAAAGTCGGATACGACGGCGATCATGATGTTGATGGCGACGATCACAAACGGCCATGCGCGGAACCAGTGCGCCTTGCCGATTTTGCCCCATTGGTACTTAATGGCGATAAAGCCCCAGCAGCCGGCCAGCGCCGCGTACACCTTGGCGTAGTGGAACCAGCTGTTCTGGTACACATGGGTGGGGTTGGTGAGCGCCCACTCGGCGCCCTGCGAAACGCCGACGGCGATGGCGATGCAGTAGATGGTCATGGCAAGCGGAGCCACGCCAAAGATAATGGCGGCGCCGAGCTTGGTGCGGCGGCCGACCTCGTTGAGCACGATCAGGCCAACAAAGACCATGGCCCAGCCGGCCCAGTGGATAAGGGTATCGCTACCCCAAACATCGAACAGCATGCTGCTCTCCTTTCACACGCCCGCGGCCCCTCTTCCGATCGCGGGCAGTTTGGCCAAATGTCGTCAGTTCCCGGGCCTGCGCTCGGGATACTTGGCGGTGTAGCCCTCGATGTGGAGCGTCGAGGCGATGATTTCCTTGACCGTCTCGTCGGGCACATCGGGGTGCGTGCGGATATACATCAACAGTCCCATGATGAGGGTGTAGAACGTTTCGTAGACATGGTCGATGCGCAGGTCGTGATGGGCGACAAAGTCCACCACGGTGGTGTCGCAGATGTACTGCGCCACGCGCTGAACCACGTTGTGCAGAAAGCCGCCGTAGAGCGCGCCGCTGTTACTGGTCAGCGTGTGCGGCAGTTCGTGGCCGCTGGCGACCAGGCGCTTAAAGAGCGGGGCGACGCTGTCGAGCGCGCCTTCGATATCGCCGACGGTGCGGCTGGCGTTCCACTGCTCGAGCTCGGAGATAAAGCCGTCGATCGCCTCGTCCATAACGGCGGTGACGGCGGCGTCCATATCGGCAAAGTAGTGGTAGAACAGCGAGCGCGTGCAGCCGGCTCGCTTGGTTACGGCCGAGACGGATAGATGCGACACGCCCAGCTCGGAGCTTACGGTGCGCACGGCATCGAGGATCTCGCGACGGCGTTCGTCTCCCGTCAGGCGCTTTGCCGCGCTATCGGACGCAAGAGTGGCGTCGGCCACAGGGATATCTGCGTACGTGTCGCCCATGTTTTGCCGCCTTTCATCCTCTTTTGCCTGACCGTTCGCCTAACAGTCTTGAATATTGTTGACGGTTCGTCAATACTATTTTTGACACAATGTCAACAATGGCGGGTGAACGGCATGGGGGCATGCCCGGCCTGCAAAAAAAGAGGGGCGCTGCGGCCTCGTCGGGCTGCGGCAAGAGAAGGGACAACCATGATTCTCAATGGACCGGGGATTAGTTACACCGAGCCCGATATCGGCGCGGAGTTTGTGCCGCCGCTGCCGGAGCATCCGCGCGAGGCCATCGTCAAACTGTGCGAGCACTGCACCAACCGCCTGCTGCATCGCGACGAGCTGCTGGGCTACGAGTACTGGTCGTTTGCCGAGGCCGCAACCGACGAGCAGGCCGAAGTGCTCTGCAAGATGAAGATGCGCCGTCCCTATACGCTGCCCGAGATGGTCAAGCTCACCGGCATGCCCGGGGCAGATATCGAGAAGATGCTCGACGACATGAGCTACACGGGTCTGCTCGAGTACAACTGGGAAAACCCCGAGCGCGCCAAGCAGTGGGTGCTGCCCATGCTGGTACCGGGTTCCGCCGAGTTCCTCAACATGCGCGTGAGCCAGCTCGAGGAGCATCCGGTCTATGCCAAGTTCTTTGAGCAGGCGTCCAAGGGGCCGCTGTCCAAGGCTACGCCGATGGTGCCGCCCGGAGGCGCCGGTATCGGCATGCACGTCATTCCGGTCGAGAAGGCCATCGACGCCGCAAGCACCTCGGTGCCGATCGAGCATATCGAGCATTGGCTCGACAAATACGAGGGTAAGTATGCCGCTAGCACCTGCAGCTGCCGCGCGAGCCGTCGCGTGATGGGCGAGGGCTGCGCCGATGACCCGGCCGATTGGTGCATCGCCGTGGGCGATATGGCCGACTACGTGGTCGAGACCGACCGCGGCCATTATGTGACGCGTGACGAGGTCTACGACATCCTGCGTCAGGCCGAGGACAACGGCTTTGTGCACCAGATCACCAACATCGACGGCGAGAACAAGATCTTCGCCATCTGCAACTGCAACGTCAACGTGTGCTACGCCCTGCGCACCTCGCAGCTGTTCAACACGCCCAACCTGTCGCGCTCGGCCTACGTCGCCAAGGTCGAGAAGGACAAGTGCGTGGCCTGCGGTCGCTGCGTTGAGGTGTGCCCGGCTGGCGCCGCCAAGCTGGGTCAGAAGCTCTGCAGCAAAAAGGCCGGCGGGCGCGTGCCCGAGTATCCGCGCCAGGAGCTGCCCGATGCTACCAAGTGGGACCACACCAAGTGGTCGCCCAACTACCGCAACGACAACCGCATCGAGACGCACGAGTCCGGCACCGCTCCCTGCAAGACGGCCTGCCCTGCGCATGTCGCCGTTCAGGGCTATTTGAAGCTCGCGGCTCTGGGTCGCTATGACGAGGCCCTGGCGCTCATCAAGCGCGAGAACCCGCTGCCCGCTATCTGCGGTCGCGTATGCAACCGTCGCTGTGAGGATGCCTGCACCCGTGGTCGCGTGGACGAGGCCGTGGCCATCGATGAAGTCAAGAAGTTTATCGCCCAGCGTGACCTGGACGCTGCGACGCGCTATGTCCCGCCCGTGGTGACGCCGACGCGCGCCGGCGGCTTTGAGCAGAAGATCGCCATCATCGGCGCCGGCCCGGCCGGTCTGTCCTGCGCCTTCTACCTGGCCGAGAAGGGCTACAAACCCGTCGTGTTCGAGAAGAACGAGCGCCCGGGCGGCATGCTCACCTACGGTATCCCCAGCTTTAAGCTGCAGAAGGATGTTATCGAGGCCGAGGTTGAGGTCATCCGCCTGATGGGCGCCGAGTTCCGCTATGGCGTGGAGGTCGGTCGCGATGTGACGCTCGACGAGCTGCGCGAACAGGGCTTTAAGGCCTTCTACGTGGCTATCGGCTGCCAGGGCGGCCGCCTTGCCGGTATTCCGGGCGAGGATGCCGAGGACGTGACCGTGGCCGTCGACTTCTTGCGCGAGGTCAACAGCGGCAAGATCGACGCGCTGCCCGGTCGCACCATTGTGGTGGGCGGCGGCAACGTGGCCATCGATGTCGCTCGCAACGCCTGTCGTCTGGGCTCCGAGCACGTTGAAATGTTCTGCCTGGAGAGCGAGGCCCAGATGCCCGCCAGCGAAGAAGAGCGTCGCGAGGCCGTCGAGGACGGCGCGCACATCAGTTGCGGCTGGGGCCCCAAGGAGGTCCATCTGGACGAGGCCGGTCGCGTGTGCGGCATTACCTTTAAGCGCTGCACGCGCGTCACGGACGACGAGGGCCGTTTTGCGCCCGAGTACGACGAGAACGACCTGCGTCGCGTGGATGCCGACCGCGTGGTCATGTCGATCGGTCAGTCCATTGTGTGGGGCGACCTGCTGGCTGGCTCCAAGGTTGAGCTTGGCCGCGGCCAGGGTGCCCTCGCCGATCCCCAGACCTATCAGACCGCCGAGCCCGACATCTTTGTGGGCGGCGACGTCTATACCGGCCCGAGCTTTGCCATCGATGCCATCGCCGCCGGCCACGAGGCCGCCGTGTCCATCCATCGCTTTGTGCAGCCGGGCTCTACGCTCACCATCGGCCGCAATCAGCGCCGCTACACTGCGCTCGACCGCGACGATGTCGTGATTGAGAGCTATGACAACGCGAGCCGCGAGGTTGCGCGTGTGGACCGCGAGCGCGAGAAGGCTGCGCCGTTTAGCGAGTATGTCGAGACCTTTACCGAAGAGCAGGTGCGCACCGAGACCGCCCGCTGCCTGGGCTGCGGCGCCTCGATCGTCGACCCCAACAAGTGCATCGGCTGCGGCCTGTGCACGACCAAGTGCGCCTTCGACGCCATTCATCTGGATCGCGACCGCCCCGAGTGCTCCACGATGGTCAAATACGAGCAAAAGCTCCCCAGCCTGGGCAAGTACGCCCTCAAGCGTGCCATCAAAATCAAGTTCGGGAAGAAATAAAAGAACGCAACGAGCAAGCGAACGGCGCAGAGGGCAGTTGGACAGCGAGCGAGTCCCAGGCGTGGCGAGGTGCCTTGAAAGAGGAGGGCATAGGGCTTTTGCCCATGCCCGACGATTGAAAGGCAGATCGTCCGTCTGGGGCTCGCGCAGCGTCAAGCCGACCGCCGTTCGGTAGAACGGCGGAGGAAATAGTGCATGAATTAGGGATTGTGTATCACATCATTCGCGATGTTGAGAATGTGGCGCGCGCCAATGGCGTGGGTCGCGTCTCGAGCGTGACGTTGCTGCTGGGCGAGGTCTCGGGCGTCGTTCCCGATCTGCTGCTCGATGCTTGGCGTTGGGCGGCAGATAAAAAGCCCATCACCGAGGGTGCGGAGCTTATCGTAGAGTCTGTCGAGGCCGTGACGCACTGCGAGGCGTGCGGCCGCGACTACGGTACAGTCGAGCACGGCAAGACCTGTCCCCATTGCGGCAGTGGCGAGACCTATCTGCTACAGGGCCAGGAAGTCATGATCAAGCAGATCGAGACTCCCGACGAGGACCCGGCAGACGCTGCCCCCGACGGCCCTTCTGACGCCCCCGATGCCGTCGACGCCGCCAACCCCCTCCACATCGCCTAACTTGGTCGTTGGGCGTTCTTAAATGACTAGTCAATCAAGAACGTCCCCAACGACTACTTGTGCTAGATCATAAGTCATACAATTAGTCAAGTCATATCTGTTTAAACAAAATAGCGGCAGTACAAGCGCATTCGCACTTGCTTAAAATCGGTATCAATGAACAGCATGCTTGTATCTGTAAAATACATGACTTGATGAGCGACGCTTTAGTGGGAAATGAGTCGAAAAATAGCAACGTAATCAACTTGTAACAAACTTAGACGTTTAAACAAATAATTCAACCTTTTGCGGATTCAGCCATAATTCCACAATCCAAACAGGTATACTTCGTTCATGTCGTGTAGGAAATACGTAGACAAAAAGGAGGTTATGTGATGGTAAGTATTGTTCTTGCTAGCCATGGTGACTTGGCGGCTGGAATCAAGCAGACGGGCTCGATGGTCTTTGGCGATCAGCCGTCTGTAGCCGTGGTCTCGCTCGAGCCGAGCATGGGCCCCGACGACTTCCGTGCCAAGGTCGAGGAAGCAGTCGCTTCCTTCGAGGACCAGGAGCAGGTGCTCTTCCTCGTTGATCTGTGGGGCGGCACGCCGTTCAACCAGATCAGCGGGCTCATCGAGGGCCACGATTCCTGGGCTATCGTCACCGGTGTCAACCTGCCTATGCTCATCGAGGCATATTCGCAGCGCTTTGACGCAAAGAACACTGCACATGCGATCGCAAAACATCTCGTGACTGAGGCTAAGGCTGGCGTGCGCGTCAAGCCCGAGTCTCTGGAGCCCGAGGAGAAGAAGCCGGCTGCGGCCGCCGCTGCTCCTGCAGGCGCCATCCCTCCGGGAACGGTCATCGGCGATGGGCACATCAAGATTGCCCACGTCCGTATCGACACCCGTCTGCTCCATGGCCAGGTGGCCACCACGTGGACCAAGCAGATCAACCCCAACCGTATCATCGTGGTTTCCGACGGCGTTGCTCACGACGAGCTCCGCAAGACCATGATCGAGCAGGCTGCCCCTCCGGGAGTCCATGCCAACGTCGTGCCCATCAAGAAGATGGCCGAGGTCGTCAAAGACACGCGCTTTGGTGACACCAAGGCCATGCTGCTCTTCGAGAACCCGCAGGATCTGCTCAGGGCCATCGAGGCCGGCGTCGACATCAAGGAAGTCAACATCGGTTCCATGGCTCACTCCAAGGGTAAGGTCGTCGTCACCAACGCCGTCGCTATGGGCGATGACGACGTTAAGACTCTTGAGGCTCTCAAGGCCAAGGGCGTCAAGTTCGAGGTCCGCAAGGTTCCTTCGGATTCCTCCGAGGATCTCGACGCCATGTTGAAGAAAGCTAAGGCCGAACTGGCCGCTCAAGCATAGTAAAGGAGGGTCCGATACATGTCTGCAATCACTATTCTGCTTGTTGCGATTGTCGCGTTGCTTGCCGGTATGGAAGGCATTCTGGATGAGTTTCAGTTCCATCAGCCGCTCGTGGCATGCACGCTTATCGGTCTCGTAACCGGTCACCTTCAGGAGGGCATCCTCCTGGGCGGTTCGCTCCAGATGATGGCCCTTGGCTGGGCTAACGTCGGCGCCGCCGTCGCGCCTGACGCCGCCTTGGCCTCGGTCGCTTCTTCGATCATCATGGTGCTCGCCCTCAACGGTGGCGCCACTGATTCGGCCAAGGCCGTTACCGCCGCTATCGCCGTTGCCGTCCCGCTGTCGGTCGCTGGTCTGTTCCTGACCATGATCTGCCGTACCCTGGCAACCGCTATCGCTCACGCCATGGACGGTTGCGCCGAGAAGGGCGACTTCGCCGGCATCGAGCGCTGGCAGTATGCTGCCATCCTCATGCAGGGCCTTCGTATCGCCATCCCGGCAGTACTTCTGTGCATCATCCCGGCCGAGGCTGTTACCAACGCGCTTAACGCTATGCCTGACTGGCTGTCCGGCGGCATGGCTGTCGGCGGCGGCATGGTCGCTTCCGTCGGTTACGCCATGGTCATCAACATGATGGCCACCAAGGAGACCTGGCCG
Source organism: uncultured Collinsella sp. (assembly GCA_958415525.1). Taxonomy (GTDB): domain Bacteria; phylum Actinomycetota; class Coriobacteriia; order Coriobacteriales; family Coriobacteriaceae; genus Collinsella. The sequence continues at coordinate 29,426 of CATYZE010000019.1, read as the reverse complement.
TTCTTCGTCCTCGGCTTTGTCCTTGCTGCCATCCCTCAGCTCACGCTGATCGCCCTTGGCCTCATCGGCATCTCCCTTGCCCTTATCTACCTTGGCCTTAAGGATCTGGCCAAGCAGGGTGGCGGCATGGGCGGTGGCTCCGGCGACCCGCTCGGCGACATTCTGAACGATTACGAGTAGGAGGGGAGTGATACATATGGCAGAGAACAAGATTCAGCTCACCAAGGCTGACCGCAAGAAGGTTTGCTTCCGTCATCAGTTCCTTCAGGGCTCGTGGAACTACGAGCGTATGCAGAACGGCGGCTGGTGCTTCGCAATGATCCCTGCGATCAAGAAGCTCTACACCAGCAAGGATGACCAGATTGCCGCTCTTAAGCGCCACCTAGAGTTCTATAACACCCACCCTTATGTTTCCGCCCCCGTCATTGGCGTTACCCTCGCTCTCGAGGAGGAGCGCGCCAACGGTGCTCCGATTGACGACGTCGCCATTCAGGGCGTCAAGGTCGGTATGATGGGCCCGCTCGCCGGCGTCGGCGACCCCGCCTTCTGGTTCACCCTTCGCCCGATTCTGGGCGCTCTGGGCGCTTCCCTGGCCCTGTCCGGCAGCATCGCTGGTCCGCTGCTGTTCTTCTTCGCGTGGAACATCATCCGTTACGCCTTCCTGTGGTACACGCAGGAGTTTGGCTACAAGGTCGGCTCCTCCATCGCCAAGGACCTCTCCGGCGGTCTGATGGGCAAGGTCACCGAGGGTGCTTCCATCCTTGGTATGTTCATCATCGGCGCCCTGGTCGAGCGCTGGGTGTCCATCTCCTTCACCCCGGTCGTCTCCAAGGTCACGCAGTCTGCTGGCGCCTTTATCGACTGGGCTAACCTGCCCTCCGGTTCTGAGGGTGTCAAGGAAGCACTGACGATGTATAACTCCATCGGTGCTAACGCCCTTGATCAGGTGAAGGTCACCACGCTTCAGGCCAACCTCGATCAGCTCATCCCCGGCCTTGCCGCCGTGTGCCTGACCCTGCTGGTCTGCAAGCTCCTCAAGAAGAAGGTCAGCCCGATCGTCATCATCCTGGCTCTCTTCGCCATCGGCATCATCGGTCGCGTCTGCGGCTTCATGTAAGCACGTTTCGGCTTAAGACCGAGAATTGCTAGGCAAGGGCTTTTGAGCCATTGAAACGGACCGCACCCGGTGGGTACACTGGATGCGGTCCGATTGTTTTATTTGGAGGGCGAGGCGCGCATGGCGCAATCTCAGAACAGCACGGTCGATCTGGCAACGCCGGCAACCTGCCTGATGGGGCTTACCAGTCACGGTAACGTAATGGTGGGCAATAAGGCGTTTGAGTACTATAACGAGCGCAATCCCGAGGATTTTATTCAGATCCCGTGGGATGAGGTCGACTATATTGCCGCTGAGGTTTTGCGCGGCACCAAGAAGATTACGCGTTTTGCCATCTTCACCAAGGACAATGGTCACTTTACGTTTTCGACGCGCGACGACAAAGAGACGCTTCGTGCGGTCCGCAAGTACGTTGACGAGGATAAGCTCGTGCGTTCGCCTGACTTTATCGATGTGACGGCCAAGGGCGCCAAGAGCATCCCCTCCGTTATCAAAAACCTCTTCCACAAAGGCAACTAGTCGTTGGGTAGTCATTGGGGACGTTCTTAAATAAGTAGTCATTGAAAGAACGTCGCAGATGACTATCTCGAAGAGCGGCTATGCGCTGCATGGTGGTGGCGCAAATCTGCTACACTAATACAACATGCCTCCGTAGCTCAGGGGATAGAGCACCGCTCTCCTAAAGCGGGTGTCGACGGTTCGAATCCGCCCGGGGGCACCAGAGAATTGCCGAGCCCGGTACCACCACGGTGCCGGGCTCTTCTGGTCTAAAGGCCGGATTCGGGCCGTCGACACCCGCGTCACTCATTTCCCCGCGGGGGGAGTTTTCGAATCCGCCCGGGGGCACCAGAGATTTGCCGAGCCCGGTACCACCACGGTGCCGGACTCTTCTGGTTTAAAGGTATGCCGTGGTTTTCGCTACTTCAGATGAAGAAAGCGCCCGTTTGCAGGGGGAGCAAACGGGCGCAATTGAGCGAATGTATTTGCGTCAGCAGCCGCTGTGGGCAACGTCTTGATGACTAGTTGGTCGTACCGGAATCGTCGCCTGAATCAGTACCAGAGCCAGAAATCGAAACCGTCAGCGTAATCGTGTTGTCGGTGGACTGCTTGCCGGTGGGGGAGACGCCCGTAACGGTGGCGTTTTCGTTGCCGCTCACGGGGTTGCCGTTCTGGTCGCAGAACGCGATGTTGTAGAACCCGGCGTTGTTGAGCGCGGTGACGGCGGCGGAGATGCTCTTGCCGTACAGGTTACCCGGAACGCTGGCCTTGCCGGACTTCTTGGCAATGACGACGGTAATCGTGGCGCCGGGCTTCTGCTTACCGCTGGGGTTCCAGCTGATCACGGTTCCCTCGGTAACTGAGTCGTTCTCCTGGTAGCTCACGTCGACGCCAAAGCCTGCCATATCGAGGGCGTTGCGCGCCTGGGCCTCGGTCATGTCGGTCAGATCGGGGACGGACGTGGTATCCGGGCCGCTCGAGACCTTGTACGAGATGGTCGTGCCCTTCGCGACTTCCTTACCGGCTTCGGTGCCCTGCTCAAAGACCTGGCCCTCATCGGCCTCGTTGGCCTCCTCGGAGGCGTTGCCCTTCAGGCCAACGCTTGCCAGCGCGGCTTCTGCCTGGTCCTTGGTCAGGCCGACAAGCGGGGGAACCTCAACCTTCTCGGAGGGCTTGGGGCCCTTGGAGATTACCAGGTTCACCTTAGTGCCCTTGGCCTTCTTGGTGTTGCCGTTGGGCGTCTGCTCGGCGACCTTGCCCTCGTCGACATCGTCGTTGTAGCTTTGGTCGATGGTGCCGACCTCGAGGCCGGCTTCCTTGATCAGCTCGACGGCAGTCTGCTGGTCCTTGCCCAGCACATCGGGCACGGTGACCTGCTCGCCGCCAAAGAGTCCTGTGGCAAAGGCCACCACGATGCCGATGACGGCAACGGCTGCCACCACGGCGGCGATAATCTTGTTCTTGTTGGATTTGGGCTTTTCGACCTCGTAGGAGCCGGTTGAGCCCGAAACCGAGCTACGGGCGGTATTCTGGCCGCTCACGCCCGAGACGGGACGCACCATGGCGCGCGTCTGATCGGAAAGCTCGCGAGTCTTGGTGGCGCCCAGCTCGCCGGGGGCACCGATGATGCGCGTGGGCTCCGAGATGTTGACGGCACGGCCCGACAGGTAGCTGTTGAGCACCTGACGAAGCTCGTCGGCGGTCTGGAAGCGGTTTGCCGGGTCCTTCTCCATGCACTTGAGGATGATGCGCTCGAGGTCGGCGTCGACACCGGAGTTGATCTGGCTCGGCGGAATAGGCAGCTCGTTGACCTGCTTGAGCGCGACCGAGATGGCGTCATCACCGTCAAAGGGCACGCGGCCGGTGGCGCACTCGTACATCACGACGCCCAGCGAGTAGATATCCGAGGTGGGGCCGAGGTCCTGACCACGGGTCTGCTCGGGGCTGACGTAGTGGGCGGTTCCCAGCACGTTGTTGTCTTGCGTGAGGTGGCTGTTCTTGGCGCGCGCGATGCCAAAGTCCATCACCTTGATGTTGCCGTCGGGCAGCACCATGATGTTCTGCGGCTTAATGTCGCGGTGGATGATCTCGTGCTTGTGGGCGACCGAAAGTGCAGAGCTGATCTGCGAGCCGATCTGGGCGACCTTCTTGGGGTCGAGGGCGCCGTGGCTCTTGATGCCGCTCTTAAGGTCGGTGCCGCGCAGGTACTCCATGACGATGTAATAGGTGTCGCCGTCCTTGCCCCAATCGTAGACGCCCACGATATAGGGGGAGGAGAGACCGGCTGCTGCCTGGGCCTCCTGCTTAAAGCGTGCGGCGAAGGTTGCGTCGCCAGCATACTGCGGCAGCATGATCTTGACAGCAACCGTGCGGTCGAGGACCTGGTCCTGTGCACGGTAGACGGTCGCCATGCCGCCTGTCCCCACCTTATCCTTGAGGAGGTATCTTCCCCCGAGGACCCTCTGTTCCATTCCTGCTCCTAACATAACTATTCGCTCAACGATGTGTGTAGTACCTACGATGTGGCCGCTGGGGCCGTGTGGCGCGTTGCCGCTAACTCTTCGGCCGCGGCGCGCCTCGGGTGTCCGATTTGATCATGGGCATCACGCTCCCTGTGCGGCGAGCGCCGCGGTCAGGACGATGCCGGCAATCTTGGCCGCCTTGACGTCGTGTTTGTCGTAATCCTCCAAGGCCACCGAGATGGCGACCGTGGGTGAATCGTAAGGTGCAAAGCCAACGAACATCGAGTTGACGTTGGTGCCGCCGATCTCGGCCGAGCCGGTCTTGCCGGCGACCTTGACGCCGGGGACCTGGGCATCGGTGCCGGTGCCGGACTGGACGACGGCAAGCATGGCCTGCTTGACCTGGTCGGCCGTGGCGGAGCTGACGGCCTGACCCAGCGAGCGGGACTGCGTGGTCTTGACCACGGTTCCGTCCGGGGCGAGTACCTGGGCTACAAAGTATGGGTCCATGACCACGCCACTGTTAGCGATGGCGGCGGCAATTACGGCGTTTTGCATGACGGTGGTCTGCGGGCCGGGCGTGTGGTCCATGCCGACAGGCTGGCCGGCGCCGGCCCAGGCGGTCTCCCACTCGGTCATGAGCGACGGGTCGGCCATGATGGAGGCCGTGGAGGTCAGGTCCTGGCCGAGCTTTTGGCCGTAGCCAAAGGCGTTGGCAAACTGCACGAGCGTGTTTGCGCCAACTTCGTTTGCCACCTGGCCAAAGACGACGTTGGAGGACACGGCAAAGGCCTGCTGCAGGCTGATGGTGCCGTAGCTCTCGTTGGCATAGTTGGTGACCGGTGCGTTGCCGATGTCCATGGAGCCGGGCGCCTGGTAGGTGCTGGTAAGGCTGGCGGTACCGGTCTCGAGTGCCGCGGAAAGCGTAACGACCTTAAACGTGGAGCCCGGCGTGTACAGCGCGTCCATGGCGCGATTGTACATAGAGCCGTCCTCGCCGCCGCCCGCCTGCAGCAGGGCGTCGATGTTGGTGTTGTCGTAGGTGGGCGAGCTGGCACATGCGAGCACCGCGCCGGTACGCGGATCGATGACCACTACAGCGCCCTTAAAGCCCTTGAGCGCCTGCTCGGCCGCCGTCTGGATACGCGAGTCAATGGTGAGCTTGGCGGTGTTGCCCGGCTGGGTCTGGCCCGCGAGCGACGCGATGGCGTTGTTCCAGCTGGAGTAATCCTTAGAGCCGGTGAGCGTGTCGTTCATGACGCTCTCGATGGCTGTGGTGCCATACTGCTGGCTCACGTAGCCAACCACGTGCGCTGCCAGGTTACCGTTGGGGTAGGAGCGTACGTAGGTGCCGTCCTCCTGCTGCAGCGACTCGGCCAGCGTCACGCCATCGGACGTGATGATGGAGCCGCGCTGGATGTACTTGGAGCGGGCGATGGTGTGGTTGTTGGTCGGCATGTCCTGATAGTCCTTGGCCTTGATGACCTGGACATAGGTGAGGTTGCCGATAAGGATGGCGAACAGCGCCGTAAAGGCGAGCACCGCACGGGTTAGACGGTTGGCGAGCGCAACGCGGCCGAGCACACCGGATTCAGGCGTGTCGAGCAGGCGACGGCGCATGCGCGAGCCGACGGAATGGCTGCCGCTGCCGTATGAAGACGAGGTGGCAAAGCGCGTGCCCGTCGGGGCGGCGGCAGATGCGACCTGATCATCGGTGATGGCGGCCATGGTGCCGGTGCCGGTAAGCTCGGCCTCGCGTCCGGTCGCTTCGTCACCGGCGCGCAGCAGGAGCGCGACGATGATAAAGCTTGCCAGCAGCGAGGAACCGCCCTGGCTCATAAAGGGCAGGGTGACGCCGGTCAGCGGGATCAGGCGGGTAACGCCGCCCACGATCAAAAAGGCCTGGAAGCTGATGGCGGCCGTAAGGCCCGTGGCACTAAAGGCTGCGAGGTCGGATTTAGCGCGGGCGGCCGTGGTGAGGCCACGCACGGCAAAGAGCATAAACAGGATGAGCACGGCGCCGCCGCCCAAAAGGCCCATCTCCTCGCCGATGGCCGAGAAGATAAAGTCGGACTCGACGACAGGGATGTTGTTGGCCATGCCGTTGCCGATACCAACACCGACCAGACCGCCATCGGCAAGCGAGAAGAGCGACTGGACGATCTGGTAGCCCTGGCCCTGGGCGTCCTTAAACGGATCGACCCAAACCTGGAAACGCACCTGAACGTGAGACAGGAACTTGTAGGCGCCCACGGCTCCAACGGCCAAGAGCGCAAGGCCGATAACGACATACGAGAATCGTCCCGTGGCAACGTAGAGCATCAGCAAGAAGATGGTGTAGAACAGAACAGCCGAACCCAGATCGCGTTCGAAGACGACGACGAGCAGGCACACGCCCCACACGGCAAACAGCGGCAGCAGCAGTCGCAGGCGAGGGATCTTAAAGCCCAGGATCTTGCGGTTGGAGATGGAGAGCAGCTCGCGGTTCTCGGCCAGGTACCCGGCCAGGAACAGCACGATAAAGACCTTGGCGAACTCGCCGGGCTGGATGGTAAAGCCTGCGATGCGAATCCACAGCTTGGAGCCCGAGATCGTGGTGCCGATAAAGATAGGCAGCATCAGCAGAATGATGCCGATAATGCCAAAGGTGTACTTGTAGCGCATGACTACGTCGAGGTTCTTAACCAACGCGAGCGTTCCCACCATCAGCGCCACCGAGACAAACAGGATGATGAGCTGTGAGATGGCGAGAGCGGGGGCGAGACGCGTCACGAACGTGATGCCGATGCCCGAAAGCACAAAGACAATGGGCAGGATAGCGGGGTCGGCACCGGGCGCCAAGATGCGCACGGCAATGTGGGCCGCGGCAAAGGCGGCAAAGAGGCCGATCGGTACGGCGAGCGTCTCAAAGGAGATGGCAGCGCCCGCGGTGAGGACGTACATCGCATACAGCAGGATGACGGGGAACGCCGAGGCGATGAGCAAGAGCAGCTCGGTGTTGCGGCGACTCATAAGCGGCACTCCCTTTCTAGTTCTTTTCGGAGGCTTCGGCCTCGGCGGACTGTTCGGCGGTTTTCTCGGAATCTGATTCGGAGGTCGATCCCTGATTGGTGTTGTCGCGAATCGTTTGCGCGTCGATCACCTGGCGGGTTTGCTCCTCGTCGATCTGGTGGCGGTACTTGGATATCGTGTCCTGCGCATCGTCGACACTTGTTTGCGTAATGCCCGCCTTGAGGCGGTTTTGCGTGTCTTCGGGCAGGTCGGACAGCTTGATGCTGGTTTCGCTCTCGAGCCAGTGGAGCTTGAGTCCGAGCGGCTTGCCGGGTATGCCGCGCCAGACTGCGACATTGCCCTGGTGGGTTCCCAGGTAGTACGAGCCGGTAACGCCTGCGTATGCCCAGATGGCAGCCGCCAACACCAAGACGAGACCCAAGACGACGCCGATGGTGACGTTGCGGCGACGCACGCGTTGCGCCTCGCGCATAACGCCATCGTCAACCAGGTCAACGACTACTACGGTCACGTTGTCATGGCCGCCGGCGGCAAGCGCCGCGTCCACTAGGTTGTCGACGCAGATTTGCGCGGTTGAGGACTGCGTGGCGATGTTCTCGATATCGCTATCGGGAATCATGCTCGAAAGGCCGTCGGAGCACAGGATCAGGCGGTCGCCTTCCTCGATATGCAGAGTGAAGTGGTCGGCATACATGGCGGGGTCCGAGCCCAGCGCACGGGTGATGACCGAACGGTTGGGGTGGACGCGAGCCTCGTCTGCCGTAATCTCGCCGGCGTCCACGAGCTCCTCCACGTAGGAGTGATCGCGGGTCACGCGGATGAGCGTGCCCTCGTGGAGCAGGTAGGCGCGAGAGTCACCCACGTGGGCGATGGCGAGCGTGTCGTTTTCGATATAGGCGCAAGTGGCTGTGCAGCCCATGCCGGGCTTGCCCAGGCCGTTCAGGGCCGCCTCGATTACGGCGGCGTTGGCTGCCTCGACGGCTGCGGCCAGGCGTGCTGCGTCGGCGGACTGCGGGGCCGTCTTGGCAATAGTCTCGACGGCGATGGAAGAGGCTACCTCGCCGGCGGCGTGACCGCCCATGCCGTCGCATACGCAAAAGAGCGGCGACTGCACCAGGTAGGAATCCTCATTGTGCGGGCGTACACAGCCAACGTCGGAGCGGGCGCCCCACATGAGTTGCGTGGTGGTGCCGGCATCATAGGTCGAGTCGGTCTCGATGCGCTCTTCGGTCAGGGGCTCAAAGCTCATGGTCGAGCCGGGGTCTTTGAGCTTGGCCTCAACGGCGGCAACGTCGATCTCGGCTGTGTCACCGGGAGAGACGGTGTCGGTCTCGGCGCTTGATTCGGAATCGCCGGTGTCCGGGGAGCCGGGCTCCTCGGACGCGCGGGCGGTCGACTCGTCGTCTTGCGGGCTGACGTCTATAGGCTCGGGCGTCGCAAAGTGCGACGGCGCGGGCGTGCTTTGCGACTGGGCGGCGGGCTCGGCCACGGCATCGGACTCGCTTGCGGGCGCAGGCTGCGGGGTCTTGGGTGCAAGGCCGTCCTCGGGGGATGGCCCTGCCTCGGGCGCCGGCGTAGACGCGGGCGCAACCTCGGATGCCGGGGCTATGGGAAACGCCGGCGCGGCGGGCTCGGGTGCCTCAAACACCGCGGCGCTCTCGTTGATTGCCGTGGCGACAGGTTCGGCAAAGTGGGCCGGCGCCGGCGTTGTCTCGGGTGCTGCGGACTGCTCGGCAGCATGCGCTCCGATGGGTGCTGCCGCGGCATCCTCTGCGCCCTCGTCATCGGCGAGGGTCGAATAATCATGCGTTACATGCGAAAGAGGCAGGGAGAACACGGTGTCTTCGGGCTCCACGGGCGCGGAGTCCACCGGAGCGGCGTGGGCCGGCGTAGCTGCGGCAGCAGCCGGTGCCTCGGTCATAGTCGCGGACTTGTTCTCCTCGTCGATCATCGACGGTTCACCTTCATGACCACGTCGCCAATCTGGACTTCGTCGCCCTCGCGCAGCGTTGCGGGCTCCACGAGCTGGCGGCCGTTGACGAGCGTGCCGTTAAGCGAGTTGAGGTCCTCGATGATGAGCGCCGGGCCCTGCAGCGAAAAGCGCGCATGCGAGGCCGAGACGAATGGTTCGTTGATGCAGATGTCCGAAGATGGCGAGCGACCGACGATGACGGGGCCGAGCATATCTACGTGGATGCCGCGGATACCGCGCGGACCCTTGTCCACATCGATCGTCCAGATAGCCGAGTCGCGGCGCTGTCCGCGCACAAGCCCCACGCCGGTCTTCATGACGGCGAACAGGAAGATATAGAGCAGGGCGACCAGGACGATGCGGCCTGCAAAAAGGACGATATCGATGTTCATAAGCGACTATCCCCTAAATTCAAAGGTGCTCAGGCCAAACGTCAGCAGATCGCCGTTGCGCAGCGGGCAGCGCGTAATGCGGCGGTTGTTGACGAGCGTGCCGTTGGTGGAATTGAGGTCCTCGATCGACCAATCCGAGCCCGTAAAGGTGAGTTGGGCGTGGCGGCGCGACACATTGGGGTCGCGCAGGGCAATGTCGGAAACTGAGCGCTCGCGACCGATGGTCACCTGTGCGGAGGTGATGCTATGGCTCTCGCCGCTCACGACGTCGATGAGCTGGGCGAGCGGGCGCTGCGGGGCGCGAGTGCTCGCCATGTTGGAGGCGATGCCGGCTGCGGCACCTAGGCCCACGGCGGCACCGGTCGCGGCGGCTCCGCCCATGCCGGCAAGCGCGTCGCGCGAGACGGTCTGCGGCACCGGGATGGGTGCGGCGGCGGGGTCGGGGACGCTAGGCGCGAAGGGGTCTGCCACGGCAAGCGGGTCGGGAGCGGCGGCGCGAGGCGTCGGCTGCTGCTGGGGCATGGCGGCGGGGCGCTGCTGCTGCGGGGCAGCAAACTGCTGCTGGCCGGCGCGCGGGGCGCTGGCGGCACGGCTTGCCGCGGAGTTGTTCTGGCCCAGGCCGTTTTGATAGGCGCGCTCTTCTTCGTACAGGCGGCCGAGCGTGGGGGCATCGACGTTCTCGGCAAAGACCGAGAACTTGCCGGCGCGCAGCTGCGGATCGATCATAAAGCGCACGAGGGGCTCGCCGACAAAGACATAACGGCGCTTTTCGGCCTGCGCTTTCACAAACTCGCGGACCTCGCGCGAAAGCTCGGGGTAGAACGGGGCGAGCATGGGATCGTCGTCGGCGGCGATCAGGATGGTATAGAGTGCCGGCGCCGTGTTGACGCCGTTAATCACCAGAGTCTGATCCTCCATGTCGCGAGCGGCCTGCTTGGCAAGCTTCTTAAAGGAGAACGGGGCACGGGTGGCACCGAAGATGCCGGCCACGTGGTCCTCGAAGATGTTCAGGAAGTTCACGAAAGATCACTCTCCGTATAGGTTCTTTGGTATCCGAGCAAATATAGGCATATCCCAACGATTATAGAGGATAGGGTTCCCGCAACTGCCGCCTTGGCGGCGACCGCGGCTGCAAGGCTGGCAATTTCCATATGGTGTGCAAGACAGGATGCCGCTGCGCAGCCGATGCCGGTGACGGCGATGGCGGCGATTGCGGCAAGGTTTGAGCCCTGATCGGCACGCTTGGCATGGGCATTGAGCAGCAGCGATGCTGCCGCGGCCGTGGCTGCAGCCAGTACGAAGGCGGCCCAAAGGAGCACGTCGCCCAGTGCTGCGGCGACGTTGCCGAGTCCCAGTACGCCTCCGGCAGAGAGAGCGACCGTGGCCAAGCGGGCAAAGAGCGTGCCCATACCCGTTGCTGCCGCCGCGCTTGCCGGGCCGAGCCAAAATGCCGCGATGCCCGCGGCGGCTCCGGCTGCTAGAAAGGTGTTGCCGGTCAGGCAGCCGAGCGCGAGCGCACTGGTGAGTGCGGTGCTTGCGGCGGCCTCGGTGCGTCCCCAGGCGATCCACCAGCCGGACATGGCGGCAGCAAAGATCACCGCGACGGGCAACATCGACAGAATACCCTGTGCCTGCATGGTGGCGTTGGCCATAAGTACCAAAAAGCCCACGGCCGAGATTGCCGAGCCAATCTGCGGGGCTAGGCCGGCGGCTGCCCCGATCGCGATGGCGGCGACGATAAGTCCGGGAAGCGCCGCGACGCCAGCCGTCTGCATCAGCAAAAAGCTGAAGGTGCCGCACGCTAGCGCCGAGATGGCGCGCATGGTGTAGTCGCGCGCGTGGCTCCAGCGCGTGCCCGCCCAGCCGAGTGCGGGGTCGACCTCGATGGCGTCGTCCTCGTAGTACGACGGCTCGATATCGTCGAGCTCCTGCTCGTCATCCGAAAGCTCGCCAACCATTTGCTCCAGACTGCGACGGCCCTCGCGCACGCTGCCCAGACCGGCAAGGAGTTGGTCGCAAAATGCCTCGATGCTGTTGGGGCGGTCCTGCGGCATGGGGGAGAGCGCGCTCATGAGCGCGGCCTCGGCTCCCGGGGGAAAGTGTGGTATCAGCTCGCTGGGATAGGTGGCGCCGCCGATGATGCGGTCGAGCGAGTCGGCGGGCGTGGCCGCCATAAAGGGAGCGCTGCCGCACAAGCCCTCATAGATCACGCAGGCAAGGGCAAAGACATCGGCGCGTTCGTCGACCGTGCCGGTCTCGATATCGAGCTGCTCGGGCGGCATGTAGCCGATGGTGCCGCCGCGCGAGCCGCCAAAGCCACCGGCGGACGATAGTCGCGCCATGCCAAAGTCGGTGAGCTTTACATTGCCCGAGTGGTCGATGAGCACGTTGGCGGGCTTAATGTCCAGGTGGAGTACGCCATTGCTATGGGCGAAGGCGAGCGCCTGACCCAGGGCATCGGCAATGGCCGCGGCCTCGTCAAAGGTAAGTGAGTGGCCGTCCACGCGGTGCAAAAACTCGGCCAGCGACATGCCATCGACATATTCCATAACCAGGTAGGCATAGGCGGTGTCGTGCGTAAAGTCGATGACCTGCACGATATTGGGATGTTGAAGCATGGCGGCAGTGTGCGCCTCGCGCAGGACATCCATGATGTCGCTGGCGGGCATGCCGGCACCGTTGATAAGGGGGATGCGCTTAATGGCGACGCGGCGGCGCAGGTGCGTGTCGCGGCAAATCTCGATGGAGCCAAAACCGCCGGTCGCAAGTGTCTCGAGCGGCTGGTACCGCTTGAGCAGCTCGCGAGAGCTGGTGCCCTCCAAAGGAACGTCCGGCGAGAACCGGGCGGTATGTTGCGAGAAAAGCGGCATGGCCAACCCTTGTGCGTTTAAAGTTCGTTTGCGAGCGGCGGGCGCGGGGCCGAGCCATTCGCGGTGGCATAGATGCTGCTAGTGTAGCACGCTCGGGTGCATGGGGAGGATAGCGGGATGCGAGGCTGCCTGTCTGGTTTGGCTTTAGCGCTTCTTCTTGTTCTTCTTCTGCTTGCGCTGCTTGCCTTTGGTCTCCTGGGGCTTGTCGCCCTGCTTGGCCTCGGCGGCGGCCTTCTCGGCCTTCATCTTCTTGCGTTTGGTCTCGATGCGGAGTTTTTTGTTGATGTGCGCCTTGAGGAAGGGGCCAAACTGCTCGGCATCGCCACGGACGAAGGTGTCCTTGGGGATCGTCACGCCCTGGTCGGCGAACATGGCCACAAAGATGCGCTCGCTGTCGAGCACATGGTCGAGCTTCTCAAACGGGAAGAACTGCGACTTGCCGCTCTTACCCCACACCATCAGGCCGTCCTCGTTGGCGGCGACGCGGCGGTAGCGGCCGCCCATGGACTCGTCGGCCTCGACGGCATCGATAAAGTCGCGCGCGAGCGTATGGTGCAGGTTCTTGCTCCACCAGGCCAAAAAGGCGCCGAATACGATAAGGACGACGCCGAACTTGATCCAGTTGCCGCCAGCCACCAGCATGCCGATGCCGATGAGCGCGGCAATCGCGGCGGCGACGTACAGGGAGCCACGGCGCCTGGGCGAGGCGACCAGACGGGCGAAGTCGGTGACGAGGTCGTTTTCGTACTGGTACTCGTTGAGGTACAGAATGCCGTCATCTGCCGCTGCCTGCGCCTCGAGCGCGACCTCGACCTGGTCGGCTGCTTCGGAGGGAACGAGGTTGCTCTCTGCGTCTGCCATGCTCTTTGGACTCCTATCGCGGCGGGCTCGCCGTACGGGTTATTATGGATGCAGTATGCCGTGCGACCGCATGGCCGTCGCGGCAACAAGACTCAGTATACCCGGGGGAGCACCCATGGAATCGTTGTACCGAAAGTATCGCCCGCTCACCTTCGAGTCCGTGGTGGGCCAGCAGCATATCGTCTCGACGCTCGAGCACGCCATTACCGAGGGACGCCTGTCCCACGCCTACCTGTTCTGCGGACCGCGCGGCACGGGCAAGACTACTATGGCGCGCATCCTTGCCAAGGCGCTGCTCTGCCGCAATGCCGAGGCGGCGCGCGCCGAGGGCGCGAGTGGCTGCATGCCCGACGGTACCTGCGAGGAGTGCGAGCTTATCGCCGAGGGCAACCACCCGGACGTCTACGAGCTCGATGCCGCAAGCCGTACCGGCGTGGACAACGTGCGCGAGGAGATCATCAACTCCGTCAACTTTGCCCCGGTGCGCGGCAAGTACAAGATCTATATCATCGACGAGGTCCACATGCTCACGACGGCGGCGTTCAACGCGCTGCTCAAGACACTCGAGGAGCCGCCGGCGCACGTGATCTTTGTACTGTGCACCACCGACCCGCAAAAGATTCTGGAGACCATCCTCTCGCGCTGCCAGCGCTTCGATTTCCACCGCATCGGTAACGAGGATATTGAGCATCGCCTGGCATACGTGTGCGAGCAGGAGGGCTTCGATTACGACGACGAGGCGCTGGCTATCGTGGCGCGCCATGCCAAGGGCGGCATGCGCGACGCATTGTCCACGCTGGAGCAGCTGAGCGTCTTTGGTAACGGTACTGTGCATGCGGACGACGCCCGCTCGCTTTTAGGCGAGGTTTCGGACCAGATTCTGGGCGAGTTTTCCCGCGCCATTGCCGATCGCGATGTTGCCGAGCTCTATGGACTGATTCGTGCGCAGGTCGAGGAAGGAAACGACCTGCTGGAGCTGACGCGCGACCTGGTGGCGCATGTGCGTGACGTGTACGTTGCCTGCGTTGCCGGTGCCCGCGCCGAGCTGTTTGAGGGCGGCTCTGAGCAGGCCGAGGCGCTTGCCGCCGAGGCCGCTGCCTTTGGCGAGCATCCTGCCGACCGCCTGGCCCGTGTGCTGACAGTGCTCGACGATGCCGCACTGGAGATGAGGGGCGCGAGCGACGTGCGCCTGGTGCTCGAGATTGCCTGCACGCGTCTGGCACGCCCCGAGGCTGATATAACGATTGAGGCATTGGCCGAGCGCGTGGCACGCCTGGAGGCCATGGTTGCCAACGGCGCCGTGCCGGCGAGCGTGGCTGCTGCTCAGGCCGCCGCGCCTGCAGCATCCGTACCCGCTGCTGCCCAGCAGCCGACGCTCATTTCGGGCGCCCGTGCTGCCGCTCCGGCGGCATCCACTGCCCCCGCTGCTACGTCCGCGCATCAGGGCGGAATGCCTTGGGACCGTGGTGCTGCCGCTCCGGCGGCTCAGCCGGCGTCTCGTGCTGCGTCCGCACCGGCGTCCAAGTCTGCGGCGTCCGCGCCCCAGCCCGCCGCTGCCCCGGCTCCCGCGCCTGCCACCGCTCCGGCACCTAAGCCCCAGTCCAACAATGCCGCCCAGGTTGCCGCCGCCGGTGCTGCCGAGACGCCCGCGGTCGAGGATGCCGGAGAGCTGCAGCGCAAATGGGCCGAGGTTGTCGAGCGTGTCAAGGCGCGTCAGGCTTCCTACGCAGGGCTTTTGCTCAACGCCCGCGCCACGGCCGACGACGGCTCCAAGCTCACGGTCTCGTTCCCCGCGGGTTCGACTTTTGCCATCAAGATGCTCGGTCGCGCCGATACGCAGTCGGTGGTCCTGCCGACGGTCTGCGCGGTCTTCGGTCGTCGCACCGTCGACTACGTCCTGGATGGAGGTGGCACGCCGGCTCCTCAACATGAGGAGCATTCTCCATCTGCGCGGGCTGCGGCATCTGCGGACCCGCAACCCGTGTCCTCGGCGGCCCCTGCATCCTCGAGCGTCAGCGCGACGCAGCCAAAAGCGGCACCGGTAGCGGCACCGACCCCGTCGGCGCCTGAACCCGCTGCGCCCAAACAAGCTGCTCCGGTCCCCGCGCCCAAGCCCGCCGCCGCGCCTGCGCCCAAGTCATCCGACCTGGGCAAAGCCCCCTGGCTGCGCTCCGACAACCCCGCTGGCGCTCCTGCCACGGGCAAGCTCCCGACCGAGCCCGCACCCCGAGCGCCCGAGCGCGCGTCCGCTCCCAAGGCTCAGCCGTCTGCGCAGTCTGCACCGTGGGAATCCGAGCAGGTGCCCTACGACGACGCTATGGTCGGCGGCTTCGCTGGCGATGCGAGCGGGGACGATCTGCCTCCGTTCGACGTGCCGGCCACGGCGTCCGCGCCCAAGCCCGCTGCGGAGGCACCCGCGGCCCCCGCAAGCGACGACGCCCCCGCGGCTCCCTGGGAGTCCAACCCCGGTGCGGGCAGCCCCTTCGGCCATCAGGGCGCAGCCCCGAGCATCCCGCAGACCGAGGACGAGGCCAAAGACCTCATCCGCAGCGTCTTCGGTCAGGCCACCATCTTCAAACCGGTGGAGTAGCTGCGCAGGCGGGTATACTGCTCAAGAAGAGAACCCTTTGAACGGAGCGAGCTTATGATGTGGGAATATGTCCGCCTTGAGGACGATACGCAGGTTTCGTATTCCGAAGTCCGGGAGGACAACACGGTGAAGGTTGTTGTGGAGCGCCCGCGCGATTGGGGTTTTGACACGGCGGAGTGTATCTTGCCGGCATTCAATTGGGTGTCACACGAGGGCTTTAGCGAAGCAGACCTCAAAGAACTCGATGATTTCGTGCGTAACAATGCCCCGCTCATCCTGCGTTTTGCCTACGAAGGCGGACGAGTCTATGCCTAGCCTGTTTCGACTCGGGCCGTACATCACTTTCTTTTGTCCGGGCGCATTTGTATTTCGGACATGTGTAGTGTGGTGCCGCGTATGTCGCATTCGAGCAGACAGGTACGTGACGGTCGGCCCAGGGTGCTGAGGTCGACACGATACGTCGCGCGGCTGTCCGTGTACTCGACTTGCTCGGCGTCGAGGGTTGCTCCGATTGTCAAGAAAGCGCCTGGTTCGGCACCGACAATCTTGGAGTCCTTTATCTTGACCTTGAGCTCTTGGTAAAGGGACGGGCTGTTGTAGTAAACGGTCCGGGTCCCGTCGGTGCACTCATCGGTCGCTTCCCATTTGACGACGGGCTGGTCCGAGCTGGCTATCAGCAGTTCTGCTCCAAAGGCTATAGCATGGGTGATGACAACCAGTAATGCCCAGCCGACAAAGAGATAGAGAACCACATATGCAACGGGGTGTTTTGAGCGGATGTTTTGGAGCGCGTCGGGGGCATTCATGGGGGCACCTCCAAATTGCTGTCTGTGACAATCAAATTATACCCTGCCATCATGAGCGCCGCCTCGAGCAGCGGTTCGGCATTTTGTTATCTAGCTGGATGCAGAAAATGTCGGATTCCGGCTCTACAAGATTTAGCTTTCAATATTATGCAGATGCGAATTATTCAACTTCGCATAATCTTTGGGTGCGGTTTGCACTCCAGGACATGTATATCGACTGAGGTAGCGTGTCCGCCCCGCTTGCTTGCCCCGCGCCGTGGTACGATTTTTGAGTTTGAAAGTCCTGCCGCGCTCCGGCTGCCCTTGCAGCTCGGCGTGCGGCCGCACGTAAAGGAGCCATCATGGCCGGTATGAACATGCAGCAGATGATGAAGCAGGCTCGCAAGATGCAGGAGCAGCTTGCCGCCGCGCAGGAGAACCTCAAGTCCCAGACCGTCGACGCCTCTGCCGGCGGCGGTATGGTCAAGGTGACCGTTAACGGCGAGATGGAGCTCGTCAACCTTACCATCGACCCCGATGCCCTCGATCCCGAGGACGTCGATATGCTGCAGGACATGATCATGGCTGCCGTCAACGAGGCCGTCCGCGGCGTCAACGAGCTCGCCAACAAGCAGATGGGCGCCATCACCGGCGGCCTCAACATCCCGGGCATGCCGTTCTAAGACACGCATATATATGAGTGCGAATCACAGTCTGCAAAAACTGCTCGATGAGCTGGGCCGCCTGCCGGGCATTGGTCCCAAGTCAGCTCAGCGCATCGCCTATTACCTGTTGGAGGCTGACGCCGAGGAGGCGCGCCGCCTGGCCGAGGCCATCCTGGAGGTTAAGCAGGAGGTTCACTTTTGCAGCCGCTGCTTTAACTACGCCACGGCCGACGAGTGCTCCATCTGCCAGGATTCGATGCGCGACACCACTCGCATTTGCGTGGTGGGCGAGCCGCGCGACGTCCAGGCGATCGAGCGCACGGGCAGCTACCATGGCCTGTACCATGTGCTGGGCGGCGTGATCAGCCCCATGGACAAGATTGGCCCCGAGCAGCTGCACATTCGCGAGCTGCTGGCACGCTTGGGTCACGAGGACATCCACGAGGTCATCATCGCCACCAACCCCAATATTGAGGGCGAGACCACGGCGAGCTACCTGGCCCGCACTATCAAGCCGCTGGGCGTCGAGGTGTCGCGTCTGGCGAGTGGTCTGCCCGTGGGCGGCGACCTGGAGTATGCCGACGAGCTTACGCTCGGGCGCGCCATCGAGGCCCGTCGCACGATTTAGGTGGCGAGCCTGCTCCTGCCGTATGTTTTCCTCGCGACGCACGGGGTAGTCATAATTTCCCCGTGCGACTGTAAGTTTGTTGTGCAACAAAGATGCTTTGTATCCGCTTATCGCATGGATGCTTCCACTCGCATCCTTAATTTGCCCATTCGTTGCGCAACCTTTTGGGTTCGCTGATACACTCAAATATGGATTCGAATGAATGCGCCGCTCCCGAGCGGCGTGTTTTTGTTGGAGGAGAACGCATGCGGCCCGGTGGCACTCAGACAAAGCGCGGCGCCGCGGTGCGCATGCGACGCCGACTGGGCTTGGCGCCTCGGGCGTACGCGCTGCTGTCGTGCTCGCTGGTGCTGGTCATAGCTGGCGTTTCTGCCTATGGCATGACCGTGCCGTCCATGATGCAGGCACATGCCGCACGCGAACCGCGCGTGGGGCATGAGGTCAAAAGTGACCTGGGCACCACGACTGGATATGCTTGGGCAAGTGTGGTCGCGCATATTGTGTTTGGCACCGACGACGCGGACGGCGCCGAGGCCCCGGACAACGAAGTCACGCTTGCCAATGGCAAAACCATCGTGCTCACCAACACCAAGATCATCGATCGGTTGTCCAACAATAGCGTGGCGGCAACGGTGAATAAGGTCGAGCAGCAGAAGGAGCAGGACGCCCAGCAGTCCGGAAAGCCCGGTAGCTCGGATACTTCTGGCTCCGGCTTGGATTCGTCGAGTTCGGGCGGCGGCTCTGGGTCGGGTTCCTCTGCCGGAGGGTCTGGAAACGGCGGCTCGACGGGCGGCAACACTGACAACGATGCAAACTCCGGTGGCCTTTCCGCTGCTGAGGAAGAGAGCATTCAGAGTTGGCTTGTGACCAAGTACAACATGCTCGACGGCTATGTTTCTCGTGCCAATGACGTGGTTTCGACCTATAACTCTACGGGAGATCCCAGGCCGTGCGACAGCCTGGTCGGGGAGATGTTTGTCATTCGAGCCGAGTTCGGTCGTCAGACATTCTCGCCCCGGTCAAAGTGGTATCAGCAGTATGCCAATCTGTGGGGCTGTTACACCAACCTATGTCAATGGGTCGGCCATTACGGCGATGATGACGTCGCGCTCGGTAACTTCAACAATAACGTGGTGGCGCTTGCCCTATGATGACCGATCTTGCATCCACCACACCACAATCGCTCGGTCGCGATCCCATGGTCGGCCTGCGCCTGGCGCGTGTCGACGGGTTTGAGCCGGCCATTGCGCTCGGTCAGGACGAACTGCCTGCCTATCTGCGTCGTTTTACGATACTGTTTGCCGACGATGCCACCATGCGCCGTGGCGGTATCGGCCGCGTGACGCGTGCCGTCAACGCCCAAGGCGAGGCCGTAGCACTCAAACAGCTCATCTTGCCGACGCGCGATGAGTTTGACGACGATGCCGCCCATGAGGCGCTGGTCGCCAAGTTCAAAGCGGCATTTCGCGAGGAATATGAATGCCATCGCGCCCTTTCGGGCCTTAAGGGCTTTCCCCGCCTCTATGGCTGGGGCGAGGTTGACGGTGTGCCTGCAATTGTCATGGAATGGGTCGAGGGCGAGACGCTTGCCCGCTTGCGCTCGCGCTTTGCCGTGGACGATGCCGGCCGCCTATCGCCGCTTGTGGCGGCGCGCTTGGGGCGCGACCTGTTCGATCTGCTCTGCCGTATGAGCCTGGTGGGCGAGGGCTTTGTCCATCGCGATATCTCGCCCGCTAATATTATGGTGCGTACGGCGCGTCTACCGCTTGACCGGCAGCTTGCCGAGGGCACCTTTGACCTGTGCCTGATCGACTTTGGCTCGTCGCTGGCGCTCGAGCCTGCGTCGACCGTGGCCGGTACCGGCGGCAAGGCATCCTTTACCGAGCGCTATGCCACGCTGCGTCGCGCGACGGTTGCCTACGCTCCGCCCGAGATGCTCACCGACGATATTCCCGACCTGCGCGCTTTGCGTATGTCGCCGGCGATCGACGTCTATGCCGCGGCAAGCACGGTTTACGAGCTCATTGCCGGCGTCGCGCCATACGAAGCCGCGCCGAGCACTTCGGGCACCTCGGGTTCGCGCAAAAAGACGCGCGACATCGCCAGCCCCTACCGTCTCAAGATGGACACGCTGCCCGACTATCCCATTGGTGCCCATGCGCCCGGTTGCGATTTGACTCAGCTGCTTCGTCGTGAGCCCGATGTGGCGCTCGCCGCGGCTGAGCAGGCCCAGCAGCTGGGGCTTGAGCCGGATTCCGAGGAGCTACGCGATGCGCTGGCGTTTGTCGATGCCCAGCTGTTCGACGTGGTGATGGCCTGTCTGTCCAGTCATCAAAAAGATCGTCCCGAGCCGGTGGCGGTCGAGGCGGCGCTCTCGGCGTTTTGTGACCACTATGCGCAAAATGTCGGTCGTTCGCTCCGCGGCGAGCCGCTCACGCCGTGCCCCATGGATGCGTCCGGCCGCGCGGTTCGTCGCGCGCTGATGGTCGGCGCGGCGGTCGTCTGTGGCGTGGTTTGGGCTGTGGTCGTGGTTTCGGCCGCGCTGCTGGCGTCGGGCGCTCGCGTGACGGCGACTTTGGGATCGCTTGTGTGGTCTGGGTCGCTACCGGGTATTATTGCCGCACTGGCGTTGGCGCTACCAGGCATAGCCGGCGTTGCCGCGGGGGCACTTGCGCGCGATCGGCGCTCGGGGTTCCTGCAGGGTGTGCTTGCGCTTTCTGCCTGCGAGGCTCCGGTGCTGGTTGTGGCTGCATGTAGCGTATTTTCCCAACGCGCCGTGATGGGCGGCCTTGTTGCCGCTCTGGTTGCAACCTATACGCTTACGTGGTTTTTGCTTGCGATGGGCTTTGCCTTTGAACTTCCCGTTTCGGCACCGCGACGCACAAAAGCCCAGATGGCGACTCCGCTTGCCGGCGGAGCCGCAGCTGCCCGTACTTTTGGCGGACCTGTCGAAGTATCGTCCGATTCTATTTCTACGACCAAGGAGGCCTAGGTCATGGCATCTCAAGTTGAGCTCACCCCATGCGGGGCCATGTTTGACATCTTTAAGCGCGCGGCGCATCTGAGCCATATCGAGCTGTGCGGCTTGGTGCTTTCGTCCCGTCCGCTCGCCGACGGCCGCAGCCCGCAGAGCCGGGCCGCTGATCGCTCTTGGGTTTCCCGCTTTATCGTTCGCGCGCCGGTCGGCACGCTTCAGCAGCGCTACTTTGCCGAATACGGTACCTCGGCTGCGCGTATTATGTCGCAACTGGCCCTGCGCCAGCGAAATCCCATGGACTCCACGGCTGTGATCAATATGGTGTGCGGTCCTGCAGGTGAACCGATGGTACGCGCGCTCGAAGAGTGCCACCAGGACACGAATCTCTATCGCAACGCGCTCGATCGCCTGTCCCAGGCGGCGGAACTCATGCCCGCCGAGCGCGCCGAGGCCGTGCTGGTGCTGTTTGTCGCCGTCGGTTGTTCGGCGGATGTGCGGTCCTCGGTGAACTATGCCATCGACTACGCGCACGCGACCTGTGGCGGAGGCACATCCACGCCGCGTTCGCTTGGCATGTCGATGACCGCGGGCGAACGCGAGCCTGCCCCGGCGCACCCCTTGGGCTTGCTGCGCGTACAAAACAGTTTTGTCGTGAGCGCCCCGCGCTGGATTCAGCCGAGTGAGCAGGGTGTTGAGATTGGCGCGCTGGCCACTGGTGAGGGCGATATTACCGACGTCGGCGACGATGTCTCGGCCCGCCATGCCCATATCTGGTGCGATGCTCAAAATATCTGGCACGTCGAGGACTTGTCGTCCACCAACGGAACCGTGGTGGTAAACGGGGCCACGCGCGTCTGCATTCAGGTCGAGCCCGGCCGTTCCGCCCAACTCAATCCCGGCGACGAGCTCAAGCTCGGCGAATCCACTACCTACGCCATCCTCTTCGGTGCTCTCTAGCCGGCAGATAGGGACGTTCCTTTTCTGCCGGCTGGGGACACTCCTTGGCGCGCCAGAGCCGGTCGCCTGGGGGTGGAGGGACCATTTTGGCCCTTGGCAGTCACCCAAGGTAAACCTTTACCGCCCGCCTATATTTGCCGAAATTACACTTGAAGGCGGGGTACAATAAACCCGCATGCGGATTTCCGTTGCGGGCGCTTCCCATCGCCGGGGCGTGCCCGGGAGCATCCGGCATGCGGCCTTTGCGGCGCTCGGTCATGTGCAAGACGGGCGGTCGGGTCTGTGGGGCGCATCAACTGCCCCTCGCCTCGGCATGTCTTCTCTCCACGCCATGTACCTGCTGCTGAGCCTGCCTGCCAGATGATTGGAAGCAACAGCGTAAATCCCATCACGCCAACATCCCGGCGATCGCCGGGGCCTGTATACCTATATGAGAGGAGAGGGGTATATGGCGCGTAAGTTTAAGTCTATGGACGGCAACGAGGCGGCCGCATATGTTTCGTATGCGTACACCGAGGTAGCGGGAATCTATCCCATTACGCCGTCCAGCCCGATGGCCGACCATGTCGACCAGTGGGCGGCCCAGGGTCGCAAGAACATCTTCGGCACCCCGGTCAAGGTCGTCGAGATGGAGTCCGAGGCAGGTGCAGCCGGTACCGTTCACGGTTCGCTGGGCGCCGGTGCTCTGACCACCACCTACACGGCTTCTCAGGGTCTGCTCCTGATGATCCCGAACATGTACAAGATCGCGGGCGAGCAGCTCCCGGGCGTCTTCCACGTCTCCGCGCGTTGCGTCGCTTCCCACGCCCTGAACATTTTTGGCGATCACTCCGACGTCATGGCCTGTCGTCAGACCGGCTTCGCCATGCTCGCCGAGGGCAACGTCCAGGAGGTCATGGACCTCTCGCCGGTGGCTCACCTTGCCGCCATCGAGGGTAAGACCCCGTTCCTTAACTTCTTCGACGGCTTCCGCACCAGCCACGAGATCCAGAAGGTCGCCATGTGGGACTACAAGGATCTGGCTGAGATGTGCGACATGGACGCCGTTCAGGCTTTCCGCGACCACGCGCTCAACCCTGAGCACCCGCACACCCGCGGCAGCCATGAGAACGGCGACATCTTCTTCCAGAACCGCGAGGCCTGCAATAAGGTCTACGACGAGCTCCCTGCCGTCGTCGAGGGCTACATGAAGAAGATCAACGAGAAGCTCGGCACCGATTACGGCCTGTTCAACTACTACGGCGCTCCCGATGCCGACCGCGTCGTCGTGTGCATGGGCTCCTTCTGCGACGTGCTCGAGGAAGTCATCGACTACCTCAACGCTCACGGCGAGAAGGTCGGCCTGGTCAAGGTTCGTCTGTTCCGTCCGTTCTCCATCAAGCACTTCGTCGACGTTCTCCCCGAGACCGTCCAGAAGATCGCCGTCATGGACCGTACCAAGGAGCCGGGTTCCATCGGCGAGCCGCTCTACCAGGACGTCGTCTCCGCTCTCTACGAGGCCGGCAAGACGGGCATCAAGGTCGTCGGCGGCCGTTATGGCCTGGGCAGCAAGGACACGCCTCCCGCGTCCGCGTTCGCTGTCTTCGAGGAGCTCAAGAAGGACGAGCCCAAGCGCGAGTTCACCATCGGCATTGTCGATGACGTGACCAACCTGAGCCTGCCCGAGGCCGAGGATGCGCCCAACACCGCAGCCCCCGGCACCATCGAGTGCAAGTTCTGGGGTCTGGGTGGCGACGGTACCGTCGGCGCCAACAAGAACTCGATCAAGATCATCGGCGACCACACCGACAAGTACGTCCAGGCCTACTTCCAGTACGACTCCAAGAAGACCGGCGGCGTCACCGTTTCGCACCTGCGCTTTGGTGATTCCCCGATCCGCTCGCCGTACTACGTGACCAAGGCCGACTTCGTCGCCTGCCACAACCCCAGCTACATCGTCAAGGGCTTCAAGATGGTCCGCGACGTCAAGCCGGGCGGCACCTTCCTGGTCAACTGCCAGTGGAGCGACGAGGAGTTCGCCGAGCACATGCCCGCCGTGGCCAAGCGCTACATCGCGAACAACAACGTCAACGTCTACCTGATCGACGCTATCGACCTGGCCGCCAAGGTCGGCATGGGCAAGCGCACCAACACGGTGCTCCAGTCCGCCTTCTTCGCGCTGGCCAAGGTCCTGCCCGCCGAGGACGCCCTACAGTACATGAAGGACGCGGCTACCAAGTCCTACATGAAGAAGGGTCAGGCCATCGTCGACGCCAACCACAAGGCCATCGATGCCGGCGCTACCGCCTTCCGTAAGTTCGAGGTTCCGGCCGACTGGGCAACCGCCGAGGATGCCGCCCCTGTCGAGCTCTCCGAGGAGACCAAGTCTGCCATCGCCCAGCAGGTCAAGAACCTGCTCGAGCCCATCGATCGCATGGATGGCGACAGCCTGCCCGTTTCCGCCTTCGTCGATTGCGCCGACGGCCAGTTTGAGCTGGGCGCCTCCGCATATGAGAAGCGCGGCGTCGCCGTCGTCGTTCCCCACTGGGACGAGACTAAGTGTATCCAGTGCAACCAGTGCGCTTACGTGTGCCCGCATGCCACCATCCGTCCGTTCGCGATGACCGAGGACGAGGCTGCCGCCGCGCCCGAGGCTACCCGCACGCTCGACGCCATGGGCCCCAAGGCCAAGGGCATGAAGTTCACCATGGCTGTGTCCCCGCTCGACTGCATGGGCTGCACCAACTGCGTCAAGGTCTGCCCCAAGGGCGCCCTCGAGATGGTTCCCACCGAGCAGGAGATGGACCAGCAGCCCGTTTGGGACTACATGGTCGAGAACGTCTCCGAGAAGAAGGAGCTCATCGCGGCCAACGTCAAGGGCAGCCAGTTTAAGCAGCCCTACCTGGAGTTCTCTGGCTCCTGCGCCGGCTGCGCCGAGACCGCCTACGCACGTCTGGTGACCCAGGTCGCCGGTGACCGCATGTTCATCTCCAACGCCACCGGCTGCTCCTCCATTTGGGGCAACCCCGCTGCCACCGCTCCTTACTGCAAGGACAAGGACGGTCACGGCCCGGCGTGGAACAACTCCCTGTTCGAGGACAACGCCGAGCACGGTCTGGGCATGGCCGTGGGCTACGAGGCCGTTCAGCACAAGCTGATCGCCGCTACCCAGGACATCATCGCTGCCGATGGTCCGTCCGATGAGCTCAAGGCCGCCGGCCAGGCTTGGATCGACTCCGTCAACGACGCCGAGGCCTCCAAGACCGCTGCCGCCGCCTACGTTGCCGAGCTCGAGAAGTGCGGCTGCGACGCTTCCAAGGCAATTCTCGCCGACAAGGCTTACCTCACCAAGAAGTCCTTCTGGATCTTCGGCGGCGACGGCTGGGCCTACGACATCGGCTTCGGTGGCCTGGACCACGTTCTGGCTTCCGGCCACAACGTCAACGTCTTCGTCTTCGACACCGAGGTGTACTCCAACACCGGCGGTCAGGCCTCCAAGGCCTCGAACCTGGGCCAGGTCGCTCAGTTCGCCGCTGCCGGTAAGGTGACCAAGAAGAAGTCTCTGGCCGAGATTGCCATGAGCTACGGCTACGTCTACGTGGCGCAGGTCGCCATGGGCGCCAACCCGGCTCAGACCCTCAAGGCCATCCACGAGGCCGAGGCCTACGACGGCCCGTCCCTCATCATCGGCTACAGCCCCTGCGAGATGCACTCCATCAAGAAGGGCGGCATGCAGAACTGCCAGGCCGAGATGAAGAAGGCTGTCGAGTGCGGCTACTGGAACCTCTTCCGCTTCAACCCCGAGGCTGCTGCCGGCAAGAAGTTCTCGCTCGATTCCAAGGAGCCCGCGGGCGGTTATCAGGAGTTCCTGATGAACGAGGCCCGTTACGCTTCGCTGACGCGTTCCTTCCCCGAGCGCGCCGAGGAGCTCTTCAAGGAGAACGAGCAGGCCGCTATGGACCGCTATCAGCACCTGCTGAAGCTCAAGACGGTGTACAACGAGGCCTAGGTCTCCCACCGCAGGATCTGAGGGCTAACCTTCGCGGACGTCCTCGGACATGAAAGAACCCCCGCTGCGCACTACGTGCGGCGGGGGTTCTTTCGTCCTGCGGAGTGTCCGCGAAGGTTAGCCCTCAGATCCTGCTACGACTACGTCCTCGGATTGTGTGGGCGGATGAAGGACGTGGTTGGTGGGGATACGTGTCCCGGTCGCTGTTTCGCGGCTTTGCCGCGAAACCTCGCGCCTCTTTGGGCGTGGAGGGGGGACTTGGTCGTTGCTGCCCTCTATGCTCTTACTGTTTCGGTGGCTTTGAGACCTCAGTGAAACTCGCTATTTGCCAATTTTTGTACTATTTAGGTCATTACTATCTGCCAATTTTTGTACTATTACTAGTAATTCTATCTGCCAATTTTTGTCATTTAGGGGTTTTAATGCTACGCCGCAAGGTTACTGATAGGCTTTTGAACTGGAAAAATAACTCTCATAAGGCATTGCTTGTTACCGGTGTGCGTCAAATTGGCAAGAGTTATGCGATTCGCGCGTTTGGAAAAGGCAACTACGCTTCGTATTTTGAGGTCAATTTGCTACTCGATGCCGAGGCAAGGGATGTGCTAATTGACGCTAAGAACGCCGTTGACTTTATCAACCGTGTAGCCCTTCTTGCGGACGCGCCGCTTGTTGAGGGGGATACGCTTGTCTTTGTCGATGAGATTCAGGAGTATCCGCAGATTGTCACACTTATAAAGGCGTTGGTCGAAGACGGGCGCTTTAGCTATGTATTCTCGGGGTCTATGCTTGGGACCGAGTTTAAGGGGATATCTTCTTTTCCGGTGGGGTATGTCGAGCACGTTGTTATGCGACCGATGGATTTTGAAGAGTTTTGTTGGGCAAATGGCGTCAGCGAGAATGTGCTTGCAGACATTCGCAACTGCCTTGTCGAGAGACGTCCCGTCGAAAACTACATTCATGAGGCAATGCTCAAAAACTATAGAGCTTATATCGTTTGCGGTGGCATGCCGGAGGTCGTTCAGAACTATATCGATTCGGGTTATTCGCTCGTGAGAACGCGTGAGCTTCAAATTCAGCTGGTCGATCAGTACAAAAGCGATATCTCTAAATATGCATCGACTCGAGCGTTTAACGTTCGCTCGATTTTCGAACAAATTCCCGTTCAGCTTGAAGCGGAGTCCCATCGCTTTGTTGTTTCGTCTCTGGGCGAGGGAGCGCGTCTTAAAAAATATGAGCAGGATTTCCTATGGCTGGTGAGCGCGGGCGTTGGATTGATGGTCGCCCAGGTAACGGAGCCTCGGAGCCCCCTCAAGAGGACGGAGAAGGCGACAGCCTTCAAGCTGTACGAGTCCGATACGGGTATGCTCGCATCGCGGTATCCCGGCAGCACGGCACGAGCTGTCTATCTTGATATGAAAACTCCCAACCTCGGCGGTCTCTACGAGAACGTGGTCGCTCAGGAGCTTGTCGCCCTTGGGGCTGATGCATGGTACTACCAGACGCGTGAGGTCGGTGAAGTTGACTTTGTGATCGAAGGCGCCCGCGGGCATGTTGTCCCGATCGAGGTCAAATCGGGCAAGAAAGTTCGAGCGCATGCGGCTCTCGATCGCCTAATGAGTGTAGACGAGTACAAAATTCCCGAGGCTGTTGTGCTAAGCCACGAGAATCTCGGCAAAGAGGGCAAGATCCTGTACGTCCCTATCTATATGACATTCTGTCTCGATGAGTTTATAGAAAAGGATGACCCCGACAACGATTTCTCGTTTGCACCCATATCTCTCTAGGCTATCTGAGTCCGCAATCCAGCCCTTGCTGTTTCGCGGCTATGCCGCGAAAGGCGCGTCACTTTGCGAAAGGGCTGGGGTCGCTGCTGTATGCGTCTCCAGCCCTCTATTTGCTACTTTGGGTCCCGCGATGGGGTGTTGTTGGTGTTGCTAGTTCGGCTTACCTTGTCTCGCCGGTTTCGGTGCGTAGGCGGTGGCCGTGGATCAGGTCGCTGATGGCCGGCCAGGGAATCTGGCGATCGACCCAAAATTGCAGCTGGACCAGATAGCGCTCGGTGGCGCGGGTGAGGGCGGCAAACTGCTCGTGGTTCTCGACCTGGGCGTAGAGGTCGCGGCTGTGGGCGAGGATGGCGGTCGTATCGTCCATCTTGCCAGTGACGTCGAAGGCGCCCGAGAACCAGTCACACAGGCGTGCGGCACTGTTGCTGAGGGTTGCCAAGTCGGCGGTGTCGCCGTTGACGTCCTCGGTCGCCTGGGCGCGCAGGAGCGAGAGGACGTCGGTGGCGTTCATGCAGTAGCCGACGGTAAAGTTCCATACTGCGAACTCGCGGCCGGTGTCGAGCTTGCGGCGACGCATATAGTCGATATCGCGTGGTTCCTCGAGCATCATTTGGTCGGCAAGGGCCTCAAGCGAGGCGGTGTACTCCGCAAGATCGAGTGCAAGCAGGGTGTCGATATTCGTCATCTTTAGGCCTCCGCTTCGATCTCAACGATTTCGTTTTTGATGTACATGCCCTGGTTGTCCCAGACATTGCGGCAAGCGGCGGCGAAGCGCTCGCGATCGGCCTCGCAGATACGGGCAAACATGTTGCAGGTGCCAAAGGGCTCGCAAATATCAAAGAAGATGCAGATCGAAGACCAGCCGCCGTACCAGCTCACCGCACCCGCCGGCTCGTTAAAGACGGGATTCTCGATGTGCTCGTAGTTGGCGATGGGGCCCGATACGGGGTAAGTCACCTCGGTATCGCAGATCTTGGCCGAGAAGATGCGCGACTCGACCGGACAGGACGATTCGAACAGCCTGCATGTCTCGGGCGCTTCGTCCCAGAGCATGTCGGCGAGAAACGTCTCGTCATTCAGCGTAATCTTGAGCATTTTTGTCATGGTAAGGACCTCCTCAATCCGTCGCTCAAGGGGCTCGCTGGCGGATAAGGGAGAAGACAGCCACGGGGTCGCCGAACCCAAACTTCACGACAGATACCTGTCGCCCCAGCCCGTGCTGTACTCGGCTAAAGTATCATGCCGTAGGCATGGAAGCAATATCCCAGTTTTGTTTTTGGACGCTTGATCAAACCCGCTTGGTCAAAATGCAGTTTGCTCTCAGTCGCTTGCCGAAGGGTGGGCCGCGATTGATTATTCCTATTGCTGGATGAAAAGCCCCATGTTTTTGCAGAGGTGCATACTCGTCGTATAAGTGCATAGAATCTCGTATAGTGCGAGTAAGATTTTGCGCTGTCCGTTTTGTGTTTAGCAAAGATATAGTTTGCATAATCCCGCCTAATCCCCGCTCTATTTAAATAAAGTCGCACGTAAATGGCGTAAACGTGTCTGAGCTGGGGTTCTGTACGCTGAGCGGATAAAAACGACCGTTCACCGTTCAACTATTTTCAAAATGAATAAAATGAGCGATAAAGAGAATATAAACCTTAATAAACTCGCGTATCGCACGGACGCGGGTTATTAATGGGTTGTAGGCCTTTTACAGAAAGGATTCCAGCAATGTCTAAGCCTCTTGGCAAGCCCGATCGTATTGTCGTCGCCCTCGGCGGCAACGCCCTCGGCAACAACCCCGTCGAGCAGATCGAGGCCGTGGGCAACACCGCCCACGCTCTCCTCGGCCTCATCGAGCAGGGCAACGAGATCATCAT
>CATYZE010000018.1 GCA_958415525.1 uncultured Collinsella sp. | reverse complement strand
AAAAAAATTTATGACCCCCCGGCCCTCGCCCGTATTGCCCCGCTGAGCGAGCCATAGACGCCACGCACCGATATGGTAAAGCGCTAGCTTGAAATTGGTGCTATATTCGGCTTGAGTTGTTTAATGCTAGTACGGGAGGCTGATATGGGGCTGTTCAAGAAGAAAAACCCGCAGGATGCCTTTGACCCTGGTGTGTTTACCATCACGGATACGATTTTGGACCCGCCGCGGTTTACGTTTTTACCGGCTATCTACCAGGATGCTACGCGCCGCAAGTGGGCTGTGCATCAGCGTGGTGCGCAGCCAAAGATCTTTGACTATGCGGACGTGCTGCAGTGCGAGGTGGCCGAGGCTGGCGATCCGGAGGCCGACGAGACGCCTTCAAAACAGGAATTTGCCCAGCGTATTCTGGCAAATCCTGCCAAGGCGGCAAAAATAAATGCGGCAAAGCGTAATATGTGTCTTGGTATGGGTGTTGTTGTGGCGGTCCAGACGGGAAAAGACGAGGTTTCTAAATTAGAGATTCCCGTTATGACCGACGAAGTCAAACGCGATTCAAGCCTATATAAGTCGTATCGGAATGTCGCCGAGAAGATCAAGGCCGAGTTTGATGCCATGGGAGGGCTGGCCTAATTCTGGCGACATACGTTTCTGAATGAGGAGTCTGTGCAATGGCAGGCGAATCTTATGCAATTCCCCCCAAAGATCGTGCTGTTGAGGGAATTCTTTGGTACATCCAGCACCATCAGCTTACCGGCGGCGACCGCCTGCCGGCCGAGCGTGTGCTGTGCGAGGTTATTGGCGTTTCGCGTACGGCGTTACGTGCTGGCATCACGCGGCTCATTTCGTGCGGAACGCTCGAGAGCCGCCGCGGATCGGGCACGTATGTGTGTCCTCCCAAACCGCTGAATATCTTCCAGGAAACGTATAATTTCTCCGATGCCGTGCGGACTGCCGGCCTGCACCCCTCTTCGCGTTTGGTTTCCACCGAGACGGTCGAGGCAGATGAGGCGCTTGCCGACAAGCTTGGGGTTGCCGCAGGCGCTCCCTTGCTCCGCATGCAGCGCGTCCGTCTTATTGAGGGCGAGCCGGCTTCAATCGAAACAGCCCATGTCAACCTGTCTCTTTGCCCGTCGCTTCCCGACCATGATTTTGAGCACGAGAGCCTCTACGACGTCTTGCTCAAAGAAGGCGGCGTGCGTGTTGAGCATGGACGCGAGCACATCTCAATCTCGCGCCTGAACGCCGAGGAGGCCGAGCTTCTCCAGCAAGAAGAGGGAACGCCGGTATTCTATGAGAGCACGATTGAGTTTGATAAAGACATGCGCTTTGTGGAGCATTGCAAATCGGTGATTCTGCCCACGAAGTTCCGCTTTGCCGATAACGGCGAAAAGAACGGCATGAAGAGCGTGGCAGGTGAACAATGGCTGAAACAGTAGAGACCACCCCGGTCTATATGCGCATACGCCGCCGTATCGAGGAGCGTATCGAGCGCGGCATATATCCCACGGGCTCGATGATTCCGTCCGAGAACGAGCTCGCTGAGGAGTTTGGCACGACGCGCCTGACCATCCGAAGCGCCGTCGACGAGCTGGTTCGTCGCGGCCAGATTCGCCGTGTTCGCGGAAAGGGCGCCTTCGTGGCGCAGAAAGTGCCTGCTATTTTTGAGCGTACGGGCGGCTTCCGTGAATCGGTCCGCGCCTCGGGAGGCGAGCCGTCCGTCCGTATCCTCGCGCGCTCCAAGCGCTACGCCGGACCGTACTATGCCGATTTGTTTGGCATTGCCGAGGATGACCTGCTCTATTCCATTCGACGTCTTAACTGTGTAAACGGCGACCCCGTATCGATCGAGATGGCGCTTATCCCCTGTCTGCTGTTCCCAACCATCGAAGAGATCGATGTGTCGGTCTTCAGTCTGTACGAGACCTATGAGATGCTGGGTCGAAAGCCGGTCATGGCGCAGGAAAAGCTCAATATCGAAGCGCTGGGCGCGCGAGACGCCGGTCTGCTTGGCCTGGAGCAAGGCGATCTTGCCTTGACGCTGGAATGCGTGAGCTATGACGCGAGCGGTCAGGCGATCGAGTACGTCAAGTCGTTCAACCGCGGCGATGCGGGTGGATATACCTATACGTACTAGCTGGTGTCTTTGCATAACGGGCAGAAAAAGCCGACTGATTTCGAATCGTTAAGCAGGCTGTATATACAACCTTACATGGTTCAAAATCGACCGTTCGCCGATGGGGAAAGATTAGTCGGCAAATAGGTATCAAAAAGCCGTAACCTGTAACTGTGATTGGTATCAAATACTAATAATTTATTACGAGGTGAGACGATGAAAATGCTCGATTACGTTCAGCTTGCCCATGTGCGTATGGGCGAGAACCTCGAGCGTTCGTCCGAGCTTGTACGCCAGCTCGTCGATATTTTCCAGTCCGCATCCTTTGGCGCGCTGCGTATCGTTGCCTCGGGTTCGTCCCGCCACGCCGCCGATTGCGCCCGCGATTACCTGCAGGACGCACTGCAGATGCAGGTGTCCGTCGTGACGCCTGAGGCTTTTGTCGACTTTGAGCATGCCTATCCGCATAATGCGCTCAACATCGCTATTTCTCAGAGCGGCTATTCGACTAACACGATTGCGGCGCTCGATTTTATGCGAGCGCATGACATGGCAGCAGTTGCGCTCACGGCAAACGTCGAGGCTCCCATTAAGGATCATGCCGATATCGTTCTCGACTACGGCGTGGGCGTCGAGTCGGTGGACTTTGTGACCTTGGGCGTCCAAACGCTCATCGAGTACCTGGTGCTCTTTGGCATTTACGGTGCTCAGGCACGCGGGACGATTGACGCCGATGGCGTCACCCAGCGCCTTGACGATCTGCGCGAGGCCATCCAGGCCAACGCCGCGATGTGCAAGACCGCCGAGACCTATGTCCAAGATCATCTGCTCGAGCTGTCGGAGCACGTGCTGGCCATGGTTGTGGGTAACGGTCCCAACTATGGCGTTGCCGAAGAGGCGGCGCTCAAGCTGAGTGAGACTATCAAGATTCCGGCCATGCATCACGAGGGCGAGGAGTTCGTCCATGGTCCCGAGATGCAGATTACTCCGGGCTACCTGGTGTTTATCGTCGACGACCCTCAGGGCTCGGAGCGCCTGGCAAATATCGCCGACGCGCTGTCGAGGGTAACGAAAAAGGCCGTCCTGCTAACCATGTATCCCAAGGGCAAGGCACACGAGATTGCGGTGCCGCAGGTGGCTCCGCTGCTTGCCGCGATTCCCAACCTGGTGTTCTTCCAGACGATGGCGGCAATGGTCACCGAGCGTCTGAACTCGTGGGACGTCCATCCGTATCTCGATGCCGTCTCCAAGCAAATGGAGGTTAAAGCGGAGGGCTACGAGGAATCGGTCAACACGCTTAAGGCCAAAGCAGCTGAGTGTTACGGAATGTAGGCGGGCGTTGTCGCTCGTTGGCATAGGGGATTGTTAAGGCATCCCCAGAAAGGAGAAGCAAATGAAGGAAACCGAGAAGATCGAGATCATGAATTTCGACCAGGAGGGCTACCTCGAGGACGGCAAGGCGCTCTACGAGACCGGCAAGAAGATGACCGCGCTCGCCGACAAGGTCGCCGACGAGGGCTACGACGCCGTGTTCCTGATGGGTGTTGGCGGCACCTGGGATGAGCTCATGCAGCTCGAGTATCTCATGAACAAGTTCGGCGACCGCGACCTCGAGGTCTACCTGATCCACGCCGCCGAGTGGAACGTCTCCGGCCACAAGCGCATGACCGACAAGTCCGTCGTGCTCACCGCCTCCGAGTCCGGCACCACCCCCGAGGTGCTCGAGGCCGTCAAGAAGATGAAGGACATGGGCGTGCGCGTCTACGCCATGACCAAGCCCGAGGGCCCCATCGGCCAGGCTGTCGGCGCCGAGAACTGCGTCGCTATGGCTTCTGACCATGGCTCCGGTGGCTGCGAGAAGGGCTACTACCTCGCCGACTGCTTCGGCCTGCGCCTCCTCAACCGTCGCGGTTGCTTCCCCAAGTTCGATCTGTTCATCGAGCAGACCAAGGACATCTGGAAGGATATGCTCGATATCCGCAAGCGCTTCGAGCCGCGCGCCGAGGAGCTCGCCAAGAAGTACGCCCTCGCGCCCTACACCATGTTCATCGGCTCCGGTGCCCTCTGGGGCGAGACGATCCTCTTCTCGATGTGCATCCTGGAGGAGATGCAGTGGAAGCGCACCCGCTACATCACCTCTGCCGACTTCTTCCACGGCACCCTTGAGCTCGTGGAGCCGGGCGTGCCCGTGTTCCTGTTCATGGGCGAGGACGAGTGCCGCAAGCTCGACGAGCGTGCTCGTGCATTCCTGACCCGTGGCGTGACCGGCGACACCGACATCAACATCATCGACACAGCCGAGTTCGCCATCCCGGGCCTTGACGACGATTTCCGCGTCATCGTTTCCCCGTGGATCCTGACGGTGCTCGTGACTGACCGCCTGGCTCGCTACTACGAGACGGTCACCAAGCACAACCTCAAGTATCGTCGCTACTATCACCAGTTCGACTACTAAAGCCAAGCGCGGGGACGCGTCAGTCACGGAAGGATTCGCAGAATGAGACAGTACATCATTGCCAGCCATGCACACTTCGCTACCGGCATCAAGGAGAGCATTGAGCTGCTCTCGGGCGCTCGCGACAACGTCCACGACCTTTCGATGTTCGTCGACGATCGCATGGACGTGGCCGAGGAAGCCCAAAAGCTGCTGGCAGGCATGTCTGCCGACGATGATGTCGTCGTCTGCACCGACCTTTTTGGCGGCAGTGTGAACAACGAGTTCACCAAGATCGTCCAGACGCGTCCCCGCACCTACCTTGTCACCAACATGAACCTTCCGCTGCTCATCCAGCTGCTGTTCTCCGATGAGTCGGCGCCGGTTGAGGAGACGATTCGCGCCATCGTCGCTGCGGACGATACGCGCGTGAAGTTCGTCAATGACCTGTTGGTCGATGACGACGAGGAAGAAGAGTTCTAATCCGCAGCACCTACTGACACGCCGTAAGACGGCACAAGACCTTTGGGGGGTCACATTATGATTCAGCTACTTCGCGTCGACCATCGTCTGCTTCATGGCCAGGTCGCAGTCTCTTGGGTCCAGGGCCTCGGCTCCAACTGCATCTTCTGCGTGGGCGACAAGGTCGCCAACGACCCGGTGTGGAAGACCACGCTCAAGATGGGTAAGCCTGCCGGTTGCAAGCTCGTCATCAAGGACATGGCGAATGCCATCGAGGCTATTAACTCGGGCGTGACCGACAAGTACAAGATGATCATCTGCGTCGCCACCATCGCCGAGGCAAAGCAGCTCGTTGACGGCTGCCCGCAGATTAAATCGATTAACCTGGGCAACACCAAGCCCAAGGACGAGAAGCGCCCCGACGCGCGTCAGGTCTCTCGCCAGATCTTCCTGACCGCGGCCGAGGAAGCCGATGTGCGCGAGATGCTGGACCGTGGCGTCGAGGTCGAGATTCGTCCTCTGGCCGATGACCCCAAGGTTGACTGCGCCAGCGTGCTCTAGGCGGTTAATTTCGAAGAGCCTCGTCTCTTCGTAGTGTCCTATATGGAAAGGGGGATGTATGCTTACCCAAGCAATCCTCATCGGACTTATCGCCGCATTTGGTAAGTTCGACTACCAGCTCGGTACGCTCTATGCGTTCCGCCCCATCGTCCTGTGCCCGCTCGTGGGCCTGGTGCTGGGGGACCTGCAGTCCGGTCTCGCGATTGGCGCGAGCCTTGAGCTGCTGTTCATGGGTTCGATTTCCATCGGCGCCTACGTGCCACCCGATGAGACCATCGGCGGCGTGCTCGCTTGCGCCTTCGCTATCCAGCTGGGCCAGAGCACCGAGGCTGCCATCGCACTCGCCATGCCCATTGCAACGCTGTGCCTTGCCATCAAGAACATCCTGAACGCGGCCCTGCCGATTCTGGTTGACCGCGCAGATGTCTTCTCCGGCCAGGGCAACCTCAAGGGCGTCTATGCCATGCACTTCCTGATTGGCTCCACAGGCGTCCTCATGGCGTTCCTGCTGTGCTCGCTGTCGTTCTACCTGGGCGCTGACGCGATCCAGGGCATGCTCGACTTCATCCCTGAGTTCGTCCTTGACGGCTTTGGCGTCGCGGCCAACATCCTGCCGGCCATGGGCTTCGCCATGCTCGGCCGCCTGGTGCTCACCAAGCAGCTCGTGCCCTTCTACTTCCTGGGCTTCCTGCTGTGCTCCTACGCCAACGTGCCCGTCCTCGGTGTCGCCCTGATCGCCATCATCATCGGCATCGACAAGTTCGACCTGCTGGGACTCGGCGGAGCCCAGCCCCAGCTCTCCGCGGAAGGGGATGAGGACGATGACTTCTAGTCCCGAGAACAAGATCACGCGCTCCGACCTGGTCAGGAGCGCCGTCAACGTCGGCTCCCTGGGCATGGAGTTCTCCTGGACCTACTACAAGCAGATGAACATCGCCTTCTGCCTGATGGTCGCCAACATGCTCAAGAAGATCTACGCCGGCCGCCCCGACGACTACGCCGAGGCCCTGCACCGCCACTGCGCGTTCTTCAACATCACCGTCCAGTTCGCCCCGTTCGTCGGCGGCATCGCGATGGCCATGGAGGAGAAGGTCGCCCGCGGCGAGATCGAGCCGGAGAGCGTCAACGACGTCAAGGCCGCCCTCATGGGCCCGCTGTCGGGCATCGGCGACTCCATCTTCCTGTCGACCCTTCGCGTGGTCGCCGCCGCGGTGGGCATCAGCCTGTGCCAGGCCGGCAACCCCTTCGGCCCCATCGCCTTCCTGCTCATCTACAACGTCCCCGGCTTCGCGCTGCGCGTCTGGGGCGCCGTCAAGGGCTACGAGCTGGGCGTGGGCTTCCTGGACGAGGCCCAGAGGACCGGCCTCATGCAGAAGGTCATGACCTGCGTGGGCATCGTGGGCGTCATGGTCGTGGGCGCCATGTGCAAGGACATGTTCTGGGCCAGCATCCCGGTGGCCATCGGCTCGGGCGACGACGCCCAGACCCTCCAGGACATCCTGGACGGCATCATGCCCGGCATGCTCGGCATGATCGCCTTCTGGCTCTACTACTGGCTGCTGTCCAAGAAGATCAACCCCATGGTGCTGATCGTGGCCACCATGGTCGTGGGCATCGTCGGCGCGTTCTTCGGCGTGCTGGCGTAAGCTCGGCCATATCTATCTGCCCCCAAGGGAAACGGCGACCCGCTGCGGTCGCCGTTTTTTATTACGTGGAGGTGCTTCGTGAATCGATCCGACAATCCACCTGACAATGGCGTGAGCGGTGCGATGTATCTATTTGGCACGGCGCTCCTGTGGAGCTTTATCGGCATCCTCGTTCACGCTAACTCGCAATCGGCCCTTTTGATCGGCGCCGTCACGTCGATATTTATGGCGCTCTTCATCTTGCTCGTGGGCAAGCCAAAGCTGCGCATCAGCCGCCTGATAGTTCTCGTCGCCGTCTGCAATTTTGTGACGGGCACCACGTTTAACTTCGCCAACCAGCTCACATCGGTCGGCAACGCGATTGTCTTGCAGTACACCTCGATGATCTTTGTCATTGTGTACCAGTCGCTTGCATCGCGCACGTTTCCTTCGACGGCAAAGATCCTCTCCGTGGTGGCTGCCTTTGCGGGCATGGGGCTCTTCTTTTTGGGCGATTTGAGTGCCCAGGGCATGCTCGGTAACTTGCTTGCGGTCATTTCGGGCGCCACCTTCGGGCTGTGCTTCTTCTTGAATGCGCGCCCCGATGCTTCGCCGATGGTGTCGTCGCTTATATCGTGCGTGATCTCGATGCTGCCGATTTTCTATTTCGCGGGCAGCCTTGGTGCGGTCAAGCCCTTTGAGTGGGGCCTTATGGTGGTTCACGGTCTGTTTTGCAGTGGCTTGGCGAGCGTTTTGTATGCTAAGGGGATCGCGCGCACCAATGCGTTTGCGGCCAACTTGGTCTGCATGAGCGAAGTGGTGCTCGCGCCCTGCTGGTCGGCACTTTTGTTTGGCGAGGTCTTTAGTTGGAATGAGCTTTTGGGCGCGGTGATCATCGTCTCGGTCATCGTTGCCAACCTGGTTTCCGATGCCTTTGGCGACGGTTTTCTCGTTGCGCTCGTTCATCGTCGCAACAGGGATTGCGCCTGAGGGCCAATAGCCGCCGTTTACGGAGAAAAACACCCCGCTGAGCGAGTGGTATTAAATCGTTTGAACCTGCATACCTATAATTGGTATCAAATCATTTGTACCTGGCATGGGTGTTAGCAGCACACCAGGTACGCTTCGAACCGTGTGGTCGAGCTCCCGGATTGATATCAGATGCGCGCGCGGCGGGATCGACGACGGCTCGGAAATCCTTATTGGGAGGAACTATGCTTACCCAAGCAATCCTCGTCGGCTTAGTCGGAGCCTTTGGCTGCCTCGACTACCAGCTCGGCACCCTCTACGCGTTCCGCCCCCTCGTCCTGTGCCCGCTCGTGGGCCTGGTGCTGGGGGATCTGCAGACCGGTCTTGCCGTGGGCGCAAGCCTGGAGCTGCTGTTCATGGGCTCGATCTCCATCGGCGCCTACGTTCCGCCTAACGAGACAGTTGGCGGTGTACTTGCCTGCGCCTTCGCGATTCAGCTCGGCCAAGGTACAGAGACGGCCATCGCGCTCGCCATGCCCATCGCGGTGCTTTCGCTGACGATCGGCAATCTTACGAATGCGGTTTTCCCGGTGTTCGTCGATATGGCGGACAAGTATGCCCTCAAGGGCAACCTCAAAGGCATCTATGCGGTGCACTGGGGCATCGGTCTTTGGGGCTGCGTAGAGTATTTCCTGCTGTGCGCCGGTGCCTTCTATCTGGGCTCCGATGCCATCCAGGGCCTGCTCGACTTCATCCCGCCCTTCATCATTGATGGTTGCGGCGTCGCGGCCAACATCCTGCCGGCCATGGGCTTCGCCATGCTCGGCCGCCTGGTGCTCACCAAGCAGCTCGTGCCCTTCTACTTCCTGGGCTTCCTGCTGTGCTCCTACGCCAACGTGCCCGTCCTCGGTGTCGCCCTGATCGCCATCATCATCGGCATCGACAAGTTCGACCTGCTGGGACTCGGCGGAGCCCAGCCCCAGCTCTCCGCGGAAGGGGATGAGGACGATGACTTCTAGTCCCGAGAACAAGATCACGCGCTCCGACCTGGTCAGGAGCGCCGTCAACGTCGGCTCCCTGGGCATGGAGTTCTCCTGGACCTACTACAAGCAGATGAACATCGCCTTCTGCCTGATGGTCGCCAACATGCTCAAGAAGATCTACGCCGGCCGCCCCGACGACTACGCCGAGGCCCTGCACCGCCACTGCGCGTTCTTCAACATCACCGTCCAGTTCGCCCCGTTCGTCGGCGGCATCGCGATGGCCATGGAGGAGAAGGTCGCCCGCGGCGAGATCGAGCCGGAGAGCGTCAACGACGTCAAGGCCGCCCTCATGGGCCCGCTGTCGGGCATCGGCGACTCCATCTTCCTGTCGACCCTTCGCGTGGTCGCCGCCGCGGTGGGCATCAGCCTGTGCCAGGCCGGCAACCCCTTCGGCCCCATCGCCTTCCTGCTCATCTACAACGTCCCCGGCTTCGCGCTGCGCGTCTGGGGCGCCGTCAAGGGCTACGAGCTGGGCGTGGGCTTCCTGGACGAGGCCCAGAGGACCGGCCTCATGCAGAAGGTCATGACCTGCGTGGGCATCGTGGGCGTCATGGTCGTGGGCGCCATGTGCAAGGACATGTTCTGGGCCAGCATCCCGGTGGCCATCGGCTCGGGCGACGACGCCCAGACCCTCCAGGACATCCTGGACGGCATCATGCCCGGCATGCTCGGCATGATCGCCTTCTGGCTCTACTACTGGCTGCTGTCCAAGAAGATCAACCCCATGGTGCTGATCGTGGCCACCATGGTCGTGGGCATCGTCGGCGCGTTCTTCGGCGTGCTGGCGTAAAGCCTGCAGCAACGTTTTATCGACCTTGCAAAGGGATGGAGCAGGCCTGCGCCCTCCATCCCTTTTTGTATAAAGGAGTTCGTATGTTCGCGAAGGATCGCGAAGCAATGCGCCTGACGCCGGCGGAAGTCAGGCTGATTCTTATTGAGTCCCTGCAGTGGTGCGCCAACAACGCGGTGTACTTTTTGGGGCTTATCGGGGCTGCTACGTATGATTTGGCGGGCACCGCCTTTTTGGTCGCCGCCATCACGCTCGTGCGCAACCTCACGACCTCGGTGGGCAATATGGTGTCGGGCTCGGTTATCGACCGCTTTGGCCCGCGCCGCACGTCGTTTGTGACATGCGTGATCACGGCGGTGCTGTCGCTCGGTATTGGCCTGGCGCCGTTGTCCGTTCCCGGGCTGGTGTTTGCCGCATGTGTTTTGGGACTTGCCGGTGGTTTTATCAACACCTGCACGCATGCGTTTCCGGGCTATCTTGAGTCGACCACCGAGGGCCGCACGCGTGTGAACGGCCTGATGGTCTTCTACAGCAACATCGCCTATACCGCGGGGCCGCTTCTTGGCGGTGCCATCGTGAGCTGCTTTGCCACGCAATCTGTCTATCTGCTTATGGCGGCAATGATGGGCGTGGCCGCGGTGCTTTCTCTGGGCTGCCATGAGAGCGTGGTTCCCCCAAAGGCGGAGAAGCAGAAGGGCGGCATCTTTGGAGGCATGGTCGAGGGTGCCCGGCTCACGTTTTGCAACCACGATCTGCGTCTCATCTTTATCTCGGGCTTTTTGGGCTTCTTTGCGTTTGGCGCGTTCGATTCGCTGGAGTCGCTGTTCTATCGCGATGTGCTCAATGTAGATATCGTCTGGCTGGGATGGCTGTCCTCGGTCGTGGGCCTTACCTCTTCGGTGGGTGCCTTCGCCCTGACCAAGCTTTCGGCTCGCCATGTCAACCTGCGCCTGTTGCTCGGGTCGCTCATGACGGTGGGCATTGGGTCCATGGTGTACGTGGGCACGGATATGCTGGGGGTAGCGATTATCGGCCAGGCGATCAACGGCTTGGCGTGGGGTTTCCTGGAGCCGCTCCAGATGATCCTGATTCAGGAGCGCGCGGACATCAAATACCTGGGCCGCATCACGGGCTTTGTACGTTTTGGTCTGATGAGTGCCGGCGTGCTACCGTTGCTGGCCGCTCCGTTTTTGGCGGAGGCCTTGGGCGTTCAGACGGTGCTGTTTGGAGCTTCGACAATCATTGCGCTGGTAGGAACGCTGTTCTTTGTCACGCAAGGGAAGCGCCGGGAGTGCTAGATATACATTTAATTCTAATTTAATACCACTCGCCCGAGAATTTCGACCGTTCACCGAGGATTGGCGTAGATTACAAAGTGGTATTAAAAACACGTTGGGTGTATGTCTATAATTGGTATCGAAAAGAAACGCGATGTATAGAGTCGCGTGCAGGACAGAAAGGACAAACCATGAAGGAAACCGAGAAGATCGAGATCATGCACTTTAGCCAGGAGGGCTACGTCGAGGACGGCAAGAACGTCTACGAGACCGGCAAGAAGATGACCGCCCTCGCCGACAAGGTCGCCGACGAGGGCTACGACGCCGTCTTCCTGATGGGCGTGGGCGGCACCTGGGACGAGTTTATGCAGCTCGAGTACCTCATGAACAAGTTCGGCGACCGCGACCTGGAGGTCTACCTGATCCACGCCGCCGAGTGGAACGTTATGGGCCACAAGCGCATGACCGAGAAGTCCGTCGTGCTCACCGCCTCTGAGTCCGGCACCACCCCCGAGGTGCTCGAGGCCGTCAAGAAGATGAAGGAAAAGGGCATCCGCGTCTACGCCATGACCAAGCCCGAGGGCCCCATCGGCCAGGCTGTCGGCGCCGAGAACTGCGTCGCTATGGCTTCTGACCATGGCTCCGGTGGCTGCGAGAAGGGCTACTACCTCGCCGACTGCTTCGGCCTGCGCCTCCTCAACCGTCGCGGTTGCTTCCCCAAGTTCGATCTGTTCATCGAGCAGACCAAGGACATCTGGAAGGATATGCTCGATATCCGCAAGCGCTTCGAGCCGCGCGCCGAGGAGCTCGCCAAGAAGTACGCCCTCGCGCCCTACACCATGTTCATCGGCTCCGGTGCCCTCTGGGGCGAGACGATCCTCTTCTCGATGTGCATCCTGGAGGAGATGCAGTGGAAGCGCACCCGCTACATCACCTCGGCGGACTTCTTCCACGGCACCCTGGAGCTCGTGGAACCGGGCGTGCCCGTGTTCCTGTTCATGGGCGAGGACGAGAACCGTAAGCTCGACGAGCGTGTCCGCGCCTTTCTCAACCGCGGCGTGACCGGCGATACCGACATCAACATCATCGACACCGCCGAGTTCGCCATCCCGGGCCTTGACGACGAGTTCCGCGTCATCGTGTCTCCGTGGATCCTGTCCTCGCTGGTCACCGATCGACTCGCCGCCTACTACGAGACGGTCACCAAGCACAACCTCAACTATCGTCGTTACTATCACCAGTTCGACTACTAATCGACTGCTAAGCAAGAAGCACCCTGCCCGGGCGCATGCGTCCGGGCTTTTTTTATGCCGAAATTCGCTAGAAAGGGGAATCGAATGAGGCAGTTTATCGTGGCATCCCATGCTCATTTCGCGTCTGGAATCGTCGAGAGCGTCGGCCTGCTCTCCGGCGAGCGCGAAAACGTCCATGCGCTCTCTATGTATGTCGACGGAAATGAGGACCTGGCCAAGGAGGCCGCGGCGATTCTGGACGGCTTTGCCGCGGACGATGAGGTCGTCGTTTGCACCGACCTGTTTGGCGGCAGCGTCAACAACGAGTTCACCAAGGTTGTCCAGACGCGTCCCAACACGCACCTGGTGACCAATATGAACCTGCCGCTTCTGATCCAGCTGCTGTTCGTGTCCGATTCGACTCCGATCGACGAGGCCATTCGTCAGATCGTCGAGGCGGACGACACCAAGGTCAAGTACGTCAACGATCTGCTGGGCCAGGCCGAACTCGATGAGTTTTAATCGTTAGGAGCACATCATGATTCAGATGATTCGCGTAGACTATCGACTGCTTCACGGCCAGGTTGCCGTGAGCTGGACCTCGGCTTTGGGTGCCGACTGCATCCTGCTGGTAAGCGATACGGTCCTCAACGACAAGCTTCGTCTGCAGGCCCTGTCCCTTGCAAAGCCGGAGGGCTGCAAGGTCGTCGTTAAAAACACCGAGGATGCCGTCAAGGCGCTCCAGAGCGGTGTGACCGACAAGTACAAGCTCTTCGTTGTTTGCGAGACGATTCAGCAGGCAGGTGCCGTCGCAAAGGCGATGGGCGTCAAGAAGATTAACCTCGGCAACGTTGCCTTTAGCGAGGATGCCCGCCAGGTCTCGACGAGCGTGTTCCTTACGCCGGAGAACGAGGCGTACGTGAAGGAGCTGCTCGGCGAGGGCTACGAGCTGTTCATCCAGATGATTCCGGCGGATGCAAAGACTGACGCCGCAAAGGCTATCGGTTAGGGGCCGTCATGGTTATCAAGACAATCCTGATTTTCCTTATCGCCCTTTTGGGCTATTCCGAGTGGCTGACGGGCACGAGCTACCTCCAGCGCCCCATTGTGCTCGGACCTCTGGTCGGCCTTGTCATGGGCGATGTGGTGACCGGCACGATCATGGGCGCCACGATGGAGCTTGCTATGGTCGGCGCCATCTCGGTCGGTGCCTATAACCCGCCCGATACGATTCCCGGAACCATCCTGGGCGTATCCCTTGCCATGCAGGCCGGCGCGGACGCCTCGGCGGCACTGACCCTGGGTATTCCCATCGCCACGATCGTTCTGGCACTCGACACGGCCTTGGGCCAGCCGGTCATGCTGCTGCTGGTGCACCGTATCGACAAGAACGTCGAGGACGGAGACACCAAGGCCATCACGCGCAACATGCTCATCGCCGGTTACGCGCAGAGCTGGTGCGGCCTGTTGATCATTCCCCTGGCATTCTTCTTTGGCGCTGACGCCGTCGCCAGCCTGCTCAACATCATTCCCGATTTCGTTCAGACCGGTATGGATGTCGCCGCTGCCTTCTTGCCTGCACTCGGCTTTGCAATGCTGGCTCAGATGATTATGAACAAGACCGTGGCACCGTTCTTCTTCGCAGGCTTCTTCCTCGTTGCCTACTTTGGCATTAGCACGACGGGCGTGG
The DNA here is from genome assembly GCA_958415525.1 of uncultured Collinsella sp. Lineage (GTDB taxonomy): Bacteria > Actinomycetota > Coriobacteriia > Coriobacteriales > Coriobacteriaceae > Collinsella. Next base: position 36,871 of record CATYZE010000018.1, on the reverse strand, counting down.
CGATCTTTGCCGCGATTATCGTCGTCGCGATGACGGTTTTGGGCGAGAAGAAAAAGGCGGAGCAGCCCGTAGCGGTAACCGAGGATCCTGCGATTGGGAGTGGGTTCGATGAGTTTTAAGTTTGAGTCTTCCTACGACGGGCTGATTACCCGCGCAGATCTTAAGAAACTGTTCTGGCGCTCGATTCCCTATGAGCATTCCTGGAACTACGAGCGTATGGGACACATCGGCTTTATGTGGGCTCTCATGCCGATCCTGCGCAAGCTCTATCCGCAGGATGCGGACTTTAAGGCTGCGCTCAAGCGCCACATGGAGCTCTATAACGTCACGCCGTACATCTCGACGCTCCCCATGTCCATTGCCGCGGCAATGGAGGAGGTCAACGCTACCGACGAGAGCTTTGACACGAGCGCGATCTCCAACGTTAAGCTCGCGTTGATGGGTCCGCTTTCCGGCGTGGGCGACGCCTTCTACTGGGGCACGCTGCGCATTTTGGCTACGGGCGTTGGCACCTCGCTGGCGCTGCAGGGTTCTATCCTTGGCCCGATTTTGTTCCTGCTGGTGTTCAATGTTCCCCACTACATCATTCGCTATGTGCTGACGTTTGTGGGATATCGCTTTGGCTCGGACATGATCAGCAAGGTCCAGGAGTCGGGCATCATGGACACGATCGTCAAGATGGCCTCCATCATGGGCGCTATGGTGATCGGCGCCATGACCATGGAGATGGTCACGGTGGACATTCCGCTCATGGTTGGCGCGGGCGATGGCGCTCAGACGCTGGCCGAGCTACTCAACGGCATCTTCCCGGGCTTTGTCACGATGGGGCTGTTTGGAATCGTCTATCTCATGCTCAAGAAGAAGATGAATCCGCTGCTCATCATGCTGGTGATCTTGCTCGTGAGTATCGCCGGTGCGTTCTTTGGAGTGCTTGGTGTTCAGTAGGGCATCCGTCATAATCAAAACAATGTAAGAGGGGGCGTCGCGCACACTGTGCTGCGGCGCCCTTTTGCCGAAAGGTGGACAAGATGGAGTATCCACAGCTTGCCGTTATGAATATCAGCCATCGTTACTTTGACCTGGAGGAGTTCTTTTCCTCGGCGGCGGCCTCGGGCTATACGTGCTGCGAGCTTTGGACGGGGGCGATGCACCTGTATGTCGATTGCCATGGCTATGATTCGCTCGAACAGGTGAGGGAACTTTCGCGGCGGTACGGAGTCCGGATTGTCGGCATTTGCCCCGAGCAGAACAATCCCAAGCCGTGGAATATCGCGGCGCGCGGGGAAGAGTCGCGTGCCCGTACGCTCGCGTACTTTAAGAATGTTGTGGATATCGCGGCGGAGGTTGGGGCCGAGCAGGTCATGGTGTCGAGCGGTTGGGCGTTTTTGAACGAGCCGATTGAAGACGCATGGGGGCGCAGCGCCTCGATGCTGCGTGCGATTGCCGAGTATGCGGGCGAGCGCGGCGTTCGCCTGGTGCTTGAGGCCTTGCAACCGGTTGAGTCGATGATCGTGAACTCGGCTGCCGATACCAAGCGCATGATTGACGCGGTTGACCATCCGGCGCTCAAGGCGTGCCTTGATATGGGCGCCATGGCGGTGGCGGGGGATACCATCGATGATTATTTCGATGCGCTCGGCGATGACGTTGCCCACGTGCACTTTGTCGATGTTGCGGCAGATGGCACGACGCATCTGGCCTGGGGTGACGGCGACCGCGATATGCGTGCCGATCTGGATAGGCTGGTGGCGCGCGGCTATCGCGGAGTGGTCTCGGCAGAGACATACGACGGGCGCTATTTCGCCGATCCCGCGGCAGCCGATGCTCAGGTGATGGCGGTGTATCGCCGCGCGATTGGCGCCTAAGCGAGACGGGGCGCCGAGCTGCTGTTCGGCGGATTTCGGCTGGGCGCTCGAAATGGGACGCGCTTTCCCTATGTTTCTAAATGAATACGCTGTGAGCCGAGGAGGACGATTTTCCCCGCAAGCACTCTAGTATGCTAAAGTACCCAGAAGACCGGCGGAGCTATGCCGGTCTTCTGTTCTATATGAAGCACAGCATGAGGAGGCTCACCAGATGACGGCCACACCGTGGGGATTCCGGGACATATTGCCCGAGGAGGCTCAGGCGCGCGAGGAGATCGCATGTACGGTGAAGGGCTGCTTTAGGGAGCATCATTACCTTCCGGTTGAGACGCCGCTGCTCGAGGATAAGGGTTCGCTCGAGGAGGGCGGCCGCATCGCGGACACGCCGTTCAAGCTTTTTGACGACGACGGTCGCTTGCTGGTGGTTCGTCCCGATAACACGCTGCCGATCGTGCGTCTGGTCTCGACCCGCATGCGCGCGGCCGACCTGCCCCTGCGTTTGCGCTACGAGGCACCGGTGGTCCGCGAGTGCCAGCGCAATGCTGGCGGTTCGCGTCAGTTCACCCAGTTGGGCTTTGAGCTTATCGGCGCGGGCGATACCGCGGGCGATGTCGAGATCGTCTCGCTGGTAGCGGAGGCCGTGCGCAATCTTGCACTGCCCGATGCGCGCATTATCGCAGGTAGCGTGCGTCCGTTTAAGGAGCTGCTCGCGGCGTGCGAGGATCGTGAGCTGGCTGCCGAGGCGCTGCGTTGCGTGCACGCCAACGACTTTGTGGGCCTCGATGCCCGCGTAGCGGAAAGCAATGAGCCCGAGGCCGTCAAGGCCGCCATTAGCGAGCTGCCGCGCTTGCATGGCGGCGCCGAGGTGCTCGACCGCGTGGATGCGTTGCTGGCGGCGGCTGGTATCGTCGCGCCGCTCACATGCGAGCTGCGTGCTCTTGTTGAGGGTCTGGCCCCCGAGGATGCCCAGGTGCTGTCGTTCGACTTCTCCATCATGAACTCTTTCGATTACTACACGGGTCTGGTCTTTAAGGCCTATGCCGGCGGCTTGCCCGATCCGGTGGGCTCGGGCGGTCGCTACGACTCCATCTTTACCGGCGCATTCGGCGATGGTATCGAGGTGCCGGCGGCGGGCTTCGCCTTTTCGCTCGAGCGTCTGGAGGCCGCGCGCACCTCGGCCGAGGACGCCGCCCCCGATGGCGACCACGCCGTGGGTCGTGGCACCGAGGGCCCGCTGCGCATCGCCGTGCCCAAGGGCTCGCTCAAGGCCGATACGCTCGACGTGCTCGAAGCCGCGGGCTTGGATGTCTCGGAGCTGCGCGATCCCGGCCGTCACCTGATCGTGCGCGGCCGCGACATGCGCGCCGGCGAGGGCGCGGTCGGTGATATTGAGTTTGTTATCGTGCGTCCCAGCGATGCGCCCGCCTTTGTGGGCTGCGGTGGTGCCGATTGCGGGATCTGCGGCTGGGATTCGCTTATCGAGGCAGGCCTCAACCTGCTGCAGCTGGTCGATCTGGGCTACGGCCTGTGCACGTTTATCGAGGCGGAGCCCGCGTGGCGCGCTGGCCAGGCCGAGCGCAACTATGCCCGCCGCGGCTCGCTTCGCGTGGCCACCAAGTATCCGCGCATCGCGAGCGCCTGGTATGCCGAGCGCGGCGTGAATGCCGACATCGTCTCGCTGCACGGCAATATCGAGCTGGGACCCATCGTCGGTATGGCTGATCGCATCGTGGACATTACCGCCACGGGCGCCACGCTGCGCGACAACGACTTGGTCATTACCGGCCGCATCATGGACTGCACGGCCCGCTTCTTCGTCAACCCAGGTGCCGCGCGCCTGGATCCGCGCGTTCGCAACCTGGCCGATCGCCTGGCCGCGGCCGTGAAGGACAAGCATTTTGAGCCCGTCGCGGGCTCGGCACAATAGCGCGAGCGCGCACGGGCGCCCCCATATCCGGGCTGCGGACCGATTGGCGCCGCTGCCCGGCATCTCGTTTTTCGAACGCAACCTCAACCGATAGGGGATACCGATATGAAGACCATCAAGCTTGCTTCCGGTGAGCGCCTCGTTACCAACCAGCTCAACCGCAAGGGCGTGCTGCCGCAAAACATCGTCGACGCCGCCCGCGATATCGTGGCCAACGTGCGTGCCAACGGCGATGCCGCGGTGCGCGATTACTGTCAGCGTTTTGACGGTGTTGAGCTGCAGAGCTTCCGCCTGCCGCAAGAGCAGATCGATGCCGCGCTCGAGGGCCTCGACCCGGCCTTTGTCGCCGCGCTTGAGAAGGCCGCGCGTCAGATCCGCGAGTTCCACCAGCGCGAGGTCGAGCAGAGCTGGTTTACCACGCGTGCGGACGGCACGATGCTCGGCGTTAAGGTGACCCCGCTTGCCGCTGCCGGCATCTACGTGCCGGGCGGCCGCGCGCAGTATCCCTCTACTGTGCTCATGAACGCCATTCCCGCCAAGGTGGCCGGCGTCAAGCGCGTGGTCATGGTGACGCCGCCGCAAAAGGACGGCCTGATCAGCCCCTATACACTCGCCGCGGCCAAGCTTGGCGGCGTGGACGAGATTCATATGGTGGGCGGCGCTCAGGCCGTGGCCGCGCTGGCGTACGGTACCGAGACCATTCCGCGCGTCGACAAAATCACCGGCCCGGGCAACGCCTTTGTCGCCGCGGCCAAGCAGATTGTCTCGGGCGACGTCGGAATCGACATGGTCGCTGGCCCGTCCGAGGTCTGCGTGCTGGCCGACGCCACCGCCAAGCCCATGGTGGTCGCTGCCGACCTGATGGCCCAGGCCGAGCACGATCCGCTGGCCGCCTGCTATCTGGTGACCTGCGATGAGCAGTTTGCGCGCGAGGTCGAGGCCGGCATCGACATCCTGGTCGCGCAGTCGCCGCGTGCCGAGATCACCCGTGCCTCGCTCGAAAACGAGGGCACGATTGTCGTCGCTGCCGACATGGCCGCCGCCGTCGAGGCCGTGAACACCGTGGCGCCCGAGCACTTGGAGCTGCACTGCAAGGATGCGATGGGCCTACTCGGCGGCATTCGCAACGCCGGCGCCATCTTTGTGGGCGCCTGGAGCTCCGAGCCACTTGGCGATTACGTTGCCGGCCCCAACCACACGCTGCCGACCGGCGGCACGGCCATGTTCTCCAACCCGCTTTCGGTGGAGGAGTTCGTCAAGCGTTCGAGCGTTATCTGCTATACGCCCGAGGGCCTGCTCTCCGACGCTCCCGCCACGCAGCGCCTGGCCGAGGCCGAGGGCCTGTGGGCGCACGCGCTTTCGGCCGCATTGCGCCGTCGCGTGCTGGAGCAGGGCGAGGACTCTGTGAGTGCTGAGTCGCTGGCGGCAGCCGACCTGACTAAGGTTGCCTGGCCGGGCGATACGACCGCGACGGTTGCCGAGGGCGTGGACCTGGCGGCGGCTGCGGCCGGCGAGGAGGCCTAAGATGGCCGAGCTGACGCCTCGCATGAAGGAGCTCGTCCAGCCTTACCTGGCTGGTATTGAGCCCTACGATCCCAACTTTACGCCCACGCGCATCAACCTTTCGGCCAACGAGAACACCTATCCCGTGCCGGCCGGCGTGCGCGAGACGGTCGATGCGGCCCTGGCTGCCACGCCGCTCAACCGCTATCCCGATCCCATGTCCAACGACCTGCGCGACGAGCTCGCTGCCTGGCATGGCATGACGCGCGAGAGCATCTGCGTGGGAAACGGCGGCGATGAGCTGCTCTATAACTACCTGCTGGCGTTTGGCGGCGCGGGGCGGACCCTGCTCAACTGCCCGCCGTGCTTTAGCGAGTACGCCTTCTTTGCGTCGCTGTGCCAGACCGAGGTGCGCGACGTGTGGCGCGACCCGGCGAACTTTGAGCTCGACCAGGCAGCCGTGCTCGCCGCGGCGCCCGAGTGCAATCTGGCCATCGTGACCTCGCCCAACAATCCCACGGGCGACGTGGCTCCGCTCGACTTTGTCGCGGCGCTGTGCGACGCCTGTCCCGGCATGGTGATGGTCGACGAGGCCTACGTTGAGTTTGCCGACGATTCGTTTGGCGCGGCAACTACGGCGCAGGGACTTATCGCCGAGCATCCCAACCTGGTGATTCTGCACACGCTGTCCAAGGCGTTTGGCGCCGCCGGCACGCGTCTGGGTTATGTGATCGCAGCGCCCGAGGTTATCGAGGTGTTCGCGGCGATTCGCCAGATCTACTCGGTCAACGTGCTGAGCCAGGCGGCGGCGCTTGCCTGCGTGCGTGCGCGCGATGCCTATGCGCCCGTGGTGGCGCAGGTCGCATCCGAGCGCGACCGCGAGCTGGCTTCCCTGAACGCGATGGGTGCCGCGGGCCTGCCGGTGGAGGCATGGCCGAGTGCGGCGAACTTTGTGCTCGTGCGCACTCCGCACGCCACGCGCGTGCGCGAACGCCTGCGCGACGAGTATTCCATTTTGGTGCGCGACTTTAGCTACGCGCCGGGGCTCGCTGACTGCCTGCGCATTACCGTGGGCACGCCGCAGGAAAACGAAGAGGTGCTGGCTGCGTTTGCCGCGCTGGTGAAGGAGGAGATGTAGATGGGCCGTTATGCCGAGGTAACCCGCAAGACGGGCGAGACCGATATTGTCGTCAAGCTCGACCTGGATGGATCCGGCGTGTGTGATATCTCGACCGGCGTGCCGTTTTTCGATCACATGCTTAACGCCTTCGCCCGCCATGGTTTGTTTGATTTGACGGTGCGCGCGGTGGGCGACGTCGAGGTCGATGCGCACCACACCGTTGAGGATACGGGCATTGTGCTGGGCGAGGCGTTCTGCCAGGCGCTGGGTGACAAGGCGGGCATCACACGCTTTGCCGACGCGGCGATTGCCATGGACGAGACACTCGTGATGGCCGCTGTGGACATCTCGGGTCGTGGGCAGGCCTACTGCGAGCTGCCCGTGCCGACTGAGCGCGTGGGCAGCTTCGATACCGAGCTGGCCGTCGAGTTCTTCTACGCCTTTGCGCGCGATGCCAAGCTCACGCTGCACGTGCGCGAGCTGGCGGGTGGCAATTCGCACCACATTATCGAAGCCGCCTTTAAGGCCGTGGGCCGCACGATGCGCCGCGCCTGCGAGCTCGATCCCCGCGTGCAGGGCATCCCCAGCACCAAGGGCTCACTGTAACCGCAACAAAGACAAAAACCACCACAAAGGGGACAGGCACCTTCGTGGTGGTTTTGGATGATGGGAAAAAAGGAGGGTCGCGTGGGCGAACCGAAGATCGTGGTGGTCGACTACCACAAGGGCAACTTGTCGAGCGTCGTGCGCGGGCTTGCGCGCGCCGGTGCCGTCGCCTGCACGTTGGACGATCCGGAGCAGATCCGCCGTGCCGACGGCTTGGTCATCCCGGGCGTGGGCGCGTTCTACGACGCGATCGCCTTTATGCGCCAGAGCGGCGAGGCAGACGCGGTGCTCGACGCCGTGGCCGCCGGGACTCCGCTGCTCGGCATTTGCCTGGGCCTTCAGCTGTTTTTTGAGCGCGGTAACGAGGGCGTGCCAGCGGACGAGGGCGCGGACGCGGACGACGACGCCTCCGAGCAGGCTGGCGGTCCCTGGGTCGATGGCCTGGGCATCATGCGCGGCTCGTGCACGCGCCTGGAGTCGAGCCGTCTGAAGGTCCCGCATGTGGGCTGGGATCAGGTGCACATGACGCCTGCCGGTGCGGCCGATCCGCTGCTCGCCGGTTTTGCCGAGGGCGCCAATATGTACTTCACCCACAGCTATGCGGTGGCCGACGACGCCGATGCCGCCGACGTTCTGGCGCGCACGCACTACACGCGGAGCTTCCCGTGCATCGTGCGCCACGGCAACGTGTGGGGCTGCCAGTTCCATCCCGAGAAATCCTCCGCGCTGGGTCAGCGCATCCTTAAGAACTTCGTGAGCATCGTCGAGGGGGCCGGCTGATGATTCTGTTTCCTGCAATCGATTTGATTGGCGGCAAGGTCGTACGCCTGGAGCGCGGCGACCGGAGCCGCTGCAAGGTATATTCCGACGACCCCGTGGCCGTTGCCCGCTCCTTTGCCGAGCAGGGTGCGAGCTGGGTGCACGTCGTCGACCTGTCCGCTGCCTTTGGCGAGGACGAGGACGCGTGCGCGGCCAACTCGGCGGCGATTAAGGCCATCTGCGGCGTCGACGGTCTGTCCGTGGACGTGGGCGGCGGTGTTCGTTCGCTCGCGCGCATCGACGAGCTGGCCGGCTATGGTGCTCGCCGCATCGCACTGGGCACCGTGCTCGTGACCGAGCCGGGTTTTGCCGAGGTGGCGGCGCAAGGCTTTGGCGAGCTGCTGGTGGCTGACATCGCTGCGCGCGATGGCCAGGTCAAGGTGAACGGCTGGCGTGATGGCGCGGGCGTGGCACTCGATGACGCCGTGGCGCAGCTCACCGAGCTGGGCTTTAAGCACCTGGTTTATACCGACATCGCACGCGACGGCATGCAGACGGGCATCGACGTGGCGGCGTATCGCCATGTGGCGCAGGTCGCGGGCTTTCCCGTCGTGGCGTCGGGTGGCATCTCGACACTCGACGACATTCGTGCGCTTGCCGCGGTGGGCGAGGACGCCATCGAGGGTGCCATTACCGGTCGTGCGCTCTACGAGGGCAACTTTACGCTGGCCCAGGCGCTCGCCGCCGCCCGAGGGGAGGAGTAGCCCATGCTTACCAAACGCGTGATTCCCTGCCTGGACGTCAAGGACGGCCGCGTGGTCAAGGGCGTCAACTTTGTGAGCCTGCGCGATGCGGGCGACCCGGTTGAGCTGGCGCGCGCCTACGACCGCGAGGGTGCGGACGAGGTCGTGTTCTTGGACATCACCGCGACGAGTGACAACCGCGCGACGACCATCGAGATGGCGTCGCACGCGGCCGAGGAGCTCGCTATTCCCTATACCGTGGGCGGTGGCTTCCGCGATCTGGCGGGCATGCGCACCATGGTTGCCGCCGGCGCCGACAAGGTGTCGCTCAACTCTGCCGCCGTGCGCGACCCGTCGCTGATTAGCCAAGCTGCCGCGGCGTTTGGCAGCCAGGCCGTGGTCGTGGCGATCGATGCCAAGCGCGTCGGCCTGCCTGGGCAGCCGGATGCCGACAAGTGGGAGGTCTTCACGGCGGGCGGTCGCAACGCTACGGGTATCGATGCGGTGGCGTGGGCCGAGGAAGCGGCTCGTCGCGGCGCCGGCGAGATCCTGCTTACCAGCATGGACCGCGACGGTACCAAGGCCGGCTTCGATCTGGCGCTCACCCGCGCCGTGGCGCGTGCGGTGTCGATTCCCGTCATCGCGAGCGGTGGCGTGGGCACACTCGAGCATTTTGCCGAGGGCGTTATCGAGGGCGAGGCCGATGCTGTGCTGGCGGCGAGCGTCTTTCACTTTGGAACCTTCAGCATTCGTGAAGTCAAAGAGTATATGGCCAGCCAGGGGATTCCCGTGAGATTGGACTTTTAAATGGAGCAAGTGACAATCGCGGCAGAGCTCAAATATGACGCCCGCGGACTGATTCCTTGTGTGGTTCAGCAGTATGACACTGGCGAGGTGCTTATGGTTGCTTGGATGAACGAGGAGTCAGTGGGGCTGACGCTCAAGACCGGGACCACGTGGTTTTGGAGCCGCAGCCGCCAGGAGCTTTGGAATAAGGGCGCGACGAGCGGCAATATGCAGGAGGTCAAGGAGCTCTGGGCCGACTGCGATAGCGATACGCTGCTGGTCAAGGTGGACTCGCCGGGTCCGGCCTGCCATACCGGCAACCGTACCTGCTTCTTTAAGCGCGTGGAAGGGGGAGTGCGATGAAAGTCGTGACGCCGTTCGAGGTCGCCGACTGCAACACCGAGCTCCTCCGCGCGGGCGTGCCATGCCGCGTGCACCTGACTGATGCCTGCGGGGCGCAGTCGCTTTGGCTCGAGGCCGAGAAGGAAAGGCTCGATGAGGCCCATGCCGTCATCGTCGAGTTCTTTGAGAAAAAGGGCGCAAAGCCTCGGTTCGATGAGACCGGTACCTACTTTACGCTGCAGTAACGAGAGGAAATAACCATGGGAGTCAGAACAGCTAACGTGCAGCCGGGAAATATCGGCGAGACGCTGACGGGACTGGCCGAGGTGATTCACGGTCGTCGCGACGCGTCGCCGCAGGAGAGCTATACCGCCCGTCTGCTGACCGACGTCGAGGACGAACTGCTCAAGAAGCTTGCCGAGGAGGCGAGCGAGGTCATCATGGCCTGCAAGGATAACGACCATGACCACATTCGCTACGAGGCCGGCGACCTGGTCTACCACCTGCTCGTAACCCTTGAGCGTTATGGCATCACCCTCGACGAGCTGGCCGGCGAACTCAGCGCCCGCCGCCGCTAGTCGTTTAAGAACGTCCCCAACGACTAGTTAGGCGAGGGGCGTGGATTCCCATTCGTCGGTGGGGTGGGGGATGTCGAAGGTGCGGTAGCCGCATTCGTAGGCGTGGGCCTGGGCTTCGCGGATGTTCCAGCAGATGTCGCAGGCGCGGTGCGCGTCCGAGCCAAAAGTGATCGGCACCTCGGCGTGGGCGAAGCAGCGCAGCAATCCGGTTGCGGGATAGTAGTCGTCGAGGCCCTTGCGCGGCGCGGCGGCCGAGACCTCAACGCGGCGACCCGTATCGTGGGCGCATTCGGCCATCTGCCCCCAGAACGGCGCGGGGTCAAAGTCGGGCGCGAAGCCCTCCTTCGAAAAGCGCATAACCAGGTCGGGATGGGCCATCACGTCAAAGTTAAGCGAGCTTTCGCAGGCGTGGCACCAGTCGTCAACGTAGCGCTCCCACACGCCGCGCACGCCCAGGTTCTCCCAAACATGCAGGTTGGTGTCGTCGTCGATCCAACCGCAGGGCGAATCGGGCGTGTCGGGGCGAGCGACGTTCTCCGTTCCCGCCGTGCCCGCGGCACCGGCCATGATATCGCCGGGGTCGCCGATCCAATGCACGCTACCCAGGCGCACCGTGGCGCCTGCTGACCAGCGCTCAACCAAGGGCTCGCAGCCTTCGTACCAATCGCATTCAAAACCGTAGATAAAGGTGAGCTCCGGCGCGATTTGTGCGGCGAGCTTTCGGGCGTCCTCAAATGCCAGGCGATGCGCCGGCAAGTCGCTCTCGACAACCTGCACCTCGCAGTTGGCGTCCATGCTGGCGGGCAAGGTGAGGTGGTCGGTCGAGACCATGACCTGACATCCGGCGGCGGCAGCGGCGCGGACGTTCTCCTCAAACGAGGCATGCCCGTCCGAAAACGAGGTATGGGTATGGCAATCGACCAGCGGGCATGCGGACATGGCGGCTCCTTTGCATTTGGCGAATCCGCTCCATTGTAACGGCGCGGCGTCTAACGCGTCGGGTACGCTGCGAGTCAAAATCGAGCGGAAAGGGTGGACGGTGTGCGAAGGCGCCTCGCTTGCGCTCTCAAAACATGTACGTCAGCCTCCAAAACCGACAAAAAATGACATGTTTGGAGGCTGACGTACACGTTTGAGGCGAAGGCGGGGGCGGAGTGGCGCTCCGGCTCCAGTGCTACTTACTCCGCTTCGCCGCCCGTTTGGATTGCACGGTCACCATTGCGTGGCGTATGGCGGTGATGGGGCGATAGCGGATCATGCGCGGGCCCGACCAGCGCATGACCTCGCGGATCTTCTCGCGCATTGCAGGGCGATAGCAATGCGAGGGACAGGCAGAGCAAAACGTCTTGGTGCCCATATGCGGGCAGTGTTCGATGCGCGCGACGGCGTATTCTCGTAGCTCGGCGCATTCGGGGCAGAGGGTGATGGTCCGGAATCCAAGCTTCACGCGCGCGGGCACATCGCCGCCGGCAGCCTGCTTGCCCGCATGCCCGCCGCCATGATGCCCGCGGCACCACAGCGCGATCATTTGCGACACCATCTGGGCCTCGCGCACACGCTTGACCGCCAGCTCCGGCGTGTCGGCCGGGCGCGCCATTAGCTGAGCCTCCCGTGTTCGACCGAAAGCGAGCAATCGGCAAACGCGCAGGTGCTGGCACGGTGGCTCACCAGCACGATGGTCTTGCCGCGGCGCTTGAGCTCATCGACGGCCTGCATCACGGCCGCCTCGTTGAGGGCATCGAGCGCGCTGGTGGGTTCGTCGAGCAAAATGAAGGGCGCGTCGTTGAGGAAGATGCGCGCGAGGCCGATGCGCTGGCGCTCGCCGCCCGAGAGCGAGTCGCCCAGCTCAGCGACGGGGGTGTCGAGGCCCTGCGGCAGACGGTCGATGAGCGCGGTGAGCGAGGCGGACTGACAGGCGTCGAGCAGCTCGGCATCGTTGGCGTCGGCACGCGCGACGAGTAGGTTCTCGCGCACGGTGCCGCAGAACAGGTGCGTGTCCTGGGTCATATAGGCCTCGTGGCCGCGCAAGCTCGCCGTGTTGATGCGACGGGCATCGACGTCACTCACCGTGATAGTGCCGGCGGTGGGGTCCCAAAAGCGCATGAGCAGCTTGAGCAGCGTCGACTTGCCCGAGCCCGAGCGCCCCATGATGCAGGTCATGGTGCCGGGCGCAAAGGTGCAGGTCACGTCGTCGAGGATGAGGCTCGTGGTCTGCTCCGTGGCGCCGCCGCTCGCATAGCTAAAGCACACATGCTCGGCTGCAGCACCATCAAAGTCGATCTCCTCTCCGTCGGCGACTTCGGCGCACTGGGGCCGCTCGTCGAGCAAATCGAGCACGCGCGCGCCCGAGGCGAGCGTCTCCTGCAGCGAAGCGCCCAGACGGCTCACGGCCATCACCGAGCCAAAAGACGACACAAAGGTAAAGACGGCGACAAATGCCGCGGCGATATCGATGGTCCCCGCAGCCATCAGCTGCAGCGCACGTCCGAGCATTACCAGGTTGGCAACGAGGATGAGCGCGTCGGCCGCGGCTTCGCTGGCTGCCTGGCGGCGCTTGAGACGTGCGTCCACGGCGCCGACCTGCTCAGTTAGCTCGCCCAGGGCGCGACTGCGATCGGCGCCGCCGGCAAACTGAATGGTCTCGGACGCGCCGCGTAGGCTGTCGAGCACAAAGGCGCCCAGCTTACCGGCGCCCTCGCGGCTCTGGCGACCGGTGGTGCCGCATGCCTTGGCCGAGACCAGAGGTAGAAGCACGCCCAAGACCGCATAGGCCACGAGCGCGATGCCGGCGAGCTCAGGGCTCACGGCCAGCAAAAAGCCCTCAAAGACGGCGGTGCAGACCAAGGCGATGGCGATGGGCGAGATGGTGTGCGCGTAGAAGACCTCGAGCAGCTCGATATCTGAGGTGACGAGGCTCACGAGCTCGCCCTTGCCGCGGCCCTCGAGCTTGGCGGGCGCCAACTGGCGCAGGGCTCCAAACACCAGGTCGCGGATGTGCGCGAGCAGGCGGAAGGCGATGTAATGGTTGCAGAGCTGCTCGCCATAGTGGAGTGGTCCACGTGCGATGCCGCAGACGGCGCAGGCCGCGCATGCGCCAACAAGACCCAGCCCCAGGGCGTTGTGACCCAAGGCGGCCATAAGTCCAAAGGCGCCAAAGGCCGGCACGAACGCGGCAGTGAGCATGCCAATGCTGCCCAGCGCGACGGCTAGCACAAGCCAGCCGGCAAGCGGTCGGACGAGCCCCATCATGCGCCACATGATGGACGGTGCCGAGCGACGGGCGCGGCCGGAGTCAGTGGCCGCGGCAGCGGAAGACGAGCCAGCACCGTTGAGGCCATCGGTACAGGCAGCGCTGCTGTCAACAGCCTCAACCGCGCCGGCATCCTCGGCACCACCCTCCGCATACGCATATGCCGAGAGCTGCTCCTGACTGTTCCACATGCGCGCATAGGCGCCCGCGGTGGCCAAGAGCTCGCCGTGAGTTCCGTGCTCGGCAATACGGCCACGCTCCAGCACCAGGATCTGATCGGCGTCCACGATTGTCGACAGGCGGTGTGCCACCACAATTACAGTGTGCCCGCCGGCAAGCGACGCGATGACCTCGCCGATCGCGGCCTCGCTTGCGGCATCGACGTTGCTCGTAGCCTCGTCAAACACATAGATCGGCGAGTCGTGCAGCAGGGCGCGGGCCATGCACACGCGCTGGCGCTGGCCGCCCGAAAGGTTGGTGCCGCCCTCGTTAATCACCATGTCGAGTCCGCCGTTGGCCTGCACAAAGGCCGCCACGCGCGTGCGGTCGAGCGCGCGCAAAAGCTCGGTATCGGTGGCGTTGGGCTGGGCGAGCAGCAGGTTGTCGCGCAGGGTGCCGGCAAACAGGTAGCCGTTGGTGGGCACCAGGGTGACGGCGCGCATGAGTGAGGCGGCCGTGGCATCGCGCAGCTCGACGCCGCCGATGCGAACGCTGCCACGGTAGGCACCCTTGCGGCCCGCGATAATCCCCGCGAGCGTGGACTTGCCGCCGCCGCTTTCGCCCACGAGTGCCACGAGCGAGCCGTGCGCAATGGTCGCGCTGGCGCTGTCCAGCACCGTGCGGTCGCCGTATGCATAACTCACGCCCGCGAGCTCGATATCGCCGCGACCGTCAAGCTTAACATCGCCGCGCTCGGGCTCGGGCGTATCCAAAATGCCAAACATGCGGCGCGAGGCGGCCATGCCGTTCATGGCCGTGTGGAACAGCGATCCCAGGCGGCGCATGGGCAAAAAGAACTCCTGCGACAGAAAGACGATGAGGAAGGCAGCCTCAAAGCCGATCTTGCCCGTGGCGAGTTGCAGCGCGGCTACGATAATGCCGAGCGCGGCGCCCATATAGACGACCAGGTCCATAACGCAAATGGAGCGCAGCTGCATCACCAGCAGGCGCATGGTCGCTGTGCGGAAACGCTCGGACTCGGCGTTGATGCGCTCGTGCCAGCTGCGATCGGCCTGGTAGACCTTAAGGGTGGTGAGACCCTGCACGGCCTCCAGGAACATGCCGCCAAGATCGACATAGCTGCCCCAGTACTCGGCACCGATCTTTTTGGCGTTGCGCATGACCATCATGATGGAGACGGGGATGACCGGAACGCAGGCGAGCAGCAGCGCGGCGGGAAGACCCGCCTGGCCCACGAGTAGCACAAACAGCGTGATGGGCGCCAAGCCGGCAAAGAAGAGCTGCGGCAGGTAACCGCCAAAGTACACCTGGAGTTGCGTGGCGCCCTCGACGCTGGTCTGGACGGCCTCGGCGGTGGGGACGGTTTCGGTGTAGGAGGGGCCGAGTGCGGTGAGCTTGTCGTAGACGAGCGAGCGCACGCGGCGGACGGCCTCGAACGCGGCTTTGTCGCCGGCGCGTTGGGCCAGGTAGATGGAGGCGGCGCGCACGATGATGGCGGCGGCGAGCGGCAAGGCCGCCTGTGCGAGGGCATCGACGGCGAGCGCGGCGGAAAGACCGTCCGTGACGATGCCGCCCAAGATGCGCGCAAGCACCCACATCACCGTGATGTTTGCCATCAGCGCGATCCACTTAAACAGGACGCTTGCCATAATGTAGGGCGTTGCCTGCGGAACCAGGGAGAAGAGCCGCTTCTCGAACATGAAACCTCCTATGCTGTAACGGTGCCGGATGGGGTTCTCGGCAGCCGCTTAGTTAGCCAAATGCAACTAGAGTAACATCGTGCAGCGGGTAAGTATGCCGAGGGTTATTTTTTGGCCGATGAACTGCGTGGAAAGTTCAAAATTGTTGAATGCAGCGAACTTTATGGTGGACGGAGCGCGGGCGCAATTCTGATCGTGTGCGGCCCCGCTCCAAAACGTGTACGTCAGCCTCCAAAAGCTGCAAAAAATGACATGTTTGGAGGCTGACGTACACGTTTGGATAGGGGCGAGGGCGGCGACAGACGAAAGTCACGCCTGTGCCACGTCCGATGTGCTAGCGTTTGGGTGAATAAAACGAGCCCGTGCGGAAAGGATCCGGACCGTATGCAACGTGGAAGTACATCTCCGCTGTCCCACGAGACCGATGCGCCCGAGACCATCGTCAAACTGGAGTGCGACATCGACGACGCGTCGCCCGAGGTGCTCGCCTATGCCGCCGACCGCCTGCGCGAGGCAGGTGCGCGCGAGGTACACTGGCTGCCCCTTTACTGCAAGAAGGGCCGCCCCGGCTGGCAGCTGCAGGTAATCTGCGCCTGCGAGGACATTGACCGTCTGCAGACGATTATCTTTTTGGAAACCACGACCAACGGCATTCGTCGCCAGGTGATGGAGCGCGTCTGCCTGCCACGCCGCTTTGAGCAGGTGGCGACGCCTTGGGGCGAGGTGGCCGTAAAGGTGGCGACCCTGCCCGACGGCAGCGAACGCGCGGCACCCGAGTACGAGGACTGCGCCCGCCTTGCCCGCGAGCACGGCGTGCCACTCCAGCGCGTGATGCAGGCAGCGCAAGCCGCAGCGCTCCAATTTGAGTAACGCGGCCGGAGACGCGCCGCGCCCAGCCCAACTAACCCCACCCGAAAGGACCACCATGAAATACCTCATCGCCTCCGATATCCACGGCTCGGCATACTGGGCCGAGCGCCTCGTCGCCGCCATCGAGCGCGAGAACCCCGACCGCATCGTGCTGCTGGGTGACCTGCTCTACCACGGCCCGCGCAACGACCTGCCGCGCGATTACGCCCCCAAGCGCGTGATCCCGCTGCTCAACGCCCTGGCCGACCGCATCATCGCGGTGCGCGGCAATTGCGACGCTGAGGTCGATCAGATGGTGCTCGATTTCCCCGTCATGGCCGACTACGCCACGCTGTTCGACGAGGCCGGCCGCGAGCTGTTCCTGACGCACGGTCACGTCTTTGGCGCCGGCATGCACAATAGCGTCGACCACGCGCCCGCGCTGCCCGAGGGCTCCGCGCTCGTCTACGGCCACACGCACATCAAGGTTAACGAGGCAAGCGAGGCGCACCCGGGCCTGTGGCTCTTCAATCCCGGCAGCGTGAGTATTCCCAAGGACGGTACGCACAGCTATGGCATCTACGAGGGCGGCGCGTTCCGTCACGTGATCCTGGAGGAGGAATAACCATGGCGCAGCACATGGCTCAGCAAAATGCCGAGGGCTCGCGCGATTTGTCCACGCTGGTCGACGCGTCGGCCGAGCTGCAGCATCTGGTGCAGACCATCTGGCGTCTGCGTCAGCCCGATGGCTGCCCGTGGGATCGCGAACAGACGCACCGCAGCATCGGCAAGAACATGATCGAGGAAGCCTACGAGGCGCTCGATTGTATCGAGGCCGATGACGCGGCACACCTTCGCGAGGAACTCGGCGACGTGCTCATGCAGGTAGTGCTGCATGCACAGATTGCGGCGGACGCCGGCGAGTTTACGCTTGCCGACGTGGCAAGCGATATCGACGCCAAGCTCATCCGCCGTCATCCGCACGTGTTTGGCGATGCGGACGCCGAGAGCTCCGACGAGGTGCTCAAGATTTGGGACGAGGTCAAGCTTGCCGAGAAGGCCGCCAAGGACAAGGCCGTGGCGGCGGGCGAGGCGTCGCCCGAGGGCCTGCTCGATGGCGTGCCCACGCATCTGCCGGCGCTGATGCAGGCCCAGAAGGTGTCGCGCAAGGCCGCGGCCGTGGGCTTTGAGTGGGAGACGGTCCAGGACGTGTGGGACGAGGTCGCCGAGGAGCGTGCCGAGTTTGAGGCCGAGGAGCCCGGCTCGCCTGAGCGCGAGATGGAGTTTGGCGACCTGCTCTTTGCCCTGGTCAACGTCGCGCGCAAGGAGGGGATCGACGCCGAGAGCGCCCTGCGTGCCAGCACGGCAAAGTTCCGCCGCCGCTGGGCCGCCATGGAACAGATGGCCGCCGACGCCCATGTGGATCTGGCCGAGCTTTCGACCCACGGCCTCAACGACCTGTGGGATGCCGCCAAGGCCGAGGAGTAAGACTGCGGGAACGACGGGCTGACACGCCCCATCGTTCCCGCTAATTTTTTCGAAAAATAATTGTATCCCTCGGCTAACTTAGGGCATAATGCAAAAAGTGCGACATGGCTAACTTACGGAGACACACCGATGGTGCACGGTCGGCCAGTCGCTTGCATCAACTACGTTTCCAAGTGAGAGGGAGACAACATGAGTGATATTTTGGACGTCTACGGTCGCGAGGTGCTCGACAGCCGCGGCAACCCCACCGTCGAGGTCGAGGTCGTGCTCGAGGACGGCAGCTTTGGTCGCGCGATGGTGCCTTCGGGCGCTTCGACCGGCGCCTTTGAGGCGTGCGAGCTGCGCGATGGCGACAAGGGCCGCTACCTGGGCAAGGGCGTCTCGCAGGCCGTCGAGCACGTCAACAACGAGTGCGCCGATGCCGTCGTGGGCCTCGATGCCTTCGATCAGCGCGCCGTCGATGCCGCGCTGATCGCCGCGGACGGTACCCCCAACAAGACCAAGCTCGGCGCCAATGCCATCCTGGGCGTGTCGCTGGCCGTTGCCCGCGCCGCTGCCGAGTCGGCGGGCCTGTCGCTGTACCAGTACCTGGGCGGCGTCAACGCCCACCTGCTGCCCACGCCTATGATGAACATCCTCAACGGCGGCGTGCATGCCGACAACAACGTTGACTTCCAGGAGTTCATGATCATGCCGGTGGGCGCCCCGAGCTTTGCCGAGGGCCTGCGTTGGTGCGCCGAGGTCTACCACACCCTCAAGGGCGTGCTGCACGAGGCTGGCCTGGGCGGCGGCGTGGGCGACGAGGGCGGCTTTGCGCCCAACCTCAAGACCAACGCCGAGCCGTTCGAGTACATCACCAAGGCCGTGGAGAAGGCCGGCTTTAAGCCCGGCGTCGACTTCATGTACGCCATGGATCCGGCCTCGACCGAGTTCTACAACGCCGAGACCGGTATGTACGAGCTCAAGGGCGAGGGCGTTGAGTACACGAGTGCCCAGATGGTCGATTACTGGGAGAAGCTCGTCGACACCTACCCCATCATCTCCATCGAGGACGGCATGGCCGAGGAGGACTGGGACGGCTGGGTCGAGCTTACCCGCCGCATTGGCAACAAGGTGCAGCTGGTGGGCGACGACCTGTTCGTTACCAACACCGAGCGCCTCAAGAAGGGCATCGAGCTGGGTGCCGCCAACGCGATCCTGGTCAAGGTCAACCAGATCGGCACGCTCACCGAGTCGCTCGAGGCCATCGAGACCGCCAAGGAGGCCGGTTACGCCTGCATCGTGAGCCACCGCTCCGGCGAGACCGAGGACTCCACGATCGCCGACCTGGTCGTGGGCGTCAACGCCGGCCAGATCAAGTCGGGCGCCCCGTGCCGTAGCGACCGCATCGCCAAGTACAACCAGCTCATCCGTATCGAGGACGAGCTCGAGGGCAGTGCGCGCTACGCCGGCAAGACCGCGTTCTACAACATTCGCTAAACAAGTGGTGCTCGCGGGGGCGGGGTTGACTCGGCTCCGCTCCACTTCTGATGGCTGCCATTGGGCGCTGGGCCGTGTGGCTCAGCGCCTTTTTTATGTCGAGCAAAGGCTGCCGAAGGCGGTGCGCGCGCTCGTGCTATAACTAGAATACTTAGCGCAAACAAACCTCAACCGCACAAGGCGCACATGGATCAGATTTACGACAACAGGTACTATTCCGCCGGTTCGCGCGAGCCGGCGCCTCGCCGCGCGCATACGGTGCAGCTCGGTGGGTCCGATTATGGTGGCGCCGCCCGTCCTGCGCATTGTGCGGCAGGTGCCTCGCGTTCTAATGCTCAAATGAATATGCCGGCGCATCGCCCGGACCGTCCGTCGCGCGCGACGGACGAATCGCGCCCCTCGGCTCAGGTACACGATAGGTCGAGCAGGCCGTCGAGCCGTCTTTCGGGTTCGGACTTCATGCACTACGCCAACGACAACGCGGTGGTCAAGGCGATTTACGACTTTACTCACGGACCCCAGCGAGGGTTGTTTATCGGCATTGTCGTCGTCCTGGTGCTCGTGAGCCTGTATTTTCCCGTGCGCGATCTGTATGTGGCCAAGCGCTCGAGCGACATTTTGGCCAAGCAGGTCGAGATTCGCCAGCAATACAACGACGAGCTGCAAAAAAGTGTCGATAGGCTACTCTCGGAGGAGGGCATCAAGGACGCGGCGACCGAGGACTTGGGCCTGGTAATGCCCGGCGAGACCAAGATTGACGTGCTGGGTCTGGACGACGATTCGGACTCGTCGTCGAGCAAAAAGTCCTCGAACGCCAAGAAGGCCAGCGAAGTCGCCAAGGAGATCGAAGAGGTCGGCAAGGACGCGCCGTGGTACATCCAGACACTCGATATGCTGTTTGGGTTTAACGGCGTCGAGGGCCAGACGGTCGTGTCCAACGGCAAATAGCGCCCGGAGGGGAGCCTGCAATGACGCATTGCGACAAACGATATAAGGTGGCGGCGATTGACCTGGGAACGGTGTCGTCGCGCCTGGTGTTGGCCCAGGTCGAGGGCGGGGCGATCGTGGAATCGTCCAAACATACCGAGATTACCGACTTGGGCGAGGGCGTGGATGCGACGGGGCGCTTTTGCGAGGCGGCGGTCGAGCGCGTGCTTGCCGCATGCCGCATGTTTGTGGACGAGGCGCGTGCCTTTGGGGCCGTGTGCATCTGCACCACGTGCACGAGTGCCGCGCGCGATGCGTCCAATGCCGCCCTGCTGCTGGACGGCCTGCGCGAGCTGGGGCTCGAACCGCAGGTGATTCCGGGCGAGGTCGAGGCGCGCCTGACGTTTTTTGGCGTGGCGCACGACTTTGCAGGTGAGCGCATTATTGTCGCGGATTCGGGCGGCGGTTCCACGGAACTCGCAACGGGCGTGTACGCACCGGAGCGCGGGGTCTTTGCGCTGGAGGGCACGCGTTCGCTGGACATTGGCTGCCGCCGCGTGACGGAGCGGTTTTTCTCGGCACTGCCGCCTGCGGACGGCGAGCTTGCTGCCGCCGCCAACTGGGCGGGCGAGCAGTTCACTGCCTATTTTGAGGGCCTCCCGAGCAATTTTGAGCGCGCCGAGCGCTTGGTCGCGGTGGGTGGCACCGTCACCACGCTCGTGGCGCTCGTTCATGAGCTGGAACCGTACAATTCGAGCTTTGTGCACCTGCGCGAGCTTTCGCTGGATCAGGTTTCGGCCGCTATCGAGCGCATGTCCACGCTTGATGTTGCAGGCATTGCCGCGCTGCCAGGCGTGCAGCCCAAACGCGCGGGCGTAATCTTGGCAGGTGCCGTGGTAATTCGCGAGCTCATGCGAGCCGGCGGCTACGGGGCGCTTACCGTGAGTGAAAACAGTCTGCTCGCCGGCATGGCCGCTACCATCAACGAGACCCTCGACGGTGCGACCCCCACCATCGCCTGGACCCCGAGCCTCAGCACCCTCAAATAAGTTGCGGTGAAATAGTTCCTAAATGGGCTGGTAAACGGCCAAAACAGGAACTATTCCACCGCAACTCAACAGCCGGCACTTGGGGACGTTCCTTTCCTGCCGGCAGCTTGGGACGGTCCTTGTGGGGCGTACCCGCAGCGCCTATGCCAGTTTGTCGATCTGCCCAATCTCCCAAAGCGGAATATTGACGAGCGTTCCCTCGTCTCTATATGCCGCTAGGGAGGTCCTCACGCAACGCTTGAGCTTGAACTTCTCGCAGGCTATTTTCAGGCTCTTCGCTTTAAGGTTCTCTGCCGCCTTGACCTCAAGCGGAAGCACGGTCCCCGCTTGGTCGATGGCAAAGTCGGTTTCGGCATTGCCAGAGGTAGAGGACCAATATGCGGGAGTTTTGCCTTGCAGCAAGAGCTCCTGCGCGACGTATTGCTCGGTGAGCGAGCCCTTAAATTCAGTGAAAACAGCGGGCCCATTAAGGACGATGGCCGGTGGGAGGTTGGAGAGCGCACCGAGGATGCCGGCGTCAATGCAAAACAGCTTGAAGCCCGAGAGGTCCTCGTAGCTCGAGAGCGGTGCCCTGAGGGCGGAAACGCGCGGCACCTTATGAATGATTCCGTAATCCATGAGCCACTGGAGACTCTCTTCGAAATCGCGTGCGCGCGCCCCGGGGCGAAGGGCTCCGTAGACGAACTTTTTGTTTTCCTTTGCAAGCTGGCCGGGAAGGGTTTTCCAAACCAACCTCATGCGCTCGACGATGCGGGCGGGCGCATGTTTGCCAAAATCGGATTCGTAAGCCTCGATGATTTGTTGCTGAAGCCTGCGGGCTTCGATGAAATCGCGGGTCGCGGCGAAGGCGGAGACGACTTCGGGCATGCCGCCGACAACGAGGTATTCCTTGAGCAAGTGCTCGAGCTTTTCGGTAACGTTTGCCAGAAGATTCATGTCTGCGGCAAGGATGGCGTCGGCGAGCGGGTCGCCATCGACGGCGCGAACGAACTCGGTAAACCCCATGGGACGCATGGTGAGCTGGTCGATTTTGCCGACGGGAAATGACTCGTTTTCGCGCCGGAGCGCGAGGCCCATATAGGAGCCGGCTGCGACGATATGGTATTCGGGCGCAAGCTCGTTGAAGTACTTGAGCGAGGTGATGCCGCGCGGCGCCTCTTGGATCTCGTCAAAGATGATGAGCGTGTCTGCCGGCGTTACGGTTTGGCCGCGAAGAAGCTCTATCTGGGAGATGATGCGCTTGGGGTCGAGGTCTCCATCGAACAACGAGCGTGCGCTCGGTTCGAGCATAAAGTCGAAACGAATGACGTTTCGATACTGCTGGCTCGCGAATTCGTTAAGAAGCCAAGTTTTTCCTGTCTGGCGGGCACCCTTAAGCAAGAGGGGTTTGCGATTCGCTCTCGATTTCCAAGCGATAAGTTCACTCATAAGCTGTCGCTGCATATTGCCTCCCAACTCTCTTGGCTAGTATAAGGCCATTTGGGCGTTTCCCTTGGAAAATGTGCGAGACAACCACGTTTTTCCATCGGAAAATGTGCGAGACAACCACGTTCTTCCATCGAAAAATGTGGGAGTGCCAATCTAAGTTGCGGTGAAATAGTTCCTAAATGGGCTGGTAAACGGCCAAAACAGGAACTATTCCACCGCAACTTCTAAAGTCCACCGTCATCCACAAGAAACGGGCCCGCATCCCCAGGGGACACGGGCCCGTAAAAGCCAAATGGTAGGGGCGGTGGGACTCGAACCCACAATCCTTGCGGCGAGAGATTTTAAGTCTCCTGCGTATGCCAATTCCGCCACGCCCCCGTGAGACTAGAAGTCTAGCACAAGCCGCCCGTTACGCGTTGACAGCCATCGAGTGCTGGCCCGACTTTTCCAAGTACTCGGCAAACTTGGCCTCGTCGCCCTTGTTCTTGTACTGTAGGGCCAACAGGTACTCCAAGCGGCAACCCTTAACCTTGTCGTCGCCGGCCTCCTTGAGCATGCGCTCCAGCTCGGGAATGTCGTTGTGGCGCTTGAGGATCATCGTGTCGTACATCAGCTGGCATTCGTGCGCGACTGCCTCGGCCTGGCCGCCCTCAAAGCCTTTGATTTCGTGCAGCAACTCCTTGGACTTTTTGCGGTCCTCCTGGCCAACGTAGTAGTTAAAGGCCTTGATCACCAGGTCGACGCGCTGCATCTTGGGCAGGTTGAGCCCCAACAGCAAATCGAACATCTCGTCGGCACGCTTGTGGTCCTCGCGCAGCAGATAGGAGTTCAGGCGCAGGTAGTCGCGGTTGTAACGCGGGTACAGCATGCTGGTGAGCTTGCTGTCGAGCAAGCGATCGAACTCGTCCCACTGCTTAGCTGCCATAAGCTGCTGCAGGCGTTTAAACGTGGTGCGTTTTTTGACGCTAAAGAACACCGACACGGCGATGCAGATGATAACGACGGCGGTCCAGAGTGTGCGGGAATCGGGCATATTAGGGTCCTTAGTCGCTCGTAAACAAGCGGTATGACAACACGTACTAGATGTATTATACGCAGCGCGCAAGCAAACTGGCATAAAAGCGCATCGAGGCTGAGCGCCGTCGCTCGCTGCGGTACACTTACCCTAAAGTAAACCATGAAGGGAGACACTACCTATGAAGAAGATCGTTTTGGCTTGCGGTGCTGGCGCCGCTACTTCCACGCTCGTTGCTCAGAAGGTCGCTACCATGCTCGACGCCAACGGTTACGCCGACAAGTACGAGATCGTGCAGTGCGCCATCTCCGAGGCCAAGGACGCTTGCGACGAGGGCGCCGACCTGCTGATCGCCACCACCGTTGCCCCCGAGGGCCTTACCTGCCCGTACGTGAGCGGCGTGCCCTTCATGACCGGCATGAACCGCGTTGCTGCCGAGAAGGCCGTTCTCGACGTCATGGCTCAGTAGGCGCTAACTGTATGAGTGAGCAGAACGCCAATCCGGTCGAGCTCTTTGGCATGCGCGTCGCCCACGTGGGCATTAACGCCGCCGATCCGGCAGACGCCCTGGAGATCGCGGAGCTGTTCTCGACGATGATGGGCCTGCCCGTCATCGAGACCCCGGTTTCGTACTTTAACGATTCGCTGGTCGAGATCATGAAGCAGAACGGTCGTGGCACCAAGGGCCACATTGGCTTTGCCGTCAACGACATCGATGCGGCCGAGAAGTGGTTTGCCGAGCGCGGGCTCGAGGTCAACGAGGAGTCGCGCGTGCTGCTGCCCGACGGCGGCACCAAGCTCGTGTACTTTAAGCGCGAGTTCGCCGGCTTCGCCGTGCATCTGTGCCGCGAGTAGCGCACAAGCTGCCATAGCTAACGAAAAATGGGGTAAGGCCGCGTGGCCTTACCCCATTTTTATGCCGCGCGGCCGCCTGGTGGGCTGTTGAAAATCGAAGGTGAATGGTTTTCCCGAGAAGTGAACGACCTATTTTGGACCCCTGAAGCAACCACACTTTTTGGCGCCAAAACCGCAGGAAAAACTCGATGAAACTGCAGGAAATTCCGCCCTCAAAGTGTCGATGTTTCGGGGGTCCGATTTTGCTCGTTCACTTCTCGGGAAAACCATTCACCTTCGATTCGTGAGAGGCGCCCCTTACCGCGGCAGGCGAATCGTAAAGCGGCTGCCGACCCCTTCGACCGAGGTCACGCCGATGACGCCGCCGTGGCTGTCGACGATCCACTTGGCAATGGCGAGCCCCAGGCCCGAGCCCTGCGCGCCGGCATTGCGTGCGTTGTCGGCACGGTAGAACCGCTCAAACGCGTGAGCTGCTGATTCCTGGTTCATGCCGATGCCCTCGTCCTCGACGCTCACGGCGATCGCGTCGGCGTCCAGCACAACGCCAAACGTAATGGGCGTTCCTGCGGCCGAATACTTGGCCGCATTTTGCACGATCACGCGCAGTGCCTGCTTCATCAGCGCCACGTCGACGGACACGTTGTAGCGCGGGTCTCCAACAAATGCGCCGTCAAACGCCAGCCGGTACGCGTGCCTGGCATCGATCATCTGCGACTCCTCGCATACCTCGCCGACCAGCGCGGCCAGGTTGGTATCCACCCGATGCAGCGCGGTGCGGCCGGCGTCGCCACGAGCCAAAAACAGCAGCTGCTCCACGAGCTCCTGCATGTGTTCGCTTTCGGCCTTGAGCGAGGCAATGGACTCCGCTAGCACGGCCGGGTCGTCCTTGCCCCAGCGGTCGAGCATGTTCACGTAGCCCTGAATCACTGCGATGGGCGTGCGCAGCTCGTGGCTCGCGTCGTTTACGAAGCGCATCTGCTGCAGCTTGGCCTCTTGCATCTGGCGCAGTAGGCGGTTGAGCGCAACCTCGATGCTCGCCAAGTCGGCGTCACCGGTGGTGACGCTCGGCGAGTCGACGCTCGCGCGCTCGATGGCTTGCTCCAGCGTTTCCATCTTGCCGCCGGCGAGCTGCATGCGACCGAGCTCGTCAACGCGCAGGGCCAGGTCGTTGAGCGGCGCCATAGTGCGGCGCACGCGGCGGGCGCCGCCGAGCATATCGAGCACGCTGATAACCTGCCAGCCCGCAACGACAAGGTAGAGAGCCCATAGCGTGACGAGGTCCTGTGCGAGGGGGAAGGTCTTGGTGCTACGTGCAAGCTCGACGGTATAGGTGAGCGTGGTCAGGTCCCAGCCGCGCGCGGGGGTCAGCGACATGCTGCGAACAGCGGCGCCGGGGATCCATCCCGCGGTAAACGCGCCATCGGGCAGCGTCTGGTTGTAGCCATAGACGAGGATCGCCGCCGCAACAAGCAGCAGCAACAGATCAAGCCAGACGTAGCTCACCAAGCGGCGCCACATATAGCTCCAGTTGATGGCGCGGGCGATGGAGGTGACGCGCTTAGCCTCGTCGTTACGCGCGGCAGACATAGCCCACCCCGCGCACGGTCTGGATGATGCGGGCGCCGCCGGCGTCCTCGATCTTGGCGCGCAGGTGCGCGATGTGCACGTCGACGTTGTTGGTGTCGCCCACGTATTCGTAGCCCAGCGCCTCGTGCGCGATGCGCTCGCGCGTGAGCACAGTGCCGGCGTGCGCCATAAGCAGGGCGAGGACGTCGAACTCACGTGCCGTGAGTACGATGGGCGAGCCCGCGACCGTGACCTCGCGACGGTCCGGATCGAGCGCAACCGAGCCCACGGTAAGCGCGACGGGGGAGGCGGCCATGGGGACGCGCTCCGAGTCGCCAGCCGGGGACCCCACGCCGGCAGCCCCGGCAGCCCCGACGGCCCCTACAGTCCCCGCGCCAGCCCCAGCGCCAGCCGCGCCGCCAACGCCCGAAGCCGCCCGCACGGCCTCCGCGCGCTTCAGCGCCACGCGGATCCGTGCGAACAGCTCCTCAATAGCAAATGGCTTGGTCAGGTAATCGTCGGCACCGGCGTCGAGCCCGGCCACCTTGTCCATCACGGCATCGCGCGCGGTGACCATGATCACCGGCACATCCTTGTGCTTACGGACGCGCCGCAGCACTTCCATGCCGTTGAGCTGCGGCAACAGCACGTCGAGCAGAATCAGATCGTAGTCGCGCTCCAGCGCCAGGTCCACGGCGGTGCGGCCGTCGACGGCGTGCTCCACCTGGTAGCCCTCGTGCTCCAGCTCGAGCGTCACAAAACGGGCGATTTTCTCCTCGTCCTCTACGATCAGGATTCGTGCCATACGTGCCCCCGTCTGCGATTACTTGTCGTCGTTCAGATTTTGCTTGATGCCGTCCGCGGCGTCGGCGGCGTGATCCATCAGGTTGTTGATGCTGCCGGGCACGTCGCCGTCGCTGTCGATGCGGTAGCGCATGCCAAAGAACAGGCCAAGCAGCATCAGCCAAATCGTAGCGCCCCAGGCAAACAGCGCAACGATGGGGATCAGGATGGGGATGTTGAGGATGATGGCGTCGCGGCGCGTGGCGATAAACTTGGTGTCCAGGCTCAGGTGGAAGAGCTTTTTGAGGTACTCCCACACGCCGTCCATCTTCTTAGAGAAGTCGGTCTTTTCGCTCGATTTCTCGTAGGCGGCCTGCGCGGCGACCATCTCGGCCGAGGGCTCGTCGACCGGCGCGGACTCGGTGGCGGCGTGCGCCGACGTGGTCTGGGTCTTGCCCTGCGACTCGAGCCAAATGATGGCGTCCAAAACGTTGCCATCGGCGGCGTCGAGCGCGGCTTTGGCATCGGTGTAGCTCACGTTGCACTTGGTGCGGATGGTTTCAACTTTTTCGAGGTCGTTCATGACCTTTCCTTTCGTTCGATGGGCGCGACGTCGGGCGATTGCCCGGGCGCGAGCGTTGCGTTCGGCGGCCTGCGTTGCGCGGTGCCGCCCCGCCCTTGGTCGAACTCTATAGTGCAGGTTATAGATTAAGCGATTCTTGAGCCAAGATTAATGTTGGATGAGTTTTTGGGTGGCGGTGGGGAAGGGAGAGGTGTCCTTCTGGGTAGCTAGCAGCGAGGTCTAATACTTTTCTGAGAAGTGAACGAGCTAAATCGGACCCCCGAAGCATCGACACTTTGAGCGTGTCGTTTCCTGCGGTTTTAATGCCGGAATCCTGCGATTTCACCGCCGAAAAATGTGGATGCTTCAGGGGTCCAAAAACAGCCGTTCACTTCGCGGAAAAGTATTAGACCTCGATAGCGGGGGATGGTGAGCCGGTATCAAGCCGGCGGCAGAAATGGGATAAGAAAGGCGTATGGATCGCATGGATCAAAATTATGTTGCAAAAGTATGAAAATATCCTACAATTGCAACATGAAGTACTTTAGTAACATAACGGCGATAAGTGAGCTCTCCGAGAGCGAGGGCGTGTTCACCACAGCTCAGGCGGCTCGCATGGACATCTCTCGAGATGCGCTGGCACACTCATGCCGTGCGGGTCGTCTTGAGCGGATATGCCACGGCGCCTACCGGATGTCTGGGACACAGCGCCGAGACACCGACGAGCTCAACGCTTTTTGGAAGCTCACCAATCCTTCCCTTTGCGCGTGGGAGAGAAAGCGCCAGTGGGATGGCATTGCCGTGAGTGGTACGACTGCGGCGAACCTACAGCAAATGGGCGATTTCTATCTGTCCCCCTACAGAATGACCGCACCCATGCGCATCAATACAAGAAACGAATCCCTTTCCTTTGCAAAGCGCGAGATTGCTGAGCAGGATATCGTCTGGCTCGATGGCCTGCCGGTCACCAAGCCCGAGCGTACGCTTGTCGATCTTTGCCTCGATGGCGAGGACCCTTCCTTAATTATCGATGCCTATCACGATGCACTTGGACGTGGGCTCAGCACACAGCGGCTGAAAGACCTTGCAGAAGAGAACTCTAAAACCGCCAAGCGACGCGAGCTAATAAGCCCTTTGCTGATGGTGCTGAACGACTAATGCGAAATGGAGGACATGGTGAAATACAAAACACCTGCCGCATTGGAGATGGCTGTTAGGGATGCCGCGAGGCGGTCGCCGATGGATACCAATCGGGCTATCGCCGGTTTTTACTTTCACCGTCTTTTGTGTCGCGTCTTTACGGGAGACGACAATCGTTTTGTGCTTAAGGGCGGGCAAAGCGTCCTGGCGCGAACGCTCGATGCGCGTGTTACAAGAGATATAGACTTGGTTGCTCAAGAGGAAAGTCTGGAAGAGGCTATTGCCGATCTGGTACAAGCGGCTTCGGTTGATCTGGATGATTTTATTTCGTTCACCTTTGATCGTGCAGAGCAGATTAAAGCAGAGGATGAATATCGGTGCGGGACGAAGGTGTGGTTTACCCCCTTTATGGGAACCAAGAAGCTACAGCCTATTTCAATTGATTTGGTAGTTGATGAGGTTCGGGGACTTGAGCCTGAAGTACTTACGCCGGTCGACCGTTTGAATATCGATGGACTCTCAGTTTGCGACTATCGAGTATGCCGAGCGGAGAGTGCTCTTGCGGATAAATTGCTTGCAATGCTAGAACTGCACGATGGTCGGGCTTCTTCGCGAATCAAGGATATCGTAGACATCCTGGTGTATGCGAAGACGTGCTCTATTGATGGTGCCACGCTAGCTGAGAGAGTCGAGAAAGAGGCATCTGCTCGTAAGGTGGTAATGCCGGGTGAGTTTGTAACGCCTCTCTGGTGGAAGCAAAATGGCTCTGCGCAGTACATAAAAATGGCGAAGCAAGCGGGAGTGCTCGATCTCGCGGGGAGCATCGCTGAAGCAGAAGGGTTTGTCAATCGGTTGTATGCGCCATGCTTGGATCATTCGACAAATGCGCGCGAATGGAATCCTCAAACCACGAGATGGGCGTAGCCCAAAGAGTTAAAACGGCGGCGGCAGGAATTGGTTCTGCCGCCGCGTTGGGGCGTTGTTGCTGCTTGTGTTTTACTCGCAGGCTTGGTCGAGCACCTTGGTGACGGCCTTTTTTGCGGCTTCGAGGTTGCGCTGGGCTTGGGCGACAGCGGCCTCGGCCTGTTTCTTTGCCTTTGCGACTTCGGCAAAGCGATTGATTGATTCGCTGTACTCGCGTGTGCGCGGGTCGAGTGCCGGCGGGACTTCAATCTCGAACAGGTCGGTGGGGCGGACGGCGCGCATCCTGGCCGCTTCGGTTAATGCCTGAATTAGCTGTGCCCCATGGCCTTCGGTGAGATATCCAACGACTATCTCCGAAAACACCACGCGCTCCTCTTCGGTCATCGTTTGGAATGATGGACGAATGACGGTGGTGTTATGCGAAGCAACCAGATGCTGCTTCGCGTCATCGGCACTGACCACGAGCAGGTTGGATGCGCCAGAGCGACCCAACATGCGCGGCATGACGATATCGCCCGCGCGGAGTTCGTAGCGATCGAGGACGCTAGGGTCTACCTTAACGAATTTAGAATCCGAACCATTTGGATCCTCTACGGCATCTACAGGCAAAAGGTTGCCGTCTTGAAAATCCTGAGACGAGATGCGGCGCGCCTCGACTGCGCCAACGTCGTTCGACGTTGTGCTTTCGCGGGGCATGAATGGCGCTACTCGCGTAAAGGTGTCACCGAGCATGGCACTGTAGTTTCGGGTGATGGCGATGAGGTTGATTCTGCCTTTTGAGAGAGCAGCATGGTGTTGGAGCAGCTCTCGTGTGGCGAAAACGGACGTTTCGATAAGCATCGGCCTGGGTGCATTTGTATTAATGCGAGTCCAGTCGGGCGAGACGGTGAGAGCGGCGTCTGAGTAACGCGACGTATTAGTTGCAGCATATTGAAAGCGCGGCCCTGGTTGGATCACGCTGCGAAACGCTATGTTGCGATTCCCCGTGGACATTATGAGAAGCGCGCTCATCATATGGGGCGCGGGTTCGGAAAACGGCAGATAGACGATACTCTCGATGAGTCCTTCGCGTATCAGAATCGTGCGTGCTTGCTCAGCTTTATCGAGTAAATCGGCGGGAAGTACCACGGCTGCACGAGTGCGGCCTGAAAGGGCGATTGCATACAGGCACCAAATAAAAGGACCCCAGTCGCAAAAATCTAGGTAGCCAGGCTCCAAATAATCGATGAGCGCAGCACAATCCTTTTCGATATCGTGTTTGCTGGCACGATAGTAGTTTGATGCGTCGATAAGCACCGGAACGAGTTCGCTGTCACTTGCATTCTGTTTGCCGGGCTTGAGCTCACAAATATTGGGCACGCCGTTTCCGTTTAGGGTAAAGCACTCAGTGAGATCTTCGGCATCCATGCTGCCAGGTAGACGTACAGTGAGCAGGCGACTGTCTTGTTCCAGGTTTAGTGCGCGAGAGAGGGCGGCGGTAGTGAGCCGCGGCAATTTCTGCTTAGTTTCACGCATGTATAAAGCCCTTTCTTTTTGGTTGCTCTAACTTTACCAGAAAAATTTGATAATTTCTAATGACGAGAACAGCGCACTGTGCTATCCTCGAAGCAATCCAAATCCAACTCAATACCAACTGCTTGATGTAACCGCTACGCAGTCTTTAGACGAACAGCGCTATCGAGCAGGAGGATTTTACTTATGAGACTGCCGGTTAGGCCGACAACCATCGCCCTAACGTCAGAACATTCTAGAGCTTAGAACAGACTTACATCAAACACCTGAACCCGGATAGAAAGAAGCATTCATGAAGAATCGGGACAACATCTACAAGGCATTTATCAATGCGATCGATGAAGATCTTCGCGACATGTGCGAAGTGAACAAGAAGGCGGAGCGGCCACTTCCGTGTCCGTACTGCGGCGAGAAGAACGTTGAGCGCCTGGCTAAGACACTCGTTAGCGTGCTGGAAGAGCACTCGCCCGATATTCCCTGGCTGGTGCCCGAGCAGTATCGAGCCGATGTCCACGAGGCTCGCGAACTTTTGACTGCTGCGACGCTCGCTTTGCTGCCGCTGTATTTTCCCCCACGCGATAGCTGCATAGACAGCGTGGCGACTGTGATGAGCATGTTTAAGCACGGGCGCACTGCGACTTTTAAATCGGCCGGTGCTCTCTTGTTTGAGGAAGTTACGACAGGGATGAAGTACAGCACCAAGAAGCATGCCTATGTCCCGTCTTCTTTCGTACGCCACATAGATAGCAGAAAGCCGTATGACCGGCTGCATCGCGATGGATCGCGTGGCTTTACGGCGGATGAAGACGATGCCGTCATGTTTTACAAGCGCTACCTCAAGGTGCAGCGACGCGTATTCGACATGAATCGGCGTTTCAACTTTGAGTTATGCGTTAAACGCCCGTTTGAGGCACTTTCGGACGAACGACACACTTTTTATTGCAAGGAGGAAAAGATGGAGATCGATCTGGCAACTAAGGTGAAGAAACTTCAGGACCGCTACACCCTCAACCTCGCTCAGGCGAAAGGGTATGACCTGCTCGACAAGCTGATGATCAATGCACTGCTTGCGTATTTGCGTGACGAAACAGCCTCGGTCGCGGCACGCGAGAGCTATCTGTCGCAGACCGAGCGTCTGATTGACGGTTCAGTCAAGTTTCCGCATGCGACGAGCCCCAAGGAGGGCGTAGACGTCGATCGCATTGCCTAGCAACTACCAACACCACGGACGAGAAAGGAGCCGGGTCATGTCAGTCATCAAGGTGTACGGCTATGAGGCCGCGCAGCAAACGGAGTATCAGACCAAGAAGTGGGCGACCAAGGAGGAAATGCAGGCGCTGTCGTCTGGCAATGAGCAGCGCGATGTGATTTTGGCGCAAGGTGCTACGGTGGCTTTCTACGAGGACGACAAACACTGGGAGACCAGCGTGTCCAACAACGTCTTTGCCTTTGGTGGCACCGGCAGCGGCAAGACGGCGAGTTTTGTTTTGCCCAACCTGCTCAATCACCACGAGTGCTGCTATGTGGTTACGGACACCAAGGGCGAGCTGCTGCGCCGTACGGGGAAGGGCTTCGAAGAGGACGGTTACGAGGTAACGGTTCTCGACACCGTCAACCCCGAGCAGTCGGCCGGATACGACCCCCTGCGCTACGTGATGGATGTCGAGGATATTCCCACCACGGTGGCAGCAATCATGGAGGGGGTCGATCCTGACGGTCGTAGCCTTAGATATGATCCGTTCTGGAATAACGCGAGCGACCTGCTACTTCGAGCGATTGTTGGAATCCTGTTTCTTTTGGAGAACCTTGCCGGCACCCTTGCGCCGGGCGAGGACCCTAATGCTCCGCGTCGCTACCTTAAGATGAACAATGTCTTTAAGCTGGCGACGCTCATCAAGGTCACGGGGGATGGCGAGGGCCGATTCCCGCTGGACTACCTTGTGGAAGAGGTGGAGTCCAAGGAGTTTCTCGGTAAGTATGAGACGGCGGAAACGAACCTGTACGGCGTTGAGCAGTATCGCGATTTTCGAGGTGCGGCCGATAGGACGCTTAAGAGCATTCTGATTACGCTCAATGCGACCATCTCGCGGCTTAAGACCCCTCAGCTCATGCGCGTCTTTGAGAAAGACGAGATGCGGCTCGATCGTATTGATGAGGGCAAGCGTGTGATCGATCTTAAGGTGAGCGACAACGACTCGACCAACGCGTGGCTTGCGAACGTTGCCCTTAAGCAACTGTTTAACCTAGCCCAGCGCCGTGCCGACGCTAGCCCCACCGGGCATTTGCAGCGCCGCGTGCAGTTTGTGCTCGATGAGTTTCCCAATGTGGGGCGCATTCCCGATTTTGAGCGCAGTATCGCGACCGTGCGAAGCCGTGGCATTAGCTTTTTGATGTGCGCTCAATCGTTGGGCCAGCTCGACGGCGTGTACGGCAAATCCGCCGCACGCACCATCTTGGATAACTGCGACAGCGTGGTCTATATGGGCGGCGGCAGCAACATCGAGACCCAGCGCTACATAAGCGATTTGTGTGGTGAATCGGTTTTGGGCACCAACTACGTGGGCGCCGAGCTCACTGCCGTTGATGCGCGCGGCTACGTCATGACCCCGGGTGAGGTGGGGCTTATGCCGCGCACCGATTGCCTGGTCAAAGTGACCGGCATGCGTCCCTTCCGAGCCAAGAAGTACTTTTGCAAGGACCATCCCAATGCGGCCAAGTGGCTGAGGGATTAGTCCTTGCGGCTTCGCGTGCTCTGACCTGTATTTTGGCCGCATGGCCTTCGTTTGCCATGAGCCATGCGGCCCTATTTGTCCCTTACCTATTCTGTCTAGAAAGGAATTAACCATGTCCGTTATGTACCGTGAGCCCAGCATCATCAAAAAGTCCAAGGACGGCCGAGTTGCCGCCGTCGATATGGCAAGCGAACTGCTCAACAGCCGCGTACTGTTGCTGGAGGGCGAGGTCAACGACGCAACCTGCAACGGCCTCATTAAGTCGATGCTGGTGCTGGAGCATCAAAGTGTGACCGAGCCCATCACCCTCATCATTAACAGCCCGGGCGGCAGCGTTACGGCAGGGCTGGCGCTCATCGACACCATGCAGTCGCTCGATTGCCCCGTGATCACGGTGGGCGAGGGCGTTGTGGCCTCGATGGCCGCGGTGATCCTGGCGTGTGGCGACCACCGCCAGGTGTACCGCCACACGCAGGTGCTCATCCACCAGCTTATGGGCGGCACGGGCATGGCACAGCAGACCGATATCGAGATCGCGGCGCAGCACACGGCAGCCATGCGCGCCGAGCTGGACGAGTTGCTGGCCGAGCACGGCAACCTGAGCGCCCAGGAGTTCCACGAACTTACCGAACGCGACTGCTGGTGCAACGCCAAACGCGCCCTGGAGCTGGGCCTGGTGGACGAGGTGATTGCGCCGAGCAAGAAGAAGCTCTAGCGGGGGCGCATGTCTTGCAGCACGTTGACCAGGGCGAACTATCACGTAACTACACGGCCAGAGAGAGGTTGAACATGAGCAGGATTTGGGATGTCGACGGTATTGAGTGGGAGGACCTGCCAACCGTGAACGACCTGCTGTGCGCGGCAGACGCGAAGGTCCTGGCACGCGAGGTCGCCCTACGATACGGCGGCAAGCCGGACGGCCGCGGCCGTGGCGATAGCGAACGCAGCCTAAAGCGCGCCCGCCGCAAGGTCAAAAAGCTGCGGAAGATAGATCCCGAGCCCAGCGACAAGATCATCCTGTTGCCCAAGCATGTCATCAATCGTCGCGATGCGGGCCACGGTTTTGGCTATTACGACGTAGAGCCGTGCGCCTTTACGCGCAGTGGCGTACAAAAGTCAGGGGAGGACGCGTGTGCTGAGGTATACCCGTGGGAACTGTTCCTACTGAACGAGGAGCCTGCAAGCGTCGTTCTGGGCTATCGCGTATGGCTCGGCGGCGAATGGGACCTATGCGAACGTTATCGCTTTTTGGCTGTAGTGTGCGCCAGCGCGCTGCATCGCGTCCGCGAGCAAAAGGAGCTGCGCAAGTGTCTCAAGAAGGACGATGCAGCCTGTGACATGGACGAGGACGAGGCGATCGAAGGTGTTCGCCAAGACGTGCTGTATCCCGAGGAAGTGATCAACGCAAAGCTCGGCGGCTATTGGGATGCGAGCCTGGGGCTCGATCTGCCCTGGAAGGACGAACATCGGCAGACTTGCACGCGGATCGACAGGGCCATCGATGACTTGTTTGCCGAGGAAACGAAGCGCTGCGCTGCAGAGCTTGGGAAGAAGCTCGAGCGCGGGTATGAGGAGCGCGGGGAAGCGCCGTTGTTTCAACCATTCGCCGACGAATGAGAAAAGGCGGCAAGTACGGTTCCCCGTGGGATTATCCATTTGATTTGATCTATAACGCCTATTCGAGTGGAGTCGGTTTACCGTCGCACTGATAGAATTAGGCGAAATGCACGACTGCAATGAGTCGTGCAACCCCGTTACAGGAAGGAATGATCATGCTCGATCCCAAATGCTCAATGCAGGTCCAGCTCGATAACCTATGACTCAAGCCGGAAGATCTTGCACGAGGCCTCGACATTCGCGTCTCAAGCGTCCGAAAATGGCTCGACCCCGAGCTCGACTGTATGCCGGTCAAGGATGCCTTCGATTGGATATACGACCAGAACGAAAAGCTCGGCGGCCTCACGATGCAATGCCTGAATGACGTGAACGAGTCCTACGGGAAATTTGGCCAGCATATCGTTCGTTGGTACCGAGATGAAGATCTGCCCGATGCTGAACCGAGACGCCTTTGCAATCTCGCGAGCCACCTTGTCGCTGACCAACTCGCCGCGAAGGGTATAGAGTGCTCTATTGTCTACGCATCCCGCGACGACGAGTGGATCGGTCGGAACTTGGACTTTTCCCCGATATCGACCCCAAGGCCGCATTTTATATGCAGTCTGCGACATTACGCGATCGTTCGAATCGGTTCTTGAGAACTTCAATTTCTCCGAAACGACGGACGGTCTTGGGAGATGTGTGTTCAACGACAAACTCAACGCGTACATAGAAGTTTTGTCTTTCAGCAAGATTGTCAACGACGCGAAAATGAGAAATGGCATCTTTTTCGATAAATTGGGTCTCCCAAGTCAAGGATTGCGGTTATTGGTTAACGAACAGAGGCGTGCTCAACTGAAGTTTGAGGGGGTTACTATAGATGGCAAAAAAAACGAGCAAAAGAACAGAGGCGAGAAATCGCTATCTGCTTCGGACTGTTGCAAAACAGCGCGGATGGAATGTTTCTCATGTTGCAAAAGGAGGCAATTTTCTCGAAGAACAAGAGATAGAGGATGCTTTTCCCGATATTGGGTTGAATGGGACGAAGCCTGATTTTCTGGTATGCGCAAAAGGCATCCCGTTAGTGGTTGTCGAATGTAAAAATGAATACAACAAAATTGATGAAGCGATGTCCCAGGCGAGGAATTATGCCGAACAGATTAATTCTAGCCACAATCCGTATCAGATAAGCATCATTGTCGGTTCAGCCGGTGAAGAGGACTACGGCTATGTATTCCGAACGGAATATCTCCTTGGAAGCGGTCAGTCAGGCGAAAACATCTGGGTTTCGCTAGAGGCAAATGGGTATCCGATTACTAGTTTCCCTTCTTACTCCGAATGCGAAAACGCACTACTGACTACAAATGGAGCAACGGAACTATCTATTCCGAAAAGCGAAGATTTCATTTCTGCGGCGATTTCGATATCCGCCATTCTTCGCTCTGCGAAAATCGAACCCCAACTAAGGCCAAAAGTATTAGGCTCGCTGATTACTGCGCTCTATTGGGGCGATATCGACCTTTCCGAAGGAAAAGAACTTGATTCCATTAATGAGGCTTCGTGAGTTCGTGTGGGTAGACGCTACCCCTCGCGCCCCGGCAGGGCCG
>CATYZE010000017.1 GCA_958415525.1 uncultured Collinsella sp. | reverse complement strand
TCGCGTGACCGCATCTTCCCCGAGGTGTCGCCAGGCAAAAGAAAAGGCCGCCCGTGATGGGCGGCCTGGCAGCCGTTCGCTGTTCGGTTGTGGTTACAGGGCGGCGATGCTCGCCACCTCGTCGACGGGTATGTCCACGATGATGCCCGCGCCGTTGTCGATGCCTATGGTGTTCGGCTCGTCCAGCGATTCGGCATCGCTCTGGTAGTCGTCGAACTTTCCCGTGACCACCTGGCCGTCGGTGCACGTCACCTTGACCTGCTGGCGAAAGTACTTCACCGCTTCCGATAGCTTCATTGCTGTGCCTCCTTCGGTTTCGCCGGGACGATATGCACGTCGCCATCGGCATAGTGGATGGTGAAACGCGTGGTCGGGATATGCTCCCCATTATCGCCGATTACGTATCCGATCACGCGCCCTGCGTCGCAAACTTCGCGCTTGTTCCAGCTTCCGGCGCGCGTCGCACGCGCCAGCCCCGTTCCCGCGTGCTTTGTAACGAGGTCTCGCACCTCTTCGAGCGTCGCGGTGATGCAGCTCGGCTCCTTGTACTCGCTGCCCTTGCGCTTCAGGTTCGCCACGTACTGCTCGTGCTGGCGGCTGCCCGCTATGTGCTTCGCCTGCTTGTCGTCGTGGACCGCCATCGCTGCGGCGTCGGCCACGCGCAGGTCGCGCGCCTTCTCGGCCTTGGCCTGGTTTATGGCGGTCCTGAGAACCTTGTCGCGCTCCGCCTTGGCCATGAGGCCGAAGCCATCGCCGCCCGCCTTGACCAGCTCTCCCACGCGCTTGCGGCTCACGCCCGCCTCGGCTATTGCCGCCTTGACGTCAGGTTGCGCCATGTAGGCCGTGCGGCTGGCCGTCTGACGGGTGAGGGCGCGCTTCTTGTTGCCCGTCTCGTAGGGGTTCTCCCTTGAGTAGTCTCGGGACAGATAGGGGTGGGCCGCTATGTGCTCGCGCTGGCGCTTCTGCAGCTTGCCCAGGCGCACGCGCTCCTTGGTGTCGTCGAGCCCCGCCGCCTTCAGGGCGACCGCCTCTCGCTTGGTCGCGCGTATGCCGCGCTCGATCTCGCGCTGCTTCTGCTCTGCCTGGTACCGCTCCTCGCGCTTCTCGTCGCCGCCGTCGGGGTCGCGCTCGTACCTCAGCGGCTGGCCTTCCACGTAGATGCCGAAGTCGTGCTTGCAGTTGGCCCCGCACAGGCCGTCCACGGCGCCGTACCCGGTCCGGCTGAAGGGCGGGTACTTCTTGGACTTGCCCGACAGGCTGAACACGCGGCCCTGCCACTTGGCGTGGCTCGGGCGCGCCCCGCCGTGCGAGGAGGTCTGCACGAGGTCGTGCCCTGTCTCCTCCATGAGGTCCAGCGTGTTGCGGCTGCCCGCCTGCACCACCTGGGTGCGGATGTGGCGGCGCATGGCCACGTCCGCCTGCGCCCACGCCCCGCTCTTGTACTCCACCACGGACACGCCGCGCCGCGCCAGCTTCAGCACGGCGTCGCGGGTCGCCTTCTCGTACCCGGCCACGCCCGAGTTCACCTGCGCCACGGCCTGGGCCACGACCTCCAGGTACGCGCGCTGCACGTTGGCGGGCATCTTCAGGTTGTCGCGGCTCACCACCTCCTGAACGCCCGCCGCCGTGGCCCGCGCGGAGTTGTGCAGCCTCCACTGCATCGCCTTGGACAGCGCGCCCATGGCCGTGCCCAGCGAGGCCAGGTCGGCCTCGGCGCTCTTGGCCACGGCCTCGGCCGCCGCCTTGGCCGCCTCGCGCGCGGCTCTGCGGCCCTCCTCGCTCATGGCCTTCTGCACGTCCTTGGCGGCCAGCGCGGCCTTCCTGGCGGCCTGGGAGTAGGCGCTCTCGCCCTCGAAGTCTATGGAGCCTATGAGGGCGGCGTAGATGCACACCAGGCGCAGGGTGTACTCGTCCATGGCCCCCTGCGCCGCGTCGGTGAAGTGCTCTATGTAGTCCGGCCCCAGCATCAGGCCAGCCCGTCGCCCAGCATGTCGAACGCGCCGCCCTGCTGCTCGGGCACGTTGGCCTTGGCCTCGTCGGCGGTCTCGCCGTAGAAGCGGCGGCGGTACTCCCACGCGGACATGATGCCCGCGCCCACCTCGCTCATGGCCATCTCGCGGGCGCTCTGCGTGTCGCTGATGATCGAGTCGTCGAAGTCCACCGTCACGTCGCCGTACGGCACCGCCTCGCCCTTGATGCTGCGGCAGGCGTCCGCCATCCCGTTGACCAGGCGCACGATTGACTTGCGCAGGGCGTTCTCGTGGCGGTGTATGGAGCGCATCAGCTGCGAGTTATCCGCCGACACCTCCTTGGCGGTCTTCAGGCCCGTGTGCGACTCCCAGCTGAAGTAGCCGTTGCCGAAGCCGCACGCGACCGACAGAAGGCGCAGGCCCGTGTTGATGGCGCTGGCGTTCTCGTCCGCCTTGAGGTCGCTCTGCACGGTCTGTATCTTCGCCGAGCCCTCGTCGCCGGGGTTCATGCTGAAGATGGTGTCGTCGGCCTCGCCGAAGGCGTAGTACGTCTTCGTGAGGCTGCCGTCCGGCCCCTTGCCGGTCTTCGCCTCTATGAGGGTCTTGTCCACGAACGTGCGCGGGCGGCCCACGCGGATGTGGTCGAGCAGGGAGGTGGCGGCCTCGTCCACCACCTTCATGGCCCCCACGGCGTTGCAGTACACGCTCGCGCCCATCGCGCAGTAGTCGTAGAAGCGGTTCGACACGGCGGGGCGCACGAGCGCGAAAAGCGGGCGGGTGCATCGCGTGTCCATGTCGGCGCTGATGCCCTCGACCGCCACCTGCTTGTGCGTGCGGCTGTCGAACAGCTGCGTGAGGATGTGGTAGGTGCCGCCAACGAGCACGTGCGCCTGGCACTGGTCGTAGTCGCGCCCGGCGACCTCCACGCGGCCCACGAACGCGCACTGCGTGCAGTCGTCGGCGCTCCACGTGAGCGGGATTATCTGCGTGGCGTCGTAGCGCACGATGCGCAGCTCGGCGTCGGGCGTGTAGGCGCTGTCGGTCACGCCTCGCGGCTCGATGACCCACGCGCCCGTGCCCATGGCGAACGCGCGGGCTATGAAGTCGGCGTTGTCCATGGCGAACGATGTGGGCGCGTCGCCGTCCTCTGCCGGCTGCGGCGCGGCCTGGCCGTCCTCGTGCCCCTCGTCGCCGACGCCGCCCGTCGCCGTGGGGTTGGCGAAGTAGCGCGCCATCCAGGCGCGGCGCTCGTCGCTCGTGCTGGAGATGATCGTGCTCTCGTTCATGAGCAGGCTGGCCCACTCGTCGGCCACGAGCGCCGCCGGGTGCAGGCTGGCGCGCTCGCGCTTGTACACGCGGAAGCCGCGCCGCTCGCTGTAGTGGTACCAGCCGTTGTTCGCCGCGAACCACCCGAACCAGACGTCCACCATGCCCTGCATGCGGGTGTCCGGCTGGTATCCCATGCGGCGCAGCCACGCCTCGGCGTAGCCCGTGTTGCCTCGCTTCTCCATCAGAGGTTGCTCCTTATCCACAGTCCTGCGGCGTAGCCCGCCGCGTCTATAGCGTCGTCGTTCACCTTCGGCAGTGTCTCGGTTATGTCGCCCTGCCCGTTGGCCACGTACTCGAACTCGGGGAACTCCTTGGCGGCGAGCGGGCATCGGTCGGGGTCGATGACTATGCGCGTGAGGTTCTGCATCCACCTGATGCGGTTCTTTGGCGCGTTCAGGCCCTGCTTGAGCGACTTCTGCGCGCCGATGCCCTGCTCCTGGTAGTAGAGGATCATGCCGCGCGCCGCGCTGTCGCACCACACGTCTGCGGCGGGGTCCTCGGCCGCCTGCAGCTTGGCCGCCACCAGCTCTGCGGTCTTGACGTCGATGGCCTCGGTTCCCTGGCGGCTCTCCTCGTCCAGCAGGTACAGCACGCGCTCGTTCTCGTCGTATCCCACCTCGATGAACACCCACGGGTGCACGCTGCCCGCGTCCACGCCGAACGAGCGCAGGGCGATGGCCTCGCGCTCCTCTGCGGTGATGGGGCGTATGTCCAGCAGGTCGTCGGGGAACACCTCGGAGCCCGTGCCGATGACCTCGCCGAGCCATTGCCAGCGGTAGGAGTCGGGCGTCTTGCGGCGGCTGCGCTCGGCCTCAGCCAGCGCAGCGGCGCTTATCCACTCGGGGTGCTCGTCTATGACGTCCAGGTACGTGGTGTGGCATATGAAGCGCCCGTCCTCTCCCGGGTGGGCCTCCAGGTCGCGCGCCTCCTTGTTCACCCAGTTGCGAGCCGAGCGGGGAGGGTTGTAGCTGTAGAACACCCAGAAGCGGTCGCCGCCGCGCAGGAACGTGGCCAGCACGCTGCGCACCTCGTCCATGCCGTCGAACTCGTCTACCTCCTCGAACCACACCACGGCGCAGTAGCCGGTGCGGAACTTCGCCGATTTCAGCTTCTTGGGCTTGTCGCATCCCAGGAAGCGTATGACCTGCCCGGTGGGACGGTAGGTCACCTCCATGGGGGACAGCCCGAAGTCGAACAGGTGGGCCACGCCCAGCACGTCGCACGCCCAGCCTATCTGCTCGTACACGGACGTGCGCAGCGTGTTGCCGACCTTGCGCAGCACGACGGCGTTGGCCTCCGGGTTGAGCATGATCAGCAGCACGATGGCGATGGAGATGAACGACGACTTGGTGGAGTTGCGCCCGCCCTTGAACCAGTAGTGCGTGAACTCGTGCGATTTGATGGAGCGCCACACGCCGGCGAACACGGCCGCCACGACGTCCGAGAGCCTAACCGAGGTCGTCAACGATGGTCACCCCCGCCTCCGCCATTGCGGCCTTCGCGCCGTCCACGCCGAACATGTCGTTGAGCAGCTTCACGCTCTCGGTTATGGCCAGGCGCGCGTCGCCGTTGATGCTGCCCTCGGCCGCCTGGCGGCGGAAGATGGGCAGCGCGCCGTCCAGCACCTCGAACAGCGGGGCGGCCGCGTCCTGCAGCTCCCAGCGGCAGTCCTTGGCGGCCGCGTCGCGGATTTCCTGGATTCTGTGCGCGATTCGTGGGTCGCGCATCAGCTTGGAGGCGGCGCAGCTTATCGAGTTGTAGTTCATGCGCTTGCAGTCGTAGGCCGCGCGGTACGCGTCCTGCTGCTTGGCGCGGGGCTTGGCCATCTCGCGGGCGAACGCCTCCTGCTTCGCCGTGAGCGGCTTGTCCTTCTTGGGCACCTGCGGCCTCCTTCCCTTATCTCTCGGCCCATATGGTCGCAAGCGTGTCGCCGGGCACGGAAAAGGCCGCCCCGAAGGACGGCCCTCTGCCTGTTTCCGTATTCGGTTGCCCCTATCCGCACGCCGCCACGGCCATGGCCATGAGCCCGAGCGCCAGCGCCCTTATGGCGTAGATGGCCGCCGCGTCTATGGCGATTGCCGCCGCTATGAACA
Organism: uncultured Collinsella sp.; assembly: GCA_958415525.1. Taxonomy (GTDB): domain Bacteria; phylum Actinomycetota; class Coriobacteriia; order Coriobacteriales; family Coriobacteriaceae; genus Collinsella. The sequence goes on along the minus strand of CATYZE010000017.1, from coordinate 46,359 downwards.
GCAGGCACCCCCAGTTGCATCCCGGGCGGTTCATCGCTCCTCCCACTCGCCGGTGCCGTCGTCGTACTCGGCCTTGAGCCATTCCAGGTAGTCGGCCTCCTCGCAGAAGCTGGCCAGCAGCCGCTTACTGGTGGTGCACTCGCTCATGCGGCTCGTCTCGTACACGGCGATGAAGAAGGGCCACGAGTGGAACTCCACCTCCGTGTGGATGGCCCGCTCGGGCGTGCCGAAAAGGTGCTCCCAGTTCGTCATTGCGCGCCCTCCTTCGCGCTCGGCCCGACCTTGCGGTAGGTGAAGTCCTCGAACAGGTGCCCGCACCAGCGGCAGCGGTCGCCGCCCTTGGGCAGGTGGTGCCATATCTCGCGCATGCCGCACTTCGGGCAGCGCACCTCGATGCTGGGTCGGCGCTTCGGCTTCGCTTCCTGCTCCATGGCTACTCCACCGCCATCCGCAGCATAGGCTCGGCGACCTTGCGCATGGCATCCTGCCCCAGCGTGGCGAAGCCTTCCTCCTTCAGGCACGGCGCGGCCGCCTCCTGGGCCGCGCCGCCCGCAGCGGGAGCCGCCGTCTCCTTGGGCTCGCAGCATCCCAGCCACAGCCTGCACTCGTCCAGCTTCGTGAGCGCCAGGGCGCGCTCTCGGCTCGTCTCGTACACGTTCTCGATGCTCAGGCGCAGGGCGGCGACCCCGAGAGCGGGGCCTATCTCCACGTTCAGGTGCGCGGCAGCCCTTTCGGCCTTGGCGTCCAGCTTCTCGCGCAGCCGTGCGTTCTCGAACCTCAGCTTGCGAACCTCGCCGCTCAGGCTGGCGTTCTCGCGCTTCAGCACGGCCGCCGCGTGGCCCTGCTGCTCGCCCCAGCAATCCTCGCACAGCGGCGCGTCTACGCCCATGTTGTCCTGTCCCAGGGCGTCGATATCGCGCCCGCAGGTCTCGCAGATGATTCCCATGGCTACTCCCTTCCTTCCGGCTCCGCCGCGCCTGCGCGGAACCACGCCAGCAGGCTCTCGGCGCACTCCGGGCACAAGGCCCTCGCCTTGCCGTCGATTCGCGCGCTGTTCCTCAGCACCATCTTGGCGTAACCCGCCAGGGTCGCCGGCACCTCCTTGCCGCAGCGTTCGCATGCGCACATGTACAGCCTCATGCCTTCTCGCCTCCCTTCGGCAGCGTATCGGTGATATGGTCCCAGTCGGTCGCCGAGTGCTCGCTCGGGTACTCGTAGGCCCCCACGCACGGCACCGGCAGCACCGCCATGCCGTCGTGCTCGCCCGCGTACTCCTCGGCGTCCGGCTTGCTCTCGAACGCCAGCACCACGTCGCTCTCCGTGGCCACCGCGTAGATCTTCTTCATCGTTTCGTCTCCTATTCGAACTCGAAGCACTCGCATGCCTCGCTTGTCTCGTCAATCGCCTCCACGTCGGGGCCGCCGCCCGTCATGGCGTCGCAGGCGCACACGGCCTCGCCGCCAGCGCCCTGCACATGGCCGCAGAATCGGCACTCCCGGCACGTGCGGCCCTCCCACGGGTCGGGCCGGTTCCACGGTGCCCTGGGGTCGGACTCGAAGCACCCGGGCGGGAGGTTCCACCCGCTTGAAGGCTCGTACCCGCTCACATGCACCGCCTGCCCCTCGGCAGCCGCCTCCAGCCGTCCATGGCCAGGGCATCCGCGTACTTGGTCGGCTCCGGCAGCAGCAGGTACTCCCAGTGCCCCGAGCCCGGCGGGACGGGGCGGTTGAACCTCTGCTCGGCCCTGACCCAGCGGAAGTGCAGCCGGTTGGCGTGCGCCAGCCCGTGGCAGCCGCTGCCGTTGCCGCTGCCGCACAGCATCACCGTGGGCTTGGGAACCTCGCGCCCGTCGCGGAACAGCTTGCCCGCCCCGCGCCTCACGATGTGGTGGCGGTTGAGCGGCCACGGCGCGCCGCACACGGCGCACCTGGGCGTCTCGATGCTCGGCCCCTCCATGAGGGGGCGCAGGATCTCGGGCAGCGTGTCAACGTTTGCCATTCGATAGCCTCCTGTCCTTGCCTTGCAGCTCGTACTTGTCGCACATCTCCGACAGGCGGCTCACGATGGCCACCGCCGTCTCCTCGTCGCCGTTCTTGGCCAGGCGGCGTATGAGGTCGCCCTTGCCGTACTGCGTGGTCACGACCACGGGCCTCATGTTCTCGTACCTGTCGTTCACGACGCGGAACACCTGCCCCAGCGTCCAGTCGGTGGGGGACTCCTTGCCCAGGTCGTCCAGCACCAGGCACCCCACGCGGGAGAGCCTGGACAGCACGCCGTCCTCGGTGCCGTCGCCGCCGTAGGTGCCCTTGATGGCGGCCAGCACGCCCAGCATGTCGGTCACCCTCACGCTGGTGCCACCGTCCACCAGGAGCCGCGCCACGGCGCTCGCCAGGTGGGTCTTGCCGGTTCCCACGGGGCCGCAGATGTACGCCCCGCGCCCTTGCTCAACCTTCGCGGCAATGCCCTCGGCCATGGGGGAGGCGGCCGTCATGAAGCGGGGCTTGATTCCGGCCCGCTCGTAGGCCCGGCGACGTTTGGCTGCGGCCTCCTCGGCCTTGGCCCTGGCCTCAAGGCGCGAACGCTCGTCGCGCTCCGCCACGGCACCCGGGCAGCCGCACGGCTTCCAGCCGCAGAAGGTGCGGCGGCCAGCCAGCACCACGTAGCGGACCTCCAGCCGCGCCCCGCAGTGGGGGCACTCAGTCGTACTCGGCATAGCCGTCGGCCTCCTTCCGGGTCCTCGGGCCGCGGTTCACGTAGTCCTCGAACTTCGGCGAGAACAGCGTGGAGGGCCGCAGGTACTTGGCCATCTTCGGGTCGCCCGCCCACTCGGCTGCCATCGTGTCGATGACGGCCAGGAAGTCGGGGAGGCGGTAGCCCTCGGCCCAGCGGGCGTGTATCAGCCTGCGGGTCTTGGCGCTGCTTGAGCGGTAGCGGGTGCCGGCTGCCTCGTTGAGCGCATGCACGATTTCGTCAAAGGGGATTAAGGGGTTATCTATATACTCAACCTCATCCTCAACCTCTGCATTGCCGCAACTCGATGCGCCTGCATGTGCATCCGCATCTGCTTGCGCATGTGCGACTGCATCTGCATCCGCATATGCTCCCGCATGTGCTTGCGCATCGGCTTGCGCCCGTGCCGCCGCATCGTCCACCGCGTCTTCCTTCCCCGGCCTGTTGCCCCAGCGGGCGTTGGCCGCCTTCCTTGCGCGCTCGCTCTTCTCGTCGCCCATGTCGAGCCTGCCCTTGAGCACCAGGAAGGTGGGCAGCCACGCGGGGCTGCCCTGCGGCTCCTTGCCCGTGAACCGGTATTCGACGATGGCGTAGATGAACGGCGCGCGCTGCTTCTCGGGCATGGCCTGCGCGGCCGCCCAGAAGTCGTCGTGTATAACCATGCCCATAGTGTCGCCGTCGCCTTCCCTAAAACGGGATATCCTCGTCGTACAGGTCGGGCATGGCCTGCTGCTGCGGCGCGGGCTGCTGCGGCGCGTACGCCTGCTGAGGTGCCGCCTGGGGCGCGTAGGCGGGCTGCTGCGGCGCAGGTGCCGGGGCGGGGCGTCCCTGGCCGTACGTGCGGGCCTGCGGCGCTTGCGGGGCCGCCTGGGGCGCGTACTGCTGGGGCGCGTAGCCCTGCTGCTGTTGCTGGCCGCTCATGAACTCCAGCTCGTCCACCACGACCTCCAGCGCGCTGCGCTTCTGGCCGGTCTGCTGGTCGTTCCAGCTGCGGTAGCGCAGCTTGCCCTCGATGGCCACCTTGCTGCCCTTGGCGAGGTACTGCGCCAGCTTCTCGCCGCGGGTGCCGAACAGCGTGCAGTCCACGAAGTTCGGGTAGTCCTCCCACTGCCCGGTCTGCTGGTTCTTGCGGCGGTCGTTGACGGCAACGCCCATGGACAGCACGGACATGCCGCCAGACGTGGAGCGCAGCACGGGGTCGCGGGTCAGGTTGCCGGATATGCACACGCGGTTGATGCTCATAGATACCCTCCTTGGGTTACGTCCCCGCTGTTCCAGATGCGGGTGATCTGCGCGTCTACCATGCGGATGCGCAGCTTGATTACGCTGATGGCCTCCTGCGAGGCCTTGTAGATGGCCTCGGAGCAGTCGCGGCGGCGCTTGGCCTCCGCTATCTGCTCCTGGCCCCGGCACACGTCGCCGATGATGGTGACGGGCGTGCCCTTCTGGCGCTCGTTCAGGATGGCGATGCGCAGGGCCTTGCGGTACTCGGCCTCGTTCTCGGCGTACTGGCAGCCCGACTCCTTGCAGGTCTTCAGCTCGGCCTCCAGCCTGTCGGTCAGCTCGTCAAGCTCCTCGGTGAGCGCCTGCATCTACTCGACCTGCCAGTCGGGGCGCGGGCAGCACGGGCTGTTGGCCACGAACTCCATGTACTGCGGCATGCTGACGAACTGGTAGCGCGCCCCGCAGCTGCGGCAGTGGGCAGTGAAGGGGCCGTCTGCGGGCGGCTGCTTCTCCTCGGGCGCGGGCTGCTCCTCCATGGCGTCGGGGTCGCTCTGGCCGTCGATGGCGAACGCGCCGCACAGCGCGTACTTGCGCGCATAGCTAGACGCCATGCCGGTCACCTGGGCGTCGTCGGAGCCCTTCTTGTGCTCGTCCTCGCGGGCGTAGGCGCTCACCTGCAGCAGGCCCTCGCCGCCCTCGGCGGGGAACACGCACGCCGTGGACTTCACGTAGTAGCGGTCGCCTATCTGCACCAGCTCGTCGGTCATGAAGAACGCCAGGCCCTCCTTGGCGCACGGCTCCTTCAGCGCGGCCACTATGTCCTCGTAGCTGCGGTAGCTGAACTTGCCGAAAGCGTTGTACTTGGCCTTGGGCACCACCACGGCGCGCTGCACGCGGGCAACGGCCGCCATGAGGTCGATGGGCTGCTGTTCCTGTGTCATGCTAGTAGCCTCCGTTCATCCGCTCGTAAACCTGGCCCACCGTGCCGTGCATGATGGTGCCCACGACGCCCTGCGCCTTGAGGGCCGCCGCGACGCCCTGCATCTGCTCGCGCGTGGCGCACGGCACCACGACCGTCCACGGGTCGCCCGACATGGCCACGGGTGCCGGCGCGGGCGGCGCTGGCGGCACCGGGGCGGGCATGGGCGCGGGCTGCGGCTCGGGCATCTGCTCAAGCGGCTGCGGGAACTCTGCGGGCTGGCGTTCCGCAGGCTCGGGCACCGCCTCGGGTTCTTCCTCTTCCACGGGCTCCGGCTCCATGGCAGCCTTCAGCTCGGCGATGCGCTGGCGCTCCTCCTCGGCCTTGTGCGCCGCCGTGATGGCCGCGCCCAGGTCCAGGGTGGCGAACAGCTCGCGCTCGGCCTCGTCGTAGAACGGCTCGCCCTGGAACTGCGCCTTGAGGGTTTCCCAGTCCTGGGCCAGGCGCTCCACCTTGGCCTCCAGGGCCTTAAACGCCTTCACCTCGCCGAAGGTCTTGTTGGTCCACTGCTTCTCGTGGAAACGCTCATAGGGCACCACCGGCGCGAGCAGCCCGGCGAACTCCTCGTAGTGCTCCTGCAGCTTGGCGTACGCGCGCAGCTGGCGCTCCTCCTCGGCCTCGTCCAGCTGCGCCTTGATGCCGTCGGCGGCCTGCTTCGCGATGCCCGCCACGGCCTTGCACCTGTCCTCGAACGCGGCCAGGGGCTTCGTGTACTCGCGGCTCACGGCCTTGCGGCGCTCGTCTATCTCCTTGGCGATGCCGTTGAGGTAGGCGCGGTCGCGCTTGGCGGCCTTCACGTTCTCGTCCTTGCCCATGTCGTAGGTCGCGCCCTCGTAGTCGGCCACCAGCCTGCGCACGTGCGCCTCCAGGGCGTCGAAGTTGGCCTCGATCACGGCGGGGGAGTACGCCACGGTCAGCTCTGACGCCTCCTCGGGCTCGATGATCTCGGCCTCAACTGCTTCGCTCATTTACTCCTCGCTTCCCAGGCGCGCCATGCACGCCTCGTAGGTTTCCGTCTCGGCCGCGTTCGGCTCGTAGCCGTCGGCCTTCATGGCCTCGTAGATGATGGTCACGTTCTCGACCGTCGCTCGGTTGAAGTACACGGAGCTGCCGCCTTCCATGAGGCTCCAGGCCGTCCAGCCGCTCATGTTCCACGCTGCCCGCCAGCCCATGGCCACGGCCAACTCGGTGGGCGTGCGGTCGATGGGTCGGCCCAGCAGCTCCTCGAACGATTCCACGGCCTCGGCCTCCATGGCGAACGCGGTCAGCGCCAGCGCCGTGCGGCGCATCGACTTGAGGTCGCCCGCGTGGGCGGCGAGCCACTCGCGGCGGGCCTTCGCGCCGTCCTCGTAGGCGGCCTGGAAGTCGGCCTTGCGCTGGGCTGCGGCCTGTGCGGCCTCGTCGGCCCCCTCGGCCACCGGCGCCAGCAGGGTTACGCCGAACAACGTCTCCTCGGCCAGAAGCCCCGCGCCCGCGTTGTCGGCCACGTAGGCGTCCAGCGCCGCCAGGTCGGGGCGGTAGTCGGAAAACGTGCGGCATGCGGCGAAGCCCTCGGGGCATTCGTCGACGAACTCGACGCCCGCGTCGGCAAGCACCGCCACCACCTCGGCGCGGTTGCGCCTCTGCTCGGCCTTGGCCTTCAGGCTCGCGTACACGCGCTGCCATTCGGACTGCTTGCAGTCGCGCAGCTCTGCCACGGCCTCGTCGTCGCCCTCGAACTCGGCGATGGCGGCCAGGCGGTCGAGCGTCATGTCGTAGGCGGCGTCCTGCACCCTGCGGGCCGCGCGGCGCGCCTTGGCCACGGTGCGCGCGTCGGTGCGCGCGGCCACGGCCACCTCCTCGTCGGGGATGTCGAGCGCCAGCATGGTCTGCACGCCGCGCGACTTCTCCTCGGCGGTCAGCCCCAGCTTGGCGTCGGTCTCCACCATGGCCTTGGCGGCCTCCACGCGCGCCAGCTCGGCGTCGTCCAGGTCGTCGTAGACCTCGGCAAGGAAACGCTCGGTGCCGATGGCCCTCATGGCCCTCACGCGGCACTCGCCGTCGATGATCCAGTAGATGCCGCCCTCCTTGTACAGGATGGGCTTCATGACGGGCTGGCCGGGGTTGAGGCGGTTGGCCTTGAACTGCGCGGCCAGGCCCGCGATGTGCTCGGCGCTCTCCTTGGTGGTGAAGTCGCGCGGGTTCATCGGCTCGCCGTCGGCGCGCTCGTAGGGGTACACGTCGCAGATCGCGACCTCCTCTAGCGATTGCATGCGCGGGCCTCCTCGTCTACGACCACGCGGCACTCCATGCCCACCAGGCGGGCGCGGCACGCCACGCGGGCCACCTCGCCCATGAGCGCGATGCGCTTGGTGGGCACGGGGCCGTTCTTGATTTGCGCGGCCATGCAGGCGGCCCCCATGTTGAACGCCTGGCGCATGGCGGCGTCGAAGCCGCCGTCGCCCGGCTCGGGCACGGGGACGGCGCGCTCGATGCGCTTCAGGATGCTGTCCACCGTCTTGTCCGCGACGGTCTTGCTGATGATTTCCGTGAGCATTTGGGTCTCCTAACTGGGAAAACTAAAAGTGATAAAAACTTTTCAGGATTTCGGAACTTTTTTCTCTATGCGCTCCTTGCGCTTCTGCGCCGCCTTGACCCTGCGGTACAGGTAGCGGCACAGCCACCGCTCCATGGCCGCGTCGTGCGCCTCTGCTGCCTTGTCGGCGGCGTAGCGGCTCATGCCCGAGGTGTCCGGGGCCTGCGGCATGGGGTCGGCGCGGCTCTCTCGGCCGCACTCGGTGCGCTCGTAGGTGCGGCGCTCCTCTGCGGTCAGCCTCGGCAGCAGCTCGGCTATGCGGGCCTCTATGGCCTCAAGTTGCTGCTGGCGTCTGCACGGTTCGCAGATGCCGTCCTTGCCGAGGGTCGCCCTGCGGCACCCGCACGACGGGCACAGCTCCAGGCGGTGGCGGTAGCAGCGCAGGGACACGTGGCCGCCGCTGGCGTTGATCACGCGCCGCGCGTTATCCAACTGGTTCTTGGACAGCCGCAGCTCGCGGCGAATCTCGCGGGCGGGCACCTTTCCCGCCAGCTCGGCTATGCGGTCGAGGTCGGCCTTGCGCCACGCCCTGTGTGGCCTGCCCTTGTCTCGGCGGGTCACTCGTCGCTCACCTCCACGACCACGCGGGGGCGCGCCCTGTCGGTGAGCACCCTGTCGGGGCACTGCTCCACGTACTTGCGGGAGTCGTCCTTGATTACGCCCGCCGCCACCAGGCCGTCGAGCACGAACTTGCGCGCGAAGCCCACGTTGTCGGCGTCGCGGCGCATGTCGGGCTCGTAGAACGTGGTGCGCACGGTCACCCGGCGCTCGAAGCGCGGCGCGCGCTGCTGCATGGCCGCCGCCCTCACGCGCGCCGTCTCGCGCTTCTTCATCGCCGCCGCCTTGTAGCGGTTGGCGCGCTCGGCGCTGATGTAGTCGTTCAGGCTCGGCATTCGGCCCTCGACCGTGACGGTGCACCTCATTGCGCGCCCCTGTCGTAGATGCCCTGCGCCTCGGTTAGCGTGGAGGCGGCGAAAACGGCTGGGCCCACGATGGCCTCCCACGTGCCCACCAGGTCCACGGAGTCCACCGGCGTGCGGCGGAAGCTCACGGCGGCCAGCATGGAGGGACGCTGCAGCACCATGTAGCGGGACAGCACGCTCCACAGGTTGTGGTCGCGCTTGAACTCGCTGGCCTCGCTCACGGTCATGCCGTTCTGGCACGCCAGGGTGTACACGTTGTCGCGCTGGATGACGTGGCCCTCCAGCATCAGGCGGTAGCAGATGCGGCGCAGCTTCGCCCATGTATCGGGGTTCGAGGCAACCCAGCCGCACGCCTTGGCCACGAGGGCCTGGGCCTTGGCGTCTACCTCGGCCATACTGTTGCCTCCAGCGCCCATGTGGCGGCGATGCACGCGCAGACGAACAGGGCGGCGAAAACGGCCTGCAGCCTCTCGCGGCGCTGCTCGGGTGTTACACTGGTCTCGGTTCGGAAGTGAACCGTTGCGGTGCGCGTCTTTCGCTTGCCGGCTGCGACGCGCACCCTCTTTCCCTTGATCTTTTCCATTCCTGGAACTTCCTCTCGTTCTCTGGGTCCTTGTAGAACTCGCGCATCATGGCGGCGCACTCGTCGCACATGGCGCGCTGTATCGGGGTCATTCGCCCGCGACGCCCGGCAGAAGCAGCGGGGCGTCCTCGTAGGCGACCTCACCGGTGTCCCTATCCACGAACATCACCTCCTGGTCGTCGTACACGTGGATGTTGAGCATCTGCCCCGTGAACTCCACCAGCTTGGGGATGGAGTCGCGGAACTTCGGGTCCAGCTCAAACTGCAGCACGCACTTGCCGCTCTTCACGTTGAGGGCGGTGAACCCCCCCCGTACGGTCACCTCGTTCAGCATGTCCTACTCCTTCTCGTCGTAGGCGCTGTCGCGCTCGATGCGCTTGAAGTCGGTGCTCCAGCCCTTGCCGTTCACGCTGAACTGCGCGGAGCTGTAGACGTTGAACTGCATGCCGCCGAGCTCGAACCAGGTCGTGCTCGCCTCCAGAAGCTCGATGCCGCTCGTCTGGAAGCCCCACATGGCCGCGATGCGGCGCTTGAGGCTGTCGTGCGTCTCCTCCATGCAGCCGTTCTCGGCCAGCTCGAAGTTGACGGCCACGCGCTTGCGGCGGTTGATGATGGCGTCCAGCGTGTCGGTCACGAGGTTGGTCATGCTGTCGGGTTGGTGGCTTGCGTTTGCCATGGTGCTTCTCCTTTGCGTTAGTAATTCGGTTTAACTGAATCATCAGGACAAAAAAATAGAGCTATCCCGTCGTAAAGCAATTTCTTGCCTACAGGCGTGAGAACTCCTTTAAGTTTGAGGAGCTCATTTACTCGAAAATCGGTAGGATGAAGCTCTCTCTGCTGGTAGGTAGCTCGCGAGATATTGCATGCGTTTGCCGCGTCTTCAACCGAAACGTTAGACGCCCGACGTGCTGCCGCGAACATGTTCTCCTCCATGGCACCTCCTTTCTTGTGATTCCAGAATACCAAACATTCGGTTAAACGCAACAAGTTTTTTGGAAAACTGAATAGGCATATTGTAAAATTTCGTTTATCACGAGAAGGAGGGTTGTATGGGTGTTCCGGAGAACATTGATGCGTTACTAGTTAAATTTGACATAACGCAGGAAACGCTCGCCCGTATTGCAGGCGTTGCGCCTTCCTCTGTTTCTGGCTGGCGTAACGGTGCAGTTCCTCGTATGTCAGCCATTACTAAGATTTGTGATGCTCTTGGCGTTACACGCGACGACATAATGTCGGACCAGTTCGGTCTTGCTGCCCGAGAACATGGGCATATCCCTGCGGGGGCCATGCCTGTAGTACCAAGCAGTGCCACTGTTCCATTGCTTACGTTGGGACGCGTGCATGCCGGGAGTCTTACCGATGAAGAAGAAATAGAGCATCGTGTCGAGGTCCCTGTGTCTATATGTGCAGCGCACCCGCGCGCGTTCGCTTTGGAGGTCGAGGGGAACTGCATGGACCGGGTGATACCCGAGGGCAGCCACGTGCTGGTCGACCCCGACCGCCAGCCCGCCAACGGGTCCATCGCCGTGGTGGAGACCGAGGACTACCGCGCGGTCATGCGCCGCTGGTACAAGGGCAGCACCAAGCTGATGCTGTCGGCGGACAGCTTCGAGGACTACGAGGACATGATCTTCGGCATGGACGACGGACCCGTGCGCGTGATCGGCACGGTGGTGTGGTTCCAGGCCGCCGACGAGATGGAGTAGCCATGGGCTTGTTTGATTTCTTGCATGCGTCGAAAGCGGCGCGAGATGAAAAGCGCGCCATGCGCGAGTTCGCCGAGGAGAAACGAAAGGCGGAGCAAAAGCGCCGCGCAGAGGAAGAAGCCCAGCGCACCGAGGAAGCCCGCATCTTGCGTGAGCACGAGGTGCCGCCCGCCATGGCGTGTCCGGAATACGATTTGGGGCCGTTCCCGTTTGATAATAAGCCGTACCTATGCCATACGGTGGTCAAGTACGAGCGCGAGACCGGCCAGGTGTTTGCCGACGAACGCTCTTATTATGGCGATGCGGATGCGGTTGCGGCCGTGAAGGCGAACGTGGCGAAACTGGAACGCATGCTTACGCCCGCTGTCACAGGCGTGCCGTCACTGCCAAGCCTCCGCACGAACTTCGCGCGGGTTGAAGCCGTTGATTCGGTTGTGAAGGTCCCGGAAAACCGTGTGATGTTGAGCCTTCACCCGTTGACGAAGACGGGGAAAAACGCCAAGTACCCGGTGGAGGTCTTCTTCAACTCGTACGGCAAGAACGAGAACGGCTCGCACGGCACCGTGTCGTACCTTCGCGACGGGTCGATGGGGAAGGCCGTTATCCATTACTGGCGCAACCATGTGTACTATGGCGCGTATTTCAAGATTATCGACGGCGCTATAGCCTTAAACGTGCTGAATTACAGGGCAACCCCTAACGATGACCCCGTAGAGCTGTACAGGGCGTAGCCATGGGCGGACGTGCGGCGATATACGCCCGCTTCTCGAGCCACAACCAGCGCGGCGAGTCCATAGAGATACAGGTGGAGAAGTCCCGCGACTACTGCCGCGAAAACGAGCTGACGGTGGTCGCGGAGTACTGCGACTACGCGCAGACCGGCACCAACACCGACCGCGCGGAGTTCCAGCGCATGATGGCCGACGCAAGGCGCGGGCTGTTCGATTTCGTGGTGATCTGGAAGGTGACGCGCATCATGCGCAACCGCGACGAGATGGCCATGGCGCGCATCATGCTGCGCCGCTGCCGCGTCGAGATACTGTACGCGGGCGAGGACATTTCGGACGGCTCGGCGGGCGTGCTGCAGCTGGGCATGCTGGAGGTGCTGGCGGAGTACGAGAGCGCGCTCGACGGCGAGCGCATACGCGACGGCATACAGAAGAACGCCGAGCGGTGCATGGCCAACGGGTGCGTGCGCTACGGCTGGGACATAGTGGACGGGCGCTACGTGGTCAACGAGGAGGAGGCCGCCGCCATCCGCCTGGGCGTGCGCATGGTCTTGTCGGGCAAGTCGGTGGCCGACGTGGTGCGCGCCTGGGAGCCGTACCGCACCAAGCGCGGCGGCAAGTGGCGCTTCCAGACGGTGCGCCGCATACTGATGCGGCGGGAGAACGGCGGGGAGTACCGCTACGCGGGCGTGGTTGTGCCCGGCGGCATGCCCGCCATCGTTCCCATGGATGACGAGGAGAGGGTGATACGGATGCTTGAGGACTCGCACAGGCCCCGCGCCAAGACCGACGCGTGGGACTTCCCGCTCACGGGCAAGCTCTACGACGGGCGAGACGGCGGGCTGATGACCGGCACCAGCGGCACGGGCAAGTCGGGCAGGCCCTATCACTACTACCGCTGCTGCGGCTGCGGGCGCACCGTGCGCCGCGACGTCGTGGAGAAGCGCGTGGCCGATGCCGTGCGCGAGGCCCTGGGCAGCGCCGACAGCCGCGAGCGCATCGCCCGCATGCTGGCCGACGCCGAGGAGGGGCGCGCCGACGAGAAGCCCTTGAGCGAGACCATAAAGGGCGAGCTGGCCAAGATCGAGACGGCGTTCTCCAACATATGGGCGGCCATCGAGTCGGGCATCGCGCCGCCGGGCGGCAAGGAGCGCATAGACGCGCTGAAGCAGCGGCAGGCGCTCCTCAAGGACGAGCTGCGCACGGCCGAGGCCCTTGAGGCCGCCCGCCTTGACTACGACCGCGCGCTGTTCTGGCTTGAGGGCATGGCCGCCGCCGAGGTGGACGGCGCGCAGCTTCTGCGCACGTTCGTGGCGCGCGTGGTGCTGGGCGGCCCCGACGATGACGACGGCCTGCGCGTGGCGTTCACGTTTGACGATTCTGCCGGCTTGGGCGATAATCCGTCGCTGCCTGGCGCTATAGGTCCAGGTGGCGAGGTGTTCGACCGAATGAACGCCAGCTCCACCATAAGTAACAGGCAGATAGATACTCATATCTACCTGCCTTTTTATTTCCAGCCCGTACCGCGGAGAATCGAACTCTGTGCAGGGCGCGGGCGTTAAGAAAACGCGTAAGCGTTTTTAGCCCGCGGGCGAGGACGCCGGCAGGCGGCCGAAGCCGGTGCGTATTTGCGAAGCAAATACGCGGATTCTCCGCGCAAAGCCTCAACCCTATATAGATGCGATGTTATCGAATCTCAGTCCGCCATGCGCCGCATCAACGTCGCCCCAGGCGGAAAATCCATCCCAGAATTCCGGCTCAGACTGGGATGCGGTTTCCGGATGACGTTTCAAGCGGAAACTGCATCCCGGAATCGACGCTCGGAATGGGATTCATTTTCCGGAAGACGCCTCAAGCGGAAAGTTCATCCCGGAATCCGCGCTCGGAACGGGTCGCGCTTTCCCGGCGGCAGCCCAAGCGGAAAGTGCATCCCGGAATTCCGCCACAAACTGGGACACACTTTCCGCTTCACCTGCCGCCTCAAAAAACCTGCGCGCCCTCCATTCCAAAACTGGGTAGAAGAAAGCCAAAACGCAATCGCAGGAGGTCGACATGACTGCAGAAGATAAGGCAAAGAACGCCGGTAAGGTCGCGCTCGTCCTGGAGGGTGGCAGTTTTCGCGGGCAGTTTACCGCGGGCGTGCTCGATGTCCTCATGGAGGCCGGCGTCGAGATCCCGGCGGTGTACGGCGTGTCGGCCGGCGCCCTCAACGGCGTCAACTACAAGTCGCACCAGATCGGACGCACCAACCGAGTCAATTTAGCCTTTTGCAACGACAATCGCTACATGGGCGCCGCGTCGTTTGCGTCCACGGGTTCCATCGTGGGCTACGACTTTATCTTCAACGACGTCCAGGACCGCCTGGATCCTTTTGATAACGAGACGTTCGACGCCAGCCCCATCGAAATGTATGCCGTCGCGACGGACATGCTGTTTGGAACCGCTGCGTACCTGCCGGTCGTAAACGCCGTGCTCGATCTCGACGCCGTGCGCGCTTCGACTTCGTTACCGCTGGTGACCCCGCCGGTCGAGATTGACGGGCACAAATACGTCGACGGCGGTGTGGCCGATTCGGTTCCTATCGAGCATGTGCTCGAGGAGGCGGGCTTCGACCGCGCGGTCGTCATCGTCACCCAGGACCGCTCGTATGAGAAAAAGCCCTACGAGTTTATGCCGGCCGCACGTGCGCGTTATGCCGATTACCCCTACCTGCTCGAGGCCATCGAGACGCGTCACGACCGCTACAACATCCAGCGTATGCACCTGTGGAAGTATGAGCGCGAGGGTCGCGCGTTGGTCGTCGCTCCGCAAAAGCCGGTCGAGGTCGGCCATGTTGAGCACGATCCGGCAAAGCTGCTCGACCTGTATATTCAGGGCCGTCAGGAGGCAAAGCGCTTGCTGGCCGACATCGAGGCATTCGTCGAGCGCTAGCGCCACAACACTACGGCCCATGGACGACATGTGCAGAAACTCTGGTCGGAGCCAAAATACCTGTTGACTCGGGCGGCGAGCGGGGTAATATGGACGGGTTACTTGCAGAGCCCCGTGAATCTCTGTAACAACACGTACTGTACATGGAGGAGTCTAAGTGATTTCGAAATCGACTCACTACGCCAAGCAGGGCGAGGTCCAGCGCAACTGGGTTCTCGTCGACGCCGATGGTGCTGTCCTGGGCCGTCTTGCCACCCAGATCGCAATGATCCTGCGCGGTAAGAACAAGCCCCAGTTCACGCCCAACAGCGACTGCGGCGACTTCGTTGTCGTCATCAACGCCGATAAGGTCCAGCTTACCGGTAACAAGGCCGACACGAAGACCTATTATCGCCACAGCGGCTACAACGGCGGCCTCAAGGCTGAGAGCTTCCGCCAGGCTATGGAGAAGCACCCGGAGAAGGTCATCGAGCGCGCCGTTCGCGGCATGCTGCCCAAGACCACCCTCGGCCGTGCCCAGATGACCAAGCTTAAGGTCTACGCTGGTGCCGAGCATCCGCACGCTGCCCAGAACCCCACGAAGATTGAGCTGGAGGCTTAAAGATGGCTGAGAACACCGTTGTCTACCAGGGTACCGGCCGTCGTAAGAACGCCGTCGCCCGCGTCCGTCTCGTCCCCGGCACCGGCAAGGTGACTGTCAACAAGCGTGACGCCGAGCAGTATTTCGGCCGTCATCAGCTCGTTGAGAACGCCCTTGCTCCCTTCAAGGTGACCGACACCGCCGGTCAGTTCGACGTTATCGCTCTGTGCGATGGCGGCGGCATCTCCGGTCAGTCCGGCGCTCTGCGCCTGGGCATCGCCCGCGCTCTTCTGAACGCTGGCGACTACCGTGCTGACCTCAAGAAGGCCGGTTTCCTTACGCGCGATGCTCGCGTGGTCGAGCGCAAGAAGTACGGCCTCAAGAAGGCCCGCCGCGCTCCCCAGTTCTCCAAGCGCTAAGGTTTTATCTCCTTTCGAGATACAATGTACAAGCGGGGCCTGCCGATTCCTCGGCGGGTCCCGCTTTTCTTTTTCGACTAGGGTGGGCGGTTGCATATCGCCTGCTAGGGAAGGAGCGATCCTATGCCCCAGAACATCTTCGGTACCGACGGCGTCCGTGGCGTCGCCAATGCCGACCTCTCGTGCGACCTTGCGTTTCGCCTGGGCCGCGCGGCGACCAAGTTCCTTGGTCCGGATATCTGTGTCGGCCGCGACACGCGTCTTTCGGGCACCATGCTCGAGAGCGCTCTGACCGCCGGCATCATGGCCGAGGGCGGCCGTCCGCATTGCTGCGGCGTCATCCCCACGCCCGCCGTGGCGCTGCTCACCGTTCAGAACGAGCTCGACGGCGGCATCGTCATCTCCGCTTCGCACAATCCGCCGGAGTTCAACGGCATCAAGTTCTTTAGCCGCAAGGGTATGAAGCTTCCCGATGCTGTCGAGGAAGAGATCAGCGCCTGGGTCATGTCCGAGGAAGCCATGGCTGCCGATACGCTGCCGACTGGCGCCGGCGTGGGCCACATTATCAAGATGAAGGACGCTCGCAAGGCATACGTCGACCACGCCATCGATACACTTGATGGCCTGAGGCTCGATGGCCTAGTCGTTGCCGTCGACTGCGGTCATGGTGCCTCTTGCCAGACTACGCCCGCCGCGCTGCAGCGCCTGGGTGCCACGGTCCATGCCATCAACACCGATTACTGCGGCACTGACATTAACGTTGAGTGCGGCTCCACTCACCTTGAGCCCCTGCGCGAGCTCGTGCTGCGCACCCATGCTGACATCGGCCTGGCCCACGACGGCGACGCCGATCGCGTGCTGTTCGTGGACAGCGAGGGCAATGAGATCGACGGTGACTACATCCTAGCTATCTGCGGTTCTGACCTCGCCGCCCGCGGCAAGCTCGCCAACTCCGAGATCGTCTCGACCGTCATGTGCAACCTGGGCTTCTCCATCGCTATGAAGGAGCAGGGCTTCGAGATGGTTCAGACCGCCGTGGGCGATCGCTACGTTTTGGAGCGTATGCTTGCGGATGGCGCCGTCATCGGCGGCGAGCAGTCCGGCCACATCATCTTCCTGGAGCACAACACCACCGGTGACGGCCTGGTGACGGCTCTGCAGCTGCTGGCCGTGCTCAAGCGCACCGGTCGTACCCTCACTGATCTTGCCGGCATCATGAAGAAGTACCCGCAGGTACTCGTCAACGTGCATTCCGACAACAAGGCTGGTCTGGACGATTGCCAGCCCATCTGGGATGCCGTCGCTGCTGCCGAGAAGGAACTTGACGGCCGCGGTCGCATTCTGGTGCGTCCGAGCGGTACCGAGCCGCTGGTCCGCGTTATGGCCGAGGCCGAGACGCACGAGCTGACCCAGCGCGTTGTCGACGACATCGTCGAGGTTGTCAAGCGCGAACTTCCCTAATGGTCAAAAACGAGTGCCAAGTGGTAAACTGTTAAGGCTATTTTGGTCGATTGGTATGTCCGAGGGGGAGCATGTTCACTAAAGTCCTAAGGTCTTTTGGTATGCGTGGTCGAGTCCTTACGCTGGATGCTCCCATCTCGGGCGACGTCATTCCGCTTTCCGAGGTAAACGACCAGACATTTGCCACCGGCCTTTTGGGCCAGGGCGTGGCGATTCAGCCTACCGGCACGCGTGTGATTGCACCGGCTGATGCCAAGGTCGAGGCCATTTTTCCTACGGGACACGCTGTTGCGCTTAACACGGTCGATGGCTTGGACGTGCTCATCCACGTTGGTTTGGACACTGTTCAGCTTGAGGGCAAGCACTTTACCGTACATGCGCAAGTGGGTGACATCGTCCATAAGGGCGATGTGCTCATTGAGTTCGATCGCGAGGCGATTGCTGCCGAGGGCTACGATGTGACGGTTCCCATCTTGGTGTGCAACTCTGTTGAGTTCTCGAGCATCAAGGGCTCCGTTGGCGTGCATGTCGAAGAGATGGACCAGCTCATTGTTGCTCGCGAGCGCTAGCAAGTGCACGTGGCCATTAGCCTACAATTCAAACACGTTTACGGAGGGCGCCCTTGAAAGAGGACGCCCTCCGTGGCAAGATGGGATTTGTCCGAAGCTAAAAGGCTTCGGGTCACCGTGGACGGGCAGGGGCCTCGACGCGGCTAGACACGAGACACATACATTACGCGACCTCGCCCTGGTGGCCGCACACGTTGGTTGCGGCCGACGCGGGCCGCGGGCAAGTGCTTGTAAGGGGAGCCTTGCCTCTCTTGTACGAGAAAGGACGCGTAATGAAGATCATTAAAGCTAAAGACTACGAGGATATGAGCCGCAAGGCCGCCAATATCATCTCGGCGCAGGTTATCCTCAAGCCCGACTGTGTGCTGGGCCTTGCCACCGGCTCCACCCCGATCGGTGCCTACAAGCAGCTCGCTGCTTGGTACGAGAAGGGCGACGTCGACTTTGCCGAGGTCAGCACATACAACCTGGACGAGTATCGCGGCCTTTCGCACGACGATCCCCAGAGCTATCACTACTTTATGCGTGAGAACTTCTTCGATCACATCAACATCGACCTGAACAACACGCATGTGCCCGACGGTTCCAACCCCGACGCCGCCGCTGCCTGCTCTGAGTACGACAAGATCGTCGCCGCCGCCGGTTACCCGGATCTGCAGCTGCTCGGCATTGGCAACAACGGCCACATCGGCTTCAACGAGCCCGATGACCACTTCTCCAAGGGCACGCACTGCGTCGACCTCACCGAGAGCACCATTCAGGCCAACAGCCGCCTGTTCGACAGCATCGACGACGTTCCCCGTCAGGCCTACACCATGGGCACCCAGACCATCATGTATGCCCGCATGATCCTGGTCGTCGCCAACGGCGAGGCCAAGGCTCAGGCCGTGCATGACATGTGCTATGGTCCGGTTACGCCCGCGTGCCCGGCTTCGATCCTGCAGCTGCACACCAACTGCGTTGTCGTTGCCGACGAGGCCGCCCTTTCGCTCTGCGAGTAGCGCGAATCCTGCACCTCGACATAGCCTTGCCTAAGGCCTCCGCTTTGCGGGGGCCTTTTTGCTATCCCTTTCCGCCCACTTGACCAAAATCTTGCCGCAAGCTTGACGAATGCCGGATGCCCAACAGTTTGATTCATTCCATACCAGATTCTATGCAAAAATGCCACTAAAAGGTCGTAGACGGTAGCGGGTGCTAGGCGAGTTGAATGACATAGCTGAACCTTGTTCATTTGCGTTACACTGCCGCTTAGATGGGACAAGCTGACAAGCTCATTTACCTGCTTAAAGACCGATTAGTCGGGGGATTAATAACAATCGGCCCTCGCTGTACAAAAACTTGCCGCTTGCGTACCAAAAGACAACCTAGAACACAAGGTCGCTCTATTCATAGCGCGGCTTGTATGGTCTTGCGGTTACAGTGTCCATACGGTCGAGTTGAGGAGCGGGCATGGTAAACGATTTGGGCAGTATGGACGACCTCGAGCTGATGCCGCTGGGCGGTGGCTATATGGTGCGACGCGAACGCTTGATGAATGAGCTTATCGCCAAGGGCCGAAAGGCCGGCATCGTGGTTCTTTATGCGCCCGACGGGTTTGGGAAGACCTCGGTGCTGCTGCAGTACACCCATGAGGTTAAATGCGACCCGACGCGAGGCCCCGTGCGGATTATCGAGGCCGATCGCGCCACTGGGCGCGAGGTGTTTATGCAGCTCGAGGTGGTCACCGAAGAACTCAAAGACAAACCGCACTCCCTTATCGCGATTGATAATGTGCCAAACCTCGATCAGCACGATACCGAAGACCTCATCGACAGGATTCGCGGCTTGCGCGCTATGGGGATAGGGGTCTTTATCTCCTGCCGTCCTTCAAATCGTCAGCTGATTCATGGACTGGGCGATTCGATTAAAGTCAACGCGCAGATGCTCAAGGTGCATGCCTATGAGTATTCGGCGTGGGCATCGGCGTTTTCGATCAGCACATCGCTCGACTTCTATCAGCTTACGCAGGGCGTGCCCGAGCTCGTTTCGGCATTGCAGACGGGTCTGTATGGCCAAGGCGACGTAGCCGGTCTGCTCGAAAACGAGATTGTCAACGTATATGGCGCGGCACTTGTCGATCTGGCCTCGCTCGACAATAATGCACTGTTTTGCGTGGCATGTCTCATGATTTTGATGGGCGAGGGCAATATCGCAGAACTCGAGGCTTGTGGGGTGAGGCTGTCGATGGTCGACCAGTCCTACTTTGTACGCGACTACCCGATCTTTGGCTTGGATCCCGCCGAGCGAAGTTTTACGTGTCTGGGCACAGAGGACAACGGACGCTTGCGTTTGCGTAAGTTGGTGGCCGAGGTTCGCCCCGAACTTGTTCCGAGGGCGGCCCGGATTTTGCTTAAGGCAGGTAGATGCGATGCGGCGATGGGCCTGGCGGACGCCTTTTTGGACCGTGAAGCGGTCCTTGAACTTGCCGGGCAGTATGGGGTCGATCTTGTTCTGACGGGGCACGGTGCCGATGTCTGCCGGGCGGCGCTGGGTACGATCGATGCCGACGGTCCCGCCCCAGAACCAACGCCTGCCGAGGCGCTTGGCGTATATCTGGCAGCGGTCAGCGTGTCCAATACAAAGCTCGCCCGCTGTATGGCATCGCTTATCGAGCATGCGGGCGATCAGGCAGCCTGCGAAATAGATCCCGTTTCGTGGAAGGTCGCCCAGGCGCTTACGGCAGTTTGCTATGGGGACAACGGGCTTGGGCTTCCTACGAACCTGGCCGTGCCAGAAATAGAGACGTCCCACACCGCACTCGATATGTTGTCTGCGCATATCGAGGTCAAGCGATGCCTGACCGAGCGGGGAGATGACGGCGGCGTCCTACAGCAGCTCAAAACGAGCAAGGCCTACGACTGCGAGCTCGACATCGCGGGGATTGTTATACGGGCCGATAGCATGCTGGTGGAGCTCTTTGACGGGTCGTTTGCGGGAACCGACGAGCGCGACGACGAGATGACGGTGGCGCGGGAGGCGCTCGACGTACGTGGGATTAAGGCGATGGCTATCTGGGTGCGCATGGTGTTGGCGGCACGGCGGCTTCTTTCCGGCTTGCCGGTAACCGACGACGCGGCGTTCAACGAGCTCGATCGTTTTGCCGTGCGCATGCGCGACAACCAGATTCAGCTGTTTGGTCTGTTGCTAGAAGGCTGGCAGTCGCTGGCAGAGGGACGGCCGGTTAATGCAAAGTTCCGTGCGGTCCAAGTGCTCAAACTTGCCGAGGAGTCGATTGCGTACATGCGCGATAACGCATTGCTGCTGGAGCGCGCGGCATATCTGCGCAATACCTCGATGGTTTCGGTGCGCGAGGAGGCGGAGCTGCTCGATATAAGCCAGACGCAGGTTGGCGGTGCGGAGGCCTGGATGGTGGCGCTGCACTTGGCCTGTGCGGGCCGAGACAGCGATCTTGCGGCCTGGATGTCCATGAATCGTGCGGGGATTCTAGAGCCATCGTATCGGCTCTTTGCGCGCCTTGCCATGCATTGTCTGGGCGAGCCGGCGGCCAGAATTCGTAAGAAACTCCCCGTGCGCGAACTATCGCGGTATTCTCTGCGTGACGATTTGGAAGGGGAGGGTGAGCGCCTGTTTCAGGCCGGCGAGGTCGAAGCCGTTGATACCATCGACCATATCGAGATTCGCATGTTTGGCGCGTTTCGCGCCGAGCGCGACGGGTTTCCCATCACGGACAAGATGTGGCGCCGCAAGAAAGCGGCAACGCTTGCCGAGCGGCTTGCGCTGGGCATGGATGCGCTGGTCGATCGCGAGACGCTGGCCATGGAGCTATGGCCCCATGCCGAGTTCAATAGCGCCCGCAACAACCTATATTCGACGATATCGCGCCTGCGTTCGGCCTTGGGGCCGACGCCAGACGGCAAATCGTGCGTGCTCATCCAAAATGAATGCATTGGGCTCAACGGCGATTACGTCAAGACCGATGTGCGGCTGTTTGATCAGATTAGCCGTGAGGTGTTGGGGAATCGCACGGGTGCGCGCGGACCCCATCTGGTCGAGCTGTGCCTTAAGATCGAGCAACTCTACGCCGGTCCGCTGTATGTTCCCAATGGCTGCAATCCCACCTACTTTTTGCGTATGCGGCGCATTATGGAATCGAAGTATATCGACTGCATGATTCGGGGCGCGAATGCCGCCCTAGAAGAAAACGACTTGCAGTCGGCGGTATGGCTAGTGGAGTCGGGACTGCGCCAAGAGACGGCGCGCGAGGACATGGTGCGTTGCGCTATGCGCGTCTACGGCGCGGCGGGACGGCGGCGCGATATCGTCGAGCTGTACAGCGGGCATATGCACCACCTGAGGGAGCAGGTCAATGGCGTGCCCGAGCCCGAGACGCGGCGTCTATACGAGCGCTTGGTGGAGGGCAGGCTTAACCTCGTGCTCGTCGAGCGATAAAAAACGGGCGTCCGAATTGCTCGGACGCCCGCAGGCTTGCTGAATGTTGGCTCACCGGATCGCTGGCCCTTAGACGAGCTTGATCTTCTCGATGTCCTTGCGCGAGGACTCGCGATACAGCGAGAACTTGCGGCCGATAACCTGGACGACCTCGGCGTGGGAGCGCTCGGCGAGCTCCTCGGCGGCCTCGCGGGCAGAAAGGCTGGAGCCATCGAGCACGGAGCACTTGACGAGCTCGTGCTTCTCCAGGTAGGCGACCGTCTGCTCGACGGTGCCCTCGTTGACGTCGGACTTGCCGATGATGATGGCGGGGTTGAGGTGATGGGCCATGCTGCGAAGCTGCTTGACCTGTGCTCCTGTCAGTGCCATGGGTTCTCGCTTTCTATGTTATGGGGCGCCCCACGACGGGGCCTTAATCTACGTGAGCTGTCCCACGATAGCGCAGGAACGGCGCGGTGTGGAGCGCGTTTGCCCAGTTCAAAAAGAATGCGGATGCCAAGTGAGTGGGCGGTGCGGGCTGCAGGCTGGCGCGGCGGTCGAAAGCGGGCTACGGACGACTCGCAGAGACCGGCTCCCACGCAATAAACGCCCAACGAACCTTGCGGACATGATCGAGCATATAGCGCCCCTGCGGCACGCCCTTGGACCCGGGCTCGCCAGCATGGGGGTTCTCAATCATATGCTGAGCGATATAGTCGCGCAGGCGGTCGATTTTATCCTCGTTTCCGTGCTCGAGCATGCGGGAGAAGTCCGCCACGCCCGCCTCAAGGCTGTCGAAGGTATCGCGACGAGGCGATTCAAAGTACGTGACCTGCGGTAGGGCACCCATCTGAATGAGGATATTAAAGGCATAGACAAAGCCATTACTGCAGGTAACCGAGGCGCCGATAGCATTCATCAAGTGCAGGTCATAGCGCGGGCTGGAGTTAGCGACCATCGTGACAGCGCAACGCAGACGAGCCGTACGGTCAAGCTTGGCAAGCGCGCCCTTTAGATTAGTCGTGGTGACAGAGCGACTGGCAAAGGCAACATCTACCGCTTTCGCGATCGGTCCAACCAAGTCCCAATCATCATCCCAGGCAAGCTCAAGCGGCGTAATCTGGTCCTCAAGCCCGTAATACTCAATACCAGCATCAAGGGTGCCAAGCATGGCAGGAGAGAAATCAGCAGCAATCACAGGATGCCCAGCCTGCGCAAGCGGAATAGCAATCGACCCAGCCCCACACCCCATATCAAGCACCGACTCACCAGGCTGGAGCGCCAACAGCTTCATAAAATCGCGAGCATACGGAGCAGTCTCAAGCGGCCGAAAATGCCGAGCCCTTTTGTCCCACTCAAAAGAATCATCAGCCCGATGCCGAGCAGCCTGCAAACGCATCCATTCATCATTCCAATCAGTGGAAAGCAGCTCAGAACGATTCTCCCCATCAACCACGGGCCAACCTCCTAGCAACAAAAAAGCGACTCCTCCCAAAAGAAGAGCCGCAACCAGCATATATCAGAAAGAACCGTTCCAACGCCAAACCGCCCTCACAACCAAGGAGGGCAGGAGCGAAGCGACTGCCACACGGGACAGAACCCAACCGAGGTCCCGATGTGCGGGAGCCCCGGGGAGGGCAAATATATAAGGTCGATCGCGAGTTCCGCACGAGCCGGAGAGCACTTAATGTGCTCTCCGTGCGAGTCAGGACTGTCCGAGCAGGCGACCTTATATATTTGCCCTCCCCGGGGCTCCTCGCCCGAACCCCTCAGCTAGTTCTTCAGCGAGTTCAGCGGCGCCGGGAATCGACCACCACGGTGGGCAAGCACGGTGCCGGCGTTGGGGTTCACCGGCATGATGGGTGCACGGCCGAACAGGCCGCCGTACTCGACGCAGTCGCCCACGCCCTTGCCGATGGCAGGAATCACGCGGACGGCCGTGGTCTTGTTGTTGATGACGCCGATAGCCATCTCGTCGGCGATAATGCCGGCGATGGTCTCGACCGGGGTGTCACCGGGGATGGCGATCATGTCAAGGCCGACGGAGCATACGCAGGTCATGGCCTCGAGCTTCTCGAGCGAAAGCGCGCCGGCCTCGACAGCGGCAATCATGCCGGCGTCCTCGGACACGGGGATAAAGGCGCCCGAGAGGCCACCGACGCTGGAGCTGGCCATGACGCCGCCCTTCTTGACGGCGTCGTTGAGCATGGCGAGTGCGCAGGTCGTGCCCGGGCCACCGCAGGTGCCCACGCCGATGATCTCGAGGATGCGGGCAACGGAGTCGCCGATGGCGGGCGTGGGGGCCAGCGACAGGTCGACGATGCCCTTCTCGACACCCAGGCGATGAGCGGCCTCGCGGCTCATGAGCTCGCCGGCACGGGTGATCTTAAAAGCGGTCTGCTTGATCTTCTCGGCAACCTCCATCATCGAGGCGGAGTCGGGGAGCGTCTCCAGAGCCGCGGCCATAACGCCGGGGCCCGAGACACCCACGTTGATGACGGCGTCGGCCTCGCCACCGCCGTGGACGGCACCCGCCATAAACGGGGAGTCCTCGACCATGTTGGCAAAGCAGACAAACTTGGAAGCGCCGACGGAGTCCTGGTCGGCCGTGAGTTTAGCGGCATCGATGATGGTCTGGGCGGCCATAAGCACGGCGTCCATGTTGATGCCGGCGCGCAGGCTGGCGACGTTGACGCTGGAGCAGACGCGGCTCGTGGTGGCGAGCGCCTGCGGAATGGACTGGATAACGCGGCGATCGGCGTCGCCGATGCCCTTCTGGACGAGCGCGGAGAAGCCGCCCAGGTAGTCGATACCGAGGGTCTCGGCCGCGCGGTCGAGGGCGTGCGCGATGGGGGTGAGGTCCTCATCCTTGCAGCAAGCGGCAATCTGCGCCACCGGGGTGACGGAAACGCGCTTGTTGACGATGGGGATACCGTACTCGCGCTCGAGGTTCTCGGCGGTCTCGACCAGATGCTCAGCCGTGTGCGTCACGTGGTCGTAGATCTTCGTGCACATGCGGTCGAGGTTTTCGTCACCGCAACCCATGAGCGAAACACCCATGGTGATGGTCCTGATGTCGAGGTTCTGCTCCTCAACCATGCCGCGGGTTTCCGCGATTTCTGCGGGCGTGATCGCCATCCTTGCGCTCCTATCTGCCAAAACGAGCATAGCTTTTTCTATTCTAACGTGCCGCACGTGCCAAGTGGCGCATGCGGCACGTTTTGGTGCTCGGTTGTTTCCGTTGTGTTACTGCCCAAAGACCTCTTCGGCGATGCGCGCGCTTTCGGCGGCGTCCTTGGCGTAGTAGTCCGCGCCGATCTGCTTGGCGTATTCGGGGGTGAGTACGGCGCCGCCCACGATGATCTTGACGCCCGGCACTTCCGAATGGAGCAGCTTGATGGTCTCCTCCATGGCGACGACCGTGGTGGTCATGAGCGCCGAGAGGCCGACGAGCTTAATGTCGCGCTCCTTGACGGTCTTGAGCACCTCCTGCTGATCGACATCGCGGCCCAGGTCAAAGACGGTGTAGCCGTAGTTGTCGAGCAGCATCTTGACGATGTTCTTACCGATATCGTGGATGTCGCCCTTGACGGTGGCCACGCAGATCTTGCCCTTGTCGGCAATCTCGCCGGCGGGCATCAGACGCTTGATGGTATCGAAGCCCACACGCGCGGCTTCTGCCGAGGCCATGAGCTGCGGCAAGAAGAATTTGCCCTGATCGAAGAGGACACCGACCTCGTCGAGGGCGGGGATAAAGTGGTTGTTGATGAGGTCCATAGCGTCGTGGTCGGCCAGCAGGCGCTCGGTCTCGGCTGCGATCTCGCCCTTGCGGCCCGAGACGACCATGTGGCGGATGGGGTCGTCGTCGGCGCTTGCGGTGGTGCCCGCGGCGGGTGCGGCATCGGTCGTTGCGGCCTGGGCGGCCGCCGGGTTCGCGGCGATCTTGTACGGGTCGGTCCAGCCGGCGTAGCGCTCGATGTATCCGGTCGAGCCCTCGTCCTCAACGCTCAGCACGCGATAACTGTAGACGGTGTCCATAAAGCGCTTAGAGCCCGGGTTCATGATGGGGGCGTCCAGGCCCGCGCCGAACGCGGCGGCCAAAAAGACCGAGCCCAGCAGCGGGCGGGCAGGCAGGCCAAAGCTGATGTTCGACACGCCGAGCGCGCATTTAACGCCCAGGTGCTCCTTGCACAGCGACATGGCGCGCAGAATCTGCTCGGCCTGACGCTGGTTGGTCGAGGCGGTCATGACCAGGCAGTCGATGAGGATACGGTCCGGGCCGATGCCGTAGCGGGCGGCCTCGGCCACGATGCGCTCGGCGATGGCAAAGCGGGCCTCGGCGGTATCGGGGATGCCGCCCTCGTCGAGCGTGAGGCCGACGACGTTGGTGCCGTAGTGGGCGACCAGCGGGAAGATCTCGTCCATGATCTGCTGCTTGCCGTTGACCGAGTTGATGATGGGCTTGCCGGCGTAGCGGCGCACGGCGGCCTCGACGGCGGCGGGGTCGGTGGAGTCGATCTGCAGGGGCAGGAGGGTGGAGCCCTGGAGCTGCTCGGTTGCCTGCTGGATGATCTTGACCTCGTCGATTTCGGGCAGGCCCACGTTGACATCCAGGATGTCGGCGCCCTGCTCCTGCTGGCTGATGCCCTGGCTTACGACGTAGTCCAGGTCGCCGTCGCGCAGGGCCTGCTGCAGGCGCTTTTTGCCGGTGGGATTGATGCGCTCGCCGATGACGGCGATCTTGTGGCCGTCGCAGGGGAGGTCCACCACGGTCTGGGCACTCGTGACCGACATGCTGGGCTTGCGGCGGCGCGGGCTGGGCGTGTGGTTGTCGATAAGCGTGCGCAAGGCTGCCATGTGCGCCGGCGTGGTGCCGCAGCATCCGCCCACGACGCTCACGCCGTCCTCGATCATACCGGCGACGGCCTTGGCGTACTCGGGGGCCTGGATGTCAAAGACGGTGTTACCGTCGTCGTCCACGCGGGGGAGTCCCGCATTGGCTTGCACCATAACGGGCTTGTCGGTAACGGTGAGCATGCGCGCGGCGAGTCCTCGGAGTTCGGCCGGGCCCTGGCTGCAGTTGATGCCCAGGACGTCGGCACCGATGGCGTCGAGCGTGATGGCGGCCACCTCGGGGCTTGTGCCCAGGAACGTGCGACCATCTTCCTCAAAGGTCATGGTGGCAAAGACGGGCAGGTCGGAGTTTTCGCGGCAGGCGAGGACGGCCGCCTTGATCTCGGCCAGATCGGTCATGGTCTCGATAATAAAGAGGTCGACGCCCGCGGCGACGCCAGCGCGCACCTCCTCGGCAAAGAGGTCATAGGCCTCGTCAAAGCTGAGGGTACCTAGGGGGCGCAGCAGGGCACCGATGGGGCCGATGTCGCCGGCGACGTAGCGGGCGCCGGCCTCGCGGGCGCAGGTGACGGCCGCGGCAAAGACATCTGCCACGGTGGCGGCTCCGTCGAGCTTATGGGCGTTCGCGCCAAAGGTATTGGCGGTGATTACGTCACAGCCAGCCTCGACATACTGACGTTGGATATCGGTGATGACCTGGGGCTCCTCAAAGTTGAGGAGCTCGGGCAGAGCGCCGGCCTTCATGCCGGCTGCCTGCAACATGGTGCCCATGCCGCCGTCAAACAGCAGATGCCCCGTGCCTTCGATGGCGGCACGCAGGCGATCGTCCTTGATGTGCAGGTCGTTGATCGTGCGCGCCTTGTACGTGGCACCGTTGAGGCGCGCGGCATTGACGGGTGCGGCCAGTGCAGCGCCGTCGGAATCGTGAATGATAAGCATGTTTGCGTTATTCGCCATGTGTGTCCATTTCGTCTAGAGCCCACTGAGGAATTTCTATTTGAAGGGATTTGTCGGGCTCGATGTCTTCGATTCGTTTGTTGTAGTAGGCAAGAAGCCGTGCAACATTTAATCGAATTAGGCTTCGCTTGTAGAACGATAATTCTTCAATATTGATGCCAATAAACGATTCGAGCGCGATGACTTGTACACGATCGCTGAGCCCCTCACTTTCGAACAGTCCGTAAGCGAAGGAAACTTTCTCACGGGGGACAACAACGATGGGCCGAATGCCATTTCGAACGTTATCTCGGCATCGATCGGTTAATTTGGCCATTGGCGATACAGTCACATGAAACGCAGCATCATTTATTTGGAAATCGCCAGAACGCTCTGTCTGTTGGTCGGCGGCGTTTGAGTTGTCCTTTCCGATTTCTATGGTTGGAAATAACATCTCAAGTTTTGCGCCTACCAGGTGCTGTGCGACGGTGCCTGTTGGTTTATCGGATCGCAGGCTTGCTTCGGCCAGAATATCTTCGACAATGGCAGAAATTGGTTTTTGAAGATCGATTTCGACTTTGATTCTCTGTCGGTTGAAGAAGTCGACCTGGATACGCTCGACGAAGAAATTGGCGATTGCATTCGCGACTTCGAGACGAGTGTCTTCGCATGTGTCGCTGGGCAGGGTAGAGTTAATGATTGCGGCAAGCTCAAGCGCCATTGGAAGCGTGCCTCGCGAGGTCCTGCCGCCTTCTGATGCGAAGATGCGCGTTTCCCCATGTCTGGCTAAAACTGTTTTGATGCATGCTCCACTTAGGCCTCGTACTTGGCTCCCCTTGTCCGATCGCACGTAATCGTCGGTGAGTGGGAAACGGTTTTGCAGCAGCTCACTTATGCCTATGCCAACCGCCATGACGTTACGGTTGACATTGCCTCGCTCGCTTCGCTTGGATTCGTACCAGAGTTCAATGGCATTCAAGATGTTTTTATTGGGCTCGCTCAAGGAGCAATTGACCATTTCCATCATTGTTCGCTCCGTTCCTTGAAGACATAAGCGCAGGTTTGACTGCATTTTTAATTAGCCATGTGACAACTGGCACGGCAACTGCATCGCCGAATGCATAACGAATCTGAGCATCCGAGAAGCCGTTAAATTGATATGAATCGGCACCTTGGAGACGAGCATATTCAGTTCCAGTCATCCAGCGTACTTTTAACTTTCCGTTTTCGCATATAACGACTGCTTGTCTTGATGAGCCGCCGCGAGCCGTTCTTAGACATCCGGCAATTTCTTCTTCGCGGATCTCCCAGCGTACAACGCCCGACCGCGTGCGACGATAAGCGGTGCGAACAATTTTCGTATTGGCATTTAAAAAGCGCTGGAGGCGCTCTGTTTGATGCGGCGCAAGTGAATCGGTAAATGCCTGTATTTGGTTCTTGTCCCACCAACGCTTGTCGTCTTCGGGCATGGCTTCAACAACCGTTGCAAGGCCAGTCATGCGGAGCGGACTCGGCTCGTTTAGGTGAGAAATGTGCGTAATGAGCGAAGGGTCGGAGTGAATCCAGGAGACCTTTTCAGGTCGAAGTGAGGAATCGAGTCGGCTGTCGGGAAGAGGATTTTTTAATCCGACGACAAACATGCGGGGGCGAGACTGGGGAAGCCAATGCCGTGCGTCAATAAAATAAGCATCGCATGAATAGCCCAATCGATTAAATTCCTGGCAAACGAGTCTAAAGTCATCACTGTTATTAGAAGTAGCAAGGCCGATGACGTTTTCGAGAACAAGCGCCCGCGGGGCGCGGTCGCCCATTCCTTCGATGGCATTAATAAAGCCAAAGAACGCACTAGACTCTTTGCCAGAGATAAGCCCCTCCCGGTTCCCCGCGAGAGATAAGTTTGTGCAAGGGCTTGATGCCCATGCGATGTCGGCTTGGGGTATCAGATCGGGGTCGAGTGTATGGACATCCTGCTCGATTAGATGTTCGTCGCCCCAACGCTGGCTGTACATGGCGCATTTAGTATGGTCTATGTCGTTTGCCCAGATTGTTTTGATTCCGGCTTTTGCCATGCCGGCACGAGCCAGGCCAATGCCTGAAAAAAACTCAAGCGCGGTTAGTTGTGGCGAGAACTGCAGAATGTTGTGCATGTACTGGCTTTCAGATAGCTGTTATTTGGCATCTTATGGTACTTGTTTGTGAGGACATCCGCTAACATACGGATGCGATTCCCTCGATATCGAGCCATCAATTGACATTTTATTCAGAATACGAATAGCAGGTGGTGTGGGCGGCGCGGAAGCGGCAGTGCTCGCGCATGCGGCAGATATTGCAGGTGGGGCGGCTCTGGGCGTCGTGGACCTCGCCGTCAAACAGACCGATCACCGCGGTCACGCTCTTGGTGGGCATGAGCAGGCTGGTGGGGGTGACGGTAAGTCCAATGAGGCGCGTGGCGTTGAGTGCATCCACGATCGAGCGCTGGGCCGAGAGCGGGCAGTCGCCATAGCCGGGACTGAAGCGCCAGTTGCCCGCAAGCCCGTGTGCGGCGGCGTCTGTCTTGGCCCGTCGGTCCATCTGCTCAACAGCAGCTTCTACATAGGCGGAGCACGCGGCATCGAGCACGGCTCCCTCTAGGGGCTGCTGGGCTCCCGTGGTGCGCAGGCGACGCTCGGCAGCCATCCCGAGGGTGCAGGCCATGAGTGCCGCCAGGCGGGCGTCCTTAAGGTGGCGATAGATATCACGACCCCGCAGCTCAACATTGGTGCCAACCAAGCGGATGCAGGGCTCGCCCTGCTCGTCGACGCCCGTGGCATCGACGGCAAACACGCGTCGCACGCCGCGGGGCTCGATATCCAGCTCTAGGCGCTCGACTACAAGCTCAATTCGTCGTGACAGCTCGGGCTCAATCTGCTGGCCGCCGTAGCCCAGGTAGCGCAGCATCTCGGCACGGTCGACACGAGGGTGGTGGGCAGCGTCGATACGGTAAAGCGCCGGCGACGCAAGGTCGGCCGGCACTTCAACAACGGTTGTATCGACGTGCGGTTTTTCCATTACCCCAAGCGCTCCATAATGGTTGCGGCGATTGCAGGACGATTCATAGTGTACAGGTGCAGACCGTCGGCGCCGTGCTCCTTGAGGTCGCAAAGCTGACGGGCGGCATAATCTACACCGGCTGCCTGCAGGCTCTCGGGGTCGTTCTCGTATTTGGCGAGGATCTTGATGACGGGGGAGGGCAGCGACGCGCCGCACATAAAGACCATGCGGCTGATCTGCGACTTGCCCATAAACGGCATGATGCCCGCGGTAATGGGCACGGTGATGCCGGCCTTGTCGGCAAGCTCGCGGAAGCGATAGAAGCACTCGTTATCAAAGAAGAGCTGTGTCACAAAGAAGCTTGCGCCGGCATCTTGCTTTTGCTTGAGGTGCTCGACCGAGAGGTTGAGATCCTCGCAGGCAATGTGGCCCTCGGGGTAGGCTGCGGCGCCCACGCAAAAGCCGGCGTCGACGAGCTCGGGGATGAGGTCACGGGCGTAGGCGTAGTCGGAGGCGGGCTTGTCGTCCTCGGTCGCGCCAGCGGGCAGGTCGCCGCGCAGGGCCAGGATGTTTTCAACGCCGGCGGTGCGATACTCGTCAATCTTGGCGGCGATATCGGCACGTGTGCGGCCAACGCAGGTGAGGTGCGCCACCGAGGGCGTATCGAATTCGCTCGTAATCATATGTGCAATGGGGGCGGTGGTGGCACCGTTACCCGAGCCGCCGGCCGAGCAGGTGACCGAGACAAAGCTCGGCGAAAGCTTGCACAGGTTGCCTGCCACCTCGCGAGCCGTGTCGAGGGTAAGCTCACCCTTGGGCGGGAACATCTCAAACGAAACGGGCGTGGTGCCCTGGGATGCTGCCTGCTTAAAAACCTCGTCGACGCGCATATCGTGCTCCTTTAGATATTTAGTGCGATGTGTTGTAAGGATTCTACAGCACCGCTGTGCCACGGTGGAGTTTTACTCGCGATTTAGGGATACCAATCAAAGATGCCTTGCTATCGGCATTGCCTATAGCAGAGTGGTCAATGTAGGAAAGGGCTATATTGAATGGTATCTGATGCGAAATACCAGTTAATAGAGCCCCATCCCAAATTGACTACCCTTAAACTATGGGGAGAGGTCTGCAATTTATACAGTTGATTGGCTGTTGAGGGTGGCAACGCCGCCGCGATGCGTTAACCTCATTGATTGGTTTCGCGACAGCAACATAACGGTAATGTTGCGGAAACACGACGAGCCTAATCTATGACTCGTTCGTTAGTAATCAACACCGCATCTCACGCGGTGCCGATACGAAGGGAGTTCCGTATGGCCGATCTTACTGACCGCTTCGGGACCATGGTGTTCTCTGAGGAAGTCATGAAGGACTACCTCCCCAAGGACATTTGGAAGCGCCTTGCTGCAACCCTCGAGGACGGTGAGCCGCTCGACCTGGATGTGGCCAACGCCGTTGCCCACGCCATGAAGGTCTGGGCTATCTCCAAAGGCGCGACGCACTACGCGCACTGGTTCCAGCCGCTTTCGGGCATTACTTCCGAGAAGCACGACAGCTTCCTCGAGCCCAACCACGACGGCACCGCCATTACCAAGTTTACGGGCAAGAACCTCATCCAGGGCGAGCCCGATGCCTCCAGCTTCCCCAACGGCGGTCTGCGTGCCACCTTCGAGGCCCGTGGCTACACCGCTTGGGATCCCACCAGCCCCGCTTTTATCAAGGACGATGTTCTGTGCATCCCCACGGCTTTCTGCTCCTACACGGGCGAGGCCCTGGACAAGAAGACCCCGCTGCTGCGCTCCATGACCGCGCTCTCGCGTGAGTCCAAGCGCGTTCTGGCGCTGTTTGGCAAGACCCCCAAGAAGGTTGTTCCTTCCGTGGGCGACGAGCAGGAGTACTTCCTGATCAAGAAGGACGCTTACCGCAAGCGCAAGGACCTGGTCATCACCGGTCGCACCCTCTTTGGTGCTGCCCCCTGCAAGGGCCAGGAGCTCGAGGAGCACTACTTTGGCGCTATCCGCCCCACCGTCTCGGCCTACATGAAGGATCTGGACGATGAACTGTGGGCGCTTGGCATTCCTGCCAAGACCAAGCACAACGAGGTTGCTCCCTGCCAGCATGAGCTCGCCCCCGTCTATGGCGAAGTCAACGAGGCCATCGACCAGAATCTGGTCATGATGGAGAAGATGAAACTCATCGCCTCCCGCCACGACTTGGTCTGTCTGCTGCACGAGAAGCCCTTCGAGGGCATCAACGGTTCGGGCAAGCACAACAACTGGTCGCTTGGCACCGAGTCCGAGAATCTGCTCGATCCGGGCGACACCCCGCTCGACAACCTGCAGTTCATCGTCTTCCTCACCGCGGTGATCGAGGCCGTCGATAACTATCAGGAGCTCCTGCGTGCCTCCGTTGCCTCGGCCGGCAACGACCATCGTCTGGGCGCCAACGAGGCTCCTCCGGCGATTATGTCCATCTTCCTGGGCGACCAGCTTACCGAGGTCGTCGAGAAGATCATCGATGGCAAGGCTTCCGTCCATGCCACGCGCGGCGTGCTCGACCTGGGCGCTGATACCCTGCCCAAGCTGATGCAGGACAATACCGACCGCAACCGCACCTCCCCGTTTGCCTTCACCGGCAACAAGTTCGAGTTCCGTGCCTGCGGCTCCGAGCAGAACGTCTCCGACTCCAACCTGGTGCTCGATGCCGCCGTGGCCAAGTCGCTCAAGTCCTTCGCCGACGCGCTTGAGGGTACGCCTGAGAATGAGTTCCAGGACGCTGCGCTCGAGTACTGCAAGAAGGTCCTGACCGACCACCAGCGCATCCTGTTCTCCGGTGACGGCTACTCCGACGAGTGGCCCGTTGAGGCCGAGAAGCGCGGCCTTGCCAACAACAAGACCACGGCCGACGCCCTGCCCGCCTTTGTTTCCGATAAGGCCATTGCGCTCTTTGAGGAGACGGGTGTCCTGACCAAGGCCGAGGCCCAGTGCCGCTACGACTGCAAGCTCGAGAAGTACAACAAGCTCATGAACATCGAGGCCACCACGATGGTTCGCGAGGCGCGTCGTACCTATCGCCCGGTCATTACCGCCTATGCCACCAAGGTCGCTAAGGGCCTTGAGACTATTCGTGCCGCCGGTGCTGAGGCCGCCATGCAGTGCGAGCAGAACACGCTCAACAAGCTCTGCAACGGTATCACCGCCATCAACGACTCCATCAAGGCGCTCGACGCCGTGCATCAGAAGGCCGAGGCTCTCGATGGCCAGGAGCAGGCCAACGTGTACGCGCACGAGGTCGTTCCCGCTATGGATACGCTGCGCGGCGCCGTGGATGCCATGGAGGAGATCGTGGCCGCCGACTACTGGCCGGTCCCGACCTACGACGACATCCTGTTCTACGTGTAGAGCGTAGCTGACATATCGTCACGGTATTGAGCCGGGGTCCGCATCGCGCGGGCCCCGGCTTTCTTGTTGAACAAATTTATTAGGGAAGAGTCTGCTCCGTGCCGTTTGCTAGGGTAGGGGTGTGCGCGTTGCCGTGTCGTGAAAATGGAAGATGCTCGGAATATAACGCGCCTCGACATACTCAAATTGAGTTCCGGTTGAGTCGAATGTCTGGCTGGTTACGACCGCCAGATACGAAGAAGAATCGACGTCAAGCAACCGGCAGTCCTCAGTGTCGGGCTGGGCGAGTGTTATCGTTCGTTTGCTCACGGCAATGGTGAGCCCTAGCTCATCCTCGATGTAATGGAAGAGCGACAGGGTGGCATTCTGCTCGTTTAGGCCGGGGACGGAGGAAGTTAGGAAGTAGTGGCGGTCGACAGCGACCGGTTTATCGTCGAGCATGCGGACGAGCTTCAAATGCGTAAGGTCTTCTCCTTCGGGAAATCCCGTCAACTGAGCTAGATACTTATTGGTGCTTACGTGTTCGAAATAGACGATTTTTGACGTTGGAATTGCTCCGATCGCGTGTGCCGATTCGCTGAACGAAGAAAGGTCATTTACGGTGAATGCGCCCTCTTTGCTGGCGCCTGCAAGTGACGTCTCGATTACGAGGACTCCCTTGCCTTTAATGGACTGAACTAGACCTTCATTTGCGAGAAGTGAAATGGCCTTGCGCACCGTCATTCGAGAACAGGAGAACTCTTTGGACAGATTTTGTTCGGAAGGAAGGAGCGATCCCACGGGATGCTTACCTTCGACAATCCGCTCTCGAAGGCTGCGGTAAATTTCACTGTACAGGATCCTTGCCAAAATGCTCTCCTTATAGAGGTGGTGCGGAATGCGTCAAATCGGCGCGATAGTCTGTTTCTACCAATTATAGGAAGTGAAGACGCTTAAAGTTACCGCTTACCGCCATAAATCAACCGTTTACCCGTGTGCTTAACATGTCTAGACAGATTGCAAATCACTGAGGATATAATTCAAGTCGTCAAGTACATGTCTAGACAGGAGGATTTGCAATGGCAAAACAGAGCTATGCGGTTACTATCGCGGGAGGCGGAAGCACTTATACGCCGGGCGTTGTTCTGACACTTCTCGCGAAGCGTGATGTGTTCCCCATCAATAGGATTACGCTCTATGACAACGATGCCGAGCGTCAGGGGACAATTGCCAAGGCATGTGCCATCTACATCAGGGAGAATGCTCCAGAGGTAACCTTCAGCTATACGACCGACCCTGAGGAGGCCTTCACAGGCATCGACTTTGTACTTGCCCAGATTCGCGTTGGCAAGTACGCTATGCGCGATAAGGACGAGAAGATCCCCCTGCGCTATGGCGTTCTTGGCCAAGAGACCTGCGGTCCTGGTGGCATTGCTTATGGCTTGCGCTCCATTGGCGGCGTACTCGAGATCCTTGACTACATGGAGAAATACAGTCCCAACGCATGGATGCTCAACTACTCCAACCCCGCGGCGATCGTTGCTGAGGCGACACGCCGCCTTCGCCCGGATTCAAAGATCATCAACATTTGCGACATGCCAATAGCCCTGATGGATATCATGGCTCAGATGTGTGGTCTCAAGGACCACAACGACCTCGTCGTCGGCTACTACGGCCTCAACCACTTTGGCTGGTGGACAAAGATTCACGACCGTGCAGGCAATGACCTTATGCCCACTATCAAGGCCCAAATGGCTAAAAACGGTTATGCTGGCGAGGATTCTGGCCTTGAATTCGTCGATGCGTCTTGGGACCAGACGTTCCGTAAGGCTAAGGATGTTTACGCGCTCGATCCGAATACCATTCCGAACACCTACCTCAAGTACTATCTCTTCCCGGACTATGTGGTTGAGCACACCGACCCCAACCACACCCGCACCGACGAGGTCCGTGAGGGTCGCGAGAAACGCGTTTTCGGTACCGCTCGCCAGATTATCGAAAAGGGCACGTCTGAGGGCTTCGGCCTTAAGCCAGATACCCACGCTGAGTACATTGTCGATCTCGCTCGCGCTTTGGCAGAGAACACCCGTGAACGTTTCTCGCTGATTGTTCCCAACGACGGGGCTGTGTCCAATTTTGACCCAACGGCTATGGTCGAGATCCCCTGCATCGTCGGCAGCGACGGCTACGAGAAAATTTGCCAAGGTGAGATTCCGCAATTCCAGAAAGGACTTATGGAGGAACAGGTCTCGGTCGAAAAGCTTGCAGTGTCTGCTTGGGTCGACCATTCCTATCAGGAGCTTTGGCAGGCGCTGACGCTTTCGAAGACGGTCCCCTCTGCCTCCGTTGCAAAGAAGATCCTTGACGATCTCATTGAGGCGAATAAGGAGTTCTGGCCAGAGCTTCACTAGTATCGGAAATCAATTTAGCGAATGATGGCGGGCGGCCGACCTTGGACAGGTCGCATGGGAGGAAAACCATGAGCGAAAGCAAAGAGCTTGTAAATCGCAAGCTCGGCGAGGACGTAGTTGGCCTCGTCGGCGGTAAGGAAAACATCCTGAGCATCTCGCACTGCATGACGCGTCTACGTTTCAAGCTGCGAGACGATGCGAAGGCCGATACTAAGGCAATTGAATCTCATAAAGGCGTCATTCAAGTAATCAACGCGAATGGCCAGTATCAGGTTGTTGTCGGCATCAATGTGATTGAGGATGTTTACGATGCCGCGGTTGCCGCTTCTGGTGTCGAGGGGCTGGGCGAGGTTAATCTTGATGGTGAGCCCGTCAAGAAAGGAAACGTTGTTAGTGCCCTTATCGATACTATTTCGGGCGTAATCCAGCCGATTCTTGCGGTGCTGTGTGCCGCGGGCATGATCAAGGGTGTTTTGAGTATTCTCGTCGCCCTCGGATGGATCACGGCGACAGACGGCTTGTACCAGATTCTATATGCGGCTGGTGACGGCTTCTTCTACTTCCTGCCGATTATCCTTGGCTATACCGCGGCAAAGAAGTTTGGCTGTAGTGAGTTCGTTGGCATGACGCTCGGTATCGCACTTACGTATCCGGCGATGGTCAACATCACATCGGGCGATG
Source organism: uncultured Collinsella sp. (assembly GCA_958415525.1). GTDB lineage: Bacteria > Actinomycetota > Coriobacteriia > Coriobacteriales > Coriobacteriaceae > Collinsella. The sequence goes on along the minus strand of CATYZE010000017.1, from coordinate 9,231 downwards.
TTTTGGGAACGGTGCTTGCCGGCACTCCCTTTGCCATGAACTACTACACGACTTTCCTCGGCATACCCGTCATCATGCCGTCTTCGGGTTATACGAGCTCTGTCATTCCGATTATCATCTCTGTTTGGTTCGCGGCAAAGCTGGAGAAGTGGTGCCGCAAGCATTTCTCTGAGTATGTAAAGTTCTTCTTTGTGCCTACGTGCGTGCTCGTTGTGATGGTCCCCGCTACCTATTTGATTATTGGCCCGATTGCCACCCTGATCACGAACCTCATGAGCCTGCTGTTTAACTCCCTCTACAGCTTGCCTGTCATCGGCGGCGCGCTCGGCGGCATCGTGCTTACTGCCATTTGGCAGCCTATGGTCATCTTCGGCTTCCACTGGAGTGTCATTGCCCTCATGCTGGTGAACATTGCCTCCCAGGGCTGGGATATTGTCATGGCGCCGTACATGGTTTGTTCATACGCTCAGTCCCTTGCCGTCCTCGCTATCCTTCTGAAGACTAAGGACCTAAAGCTCAAGCAGCTTGCATGGCCGGCGTTCATCTCGGGCTTCTTCTTCGGCATCACCGAACCCTGCATCTACGGCGTGACCCTTCCGCGCAAGAAGCCTTTTATCATGAGCTGCATCGCCTCTGTGCCCGGGGGCCTAATCATCGGCGCTCTTGGCACCAAGATGTTCGCCTTCACCGGCGGCGGCTTCTGCGCCTTCCCGGGCTTCATTGACCCGTCCGGTGCAATGGGCGCGAACTACCTGATTTACGTAATCATAGCCATCGTGGTTTCCAGCGTGATTTCGTTCCTGCTTACGTATGCGACGTACAAGGAGGACGTGCCGGCGGTAGAGGCTGCAAAGTAGCCAAAGAAGTGGAGCTGCGGGACAAGTATTTCCCCGCGCGCCAGCAATTAAACGAGGTCGTCCTTGGATAAGCGTCGAGGGCGACCTCGTCTTGTACTGATTTCGTTCGAGAGGCAGTGGTTGAGGGTGCCTAATATTATCTTTGACAATAAGATGGGCGAGGCGTGCCTTGCGGCGTGGAGGTCCGCAGGTGTGGAAGTCCGCTCAGTCGTGGTCCGACAAGATGGTGAAGTCGTCTTCGAGCATGCGGCTGCGCCGTTCTCCCTCGAACACGTTCACCCGCTCTATTCTGTGACTAAGTCCTTCACCTCGGTTGCTGTTGGGATGTTGGTGAATGAAGGACGGCTGTCGCTGGCCGATCGCTGGATTTCATACTTCCCGGAATATGAAGGCGAGATTGCGGATGAGCGCTTTCGCAATGTGACAGTTCGCAATTTGCTGACTATGACGATGGGGCAGGAGAGTGACCTTTCGTATATTGGCGCGGGAGACGACTGGGCACATGAGGTTCTTCATCGTGAGTTTGACTGGAAGCCGGGCGAGGTCTTTCACTACGATTCGCTGTGTTCACATTTATTGAGCATGCTCGTGCAACGCATAAGTGGAACGAAAGAATCCGATTATCTCGCCGAACGTTTGTTTACGCCGTTAGGCATTAGAAACTGGTGGTGGGAAGAGGATCAAGCCGGTCATACGACCGGAGGTTTTGGTCTTCACCTTTCGACACCGGATTTGGCTAAGTTTGGTCAATGTTTGCTAGATGGCGGCAAGTGGCGTGGGGAACGGATCATTCCCGCGGAATGGGTTGCCGAGGCGACGAAGATTCAGATGGAAACGAGCCCCTTTTATCCGTCTGAGGCGACTGAAGACAGCAATGGCTATGGATACCAGTTCTGGATGTGCCGGCGTGGCGGGTTCAGATGCTCTGGCCTTTTTGGGCAGCTGTGCTACATACGGCCCACAGATGGCCTTGTCATCGCCTGCTCGAGTTCCACGACAGGAAGTAAGGCGTTGCTTGATCCGCTGTATGAGGTATTGTTCAAAGAGTCTAGTGTTCGGGAAACGGTGGCTTCCGAACGTGACTTCGATAGCATTCCCGTGCCAGTTGGGTTGGCTTCTGGCGGACGTTTGAGCTCATTACGTCTCGAGGGCATTCATCATTGCATTTTCGGGGATTTTGAAGAGATCGATATTCGATTTCATGAGAATGAGCTGGATTTGTCTCTGTTGCGCGATGGTCGTGAGTACGGCGTGAGGGCCGGCTACAAGTCTTGGGTTTGTAAATCGGGCGATGGGCTCGGAGTCGGAGACCTCTTTCCTTTTGTAACTCATGAAGCTGAGAGAGACGATGCCCCCGCATGGGATGTTCGCAAGCTGTTTGCAGCGTATGCCTGGACTTCGCCAACAAGTTTACAAATCGAGACCAGGGAACTGGACTACACACGGCGCTGTTTTATCGATGTGCAGATCGGAGGCATTTATGCCGTGTGCAGGGTGCGAGTTGAGGGAATGTGCTGTTTTCCGGCACCCTCGGAACTCACAGCGATTTTGAAGTTGGGGTAATTTTTCAAGACGTGCGATTGATGAGAAAGCTTGCCAACATCACGGCAAATGGAGACGGAGCTGTCTCCAGGCAATGTTTTTCGATGCGGACGTCTCAGATATCGTATTGCTAGGGACTAAGTCAATCACTTGTTAGGGTCGAAGCGTAAATGCGTTTCCTCGGCTCCGCACTCTGTTGGGTTCGAATCCCGGCGTATGGGCAGCAAAAAGCCCGCCACCGAATTGGTAACGGGCTTCTCAGATTCTGTGGTGCCCCCAGCGGGATTCGAACCCGCGATATCCACCTTGAAAGGGTGGCGTCCTTGGCCGCTAGACGATGGGGACAGCGGGAAAGAGTATAGCAGACTTTTTTGCCGGCGCGTATATCGTTGGCAAACTGGAAAACCACCACACAGGAGTAGGCTTTTATTCCGATTTTCAAATATCTCAATCTGTAACATCTGGGCGGGCAAATCGGCTCTATCTGTTACAGATCGAGACAGACGGCGGGCGTCGGGACGAACATCTCAATCTGTAACAGTAAGACGACTTTCAACGGCCTAGATGTTACAGATCGAGACAAACAAACGTGGCAGATCAAAACCACCACAAAGGTGCCTGTCCCCTTTGTGGTGGTGGGGCGTTAGGGGAGGAGCTTCATCGCGGCGTCGTGGGCGGCGTGCTCGTAGGTGTCGTCGAGGGGTTTGAGCGGCAGCAGGGCGGCGGCCTGTGCGTCGCCACGGCGCTCAAGGGCGTGGGCGATGAGCCAGTCGGCAAGTTCGGGGTTTTTGGGCAGCGCTGGTCCGTGCAGGTACGTGCCGATGACTCCCCTGTAGATCAGACCCTCAAAGCCATCGTCGCCGTTGTTGCCGGTGCCCGCGACGACGGACGTTCCGAGCGGCGTGGCATCGACGTCCAAAAGCGTGCGGCCGCCGTGGTTCTCGAATCCGACAAAGGGCTCGGGTGCCAGGTCGGTCTTGACGGCGACGTTGCCGATCAGGCGGTCGGAGCCGCGTACGGTTTCGGCGGCAATGACCCCCAGACCCTCGATGCGATCCTCGCCCATATAGTACGAACGGCCGAGCAGCTGATAGCCGCCACAGATGGCAAGCAGCGAGCCGCCATCCTCAACATAGGCCGCGACCTTGTCTTTTTGGGCGAGCAGCTCGTGTGCCACGGCTAGCTGGTCGCGGTCGGAGCCGCCACCCATCATGACGATATCGGCATCGGTCAAATCAAGCGTTTCGCCCATACGGACCTCGTCTACACGCGCGGGAATGCCACGCCAGGCGCAGCGGCGCTCGAGGGCGATAACGTTGCCGCCGTCGGCATAGAGGTTGAGGGCATCGGGGTACAGGTAGACGATACGCAGGGGGCGCGAAAGCTCGACCGGCGCAATATCGGTGGGGACAGCGCTACCATCGGCGCGCGTTATGGCGTGGGAGACAATCGAGCTTGCATCGTCGTCTTTAAGCCCGTCGAGTTCCTTGACCAGCGGCGGGAAGGCCGTGTAGTTGGCGACGGCGTAGAAGGTGTCATCGGCGGCCTCGTCTGCCACGGCGCCGATCGCCTGCGCGACGTCCGAGATAATCGCGGCATCGATGCCGGCGTACTTGAGGCGTACCTGCATGTCGTGCGCACGCGTGCCTCCGGCAAAGGCGACAAGATCCGGCGTGTCGGCGATGCGCTCGAAGTCGACATCGTAGATCCACGAGACATCGTGGCCGTCGGCATCGTTATCGTTTAGGAAGAAGGCGCAGAGCCTGCCACCTGCCGTTTTAATGGACTGGATCTGGCGATCGAAGCCCACGGGATTCTTGGCCAGGTTGGCCTCGACGGTGCGGCCGGCAATATCCCAGCGGCCCATGCGTCCGCCGGCGGGCACATAGGCATTAAGCGTGGGCTGCAGGTGCGCCGCGTCCACGCCCAGCTCGTGCGCCGCAAAGAAGGCGGCGGCGACGTTATAGACCATGTACAGGCCATTGTAGCGCGTAGAGATGTGCGCGGCGGGCGCGTTTGCCGCGGCTCCAAACACTAGGTCAAAACTGTAGCCATCGCAGCCGAGCTCCACGCCCATCACGCGACGGACGAGCGCGGGGCGCGCCCAGCCGCACGAGGGGCAATGGTAGGCTCCGAGCTGGCCGTATTGCACGTAGTCGTACTCCAGCGGCGCATTGCACTGCGAGCAAAAACGCGAGTCGCTAATACGGTCGGACTCGGTGTTGGTGGCGCCGTCGATACCAAAGGCGATGCTCGCGTTGGGAACGCGCGTGGCAATCGAGGCGCACAGCGGGTCGTCGGCGTTGTAGATGAGCGTCGTTGCCGGCGAGAGCTCCAAAGCATGGGCGATGACATCTTGGGTATGGTCGATCTCGCCGTAGCGGTCTAGCTGGTCGCGGAACAGGTTGAGCAGCACAAAGTACGTCGGTTTGAGCTTGGGCAGAACGCGTACGGTGTAGAGCTCGTCGCACTCAAAAACGCCCACGCGCTTGCCGCTGCTGGTGTGCTTAAGGCCGCCGCGGGCCTCGAGCAGAGCACCCACCACACCAGGCTCCATATTGTTGCCGGCACGGTTGCACACCACGGTAGCGCCGCTGGCAGCAACGGCGTCAGCGATGAGGTTGGAGGTGGTGGTCTTGCCGTTAGTACCGGTAATCACCACGCTGCGGTCGACAAGGTCGGCGAGGTCGCTCAGCAACTCGGGGTCGATCTTCATGGCGATGCGGCCGGGGAGTACGCCGCCCTGGCGCTTAAGGATAGAGCGCAGTCCCCAGCGAGCGATATCGCTCGAGGTGCAGGCAAGAGATGAGCGGAGGTTCATGAAGTCGTTCCTAACGTGAATGACATGGTCGGGGCGATCGCGTCGCTAAAAGCCGTAGCGGCGCGCAAATTCCTGGGCGAGCTGCGATACATCTTCGCAGGCGTTGGCCCAGGGGGCAAAGTCGGGGGTGTCCGAGATAATGCCGTCGGCCTCCCAAACTGCCTGGTGCGAAAGGTCCCAGGGGTCGCGCGGCTCGGGTCGGCAGGGAAGATACGGCGTCTGGTACATGGGGTTCAGCAAGAAGAACGCGCCACCCTCGCAACGGTTAGCGAACTCACGCAGCGCACGCACCGCCGGACGCATCTTGTTCGTTTTGAACAAGAGGATCGTGCGGGCGAGCAGGTACCAAGGAGAGTTTTCGAGTGCGTCTGCCCCCATCTGCTCCTCGAGCTGGTGGGCCAGGGCAAAAAAGCCGTCCTGGTCTTCCAGGCGGGCGAGGGCGAGCAGCACGGTGCCGGCGGCTCGGGTGGGATAGCCTTCCGCCTTAAGAACACGGCGAGCATAGTTGGCAGCAGCGCGGTAGCGGGCGCTCGCCATGCACAGCTGCGAGATGGCCTCGAGCGTGTGGAGCCACCCGATAAGGGCCGGCTCGCTCACAGTAAGGTCCGCTGCGGTGACACCGTCGGCCAAAACATTATTGGCCCAGTAGTGCGGGGCCTCCATATCAAACCCGGGCACGCTCTGTTGCAGGTAGTCGGCCGTGCTCGCCTCGAGCTTCATCAGGTCGCCCAGGCAGGCGTCGACGGGCGTGTCCGCTAGGATGATGGCGAGCAGCTGGGCATCGACGGCCAGCGCATCGATGCGGACGATCTTGAGCAGCTCATCACGCATATCGTCGAACAGGCGGTTGCGCGTCTGTTCGAACTCCTCGTCGCTGCCCATGTCCTCAATGCGATGGAGCTCGTCGAGCAGGTGGCGATGAACACCGGCATAGGACAGCAGCGCCTGGGCATGCTCGGACTGCGCGTACTTGTGAGGATTCGCACTGATGTCGTTATGGACAAGCTCGCGTGCTGCATCAGTGAGCTCGGGGTGCGACTCAACGTAGGCGCGCTCCAGGTAGGCGGGGATGTAGACGCTCGGATCCATTAGAGGTCTCCTCCCTTAAACGGCAAGCCCTGCTCGGCCGCCCGCAGGATGCGCTCGTCGATCTGGGAACGCACGATATCGTTGGTGGCGACCCAGGCGGCAAAGCTGGCGTTGTCGGGGGCGCCCAGGCCCTCCTGCAGTACCGGCGTCGCCTCGGACAGCGCAAGGACAAGCTCGTCGGTGGAGCCCACACCTACGTTGACGCGGGCATAGACGCCATCGGGAAACTCGGTTTGGAAGTAGAGTGCCTCGGCTGCGTGCGGGCACGAGCGTGCGAGGATGCACAAGTAGTGCTCGGCGCTCTCGTAGTCTAGCTCTCGCCAGGCAGCGCTCATCAGCGCGATGAGCGTCCACGGGTCCAAGTCGCGCTCCGCGTCCTTGGGACGACGGCGCAGCGGCGTGTTGGCAAGATAGGGGACGGAGTGGGCAGAGCGAAAGCGTTTGAGCTCCTCGGCGGGGTATTCGAGCTTTGCCATGGCGAGCATCGCGGTGTGGCGGACGCCGGCCGGATCGTTGGGGGCAAAGTCGAGGCTGCGGTTTGCGGCTTCGAGCGACATGCGATAGCGGCCGCTAATGAGGGCACGCGACGCAAGGGCGGCAAGCCAGCGCAGGTAGGGGCGGCGCATAAGGTCGCCCGCGGCCTCGCGCTCGTAGGGGTCCTGCGCCGAGGCAATCTTGAGTGCCAGGTCGTGCTCGACTTCATCGCGCTTGGATACCAAGTACTGTACGTACTCCTCGTTGGAGTTGGCGGTGAGGGCGGTCAGCATGCGCTGAGCGTCCCAGTTGGTCGGATCGAGCTCGGTTGCCTCGCGAAGCATGTTCTCGGCAGCGGTCTCTTCTTGCTCTGCCTGGGTATCGTCAGGGATAAAGGGAATGCGGTAGTCGACAGCCTCGACCACCTTGGCAATGAGGTGCCCGGCGCGGTCGCGGTCGTGCACGATGAGCGGTGCGGGGTTGCGGGTGAATTGTTCCATCAGACGCTCTACGGCGGCACCGTCGGTGAGCGGGATATTGTCGCGGCGCAAGGCCTCAAGAACGAGGCGATGGCAATCCTCTTGAATGGGATCGAATGCCATGGGGCCTCCTTTGCTGCGGTTAGGGTTCAAATCTCTCTATATAAGGTTCTAGTTTACCCGCATGTGGCACACCGGGGGTGCCGCACTTGGACATGCACCTTTGCACCACGAAGACGGATGTCAGACGGATGTCGCACAAATGTCGGCACCTTGGACGGCCGAGTGGTATCACGGTGCCGCAAACGGTCGATTTTTGGCGGCGAACGGGGCGCATTTTGGAGGGGCACAGCCCTGCCCGGGATATGTGGTCAACCTTGATAAAACGTTTGCCCAGCTTGGGAGTATGAATGCCCCATAAGGGTCTTCAGGGATAGAAAAAACGTTTCATCATTGTCGGCTTTAGGTGAATAACTGACCAACCAGAACGGTAAAATAGTGTTTGTCTGAGCGTTGAGACGTTCAGACGTCGTGCGTTGTCATCGCCGGCAACGCGCAAAACGGTCCTAACGGAGCCAATCGGGTGCTCCGTTATATACGCAAGTCTAAGAGGGGCTTGTTTAGGAGGCACAGTATGGGACGTTTTACCAATCCTCGCGATCTGTACTTTGGTGAGGGCGCTCGCCACGAGGTGAAGAACCTCAAGGGCAAGAAGGCCATCATCGTTTCTGGCGGCAGCTCTATGCGCCGCGGCGGGTTCCTGCAGGACGTTGAGGCCGACCTCAAAGAGGGCGGCTTCGAGGTCAAGCTGTTCGAGGGCGTCGAGTCCGATCCCTCCATCGAGACCGTCATGAAGGGCGCAGCCGCTATGCGCGACTTCGAGCCCGACTGGATCGTTGCTATCGGTGGCGGTTCGCCCATCGATGCTGCTAAGGCCATGTGGGTCTTCTACGAGTATCCCGAGGAGTCCTTCGACAACATTATCCAGCCGTTCAGCTTCCCCGAGCTGCGTCAGAAGGCTCACTTCTGCGCCATCTCTTCTACCTCCGGTACTGCTACCGAGGTCACTGCCTTCTCCGTCATCACCGACTACGCCAAGGGCATCAAGTACCCGCTGGCCGACTTCAACATCACCCCTGATGTCGCCATCGTCGACCCCGAGCTCACCTACACCATGCCCGCCAAGCTGTGCGCTCACACCGGCATGGATGCTCTGACCCACTGCATGGAGGCCTACGTTTCCACCTGCGCCTCTATGTTCACCGACGCCAACGCTCTGCACGGCATCCGCGAGATCGTCGAGTGGCTGCCCAAGTCCTATGCTGGCGACCATGAGGCCCGTCAACACATGCATGAGGCTCAGTGCATCGCCGGTATCGCCTTCTCCTCGGGCCTGCTCGGCATCGTTCACTCCATGGCTCACAAGACCGGTGCTGCCTTCGAGAACGGCCACATCATCCACGGTGCTGCTAACGCCATGTACCTGGGCAAGGTCATCCAGTGGAACTCCAAGGATCCCCGTGCTGCCGAGCGTTATGCTTACGTGGCCAAGGAGATCCTGCACCTTCCCGGCGAGACCAACGAGGAGCTCATCGCCGCGCTCGTCCAGAAGATTCGCGACCTCAACGACCAGCTCAACATTCCGCAGTCCATCAAGGATTACGCGAATGGTGGCGTGAAGGTCGACGCCGAGAACCCGCAGATGGTTTCCGAGGAGGAGTTCCTCGCGAAGCTCCCCGAGATCGCCGCGAACGCCGAGCAGGACGCCTGCACGCCCGAGAACCCGCGTGAGACCAAGGCTGCCGACTTTGAGAAGATTCTCAAGGCCTGCTACTACGACACCGACATCGATTTCTAATCGACTCTTGTTATCGTAACGAGGGGCTCCGCACGTATCTGTACGGAGCCCCTTTCTTTTTTCAAGACTTTAGTCTGCTGGCCGCGCAGCGGCCAGCTTTAAACCACCCGC
>CATYZE010000016.1 GCA_958415525.1 uncultured Collinsella sp. | reverse complement strand
AAAGGGAAGAGGCGGGGCATGCCCCGCCTCTTACACCACATCTCTGCGCGCTACCACAGATTTAGACAAACTGCAGGAAGCAGCCCGAAAATCTCGATCTGTAACACCAAGCCCAGTTTTAGCGGCCTAACTGTTACAGATCGAGACAAACTGGCCCAGACCACCACGAAGGGGCACCTTTGTGGTGGTTTTTTCTACAGCTGACTTCGCAGGTAGTCGAGCATATAGGGAACAGCAAAGCGTACGTAACCGCGGCGGGCCTGTTCGATTACGCCGGCGTCGATGAGGCGTCGGCGATATTTTTGGGCGTAGTCGGGTGTGACCGACATGCGCTCGGCAACATCAGAGATGCGCGACGCGCCGTCTTCGTCGTCTGCCATCGCGACGAGAAACGCGACGTCTTGGTCCGACAGTGCAGCGAGCGTCGTCTCGCACACATCGTTTTCGAAATCTACTTTTGACGCCTTGATGGCTCCGTCGACCTGCTCTTGCGTTACGCGCTCTCCTGCCTGGCAACGATTGGCGATGTTATAGCCGATCAGCTGCAACATGTAGGGTGAACCCTGGGTTGCGCGAGCGGCATCCAGCCGAAGATCGCCTGGGATATCAAGGCCGAGCTCTTCGAAAGCTCGCTGATAGTAGGTATCGACATCTCCGACTGAAAGCGGTTCGAGTGTGACTTTGCGCGCGCGGTTAAGAAACGTCAGCACGCGGTCATTGAGCGTCGCCGAGACCGCTCCCGGAAGGCCCGCCATGACGAGTGCGACGTTGAGTCCCTCGCCGACGAGTTCTTGATAGGCGGTGACGAGTTGTCTGATCTCGGGCGAATTGGCCTGGAGTTCATCGATAAGGATGAGGATGCCGTGTCCTTGATCGGTCAATTTGCGCGCCAGCTGCGTGAGCTTGAACTGGAAGCTCTTGGTTTCCTGCACATCGCGTGTGAACTCAAGGCCGGCCGAGAAACCGAAGACGCTCAGGCTGCCGCCCGTGAGTTTAGGGAGATGGCGTTTGTTGGCATAGGGCTCGCCCGCCTCTTGGATTTTTTCAACAATGCGCTCGAGCATGTCCTCGGAGGCAACGGTGGGCGTGGCGACGACGAAGCCAAGCTTGCGAGCGCGATCGGCGAGCTCCCACAGGAGAACCGTCTTGCCGCTGCCTCGCTGACCGAGCATGAGCATGGCGCGGTCTCGATTGCCCGGCTCCTGTTCAAGGCCGGAGATGAATGTCGAAATCACGCTCCCGCGCCCCACCAGATAGGACGGGCGATTTCCAAATGAGGGGGAGAAAATGGTTTCAGTCATGAGTCTCCTTTCCTTTTTTTCCTATTTTTTCCTTTTTTTCCTATTCAGTCAAATTGCCTGTTGACCGAAGGCGGTTACGTGGGTCTCACCGGCAAGAACCTCGACATCGCCGTGGACTAGGATCATTTGTCTCGATCTGTAACATCTAGCGAGCTAAATCGGCTCTATCTGTTACAGATCAAGACAAACGGACTAAAACCACCACAAAGGTGCCTGTCCCCTTTGTGGTGGTTGGCGGTTTGGACGGGCAGGTATCAAAAAGTGTCAGACGGGGGCGGCTGCCGGGCGTCTGTGCGCGAAAAGAAGTGTCGACCTGCGCCGTTGCCGTTGAGCGACGTGCTGTTTGCGGGGATACTGAAGCCACGACAAGCAGCGTGTGAAAGGATTGATGCATGGCTTTCCGTAAAGACTTCCTGTGGGGCGGCGCGACGGCTGCCAACCAGTGCGAGGGCGCTTACGATGTGGATGGCCGCGGCCTGGCCAACGTGGACGTGGTCCCGCACGGCAAGGACCGCTTCCCGGTCTGCCTCGGTGACCTCAAGATGCTCGAATGCGATGCCGACCATTATTATCCGGCGCACGGAGCCATCGACTTCTATCACCACTACAAGGAGGACATCGCCCTCTTTGCCGAGATGGGCTTTAAGACCTTCCGCATGAGCCTGGCCTGGACCCGTATTTTCCCCAACGGTGACGAGGTCGAGCCCAACGAGGCCGGTCTGGCCTTCTACGAGGACGTGTTCCGCGAGTGCAAGAAGTATGGCATCGAGCCGCTCGTGACCATCACGCACTTCGACTGCCCGATCCACCTCATCAAGGAGTACGGCGGCTGGCGCAACCGCAAGCTCATCGACTTCTACAAGAACCTCGCGACGGTGCTCTTCACCCGCTACAAGGGCCTGGTCAAGTATTGGCTCACCTTCAACGAGATCAATATGATTCTGCACCTGCCGTTTATGGGCGCCGGTCTGGTCTTTGAGGAGGGCGAGAACAAGGAGGCCGTCGAGTACCTGGCCGCCCACAACGAGCTCGTCGCCAGCGCTTGGGCAACCAAGATCGCCCACGAGATCGACCCCGAGGTCAAGATCGGCTGCATGCTCGCCGCGGGTAGCTATTACCCCTACAGCTGCCGTCCGGGCGATGTGCGCCAGGCGCAGCTCGACAACCAGAGCAACTATTTCTTCGTCGACGTTCAGAGCCGCGGCTACTACCCGGCCTATGCCGTCAAGAAGCTCGAGCGTCTTGGCATCGATGTGGGCATGACCGACGAGGACCGCGAGATCCTGGCCGCCAACACCGTCGATTTCATCAGCTTTAGCTACTACAGCACCCGTTGCTCCGCCGGTGCCGACAACCCCGAGGTCGAGCGCACCCAGGGCAACGCCTTCGCCGGTGCTAAGAACCCCTACCTGCAGCAGAGCCAGTGGGGCTGGGCCATCGATCCGCTGGGCTTCCGTATCACCCTCAACGACCTGTACGACCGCTATCAGAAGCCACTGTTCGTGGTCGAGAACGGTCTGGGCGCCAAGGACGTTGTCGAGGAGGACGGCTCCATCAACGACGATTACCGCATCGACTACCTGCGCCAGCACATCGCTGCGATGCGCGACGCGGTGACCGAGGACGGCGTCGACCTGCTGGGCTACACCACCTGGGGCCCGATCGACCTGGTCTCGGCCGGCACGGGCGAGATGTCCAAGCGCTACGGCTTCATCTACGTCGATCGCGACGACGCCGGCAACGGCACCCTCAAGCGCTCCAAGAAGAAGAGCTTCGACTGGTACAAGCACGTTATCGAGACGAACGGCGAAGATTTGGCCTAGGCTTTCCCAGCCACCGCACCTTGGGCCTCATTCGTCGCTTGCGTACCTTAAGTACGCGGCGCTCCTCATTCGACCCAATCTGCGGCACCTGGAAAACCCTAGACTCAAATCTTACAGACCTGGCCTAGGCTTCCCCGGCAATCATAGCTTCCTAACCAAGGCGCCCGGCGAGCACAAACTGCTCGCCGGGCGCCTTGTTAAAAGAAGTGAAAGAAAGCAAAAGAAATTAAAACTTGCAAAAGAAGTGAAAGGGAATAGGACTCAATATCGATAAGAGACGTTTTGCCGTCTGCGGAATACGGGACATGCGGCCCGGCCTTCATCCCAGATATAAGTTGCGGTGAAATAGTTCCTACATGGCGGCTCTAGGCTGCCAAACAAGAACTATTCCACCGCAACTTCCGGGTTGGTCATCCAAAGCTGGCTGCCTTGACCCACGAATCCTGCCACTCGCCACGAAACGGGCCTATCTACTACGTTTTGGCGATTACCCTCAAGCATGCTGAAATCTGAAAAAGCAAAACCGCAGGTAGACGGCTTGCCGATTATTCGAAAACACTGCTATGGTCGACCCATGCGGGCCAAACGTAGTAGATGGGCCGTTTTCGTGGCTCGGCACCGCACCAGTCATTTTGGGACGGAGCTTTTTTGACTACTTTTGCCTAGCCGGCCGCTAGGGTAGTCAAAAAAGCCCCGTCCCAAATTAGCTATTTCTGCATGCTAGGCGACTGTGATGGCGACCTGGGCGTAGCGGGTCGTCGGGCGCTCGGCACGGGTTTTAACGCTGAGTGTGAGCACGAAGCGGTCACCGGGTTGCGCGTCGGCGGGCACGGTGAAGGTGGTGTTCGCGGCGCATTCCTGCCACAGTGACAGATTCTGAGCGCCTGCATAGCGCGACGGTTCCACCGCGACATCCCAGTGCGCGTTGAAGCCCTTGCTATCGGGGTCGACGATGGTTGCGACAAGGTCAACACGTTCACCGGCCGCGGCGCTGCGGTCGGCCGTAGCCTCAACAACATACGCCGGATGCGAACAGGACGCCGGCTCATGCGCGCACCACTGTGCTCGAGCGGCAAAGTCTTCCTGATAAGCGCGCAGATATGGGTTCGGGTTGCCCTCCACCGACGCGCCCATAGCGGCAAAACCGGCAGGCGCATCCGAATCGGGATGTCCGTCCAGAAACATGCGGCCGAGCAGCGTATCAAAGTCACGATTATCAATACCACGCAGGCCAAACGGCAGCAGGGGGATATAGGTCATGCTGTCGCCCTCGGCCATAAAATCGCCGCGCTCAAACTGCATCGCGGGCATGCCTTCCAAGCCCCAATCCAAGCGGGCATGCTTGCCAAACTGGAATCGCTCGGGCTCGTTTTCGTACACCTTGCCATCGCCGTAGAGCATATAGCGCGCCATAAGGGGGCCGTTGCCTTGGGTGAGATTCTGTGCAGGCCAGGGAGCCTGAAACAGCGGCAGCGTATCGGGCTGAGCCATCTTGGCATCAACGTAGCCGCCGTACATATAGGGCACGCACCAAAAGATGAGCTCGGGAAAAAGCTCGCGCCCATGGTCGAGCCAAGAATTGTCCTGCCCCACGCCATCGGCAACGCCCATCACACGCACCTTCTGATAGACGCGCTGCTGCACAGAAGGCCACTCAGGCGTATCGCGATATCGCTCAGCAATACTCATCAGGGCGCGAACGATCGTGTTCATGCCGCCCCAACTGAGCAGCCAAAGCGTGCGCGGATCATCATCCAAAATCGCTTGAGCAATCACGCGCGAGCCCTCAGTCTCCGCGCGCACATCACCCTCAAAGGCAACGTTGCCTACAAACGTACGCTCAATCATCTGAGCCGGCGTGGGAAACGCCGGCTCACCGGCAGCGTCCGCATTCGCCTGCAGCTGAGGCCAAGCCTGGGCATACTCATTGCTCCAGAGACTCTCAATCCAGTGCTCAGGAAACGGTCGATACTCACGAAGCTCCCCAGCCGTGGGGTCAGGTTCATGAGGCACAACATCCCACTCATAAGAGCGACGCCCTTTAGTCCGCCAATGCGGATTCACCTCGCCGAGCGTATGAACCCCATCCCCAAGAAAGTGATACTGCGAAGCCGTATACACCACAGCCTGCACGTCAAGCAAGTTAAGATACAGAGCCAAATGAACGAGCGAGTTCATATCATCGACTTCCATATCAGTAGTAACAATCACCCGAGTCAACTTTTGGGACATAAAAACAGCTCCAACTAAAATCATTTCAGCCAGTTACGCGCAAGGCAAGACGGGACCCCCCGCCCTCATCGCCGTCAACCCGGCGGCCCGCTAGAAGCGCTCGTCCAGGGTCCACAGCAACGTCAACGCAGCGGGGACCGGGGCTTAGTTTTGCAAACATTCCGCAGGGGGCATGGGCAGACGCAGCGCGAAGCGCAAAGCGTCAGCCCATGCATGCCCGAGGACGTTTGCAAAACTAAGCCCCGGTCCCCGCGCCGGGAAAGATTACCTGTCGACCCTGGCCGACCACTCCCAGCAGCCCACCGGTTCGCCGTCGATGAGTACGTTGCCCCCGTCGAAGTCTTGATAACACAGGTCGTTGAATTGGTGGATCCACACGCCATGGTTGAACGTCTTCTTGGGCGAGCCGTCGGCCTCGCGGTAGCGCCCGGTCAGATCCTCGACATGGCTAAAGTAGGTGAGATGCACGTTGGCGCCGGCGGCACGCAAGCGCGCCGTGAGCGGCAGCACGGTCTGCTGCGGAGACACGAGCTCATCGCCCTTGGAGTGCGTAAACCACAGCGGCGTCTTGGCTAGGGCGGCAACGTCCTCGCCCGTGGCGTTGTACCACGGCGCGCAGCAGGGAAGGCCCGCGGCGAAGAAATCGGGGTAGTCGGCGCACAGGCGCAGGGTCATAAAACCGCCGTTGGAAAGGCCGGCGACCACGATGCGGTCGGTGTCGATACGATCGGCATGCTCGGCAACAAACTCGTCGATGAGCGCCTTAATGACGGGGGAGTAGATGCTCTGGTTGGAGCGGCCGAGTTGCTCGACGCCGTTGTCCATCCAAAACGTGGGCGACTGCGGCACGAGCACCCAGGCAAAGCCGCCAAAGTAGCGCTGAATCTGCGCCTGGCTGATGGCCGTCACGCGGTTGCCGATATAGGCGCGCGTGGCACCCTCGCCCTGCGTTGTGCCCTTGCCCTCGCCGGCGCCGTGCAGGTACACCACGAGCGGAGCCTTTTGGGGCACGACTGTGGCCTCGGGCGCAAAGGGATTGAAGCATGCCGAGTCCTCGGCCTTAAAGCTCGGCTCAAAGAAGCCGTACTCGAGTGCGATGCCGTTGACAGCGGTCTTTTGCGTGGCGTTGCTCCAGCCCTTGAGCGCAGGGCAGATGTCGCCGCGGCAGGCGTCGAAGATCAGGCCGCAGGTGGGGTCGTCGCCGTCGTTGCCGGGAAGGGCTGCGAGCTGCGTGATGCGCAGCTGGTCATCGAGCATGCGCGAGCCCATCACGCCGCCCTCGATGGTCTTGGTCAGGCGCTGCTCGGCGACCTCGAGCGCCACGTGGGTGCCAAAGGCGAGCTTGCGGCCGTTTTCGTCGCACGGGTAGGCGGCGAGCACGTCGACGTAGCCCACGGAAGGCGCGGCGTGGTCGGCGCCGCGCTCCTTGCGCATCAGGACCTCGCCCGAGCGCTCGTGGCGCTCTACATATATATGGAAGGAGTTCGCGTCGACGTCATTGGTGCGCACGGTGCACGGCAAATCGAGCACGACCTTGCTGATCCAGGGGCCAAAGTCGCCCAAGGTGGTGACGGTTGCGTAGGTGCACGATTTGAGTTCCATAAGCTGCCTCCCTTGCGCCGCGTGCGGCAGGCACTTGCGGCAATACAATCTAAACATGTTTAGTGTAATGCAGAATTAGAGAACAGGCTGATAAACTCGGTAAACGGTCTAAATGAACACTCAACATACTACTAAACAGTCGTTTATTACTATCTATCAGGGCTTTTGTTGACGAGTGAACAAAATACAGAGGCGTCAGTCAAAGTAAAAGACCACGTAAATAGGCATATAGCGATAATGCGGTAAATAGACAATCCCCGGCCACTCAAATACGTTCACCCCCGATTTCCTACCGTTCACCGGACGGCAAACGGCAAAATTGCCACAAATTAGGCATTCCGTGTAAACTAAAGCTCGTAAACGTTCAGTAAACACTTTGTTTACGACAGCGTATCCAAGGGTTCGGCAACCGTAAGGGGTTATAGTCGCCGAGCCAAAGGCGTGCCTACGCCCAAACGAGTAGGCACACGATGATATGGGGAGGGGTCCCATGGCAGTAGATAACAAGCAGATTGCCACCGATGTCCTCGAGCTCGTGGGCGGCGCGGAAAACGTCACCATCGCCACCAACTGCATGACGCGCCTGCGTCTGACGCTCAAGGACAACAACAAGGCCGACGTTGAGAAGATCAAGAAGGTCAAGGGTGTTCTGGGTTGCCAGTTCTCCGGCAGCCAGCTCCAGGTCATCATCGGCCAGAACGTGCCCAAGGTGCTCGCCGAGTTCGTCGCCATCTCCGGCGTCAAGCAGGGTGCCGCAGTCGACGAGAACCTCGATGCTCCCAAGGAGAAGTTCGAGCTCAAGAACCTGCCCAACATCATCCTCGATTATCTGTCGGGCTCCATGACCCAGCTGATCCCGCTGCTCATGGCCGGCGGTCTGTTCCGCACCATCGCTGCGGTTCTCGGCCCCACTATGCTCGGCGTCCTTTCCGACACCGATCCGACCTACACGTTCCTCTACACCACCCTGTACGAGGCCACGTTTACCTTTATCCCCATCTACCTGGGCTATGCCGCCGCTAAGAAGCTCGGCGCCTCCCCGGTTCTGGGCATGCTCCTCGGCGGCGCCCTCATGGCCCCGTCCGTCGTGAGCGTCGCGACCCAGGATGGCGGCGGAATCATCTCCGTCTACGGCATCCAGATCGCCGCTGCAAACTATCAGCAGTCCGTCCTGCCGATCATCCTTTCGGTGCCGGTCCTCTACTTCGTCGAGAAGTTCTTTAAGAAGGTCATGCCCGACGTGCTCTCCACGGTCTTCACGCCGTTCTGCACCATGATCGTCACCATCCCCATCGCCTTCATCGTCCTCGCCCCGCTCGGCAACGAGATCGGTAGCCTCATCGCTAACGCCCTCTTCGGTCTCGCTGACATGGGTGGCATCGGCATCCTGCTCGTCATGGCCGTCCTCGGCGCCTTCTGGCAGCTCTTCGTGGTCTGCGGCATGCACATGCCCGTCATCCTGCTCGCTCAGGTTCAGATCATCGCCGCCGGCTACGATCCCTTCGTCTTCGTCTCCACCAACTGCGCTATGGCCGCTGTCTGGGGCTGCGCCTTCGGTGCCTTCCTCAAGATGAAGAACCCCGACGAGAAGGGTCTCGCTCTGGGCTACGTCATCTCCGCCATCGCCGGCGGCGTCACCGAGCCCGCACTCTTCGGTATCCTCATGCGCTTCCGTCGCACCATGTTCGGTATGTTCATCGGTGGTGCTATCGGCGCTGTGTTCTCCGGCCTCATGGGTGTTACCTACTACCTCGCCGGTGGTGCCTCCAACTTCCTGGTCTTCACCAACTACCTGCAGGGTGGCCAGATGAACACCGTCTGGGCTATCGTCGGTATGGCAATCTCCTTTGTCATCGCCGCTGCCGTCGTCTTCGTCGCCGGCTTCTCCAAGGAGGAGCTCGCCGAGATGGAGGCCTAAGGCCAAGCCATTCGGTCGCATACGACCTTACCTACACGAGAGGGCCCCGTCAGGCGCAAGCCCGGCGGGGCCCTTCTTGCAAGGTAGACTGATTGGGACGGGAGATGCCCGCCCACAAGGGCTTGCTAAGCGACAGGGGCTTTTGCACCAGGGGTTTCCGCGAAAGCTTCTGCCGGTTCGCAATTCCTTTATCGAGCGAAAGGACATGCAGATGAGTTTGGGAAAGCTGACCGTCAACGGTCGTCAGGATGGTTTTTTGTGCGAGGGCAAGCCGTTCTTTTGGTTTGCCGACACGTGCTGGAGCGCATTTACCAGCATTCTCGAGGCCGACTGGGATTACTATCTGACCCGCCGCGCCGAGCAGGGCATGAACGTGCTGCAGATCAACACGCTGCCGCAGTGGGATCGCTGCTGCCCCGATCTGGGTATTTGGCCCTATGCCAGCGAGGATGGCGTGCACTTTGATTGGTCCCGGCCCAACCAGGCCTATTGGGACCGCGCCGCTGCCATGTGCCGCGCTGCCGTCGAGCACGGCATCCGCCCGGCGCTCGTGCTCATGTGGTGCAACTACGTGCCCGGTACCTGGGGCGCCAAGATTGCCGAGCATTGCGGTGCCGAGGTTATGCCGCGCGATGAGGTCCGTGCCCATGTTGCCCGCGTCGTCGAGAACCTGGGCGAGTTCGATCCCGTCTATGTGGTGACGGGTGATACCGACTTTGCCGGCGACGAGGCGATTGCCTATTACGAGGACGCGCTCGACGAGGTCGTCAAGCGTGCGCCCGAGGCGCTGCGCACCATGCATATCAACCGCGGCAATCGCACCATTCCGGCGCAGTATCTGGACCGTCTGGACTTTTACATGTTCCAGCCCGGCCACAACTACGAGGGCCAGCCCGAGGCTTGGCACTTGCCGCAGGATTTTATTGCCAACTATCCCAAAAAGCCGATGGTCAACTCCGAGCCCTGCTACGAGCAGATGGGTGCGTCGCGCAACGTGTACTGGCGCTTTACCGCGCAGGATTGCCGCGCGAGCGTTTGGTCGTCGATTCTTGCCGGTGCCAGTGCCGGCGTGACCTACGGCGCACACGGAGTTTGGAACTGGCAGACGTCGCGCAGCCAGGGTTCGGTCCTGGGCGAGGGCTTTGATATGCCCTTCCGCTGGCAAGAGTGCCTGCAGTTTGCGGGCGTGTGGGACTTTGGCGCGATCGAGCATGTGCTTGCCGGCTTGGGCGCTTCGGGGTGCGATGACGCCCTTGCCGTGGTCCCCGCACAGGAGCTGCTCGACGACGCGCGCGAGGCCATCCGTGTGGCGCGTATTGGCGAGCGTGTCGTTACCTATCTGCCGCGCACCACGGCGCTTACATTTAAGCTCGATAGTGCTCGCGGCTGGACGGCGACGGCGCTCGACATGGAGGACAAACGCATCGCCAAGTTGCCCGTGCGCGACAACGGCGACGGTACCGTGCGCGTAGCCCAGCATCCCTTTGAGCACGACGCCCTGGTGGTCCTGACTCCCGAGCACTAACGCGCGAGTTTCGATCCCGAGCTTCACCCTTCGGCCCGGGTACCTCCCTCCCTTTCTCCGACACAACAACCCAGTCCCCTTTATAAGTTGCGGTGGAATAGTTCCTAAATGACAGTCCGGGCCGGTCAAACAGGAACTATTTCACCGCAACTGCTGTCTCGGGCGGTCGAGGACAAATGCGTAACAGTTCGGGTGTCGCGTGGATAGTAGGACCCGTTCTCTATTAAAATGGTTCTCCGGACATCTAAGCGGCTGGGGGTTACCAATGAGGGACCTGGGAGACACAACCGCATATTTGCGCCGCGGCATACGGGAGATTCTGTGCCTAGCGCTTTTCTTTTTCACGTTTTTGGCCGGCGAGTACTTCTTTGACGTACGCGTGGCCGAGTTTGTGCCAGCGAACGAGGTTGTTGTCTACGAGAGCATCGTCGTCGGCGCGAGCGTGATTGGCTATTTTGTGCGTCCTTTCCTGTACTATCGCCGTCCCCAGGCAATCGATGCAACGAGCGATATGACGGGCGTGCTGCTGGTGTCGGCATTGCTGCTGCTGATTATGGCGGCGCAGTTTCAGGTC
Organism: uncultured Collinsella sp.; assembly: GCA_958415525.1. Taxonomy (GTDB): domain Bacteria; phylum Actinomycetota; class Coriobacteriia; order Coriobacteriales; family Coriobacteriaceae; genus Collinsella. The sequence goes on along the minus strand of CATYZE010000016.1, from coordinate 41,556 downwards.
GTGATTGCGGGCGGTCTGGTGGCGTGCTGCGCCTTGGGCTACTGCGGATCGACCGCCCATGCCAATCTGGCGCGGCGTTTTGCGCAGACGCCTTGTCTGGCACGTGCCGTGGCGGTTTCTTATGCTGCGGGCATTTTGGTACAGGTGCTCAACCATATGGTGATGCCTGCGGGCATTCCTCAACAGTTTGTCCTTATCGCCTGTGCGATTTCGCTGGTTGGGCTGCTTCACGGTACCCGCCGAGCTAAATTGCGCGATGAGTCTGCGCCGGAGTTCGAGTTCGAGATTGCCGAGCTATCGGTCGATGCGTCGGAGCATGGCGCCAAGTGGCGCGATAATCCTGAGGCAAAGGCGGCCTTCCAAGGTGCCGTAGTGCGCTTGACGGTGGCGACCGCCTGCCTCACCGGCGTATTCGCGGCTCTCAACGCCGGTCTTACGACCTCGCATGCCGCCGGCGCCATCGATCTGGGTGACTGGCCGCGCTTGCTGCTGATTGTGAGTGCACTTGCCGCCGGCGCCCTGTATGACCTGCGCGGACGCTCGTATATGAATATCATCATGACGTGCGCCGCCATGTTGTCCACGCTCTCGTTCTTCGTGCTTATCACCGATGGCAACGGCGGTAATGCGCTCGCCGCCACGATTATCTTTTACCTGGGCACGGGCTTTTTCGTGGTGTTCTTCACCGCGAAGTTCGCCGCGATTTCGATGTATGCGCGCTGGTCGTATTTGTGGCCGTGCATGGGCCGCGTCATCAACAACATTTGCTCAATGCTTGTGACGGCGCCGGCGGTGGCGATTATCTCGAGCCAAAACGTGCTAATGGCGGTGGGTGTCGTACTCGTGCTGTTTGTCGGCATTGCGATCTCGCTGCTGGGACAGTTTGGACAAGGCGTTGAGGACGAAGCGGATCACAGGGGCCTGGCGTTTGCCACCGACGATCTTGGCAAGAGCCGTGCACCCGATCAGACCGACGCGGTGCCCCTGGAGACGCCGGAGCTTTCGTTTGACGATCGACTCGACGGCTTTGTAGCCGCCTTTGGACTTACGAAGCGCGAGCGCGATGTGCTGGAGGCGTTGGTCGTTTCGGACGACAGCGTGCAGGACGTGGCGGCGGCGCTCTTCCTTTCGCGTTCTACGCTCTACCGCCACATCGCCTCGATCAACAAAAAGACCGGTGCCGCCTCGCGCGTAGCCCTCATCAACTTCTTCTGGTCCTGGACGCCCCAAGACTAGCCAACCACCACAAAGGGGACAGGCACCTTTGTGGTGGTTTTTTTACCTGCAAAAATATGAATATGAGACATTTGTCACCTGCCGTTTTGGCGCTCAAAGGCATATGAATGTGATGTTGAGCGAAGCAGAACGGAAGGGGTGCACCTATGGCGTCTCGGGGTTGCGCGTCTAATAAAATTGCGGGCGCGCTTATCGCCGTGGTTGTTGTTGCCGCGGCGGTGACACTCATGCGAGCTTACGGCGCCGGCGCCCATGGCGCTCAGGGAAAGACTGCCGCACAAGCATCGCTCAATGATTGTGCCGCCGCTCCGGCGGCGGTCAAGCTTATCGAGGACGGAGAGGCACGGACGGTCTATGAGACCGACGATGCCGAGCTGGTCGCATCGACCTTTGCCGCGCTCGACGGCTGCACCGTGGGAGACGCGGTGGATGAGCGGATGAGCGACGCCGGTCGCACGCTCGTCTTTGTCTATGCGGACGGCTCGGAGCGATCGGTGGAGCTCGAAGGCAAGAACATCGTGCTCGACAAGACGGCATATAGCCTCGACGGTGCCGAGGAACTGTGGCGACAGCTTGCCGCCATCAAGAACAGCCAATGAAATGAGGGATGTACGGGATGAGTGACTTGAGATTCTGCCCGGCATGCGGGGCGCAACTGCCTCGGGTCGCCGGCGTTCCGATGCGGTTTTGCCCAGGGTGCGGTGTTCGGCTTGAGGGCGTTGCATGCGGCCCGGATGCCACGGGGTCTGTGAATGATGCGGCTGACGATGGTAGCGCGGGTGAAGGTTGCGAGCCGAGCGTGGCCGTGCCGGCAGATGTGCCAACGCGGAGTGCCGAGGCCGCGTCACCGTCTGGCAGCACAGTCTCGGCGGACGCTCCTCGCGCCGGCGAACTTGAGCTCCATACCGCATGCGATGCTTCTGGAGGCCAGGCGCTCGCGCAGGTGGCGTTGCCGCGGGGTTGGCGTATCGAAGAAGCGCATCTTGAGCGTAGCGGTAGCTTCGACTGCCCGATTTCGGTTGGGGTGACGGCGGCGGGCCCGGCGGGCGAGCGGATTGTGTACTGCTCCGAGCTCTGCTACGTGGATGCGGGCGCCGTTGCCAAGCGTATCCCCATGCAAACCGAGCGCAAGGCGTTTATGCACGTGGAGACAGCTTGCGACGAGTTGGCCCAGGTCTGCGCGGCACAGCTGGGCGCACGGGCGGAGGTTGTGGCCGAGCAGCCGTACCCATCGAGCGCGGCGGTCGATATCGAGCACGAGCGTGCCCGCGTAAAGCGCGAGGCGGCAAATGACTTTGCGATTCAGGGCTTTACGATGGAGCCGAGCGATGTGATCTATGAGTGCGGCATGCGCCGATATCAGCTTGCGGGCGCTCCGGTGCCCACCGAGCTTGCGGTGGCCGCCAAAGTCGAGGGCTATGTGGCCTCGATTGGCGGAGTCGCGGGCTCTATGGGTAAAGGCATCGCCGCCGGGGCCGAGGCGCTGCTGGGCGCAGGCCTTTCGAGCGGGCTCATCGGCGGCGTTCTGGGCAAGCGCCTGCGCGAGCGTCAGGCGGCTGTAGCGGCGGGGCAGGGTGTCGCGCAGGAGCAGGCCTCGGATCAGGGCGATTGCCCAGACGAGGCGCCGTTCAAGCTGGGAGCGGCCGACCTGTTGCGGTGGCGTATCAGGGACAGCTTCTGCTTGGTTGCGCCAGAGGGCCGTCTGGACGGGGCAGCCTCTACGGTGCTCGCCTCAATGGCATCGACTCTGCGGCTCAACCCTGCGATTGCACGCGAAGCGTCCGCTCAAAAGCAACAGATGGTGCTTGAGCAGCGCCAACGCATGCAGATGAATATTGCCCAGCAACAACAGCAGTTTGCAGCCTGGCAGCAGATGCATGCCTCGCAGCAGGCGGCGTTCGACAGTTACCAGCAGGCATGGTTCGACCGTAGCAATCGTCAACACGCGGCGAACATGGCCACCAGCGCGGCCAATTTCTCCAGCGCGGGTGTGGGAACGGGCGCTGCCTCGTATTCCGATGCCATTCGCGGAGTCAATCATTACACCAGGCCCGACGGCACCGATGTCGAGGTTTCGGTGATGGCGGACCAAGCTTGGGTGAACGGCTCGGGCGATGTGATCGGCACGCGCGATGGCTTTGAGCCCGGTTTTGGCTGGACGGAACTACCCCGTCAATAGCGTGAGCGGGCTATGTGTGAATCGATGCCGGGCGTGTTTCTCGGCATTGTGATAAAGAACGGGAAAGGAACAACGATGAGGGAGACGGTACTTTCGCGCACGGCGTTTGTCGCGGCGGCGGGAACGGCGCTGCTGACGCTTGCGGGATGCGGCGGACAGCGGACGCAGGACGCGACGGGTTTTAACGACGACCGCCCGGTAAAGGACAAGATGAACGCGGGCTCGTCATCGGGCGATTTCGGTGATGCGGGCGGCGGCGCGGATACGGACGGCGGCTCGACGGATGCGTTTGATACGTGGTCGGATGACTGCTGGGATGCGCACCACAACATCAGCATCGCGGCATTGCTCGAGCTTAAGGGCTGGCAGTTGCAGGAATTTGCGTCGCAACAGGGCTATACCTGGCAAGATGCGCTCGAGATGTACGAGAACGAGGCAGGCCGCGTACTCAGCGTCTGTAATATCAGCAAGGACGGCGCAACCGAATGGCTCGGTGAGGACGAAATCGGAAAGCTCGACAAGGGCGGAACCGGGAGCACCGTGATGTTTACGCTGCAACTTGCGGGCTATTCGAGCTGCGAGGATGTTATCGCGGGCTTTTCGGTGCCGGTTGAGGACCGGGCACAGATCACCTCGGGCTCGTGGATCGCGTGCGTTTACGGTTCCAACATGGCGCGTCACGTTGCCATGGTGAGCCCGATGGAAAATGGCGACTACCGCCTGGATCTCATTACCGAGGAGGCTATCAAGACCGGTACGTTTACCCAGGGCGGCGGTGCCCCCACGATTGACGAATTTTGGCAGGAGAAGACCGGGCGCGCGCTCGGCTAAGCGCGACGCGACCGACATCACAGCGAGGGACAAACATGATGAATGAGATGACGATGAGCCGCGCGGCCTTTGTGGCGGGCGCGGGCGCGGCGGCTTGCGCGCTGGCTGGCTGCTCGGGCACTACGGGCGGCGCGGGTGGCGCTAAAGCAGCGAGCACAGCGGACTCCGCCTGCGTGGACGACAATGCCAACGTGACGGTCTATGCCGCAATCAATCTGGGCGGTGCCGATCTGGTGCGCCTGCTCAAGCATCAAAACTATGAGTGGCAAGGCGAGAACGTGGGCTACGGCGCCGTCGATGACGCGGGATTATTCGCCTTTACCTTTTCCAAGGTTTCGGACGATGTGGACGAACTTGCAAATAGCGCGATACCGCTTTCGGAGTCCGAGTACGAGGAGCTTGAACCGGGCGGCGGAGACGAAAACGTCGCGATGCTACTCTCGGTAGGAGGCTATACGAAGGGCGAACGGGCACTCATCGGTGCGATTGGCGACGCAGCGATGGTGCAGGAGAAATGCACGATTGACGATGCTTTGTATTGGCTGGTCAAAGCGCTTGACGGCCACCGTTACGTGATTATGGCCGACGACACCGAAGACGATGGCGACAGCGCTCATGACATCTATATCTACAACGAGGCTTTTATTCGCACCGGCTACCTGAGCGGCGGCGACCAGATCGATATCGATGAGCTCTGGAGCCGTCTGGCCAACGCTTCATAGCGCACCAAAACCACCACAAAGGGGACACCTTTGTGGTGGTTTTTGCCGGCTGCAGACTCGGCAAAGCGCGACCGCATCGACGTCCTGCCTGCGCTAAACTGTGAGGCACGTACGCGATTACGAGAGGAGCCCGCATGGAGGCTTACAAGCAAGAGTTCATCAAGTTTATGGTCGAGTCCGACGTTCTTAAGTTCGGCAGCTTTACGCTCAAGAGCGGCCGTCAGTCCCCGTTCTTTATGAACGCCGGCGCCTACGTGACGGGCTATCAGCTCAAGAAGCTGGGCGAGTATTATGCCCAGGCTATCCACGATAACTTTGGCGACGACTTTGACGTGCTGTTCGGGCCGGCCTACAAGGGTATTCCGCTGGCCGTCGTGACCGCTATTGCCTACCATGAGCTGTACGGCAAGGAGGTCAAATACTGCTGCGACCGCAAGGAGGCCAAGGACCATGGCGCCGACAAGGGCAACCTGCTGGGCTACGAGCCCCAGGACGGCGACCGCGTGATTATGGTCGAGGACGTCACCACCTCCGGCAAGTCCATCGACGAGACCTATCCCAAGGTCAAGGCCGCTGCCGATGTCGAGATCAAGGGCCTGATCGTGTCCCTCAACCGCATGGAGGTCGGCAAGGGTGGCGTGACCACCGCGCAGAAGGAGATCGAGGCCAAGTACGGTTTCCCCGTCGCGAGCATCGTTTCCATGGCCGAGGTCGTCGAGACCCTCTACAACCACGAGATCGACGGCAAGGTTGTCATCGACGACGAACTCAAGACCGCCATCGACGCCTACTACGAGCAGTACGGAGTCCGTTAGTTACGCGGTTTTACCAAACCGCGTAACGGCTCGACGCTGCGCGGGCCGCATTTGGACAATCTGACGTTCAACTTCAAGGGCGCGACCAGGAGGTCAGCGCCCTTTCGTTTCGCGTCACCTTGTCTCAAATGCGACCCGCTCGCTGTCCGTCCTCTGCCTGCGGCGTCATCTTGCTCCAAATGCGGCACTTGGGGACGTTCCTGTTTGACTAGTCGTTTAAGAACGTCCCCAATGATCAGTCTGAAATGAGCGTGGATAATCTCCCGTTTTTGGCTCGGTGACGGTCTCAAAGTGGGAGATTATCCACGCTCGTTAGGTTAGTGTCCGAAAATCCACGCTCGTCGCTACTTAAGCCCGGGGAGGCGGGTGTAGGGGAACGAGCGCTCTAAGAACTCGGAGCAGCGGGCGTAATCTTTGGCAAAGTAGCTGCTGTAGAGCGAATCGAGTACGTATTGCACGGCGATATGGCTGGCGAACTGCGTGATGCGGTGCGTCATACTCTCGTGGTCGCTTACCGTGAGATAGGCGGCAAAGCCGGGGTGAATGCGGGCACAGTACGGCGTGCCGATGACGATGACCGGGACATGTCGACTGCTGAGGATCGGCAAGATCTCCCTGAGGTTGGGGGCAAGGCCGCTGTAGGAGATGACGATTGCCACATGGTCGGTGCCCGAGGCGAGCGCCGTGCGCATCTGCGTCTCGATACTGTCGTGGCACGTCGCGCTTTTGCCGGCGGAAAGCAAGCGATCGCGGAACATTCCCGCTGGATACAGGTTATGCGAGCCCGTGTAGATGTCCACAGTGCCGGCGCGCATGACGAGCTTGGCGGCCTGGTCGAGCTGTGCGGGGTCGAGCAGCTCCTGCGTTTCGGCCAAGGTGGTCTGGTAGAGCCCCTCCATGCGCTCCATTACCTGCGCGGGGGTGGAGGTGGCATCGAAGGGAAAATTAATGTCCACGTCGCGCCGGTTGCCTGCCTCGGTTGCCAGACGGATGAGCTCGACCTTGAGATCTTTGAAGCCCTCGAGGCCGAGCTTTTTGCAAAAGCGGTGCACGCTCGCGACCGAAACGTTGGCGCGCGCGGCAAATTCCTTAATGGAAAGCCCGCGCACATCCTCGCCCATGGCGAGGGCCGTTTGCCCAAGTTGTTGCTCGGTGGGGGTGAGGCTTTTGCCCTGCGTGATCTTTCGCCTGATATCCATATGGCTCCTATGCGTTTGCGTCGCGATAAACCAATCATAGCGATAAATAAAACGTTCGGCTTGGCTGGGAGTTTTGGTCCGCCGGTCTATGAACGACGGACCGCTCGACGCTGCGCGGGCCCCTGGCACGGCACCTTGGGCTTCAATCGTCGGGCGCGTGCGGAAGCACGCATCCCTCCTCTTTCGGCCCAATCTGCCGCACCAGGGGCCCGCTCGCTGTTGTGGGCTCTACCTGGGGCGCTGTCCTTGTTGCGCCGTTTGCGCCCGGGGCGTTACCCGAGCACACGTACGGGCCCCAAGAGACCGCTGGGCTCGGAGGGCTCGGTCATGCCGAACACGTCGGGGACGGCATGGTCGAGGGTGTTGATGATGTCAATCGTAAGCGCGTGCTCACCGGCCAAAAGCGCGCCGGCCTCAAAGCGGTAAGGCGGACAGATGCGCGTGCCGAGGGATTTGCCGTCGAGGGTGACGGTTGCGGTCTCAAAGACCTCCCCAAGGTCGATGACAGCGCGGCTGGCCGCTTCGCCCAGGACAAAGGAGGCCTGGTAGCGGAACGTGCCGGCCTTGCCGGGGAACTCGGCCGAGGAAAGGTCGTGCAGGTCTGCAAGCTCAACAGACTCGCCAAAGGCATCGGTACCAGGGGCAGAGAAGGCAACCGTCCAGGGCCTGTCGATGCATGCGGCTTCGTCTCCAGCGGTTGCCGCGCCGGCGGAACCTGTAGCCCCAAGGACCACGATGCAGCTCTCGTAGGGAGCCAGCTCGAGCGTGCCGTCAAAGGCGGCGGGCTCGGTGCCGTTGAGCAGATCGAGGCGCGCGCCTGCGACGGGCGTGCCGTCGGCAAGCGCAACCTGAGTGGAGATGCCCTGCTTGGGATGCTCGTTGACGAGCATCAGATAGCTCTCGCCCGCCCGCTCGTAGCGCAGTGCGCGCAGCCAGGGCTGGGGCTCGGCGCAAACCACGGTCTGCATGCCGGTATTGGCAAGTGTGTCTGCGAGCTCGGTGGTCGCCAGGAGCTTGATGTCGGCGACCGCGGCTGCATCCAGGGAGGCAAAGCCCTCGCGGCCTGCAGTGTCACCGTCGTAGCGCTTGTTCGGCAACTCATCCAGCGCGTACACGGCAACACCTGCGGCTGCGGCACGCGCGGCAAAGTCGAGCACGGCTCCGCCGACAAACTCGGCTCCGGGCATCACCAGGCAGCGGTATGCCTGGCCGTTCACGCTAAAGCCGCTACCGTCTGCGGCAATTTCAACGGCATAGCGCCCTGCGTCCTCAAATGCCTCTGCCGGCACGATGTCAAAGTCGACCTGCGCGCGCAAAAGCTCGGAGGCGACATGCTGCATAAAGTTCGCCTCGCCTGCCCACTCGGCGTCCGCATGGTAGAGAAGCGCCACCGGGGTCGTTGCGCGCCCGCCGCTCAGCAGGCTCGCCGTACGGTTCATGTAGCTCATGAGCTGCCCAAAGTGTGCAAACTGGGGGTTTTGGCCATGCGCATAGAAATGCGGCGGGCAGTCCCAGTCGGGGAAGGCGGCCATGCTAAAGGCATGCGGCACAAACCAATTGACGCCGCGCACCAAAAAATGATCGGCGATCCACTTCATCTCGCGTAGGCCTTCGTGCCATCCAAATGCGCCAAAGACCTCGGCCATGCAGCGCCCCTGCTTTTTGGGGTCGAGGTGTGCTGCCGAGGAGCCCAACTTGGGCAGCACGTAGTTATAGAACTCGAGGTCCCACACGCCGCGTCCGTAGCTGTGAAGGCCGCGGTCCATGCCGGGTACCAGCTGGTTGATCACGATGTCGACGCCCGCCATGTCCTGACCGCCCACGGCGCGGAAGTAGTGCCCGGCGCCCACGCCCAGGCGCGCGTGGCAGTCCTTGTCCTCGATAACGTGGCCGATGTACTGCACGCCGCGCGCGCGGCACCAGTCTCCGAGCTGGTCGCAGAAGCACTCCTTATAGAGGGTGCTCGCGATGTCCATATAGACGTGGCGTACGTGCGCGCCGGCCGGCTCGCGGTCCCACAGGTGCGGGAGCTCGGCCAGGTAGCGCTCGCCCAGTGCCGCGCGTAGGCGACGCTCAAGCTCGGCCGACCAGGGTAGGGGCGCGGTGGCCTTGCCGATGAGCGTGTCCGAGATGCCATCGGGGCCCGTGGTGCCCTTCTCGTTGGCAAATCCGGGCTCATCGGAGAAAAAGCCCAGGATCGTCTTGCCAAACTCATCGCCCAGATGCTCAAAATGCGGCTCGTAGACAGCATCGATGAGCTGCGCCACCGAGGCGCGGTCGACCATATTGATGTAGTCCTCGTTGTAGGAGGTCTTGCCGCTCGTGAACATCACGCATGCCTGCGTGAGGCCCGCAGGTGCATCGAAGACCAGGCGGCTGGGGTTGCCGTCTGCATCGTCGATTACTCGGTAAGCGACGTCGACGGGGCTGCCGTCCTGCATAAATGTCACGCCGTAGAAGCGCTCCGTTTTGTCGAGCATGTTGGCGAGCGCGATGCTCGCGGCGGACGTGGGGCCCACGATGTCGAACGTGCGGTGCGTGAGCACGATCTTGCGGAGCTCGGGCACGGCCTCCTTGACGGCGCCGTTGGCAAAGCCCGTGGGGAAGTGTGCGTCGTCCAAGATCCAGAGCTTAAGGCCCAGCTGCCTGCACTCGTCAATGACAAAGTGCAAGTCGCGCCACCAGCCCTCGCCGCAAAAATCGGGGTGTGGGCGGCTTTCGAGACAGACCTCGTGGATGTCGGCGCCGGCGATCTTTTCCAGATACTCGGCAATGGTCTTATGGCTCTCGCCCTTCATCCACAAAAACGGAAGCACGTGGTTGTCGTATGTGCCCTCGAGCACCTGCTGATAGTACGCGGTCATGGATTCTCCTTGGCTCGATCGATCTGCTGCATAGCACAGATTATGGACGCGTCGGCGCGTTCTGCTAATATCTGAATCACGACGAACTATGACCAAATCAACGATTGGCAAGCCATGGAGATCGACGAGCTCGAGCGTAGGCTCAGCGAACTGAGCACCAGTGAGATCGCTTATAAAGACGGCATGGCATTTGATTGGTCGATTATGACCGAGCATGTCGAAATCGACGGATGCCCAGTGCGCAAGATTGGGCAGCCAGGGTTTGCCTATGCCCAGCCCGGCATGCCGCGTGGCCTGACGATAAGGAAAAACTCGCGCTTTAATGCAGTTCCCGAGCACGTGCATGATTACGTGGAGCTGAGCTATGTGTATCGCGGACGCTGCCCGCAGACGGTGGCGGGGGAGAGGCTCGAGCTGGGCCGCAACGAGGTGCTTTTGCTCGACGCCCTCTGCCCGCATGCCGTGGCGGCGCTTGGTGAGGACGACATCATGCTAAGCATGACCGTTTCACGCTCTTTTTTGCGCCGGAGTCTCGAGTCGAGCCTCTCGCGCGAGAGCGCGGTCTCGCGGTTTTTGTTCAACGCGCTCAACAGCGAGACGGACCATCGGGGCCATGTCCGTTTTCATTGCGGCGAGAGCCGTCGGATTCGGCGCTACATGCAGGAGATGCTCTGCGAGCTGTACGACCCGAGCCCCAACGGTCCCGAGATCGTCTTGCGTCTGTTTCAGCTGTTTTTGGCCGAGCTCATGGATTGCTACGAGCGCGAGCTGGTGCGCGGCGCGGCGGACGGCGCGGCGGGGCCCACTGCCCTGGTGACGGGAATGCTTGGCTATATCGATCGCGAATTCGCTGCATGCTCCCTCGAGGGGATGGCGGCGGAGTTTGGCTTGAGCCCTAATTATGCGACGGCGCTCCTCAAGCGGCATGTGGGCAAGACCTTTAGGCAGCTTGTGCAGGAGCGACGCCTGGTACGTGCGGCCGAGCTTCTGCGCGGCGGCGCCACGGCCGGGGCGGCTGCGCATGCGGTGGGCTATGAAAACATGAGCTTCTTCTACCGTAAGTTTCACGACAAGTATGGCTGCACCCCCGCGGCATACCGCCGGTAAGCGCGGGGCGGATTGTCTTCGCTCCTTCGGTGTCAAAAAGTTTCAGCTGCAGCGCTGTTGCAGCGCGCGTCTGCGAAAAGAAGTGTCCAAATCGGCGCCTTCGCCCTGGCCTGGAGCGACTCGGCGGCATACTCGTTTCATCAGCAACACGCATGAGCGAGGAGGCACTTATGGGATTCCCCGAGGGTTTCTATTGGGGTGGCGCTACCGCCGCCAATCAGTTTGAGGGCGCTTGGAACGTGGACGGCCGCGGTCCGTCGGTCGACGACCACTTCTTGGGCGGCAGCTACAAGGAACCGCGCCAGATTACGATCGACATCGACCCCAACCGCTTCTACCCCAATCATGACGGCATCGATTTCTACCATCACTACGAGGAGGACATCGCGCTGTTCGCCGAGATGGGCTTCAACATGTTCCGCATGTCCATCTCTTGGAGCCGCATCTTCCCCAACGGCGACGACGCCGAGCCCAACGAGGCCGGCCTCGCCTTCTACGACCGCGTTTTCGACTGCCTGCGCGCTCACAACATCGAGCCGCTCGTGACCCTCTCGCACTACGAGATGCCCTATCACCTGGTCGAGAAGTACAACGGCTGGGCGAGCCGCGAGCTCATCGGCTTCTTCGAGAAGTACTGCCAGACCGTCTTCGACCGCTACCAGGACAAGGTTAAGTTCTGGCTCACCTTCAACGAGATCAACTGCGGCACCATGGACATGGGCGCCATGATGGAGACTGGCCTGATCCAGGGCTTCGAGGGCCCGGCAAGCGCCATCAAGACCACCGCTCAGCAGCGCTATCAGGCCCTGCACCATCAGTTCGTGGCCGGCGGCCGCGTCGTGCGCTACGCCCACGAGCACTACCCGCAGTTCAAGATGGGCAACATGGATTGCTTCATCCTCTCCTACGCTGCCACGTGCGATCCGGTCGACGTGTTCGCCACGCAGCAGCAGATGAACTCCATGAACTGGTACTGCTCCGACGTACAGGTGCGCGGCAAGTACCCGTTCTATGCCAAGCGCTTCTGGGCCGAAAACGATGTCGAGCTCGTGATGGAGGACGGCGACCTGCAGGATATCGCCGACGGCAAGGTCGATTTCTACACCTTTAGCTACTACATGTCCGGCACTGTGGGCACCCACAAGGATCACGAGATGACCGAGGGCAACATGACCTTTGGCGGCAAGAACCCCTACCTGGAGTCCACCGACTGGGGTTGGCAGATCGACCCGCTGGGCCTGCGCATCGCCCTCAACGAGATCTACGCCCGCTACGAGATTCCGCTGATGGTGGTCGAGAACGGTATGGGCGCCTACGATGAGGTCGAGGAGGACGGCTCCATCCACGATCCGTACCGCATCGCCTATCTGCAGAGCCACATCAAGGCCATGGGCGAGGCCGTCGCCGATGGCGTCGACCTGATCGCCTACACCTGGTGGGGCCCCATCGACCTGGTGTCCGCCGGCACCGGCGAGATGCGCAAGCGCTACGGCTTCATCCACGTCGATAAGTACGACGACGGCACCGGCACCTACGAGCGCCGCCGCAAGGACAGCTTCTTCGCATACCAGAAGATCATCAAGTCCAACGGCGTGGAAGGCCTGGAATAGGGGATTTAGGTTCCGGCGTTCTACCGAACGCCGGACCGGCCGCCGACTACGCGGCCACCGGCGTTGACGACGATGGCATCTGGAATGCCTTTGTGCTCCTGGGGCTCATCGAGGGCTAATCAACAAAACGGGTGCCGCTGGGATAAAGGCGTTGGTGGGGTTTCGATTCGAGTCCTCACCTTAGAATTTGGGCCAATTGGCACTATAATCACCATAGGCATGCGCATAACGTTGCGCTTAATCAAGAGGAGAAAACGTATGGGTCTGTTTGATATGTTCAAGAAGAAGGCTGAGCCCGCGGCTGCTGCTGCTCCTGCCTCCATCTCTGCTTCTGCCGGCGCCGACGTGCTGTGCTCGCCCGTCAAGGGCAAGGTCATCAAGATGGCCGACGTGCCCGATCCCGTCTTTGGTGGCGAGGTCCTGGGCAAGGGCTGCGCCGTGTGGCCCGAGGACGATCTGGTCTATGCCCCCTGCGACGGCAAGGTTACCGTCACCATGGGTCACGCTGTGGGCCTGCAGTCCGATAGCGGCATCGAGGTCCTGGTGCACGTTGGCGTCGATACCGTCAACATGAACGGCGACGGCTTCGAGGGCTTCGTCAAGGCTGACGATGTCGTGAAGGCCGGCCAGCCCATGCTCAAGATCGACCGCGCCAAGATCGCCGCTGCCGGCTACAAGGACTGCGTCGTCGTGGCCGTGTCCAACACCGCCGAGTTCGCCGATGTCGAGCTCGCCGTCGAGGCCGACTCCGCTGTCGCCGCCGGCGATGCTATCGTCAAGGTTGTTCGCAAGTAAATCGCGGCATCCACAGGATGTTTTGGGGTGGTCGGATTGTCCGGCCACCCTTTTTTATTGCACGGTACCGATGCGCTTTATTGCACGCTGAGCGGACTCGCAGACCGTTCGGACGCTAAAACGAACCGACCGCGCTTTCGTGCTGTCGGGGGTGTTCATAAGTGGATAGTATGAGCTTACTTATTACAACGTGCGCCGTGTTGGGAAGCACGGTGCCGCTTATTGGGAGGACAACATGAAAAAGAAGCTGCTGCTTGCGCCCCTCATGGCCGTCTTGGTTGCATGCGTGGTCGTGCTTTCCGGTTGCGGAGGCCCCTCGATCGAAGAACTCATCACCGAGGACCTTACGACTCAGTTCGATGAGGTCAAAAACGGTGGCGACGATTTCCTCTCTGGTCTGGAAGAGGCTTCGGGCGACGAATTCGAGCAGCTGGGCATCGATCCCAAGGAGTATGCCAAGACCTATCTCGAGGGTTTTGATTACGAGATCGGCGACGTGACGGTCGACGAGGACAAGGGCGTTGCAACCGCAGAGGTCTCCATCACCTGCAAGTCTATGAACAAGATCGTCGAGGACTTCTCCACCCAGTATCAGGAGAAGGTCGCTGCGCTTGATGCGATGCCTTCCGATGACGAGCTGTACAAGATGGCTGGCGAGGTGATGGTCGATGTGACCAAGGCCACCGAGCCCAGGAAGACCACGGTTATCTTCAAGTACACCTGCAACGACGACGGCGAGTGGTCTGCTGACGACTCCGTCAACTCCGAGATGATGGATGCGATGCTGAGCTAGTTCGTTACGGCGTTTTACCAAACGCCGTAACTGCTCGACGCTGCAAACCCGCCAGAGCGGCAATCTGCCTTTCAATCGTCGGGCATGACCAGAAGGTCAATGCCCTCCTCTTTCAAGGCACCTTGCTCGCTCTGGCGGGTTTTCGCTGTCCGTCCTCTACCTGCGGCGTTGCCGTTGTTGAGGGGCAGCTAATTTGGGACGGGGCTCTTTTAGCTACCCCCTCTACCTGCCTGATGATTTTTCTGGGACGGGGATGAAAAAATCATTGTTTACCTAATGATTATTTCATCCCCAGAAAAATCATCTCGACTCGTTCGCTCAACATGGGGTAGCTAAAAGAGCCCCGTCCCAAATTAGCTGCCCGTGGGAAAGCGCATCCCAGTTTGAGGCGTCAAAACGGGATGCGCTTTCCGCACGTCACAATCGCCGTGACTGCGTAGCGCGGCGGCTCGCTACTCGCCCAAGATCAGCGAGGCGAGTTCGTCCTGGGTGTCTACCACGTAGTCGGCGCCGGCGGCCTCCAGCTCTGCTCGGCCGCGGAAGCCCCAGGTGACGCCTGCGCTCTTAAGGCCGGCGTTGTGGCCGGTCAGAACATCGACATTCGAATCGCCTACGTAGAGCGTGTTCGCCGGGTCGGCGCCCAGCTCATTCATCACATGCAGCGTGACGGGGGCTTCGGGCTTGGGCGGATACGCGTCGACGCGACCCTGCACCAGCGCAAAACGATCGGGACCAAAGTACTTTTCGATAAGCGGAGCGGCCGAAATATGGTCCTTGTTGGTGAGCACGGCAAGCTGAATGCCCGCGGCGCGCAGGCGGTCGAGCATCTCGATCGTGCCATCGTAGGGGGCGGTGTGGTCTTCCTTGTGCTCGCCGTAATAAGTCCTAAACTCGGCAAGCGTCTGCTCAAACATTCGGCCGTCGCCCGCGTACTCGGCGGGCATAAAGCGCTCGACCAGCTTGAGCATGCCGTTTCCCACCTTGTAGCGGTATTCGTCCACGGCAAACGTGGGCCAGCCGTGCATCTCACAGGTATGGTTGCCGGCGGCCGCCAGGTCCTCGAGCGTATTGAGGATGGTGCCGTCCAGATCAAAGATCACATGGGAAAAGGCTGCTGCCATGGGTGCTCCTGCCGTTTGAGTTGTAAAGCGCACCCCATGATACTGGGCTTGCGCGTCGGACGCGTTTGGAATCTGAATATCTGTAGCAGCCTCGAGCTGCACTGCGTCAGCCGCAAGTCTTTGCCGCTAGCAAATCCTCGGCAGCTGCTCTCCCACGAGCATGTCGAGGATGCGGGTGGAGCCCCAGCCGGTGCGCACGCGAACGGCGGGTCGAGCGCCTTCGACGACCGGCAGCACGCGACCGATGATGGCGGCGTTCTCGCCGTAGCGGGCGGCACGCATGGCTGCTAGCGCCGCGTCGGCCTGTTCGGCTGGTACCACGGCGACCATCTTGCCCTCGTTTGCCACCTGCAGCACGTCGTAGCCGAGCATCTCGCAGGCGGCCTGCACATCGGAGCGCACGGGCACGGCGTCCTCGTCGATTTCCATGGCAACGTCGCTCGCCTGCGCAAACTCATTGAGCGTGGACGCCAGACCTCCGCGCGTGGGATCGCGGAAGCAGCGCGCGTCGGGGGCGGCGGCCAGCACGTCGGCAATCAGGTGGTTGAGGGGCGCGGCGTCGCTCTCGATGCTGCTCGAGAACGCCAGGCCCTCGCGCTGGCTCATGATTGCGATGCCGTGGTCGCCCAGCGTGCCCGAGACCAGGATGACATCGCCGGGCTGGCAGTTTGCACCGCTGAGCGCCACGCCCGCAGGCACCTCGCCCACGCCAGCGGTATTGATGTAGACGCCGTCGGCCCCGCCGCGCTCGACCACTTTGGTGTCGCCGGTGATGATTTTGACGCCCGCCTCGCGCGCCGTCTCGGCCATGGTCTGCACAATCTGGCGTAGCTTATCCATGGGATAGCCCTCTTCGAGGATAAAACCGCACGAAAGATAGCGCACGTTGGCGCCCGAGGTCGCGACGTCGTTGACGGTTCCGCACACGGCGAGCCTGCCGATATTGCCACCGGGGAAGAACTGCGGCGTCACCACAAAGCTGTCGGTCGACATGGCGATGCGCCCGCTGCCGGGCAGGGCGGCGACGCCGGCGTCGTTGCCTTCGAGCAGCTCGGGCGACCCAAAGGCATCCAGAAAGACCTCGTCGATGATGCGTTTCATCATCTGCCCGCCGGAGCCATGGCCCAGCAGGACAGTGCTATCGGTGGCAGTATGGGACATATCGAAAACTCCAATCGGGGATGTTCGGGCTAGCCTTGGTAACGGTAGTACGCCGCACAGCTGCCTTCCGAGCTCACCATGCACGGGCCAACAGGATGCTCAGGCGTGCAGGCGTGGCCGAACAACGGGCAGTCGCTCGGTGCAATGGCCCCGCGCAGCACGTCGCCGCAACGGCATCCGCGCGGCTCGACCGTCGGTTCGATCGGCACGTCATAGCGGGCGCCGGCGTCAAAGCGCGAGAACTCGGGTCGGATGGAAAGGCCCGAGGCGGCAATCGGTCCCAGCCCGCGCCACGTGGTATCGCACGGCTCAAATACCTGCTCGACCAGCTGGCGCGCCACGGGATTGCCTTCCGCATTGACGCCGCGACGGTACGCGTTGTCGATCGCGGGCCGTCCCTCAACAACCATCTGAACCAGCATGCAGATGCCCTGCAGAATATCGACCGGCTCAAATCCGGTAACCACGCCCGGGGTCTTAAACTCGTCGACCAAAAAGCCAAAGGGCGCCAGGCCTGCGATGGTGGCGACATGGCCCGGCAGGATAAAGCCGTCGATGGTCGTCTCGGGGTCGTTGGCAATCGCGCGCAGCGCCGGCGGCGTGGTCTTGTGAGCGCAATAGACCGAGAAGTTCTGGAGCCCGTGCACATCTGCCTCCAAAATGGCGGCGGCGATGGTGGGCGTCGTGGTCTCAAAGCCCACACCCATAAAGATGACCGGGCGGTCGGGGTTTTGCTCGGCAATGTCGAGCGCGTCGAGCGGCGAGTAGACGATGCGGATGTCGCGCCCCGCCGCCTTTTGTGCGGCGAGCGAGGTAGACGACCCGGGCACGCGCATCATGTCACCAAAGGTAGTGATGATGGAGCCGTCCATCTTGGCGAGTGCGATTGCGTGGTCGATGTCGCGGTTGGCGGTGACGCAGACGGGGCAGCCCGGACCGCTCAGCAGCTTGAGCCCCGTCGGCATAATGGAGCGAAAGCCATAGCGACCAATGCTCACGGTATGCGTACCGCAGACTTCCATCAGGTTGATGGTGCGGTCGCCGACAAGCTCATGAATGCGGTCGATGAGTTCGCGAGCGAGCTTGGGATCTCGGAATGCCGAAACGTTGATACCGGAGCGAGCCGGCTGCGCCGCCGCCACTAGTACGCCTCGGCCGGGTTGGTTGCCAGCTGATCTTCCTCGACCAGCTCGGTCATGGTGTTGACGAGATCGAGCGTCTCTTGAGCTTCTTGCTCGTCGACAATCTGGATACCAAAGCCGGCATGCACGAGAACATAGTCGCCTACCTGCGCCGTCGGCACGAGTCGCAGTGACACCGGGCGCTCGATGCCCATCATGTCGACGGTCGCCTTAAGGTCGTCGTCGCGTTTGACCACTTTACCGGGAACGGCAAGGCACATAATGTTCCCCTTTTACACGCTTTGCGCTGGATAGACGCTTAATAATCCATCAGTTGATGGTAGCGCTCGCGGGGGTTGTGGGCAAACGCGTTACACCTGTGAGACGGCGGCGCATGGGCTAGCCAAACAGCCTACTGCGGTATGACCTGCGCGAGGCGAGCGCGGGCGACCGCCGCCTGGCCGTAGGCGATGCATCCGTCATTGACGGGCACGGTGCGGGGAACCAAGACAGTAAGCCCTGCGTCTTCAAGCTTACGGGTGAGGAGCTGAAGCAAAAGTCGGTTCATGAACACGCCGCCCGAGAGCGCGACGGTGTCGATGCCTTCGCGGGCGCAGATTTCGCTTGCGATGCGGGCCGATGCGCGTGCGATGGCGATATGGAAGTCGAGCGCGAGCTTGTCGGCCGGCGCGCCGGCCTCAATTCCCTCCAAAAGCGCCTCAAAAAATGGTCTTTGGTCCAAAACGAGGGAGCTATCCGAGGCCGCCTGGACAGTTAGTTCAGATACGTATTTTTGTGATGGGCTCTGGGTGGCAAAAGCTGTCTGCGAACACCCCAAATGGGTCGATTTTGGGCCTGCACCGGGCATGCTTGCCGCAAACGGGGTGTCTGGAGAGCCCTTTTTGGCCAAATTCGAGCCAAAAATGCCGGATAGGGGGTCTGTAGTTAATACGTATCTGAACAAACTGTCCAGCGATGTTGAAACGGATGCGGATACACCCGCCTGATTGCCAGTGAAATGGCTGTTTTCGTTGCCAAAAGCGCGCCAAGCGGCGGCCTCGAGCTCGATGGCGGGTTCACCCTCGTAGGTTGCAGTGCCGCAGATGCCCAAGATTGCCGCCGCGGCGTCAAGCAAACGGCCCATGCTGCTCGTGCGCGGGCTGTTGATGTTCCGCTCGATCATCGTGGTCGTCACGCTACGTGTTTGCTCGTCAATGCTATCCAAAAGCGGGGCGGCGCCCGGATGTTCGAGCAGGCCGAGTTCGCTGAGCAGGGCAAAGGCGTTGCGTCGGGCGTCGCGCACGGACGCGGCCCCGCCAGGGAGCGCCCAGGCACGCAGGTGTGCGGCGCGCTCAAAATCGGCAAGGCCGGCGACAAGAAATTCGCCGCCCCAAATGGTCCCGTCGGTGCCGGCGCCTGTGCCATCGAAGGCGATACCCAGAACGCGTGCATCGGACGCAAACTGGCCCGCAGCGATAGCCTCGGCCATCACGCTCGCAATGTGCGCATGATGGTGCTGGACTTCGATAAGCGGCAGGTCCTGTTCCCGCGCCTGCTCGCGCGCCCATTGGCTCGATAGGTAGCTGGGGTGCAAGTCGCATGCCAGCGCGGCAGGCACCAGGTCAAAAAGGTCTTCCAGGCGCGCACACGCGGCGTTCCACGCATCGAAAGTCGCGCCGTTTTCGACATCTCCAATATGCTGCGACACAAAACAAGCCGCAGGACCGTCCGAGTCCTCGCGTGTGAGTGCAATCGTGGCTTTTTGCTGCGGGCCGCAGGCGAGTACGCAAGGCGCGGCGCTGGCGAGTGCCGGCAACGGCTGCGGCTGCGGGGCGTACCCGCGAGCGCGGCGCACGGGCATAACGGCACCGTCGACCACACGTACTGCGGAGTCGTCGTAGCGCGAGAGGATCGCGCGGTCATTGCCGAGCAGCGCGTCGGCGATGCCGGTGGCAACGAGGTGCTCCCAAGCAAGATCGTCGTCGGTCTCGATAGGCTCTTCGCTCAAGTTACCGCTGGTCATGACAAGTGCGTGCATGCCATGGGTTTCTGCCGCGGCAAGCAACAGATGCTGAAGCGGGGTATAGGGGAGCATGACGCCGAGTTCGGGCAGATCGTGTGCAACGGACGGTGCGAGTTCGAGAGCATCGGAGAAATCTCCCTCGCCAGCACCACGCCGGCGCAGCAGCACGATGGGGCGGATGCTGCCTGCCAGCAAGTCGCGCTCGGCATCATCGACATGGCACAGGCGCTCGGCGCCGCCAAGGTCGCGCACCATAACAGCAAGCGGTTTGTTGCTGCGGCGCTTGCGACGGCGCAGCTCGGTCACCGCCTGCTCATTGGCGGCGTCGCATGCCAGATGGAATCCTCCCAGGCCCTTGATGGCAACAATGCCACCGGCCGCAAGTAATTCAACACAGCGCTCGATAATGGCGTCGCTGGCCTCGCGCGTGTCGCCGACAGCCGGCATCGCCCCCGAGTTTTCGAGCTCCATACCGCCCGCCGCCTCGCGCCAGGTAATATGCGGCCCGCAGTCAAAGCAGGCATCGGGCTGCGCATGAAAGCGCCGGTCAAGTGGGTCGGCATACTCCACTGCGCACTCGGGACACATGGGAAAGCAGTCCATGGACGTGGCCGCTCGGTCATAGGGCAGCGACCGGATGATGGTAAAGCGCGGCCCACAGTTGGTGCAGTTGATAAAGGGGTAGTGATAGCGTCGGTCGGCGGGGTCGAACAGCTCGCGTAGGCAGTCGTCGCAGGTAGCGATATCGGGCGAGATGAGCGTCGTATGCGCGGTCTGATCCTGCGACGCCACGATGCGAAAGCCCTGTTCGTCGACGGCATCCCAAGTACCAGCTGCCAGCTCGGCAACCTCGACGCGCTCCACCCGTGCCGCGTCAGGCGCGTGCTCCGACAACGCGGCGACAAAGCTGTCGAGCGCTGCGCCCGAAGCATGCGCCTCGACATGCACGCCGTCGCCCGCGTTGAGCACCCAACCGCAGATGCCATGCGCCGTGGCCTCGCGATACACAAATGGCCGCATGCCAACGCCCTGCACAATGCCCGTCACATGAATATGCACATGCCGCATGCGACTCTCCTCATCAAAACCTGCCAAAAAGGGACAGGTTTATTTTGGTAGGTAAAACGTTAAACCTGCCAAAACAAACCTGTCCCTTTTTGGCAGGTGCGCTACAGCCCCAAGCTTTGCCCGGTGGCGGCGCAGGTGAGCTCGCCGTGCTTAACGCCGCGAAGGCCCAGCAGGCGGTCGGCCAGCTCGTAGACGCGCTCGCCGCGACCCTTGAGCGCCAGAATCTCCAGGCAGTTGTGGTGATCCAGGTGCACATGCATGGTCGAGACGATCTCGTCGGTGTAATCATGTTGCACCTCGTCCAGGCGGCGCGTCAGGTCGCCGGTATGGTGGTCATAGATCATGGTGAGCGATCCGATGACCTGCTCGTCGGGCGTGCGCATCTGCTCCTTGGCGATCGAGGCGCGAATCAGGTCGCGCACGGCCTCGGAGCGGTTGGCCACGTCACCGCGGCGCGCGATCTGCTCGTCAAAGCGACGAAGCAGGTCATCGGGCGCGGTGACCGAAAAGCGGACCAGCTCGGAGCTGGAGCCGGCGCAACGGCAGTTCGCCTCGGCACCCGCGCCGTGAACATGTGCGTGCTCGCAGTCGTGCTCGTGCTCGTGCTCGGCCACGTTACACCAGCTTCACAGAGCCGACGGAGTTGTGGTCGGCCTCGATGGCGTCCTCGTAGCCCTCGAGCGCGTCATGCGCCTCGTGCAGCGCGGTCATGGCAGCCTCGAGCTTGGCGCCGATGCGCTCCATGTCAAAGTTCTCGGTCGCATGCAGCAGCTGATGGCTCCACTCGTGAGCGAGCTCAATGGTGTCGTCGACCTGCTTGACGCTCATGGCAAGCTGGCTCATGTTCATTCCAACGTCATGCATGGGAATCTCCTTCTGTACGGGGCAATCCAGTGGTTCAGATTCTACTACGCCCGCCCTGAGCGCCGCCGCATAAGAAAACGGGTGCGAGTCCGTCTGACCCGCACCCGTTCACTGGGGGCTGTTTGTGTCTACCATACTATCCGTGGTCGTGCGCCCTGCACCTGGCGCTCCGGCGAGCGGTGCAAAACCGCTCATGGACGGCAGATACGTAACAAGCGTATTACAGATGTTTCTCCAGCAGTGCCTGAAGCCGCGCCTTGGGCAGCGCGCCGACCGAGCGGTCGACCTCTTCGCCGTTCTTAAAGACGATCAGCGTGGGGATGCTCATGACGCCATACTTCATGGCCAGGTCCTGGTTGTCATCGACGTTGCACTTGGCCACGGCCAGCTTGCCGGACAGCTCGTCGGCGACCTCGTCCACGATGGGTGAGAGCGACCGGCAGGGCCCGCACCAGGGCGCCCAAAAATCAACCAGCACGGGCAGGTTGTCGTTAACGATGGAATCGAAGTTCTCGGGGGTAATCTGCTTAATGTCAGCCATGGTGACCTCCATAATGCGACGCGGCTCGGCCGCGTAAAACTCAGTACGACCGTGCTTATACCCAGCGGCCCGCAAAGCAACCACTCGCGGGCGGCTCTTTTATATAATGGTGGGCACGCAAACGATTGGAGAGCGCATGCCCACGTCACAAAGCCAGAAAAAAGAAGCCATCGCCCAGGCCACCGAGCAGGAGCTCGCGTCGCTTGCGGCGCGTGGCGTGCGCATCGCGGGCAATGCGTGCTCGCCGATCGTGCTGGTCAAAGGCGATTTGGATGAGGCCGAGCGCTCGGGTGGCGAGCTTGCCGCCGGCGCGGATGGTGCCGCGCTGCGCAAGGCGCTCGGGGCCATCGGTTATGCGCCCGAGGATTTCTGCGCGCTGGCAAGCGTTGCCGGCGCGGGCGACGGGACGGTCGCGGTGGGCGAGGCCCTGCCGTGTGAGCTGTTCCGCGAGGCGCTGGAGGCCCTGGACCCCGAAGCGGTGCTGCTGCTTGACAACAGCGCGGCCGATGTCATGCGCGAGACCTATGCCGACATGCTCGTGGCAATCGATGACTTCGACACCGCCATGCTCAAGCCCGGCCTGGTCGCCCACGTGCAAGGCCGCCGCGTACTCGCGCTCGATGGCTTTGAGGCGGCGCTGACCGACAAGGCGGCCAAGCAGCGCATGTGGGCCTACATTAAGCAGCTGACCCCGGCGGCCGCGCCGCTGTAACGGACCCGCGCCGGCAAGGCGATCCGGGCAGTTGAGTCGCGCCGCGAGTCCAGTGTCGCGCCCCTACATCACAGCGCGCAGCTCAAACCGGTCACCGTTGATGCGGAACTGGCAGTTGCCGTTCATGCGCTCAACGGCAAGCTTAATGCTCTTGGTGCCAAAACCGTGACCGGCGTGTTGGGTCACGGGCATGCCGTCGACCATGCGCGGCGCGCGTCCAAACGTGTTGGAAACCAAAAGCAGCAGCTGGCCGTCCTCAAGCCGCAGGTCAAGGTCGACAAAGCGTTTGCCTTCGGGGGCGGCGCTTGCGGCGATGATGGCATTTTCCAGGGCATTCGAAAGCACGCTGAACAGGTCGGCATCGCCCACGTGAACGGTTCCGGGCACGGCGGCGCGCAGGTCAGCGGTGATACCGTGTTTGTTGATATCCGAGCTAAATGACGAAAGCACGATGTTGACGGTCTCGTTGGCGCAGTAGCGGCGCACGGCGGTGCGGTCGTTGGTCTCGCAGAGCTCATCGATGCGATCGAGCGCCTCGTCGGTGTGGCCCTCCTCAATTAAAACGGCCAAACCGCGCAAAAAGTGCCGCATGTCGTGGCGAAGAATCGACAGCTCGCGTCCGGACTGGCGCCAGGCCTCGAGCTCTTTGATGGCCGCGCTGTCGCGTGTTTCGAGCATCCAGCGCTCACGCTCGGCGATTTCCTTTGCCTCGTATTCGCGCAGATAGACGGCGAGAAACATAAGATAGAAGGCGCAAAGGGCAAAGGCCAAAAACTCAACGGTCACCACCGAGCCCGAGTGGAACAGCGTGGTGTAGACGTTGGTGGCATAGTCAAAGATGTAGTAGACGAGCGGCAGGATCAGCAAGATCTCGAGCTCGGTGGGGCTTTTAATTGCCAGACGGGGTCCAATGTCACGGGCCCAATGCAAAAGGACGATAAAGACGGCGGCCGTGGTGACGATGCGCGCCAGATAGTACGCGATCTGCGAATCGGTTGCGGCAAATGCGGCGATACCCATCCAATTACTGAACTGGCAGCTCAGGTAGGCGCTGGTGACGCCCAATGCCGCGAGCAGCGGACTTAAGCGGTAACGCGCGCATAGGTAGATGATAAGCGGCAGGTGTACGACGAGTGGATATGCCTGCCGGGCAAACAGCTCGCCGCCGACCGTATTGGCGATTGAGAAGGCGGTGCCGGTCAGAATGGTGACGACCACCAGCTCGAGCGCATGGCGTCGATTGAGCTCGACGCCGCACAGCGCCGCCGAGGCAAAGACGCCAAAGAGCAGTGTCGTGGCGTGGTGAATCGCCCAAAGAACCATTTCGACCGAAGAAGTCATCAGCGCCTCCCGCCCTCAAAGCGCACCGCAAAGTAGGCGTCCTGGAAACCTTGCTTGCTGCTGCGCGAAAGCGGAATGCTCGCGCCCGAGCGCATGACGATCTCCGTCCGATCGAAATGATCGATGTTGCGCAGGTTGACCTGGTAGCTGCGATGGCATTTAAAGAAGACCGCGTTTTGCGCCAAGCGGTCCTCGACGCTGCGGAACGACTCGAGCGCCTCGATATCGCGTCCGTCGCGCAGATGGAAGACCACGTGCTTGTTGCGCGCCTCGGCATATTCGATGTCGGAAAGGCGCAGGGCATGGTAGCCAAAGGACGTTTTGATGACGAGTTCGTCGGTCGCTGACGGGCGCATGCTCGAAAGCTCGTCGAGCAGCTGTGCCAGGCGTTCGTATGCCACGGGCTTGAGCAGGTAGTCGAAGGCGCGGACCTCGTAGGACTCCAGCGCAAACTCGGGCGACGAGGTGAGGAACACTAGGCGCACGGCGGTATCGGCCTGGCGCAGCTCGCGCGCGGTGTCCATGCCGTTGACGAGCGGCATGATCATATCGAGCAGGATGATGTCGGCGCGCGATGCGGCATGGCGGGCCAGCAGGTCCTCGCCGCGCGTGACGAGCGCAACGTCGACCGCCGTGCCCGTCTCGCTCGACCAACGGTCGATCATCCGGTGCAGTCTATCTAGAAAAGCGACGTCGTCGTCGCAGGCAATAATCTTGAGCATTCGGCCCCCTTAGTAGTTCGATTTTGCCACATTGGGTGCGAACCGCTTGCGGAGGCGTGTTCCATTTGCGCCCCACGGTGTGCAACTCGCGCCGAGTGGCAGGGTGTTAGAAAGTACCGCCGCAAAATAATCCGTGGATAAACATGTCAACAGATGCTGGCGGCTGGCCGGGGATTATGCCAGCCGCCAGCGCCAAGCGATGCCGAGTATCGCGAGAGCATAGGAATAAGGGGAGCTGCACGATGAGGGAGAAGAAGATGGGGATGCGCGCCGCTCTGACACGCCTGCTGGGTATCGCCGCCGTGGCATGCGCACTCGTGGCGTCGCCGGCGGTGGCTGGGGCTGAGACGCAGGTCATGCCCGACGGGGTGAGGGCTGAGGTGCTGTCGCTCACGCAGGACGGCGCCAACTCCGTCCAAATCACCGAGCAAGGTAACTATGTGCTTAAGACGGCCGAGGGTGAGGTCACGCCCAAATCGGGCTACACCATCGACGTGCCGAATGCGACTCGGACTAATCCTGTGAGGATTTACATCGACGGCACGGTCTACGTGAACGCTTATTCGACCGCGTCGCTCAGTCAAAAGCGATGGCTGTTCAACATCAAACAGGGCAGCAATATCGAGTTCATCGGTATCAACAATCCGCGTATTTGCTTTCACGACAAGAGTGGAGGAGGCGAAGTTATAAGCGGGTTTTTGACCGACCGTTATTACGACGGGGGCTACAAAAAGGCATCGGGTGACATCTCGGTTGGCCTAAAGCTCGGCGACGATTCGAAAAACTTCTCCCTCTCGTACAACAGCGCGAAAGAACAAAGGGTGCCTTCGATTTCCCTCGGCAACACCAAGGGCAAGCTGTCTGCCAATTTCAACAACTTGAAGATTGAGGACTATGTTGGCAAGTCGCACAACTCTTTGGGCGAGGTTTCACCATACAGTATTCTTGAATATGCTGTGCCGGTCCGCCTGTTCCGCAGCAGCTTCTCCGATGACGGCAAGGGGAATGTTAATAAGCTCAACGCTACGTTTAACAAATGCGTGTTCTGGAACACATCTGGCGATTACAACGGTGCGGTTTCAATTGTGGGCAATCCCCGTGGCGGCGTGAATTCGGATGTTGCTTCGAGGCTGACCGCGACGTTCGAGGACTGCCAGTTTGGTTCCGATGCCGACAGCGGCATTTGGCAGACCAATAAAAAATATCCGACGGTCGAAGAGACCACTGAGTTCGCCCAGGTTCAGGAGACTGGAAAGTGCGCCGTTGCTGGCGTTATGGGTGTCACCAATGCCACGGTCAACCTCAACAACTGTACGATGGAGAACTTCCATAGCACGCGTTCAGACTCGACTGATAGCACTTTGACGGTCGATGCCCTCAATGTTGGTCGAAGCGCACGTTGTAATATAACCGGCGGTAAAATATATCGCTACGGCGCGCGTGGTAATACGTGTGTGGTTTACGCCGCCGGAACCCTTACCCTCAACGGATCGCCGGAAATCGCGAGCTACTGGAAGAACAGCCACGCCGACGATAAAAATTATGGCGACAAGTACACTGAAGCAGATAAAGCCACGGGAACCGCTAAGAGTCTGTATATCCCTAAGAGGAAGGACTCCAATCCCAATGTCCCCGTACTGAACATCGCATCTGACTTCTCCGTACGTGGAGGCTACGGAGCCAATGTTTGGATTTCGATTGAGGAGACTGCGGGCAGCAACGGTCTGAAATCGCGCGTCCTTGGTAGCTGCGATTCGAGCGAAATCGAAGGTGTTGTGCCAGACGGCTCGTCCAAGACCGATGACAACTCCGATAAATACGAGATCGTGAACCTCAACGGCGAGCTTGTCTTTCGCGAGACCATTCACCAGCACAAGTGGAAGGTCGAAGCCGACGGTTTGGGCGTTCGTGCATCGTGCGAAGGCCCGTTCCGCAACAGCGAGTGCGAATATGGTAAGGACGCCAAGACGGGCGAGCCCAAAAAGTACCTGAGCGCCACGTACAAGCTTTCCATGTCTAAGGCGACGAGCTCTCAGAGCTCTGAGCTTGTCTATGACGGCTGCCCGGTCAAGATTGCTCTGGATAGGGATAGCGAATGGAATCTAGAGCAGATGGGCGTGACGGCCAGCAATAAATTCACGTGGTATCAGTGCGAGTCCCAGACGGACGCCGAGGCATATAAAAACGGCACCGAGCTCAACGACGCCCCGTCGGACGTCGGCTACTACTATGTCGTTACGACATTTGAGACTGCCTCTGGCCAGACGCTCGTGGGCAAGAAGTCCTTCACGATTTCGCAACGTCGCCTGGTTAGGGGTCAATCCTACCAGTTCACCCTTAAAGACGGCGGCAAGGGCGCCGGCAAGTATGCCTATGACGGCGAGGAGCATCAGCCTGTCGTTGAAAGCGCAAAGTTCAAGAACGGCGCCGATGAGTGGGTCGATCTCGTTGAGGGCAAGGATTACGAGCTTGATGCTAGAAGTGAATCCGGGTTGAAGCAGACCAAGCCGGGACAATATGAGTGCATTGTCATCGGTAAGGGCAACTTTACGACTGATGGCGGCACCACAAGTGTTCTGACGCTCAAATGGGAGATTGCTGATGTTGAACGTTTCGACCTTGAGGTCATTGACTTCGACGGTGCCTATGACGGCGAAAAGCATGGCATTACGGTCAACGTTAGGAATGACCCCGTTCCGGCGGGTATGAAGATCGAGTACCGTGAAGACGGCGGAGATTGGACGACGGAAAAGCCGACGTATCGCAGCGCGGGCGAGCGCACGATCTACTACCGCGTGACGGCTTCTGACTACCTGACCGTTTCGGACAAGGCGACCGTGAAGATTTTCAAGGCCGACCAGGAAGCGCCGGCTGAGCTCGTGGGCAACAATTGGACTACGTGCAGCAGCAAGGACGGTTCCATCTCGGGCGTGACCAAGGCGATGGAATATCGTCGCGGGTCGAGCGGGGACTACCAGAAGATAACGTCTGACGGCAAGCTGACCGGTCTTGCGGAGTCGGGAACGTACTACGTCCGCTATGCCGAGGATAACAACCACAATGTGTCGGCCGATGCCGAGGTCAAGATTGAGCAAGGTCCCCATGCCGTTGCCGACAATGCCGTCTGGCAACCGGGCGACGGCAGCCACTATAAGGCCTGCAAGTATTGCAAGCGGGCTCAGGTATGGCAGAGCTGCAGGTGGAATTACAGGATCATTACGCCTGCAACTCCTGAGGCCGACGGTGTTCGCCAAAAGGTCTGTAGGGTTTGCGGCTACGAGTGGTATGAGAAAGAGTCTTATACCTATGTAGACACCTATGCGCCCACCATTTACGACATTTGGGAAGATAGCGCCTATTGCGAGAGCGTTTCGTTTGACGTGATCGATGACCGCGACAAGACGGTGACGGTCACCGATAACGGCAAGGAGCTCAAGGCTGATAAGAACGGTAAGTACACGGCTAAGGCCGCCGAGGGTGATACTGGCGCCGAGCATGTGATCGTGGCTACGGATGCTGCCGGCAATGCGGAAACCCGCAAGATTAAGATGTACGCCGAGCATGCGTACGACTGGACGATCGATAAACAGCCGACGGTTGCCGAGGCCGGTTCCAAACACGGGAAGTGCTCCGTGTGCCAGCATGAGTCGGGCGCGGTTGAAATTCCGGCGCTGGCCGTTAAGGGCTACTCCGACGTATATGACGGCAAGGATCATTTTGTTGATGCCTCGGAGCTGCCCGCGGGTGCTGTCGTTGAGTACAAGGCTGCCGATGGCAGCTGGGCGAACGATGCCCCCAGCATCAAGGACGCCGGCAACGTGACGGTCGACTATCGCGTCACGATTGACGGCGCGGCAGTTGAGGGCCAAGTGACACTCGAGGTCACTCCGCTCGCGATCACGGTTTCCGCTCTGGATGCCTCCAAGACGTACGGCGACGATGATCCCGAGCTGGGCTGGGAGGTCACCGAGGGCAAACTCGTCGAGGGCGAGTCCCTCCAGGGCATCACCGTCTCCCGCAAGACCGGCGAGACCGTGAGCAAGGGCGGCTACGCCGTGACGGCGTCGCAGGCCGACGGTGCCAACCCCAACTACGAGATTACGTTCAAGCCTGGCACGTTCACCATCGGCAAGCGCGAGCTCACCGTGAAATGGGACGCCACCACCGAGTTCATCTACGACGGCGAGGAGCACTGCCCCCAGGCGGACCTCGGCAACGTCGTCGGTGACGATAAGCTCGGTGCGTACGTCGACGGCGGCGCGGTCAAGGCCGGCAAACATACGGCGACCATCACCGAGCTGACGGGTGCCGACAAGGGCAACTACAAGCTGCCGACCACGGGACTGATGTGCAAGTTCTCCATCAAGAAGGCGCCCAAGGGCGCACCGGTGGTCCAGGGCTTTGCCGAGACCGTCAGTGCCAAGGCTGACGGTAGAATCACGGGCGTTGACGCCACCATGGAGTGGCGTGCCAAGGACTCGGGCGAGTATCAGGCTGTGCCCGAAGGCACGACCGAGATTACGCGGCTTGCCGCCGGCAAGTACGAGGTGCGTTACCGCGCCGATGACAACCACGAAGCCTCCGCCGCGACCAAGGCCACGGTTGCCGCGGGCCGCAAGCTCGCTGTGACGCTGCCCGCCGAACAGGTTGGCTACAAGCTTACGGCCGACTCGACCGAGCTCGACTGGCATGGCTCCGCCACCTTCACTATCAGCATCGAGGACGGCTACTTCGCCGACCCCGCTGCCTACATTGTTAAGGTCAACGAAGACGCCGTGGCGCTCAACGACCGCGGTGAGTTCGCCGTCCAGGACGTCGAGAACGACGTGAGGGTGACGGTCGAGGGCGTGCGCAAGCACGAGGCTGTGAACGACACGTGGATCTCCGATAGCAACACGCACTGGCACGAGTGCACCTGCGGCGGCAAGGTTGACGAGGCCGCGCACACCTTTACGTGGGTTGTCGACACGCCTCCCACGGCGACCGAGAAGGGCTTCGGTCACAAGCAATGTGTTGTCTGCGGATACGAACTTGATCCTGAGGAGATTCCGGCTGCCGCTATCGTCGGTTACTCCGGCGAGTACGACGGCGCGTACCACACGGTCAATGCTTCGGCGCTGCCCGAGGGCGCGACGGCCGAGTACAGCGCCGACGGCGGCAAGACCTGGTCCGCTGCTGCCCCCGAGATCAAGAACGCCGGCACGCTGGACGTTGCCTATAGGGTGATGATCGGCGGCGCGACGGTCGAAGGCAAGGTGACGCTCGAGGTTACGCCGCGCGCGATCACGGTCGCCGCCAAGAACGCCTCCAAGACCTACGGCGAGAAAGACCCCACGTTTGAGTGGTCGGTCACCGCTGGTGAGCTCGTCGGGGACGAGACGCTTGAGCTCGAGATTGGGCGCGAGGATAGCGACGACGTACGCGAGGGCGGCTATGCTCTGCAGCTGACGCAGCCCGAGGGTGCCAACCTCAACTACGCGATTACGTTCGTCGACGGCACGTTCACCATTAACCAGCGCCTGCTCACCGTGACGTGGGGCACCACCGAGTTCGTCTACGACGGCAAGGAGCACTGCCCTGTGGCCACGCTCGGCAATGTTATCGGCAAGGATGACCTTGGTGCATTCGTTGACGGTTCCCAGACCGAGGTCGGCACCTATACGGCGACCCTCGCCGAGCTGACGGGCAAGGCTGCGGGCAACTACGTGCTGCCCACCGAGGGCCTGACCTGCGAGTTCTCCATCAAGAACGCCGCACAGGACGCGCCGGTGGTTCAGGCAACCGCCGAGACCGTGAGCGGCAAGAAGGACGGTAAGATCACGGGTATCGATGCCACCATGGAGTGGCGTGCCCAGGGTGCTGCTGAGTATCAGGCCGTGGGCAAGGACGTGACCGAGCTCAAGGACCTTGTCGCCGGTGTGTACGAGGTACGCTACCAGGCTAAGGCCAACTATGACGAGTCTCCCGCCACCGAGGTCACCGTGAAGGCGGGCCGCAAGCTCGTCGTGACGCTGCCGGGCAACCAGGTAGGCTACACGCTCACCTCGACGGCGACCGAGCTCGACTGGCACGGATCCGCAAAGCTCGCCATCAGCATCGATAGCGCGTACTTTACGGGCAAGGACTACGCCGTCAATGTCAACGGCAAGGCCGTTAAGCTCGCTGACGACGGCACCTATGAGCTCAAGGACGTTGAGAGCGATGTGAATGTGACGGTCGAGGGCGTGCTCAAGCACGAGCCCGACGGCTCCGGCTGGGCGCACGACGCCAAGAGCCACTGGCATATCTGCCGTTGCGGCGAGGTCCTCGACAAGGCCGAGCATACCTTTGAGTGGGTTGTCGACAAGCCGGCGACCACCGAGGCCAAGGGCGAGAGGCACCAGGAGTGCACTGTCTGCGGCGAGAAGGGCAGGACCGAGGACATCGCGATCCTGGCCCCCACGATCATTGAGGGTGCAGGCCAGGCGATTACGGTCGACACCGCCAAGGACCTGAGCTTCCGCTCGAACGCGCCGATCAAGTACTTCAAGACGGTACTGGTCGACGACATGGAAGTCGGTGCTGATAACTTCGTTCTTACCTCGGGCTCTACAATCGTGACGCTCAAGACGAGCTTTGTGAAGACGCTTGGTGTGGGTGAGCACAAGCTGAGCGTGGTTTCGACCACGGGCACGGCCGAGACGACCTTTACCATTGCCGAGGCCGCCAAGCCGACGCCGACGCCCGGCCCGAGCCAGACCACGACCACCACGACGACCACGTCTTCTAAGTCCAAGAAGAAGACTGGCAAGGGCACCTTGCCTTCGGTCGGCGATGGAACGTACGCCATGGCTGGTGGCGTACTTGTAGCCGGCGTGGCAGTTCTGCTGCTGGCATACGCCATGAGGCGCCGCGCCTAGTCGCCTCCTTATCCCCTTGGGGCCCGGATCTCGCCATCCGGGCCCCTTTTTTGTGCCGCCGCGAAGCCTCGTGGGCAAAAAATGCCAAAAATGAGTACTGTCACTATTTTAGTAACAGCGAAATGAGGCTCAAAACGGGTCTGGGGAGCGTTGCGAGCGTGATTTTGGGATGTCTGCCGCTGGATTCGGAGTCCAAAAATGCGATTTATGGGGCTGACGGATCGAAAACCGCTGCTACTAATCTGGTAACAGTACTCATATTTGCCCTTTTTTGCCCACGGCCCTCAAACTGGGGCATCAAACAGGGGGTCAAATTTTTAGAAAGAGGCCATTTCGGCTCTTTTCAGCTTGCCAAGCCTAAAATGGGTCGCCCCGAAATTGAATCTTTATTACAACTTTACACCTAGGTTTACAGCTGTCTTGTCAGCTGTAAACCTAGGTGTCATACTAAAGCCCCAAGATTCGCCAAAAGAGAGGGGCCTTGATGGCACAGAGCGCGAACATGGATGCATCGGAGCTTGCACGCGACATTGCGGCCGGCCTGGCATCGGCAACGACGGCAACGGAGCGCGCGGCATTGGTGCCCGCAGAGCTCGTCGAGGCCATTCAGCAACTTAAAACCCAACGTGACGCGGTGATCCTGGCACACTATTACGTGGCGCCCGAGGTCCAGGCTGTGGCCGATTACGTCGGTGACAGCTTCTATCTGGCAAAGCTTGCCAAGAGCCTGCCGCAGCAGACCATTGTGCTGTGCGGCGTGGAGTTTATGGGCGAGAGCGCCAAGCTGCTCAATCCCACCAAGACGGTGCTGCTGCCCGAGCCGGGCGCGGACTGCCCCATGGCTCATATGGTCAAGCGCGAGACGGTCGACGCGGCGCGCGCCGAGTACGGCGACGACCTGGCCGTGGTCTGCTACGTCAACTCCACGGTCGAGATCAAGAGCTGGAGCGACGTGTGCGTCACCAGCTCCAACGCCGTCAAGATCGTCTCCGAGCTGCCGCAGCAGCATATCCTGTTCATTCCCGACCAAAACCTCGGCCGCTTCGTAGCCGAGCAGGTGCCCCAAAAGCACGTCATTCTCAACAACGGCTACTGCCCGCGCCATCACATCATCACCGTCGAGCAGATCGTCGACGCGACGGAGGCCCACCCCGACGCGCTCGTGCTGGCGCATCCTGAGTGCAAGGCCGACGTCTTGGCCGAGGCCGACTACATCGGCTCCACCGCCGGCATCATCAAGTACGCCGAGGAGTCCGACGCGAGCGAGTTCATTATCGTGACGGTCCGTGGCGTGCTCTACGAGCTCGAGCGCCGCTGCCAGGGCACCGGCAAGAAGTTCTACTTCCCCGCGGTGCAGCCCACCTGCGTCAACATGGATCTCATCACGCTCGAAAAGCTCGTGCGCTGCCTGGAGACGGGCGAGGGCGAGGTGCAGATTGGCGTGTCGGACGAGGCCGCCGATCAGGCCAAGCTCACGCTCGACCGCATGCTCGAGTACGCAGCGCGCTAGAACAATGCGGCATGAGGGACGGTCCCTTATGTCACATTCAAGGGAGAGGATTCCTGTGGAAACCAAGCAATACCCCGATATGGAGTGCGACGTCGTTATTGCCGGCTGCGGCGTAGCGGGCCTGTATGCGGCTCTCAACCTGCCGACGAGCATGCGCGTGATCATGCTCTCTAAGGGCGCTGTCGACGAGTGCGACTCGATGCTCGCGCAGGGCGGCATCTGCGTGCTGCCCGAGGGCTCGGACTATGACGCCTTCTTTGAGGACACCATGCACGCCGGTCACTACGAGAACCGCCGCGAGAGCGTCGACATCATGATCCGCTCGAGCCGCTCGGTCATCAACGACCTGCTGGCCATGGGCGTGGACTTTGAGCGCAAAGACGACGGCAGCCTCGACTTTACCCGCGAGGGCGCGCACAGCCGCCCGCGCATCGCCTTCCATGCCGATATTACGGGCAAGGAGATTACGACCAAGCTGCTGCAGGCCGTCCGCAAGCTGGACAACGTACAGATTCTTGAGCACGTGGCCATGACCGACATCCTGACCGCTGAGCGCGATGGCACCGCGGTGTGCACCGGCGTCGTTGCCGTTGCCGTTGACGAGGACGATTCGGTCCGCCCCGCCGACGAGCTGGCAAATGCCGCCGAGGGCGTACATGCCGGCGAGGCGTTTAAGATTCACGCCCGCCATACACTGTGGGCGACGGGCGGCATCGGTGGCGTATACGACCACTCGACCAACTATCCGCAACTCACGGGTGACGCTTGCTATATCGCGCAGGAGCACGGCATTACGATGGAGCACCTGGACTACGTGCAGATTCATCCCACGGGCCTATTCTCGCCGCAGCCGGGCCGTACCTTCCTGATCAGCGAGAGCTGCCGCGGCGAGGGCGCGATTCTGCTCAACGCCGCCGGCGAGCGCTTTACCGACGAGCTTCAGCCGCGCGATGTGGTCGCCGCCGCCATTCGCGAGCAGATGAAGCAGGACGGCACCGAGCACGAGTGGCTGAGCTTTGCCCCCGTTGAGCGCGATGTGGTGACCGGGCACTTCGCCAACATCCGCGCGCGCTGCCTGGAGGACGGTCGCGATATTCTGGACGAGCCCATTCCCGTGACGCCCACGCAGCACTACTTTATGGGCGGCGTGTGGGTCGACAAGGACGGGCGCACTTCGATGCCCGAGCTCTACGCCGCGGGCGAGACGGCCTGCAACGGCGTGCACGGTAAGAATCGCCTGGCTTCCAACAGCCTGCTCGAGGCGCTGGTCTGGGGTCGTCGCGCCGCATGGCGCATGCGTACCGGCGAGTCGCTGGCCGTGGAGCGGGCGGGCGATCCCGCGCTCGATGGCCGTCATCGCGCCCTAAGCGCCGACACCTTGGCAATCGATGATTTGGCCCGTGCCGCCGGCACGCAGGCCGCAGAGGAGTAGACCATGAATCCCATTACCATGAAGCTCGTCGTCGATGATCTGATTCTGCAGGCTCTACGCGAGGACATCACGTTTGAGGATGTAAGCACGGCGAGTGTGTGCCCCACGGCGCGCCCCGCCACGGTGGAGCTTATCGCCAAGGCCGATGGCATCATCGCGGGCTTGGATGTGTTCGCTCGCACCTTTGAGCTGCTGGATTCGCAGAGCTCGGTGCTGTTTGATGTTGCCGACGGTGATGAGGTGCACGCCGGCGACCACGTGGGCCAGGTGCGCGGCGATGCGCGCGTGCTGCTTTCGGGCGAGCGCGTGGCGCTTAACTACCTGCAGCGCATGAGTGGTATCGCTACCTATACGCACAGCATGGCCGCGGTGCTCGAGGGCACCAAGACCGTGCTCGTCGACACACGCAAGACCACGCCGGGCATGCGCGTCTTCGAGAAGGCCGCGGTCGAGATCGGCGGCGGCAGCAACCATCGCTACAACCTGTCGACAGCCGTCATGCTCAAGGACAACCACATCGATGCCGCCGGTGGCGTGACGCGCGCGATCGAGATGGCGCGCGCCCACGCGTCGTTTACCACGACGGTCGAGATTGAGTGCGAGAACCTGGACATGGTACGCGAAGCCGTGGAGGTCGGTGTCGACATTATCATGTTCGACAACATGACCCATGACGACATGGCCGCCGCCATCGAGCTTATCGCTGGTCGCGCCAAGACCGAGTGTTCGGGTAATGTGGACGCCGACAACATTCGCGCCCTGGCTGATCTGGGCGTCGACTACATTAGCTCGGGCGCCCTGACGCACTCCGCGCCGATCCTCGACCTCTCGCTTAAGCACCTGCGTCTGCTGGACGGTAAATAATGAACGCCCGCGAGCGTCGCCGTGCCATCATGGCCGTGCTCGAGGGAGCCAAGGGGCCCGTATCGGGCAGCGCGCTTGCCCGCGAGGTGGGTGTGAGCCGCCAGGTTGTCGTGCAGGATATCGCCCTGCTGCGCGCCGATGGGCACGATATCGTGGCGACCAACCGCGGCTACGTGCTGCAGGAAGCCGCGAGTAGCCCCGCCGTACCCACGCGTCTTGTTAAGGTGCGCCACAGTGTGGAGCAGGCGGGCGACGAGCTTACGAGTATCGTCGACGCGGGTGGCGCCGTGCTCAATGTGATCGTCAACCATCGTGTGTACGGCAAGATCACGGCCGACCTGGACATCCGCAACCGCCGCGATATCGAGCGCTATCTGCACGACATCGCCAGCGGCAAGAGCTTCCCGCTGCTGACGGTAACGAGCGGCTATCACTTCCATCGCATTGCGGCAGAAGACGAGCAGACCCTCGACGAGATCGAGGCACTGCTCAAGGAGAAGGGCTATCTGGCCGAGATCATGCCCTATGAGGATGATTTATCGTAGTAACGAATGCAAAAGGAGGCCTCCGCGGCGATGCGGAGGCCTCCTTTTTTGTGCACGGTGTACTTTTAGAGTGTGCAAGTGGGGGAGTTGTTACTCCTCGACGATCTCGGTGATCGCGCCAGCGGGGCAAGCGTCCTGGCAAGCGCCACAGGCGACGCAGGAGTCCTCGTCAGCGACGGTAGCGACGTCCTGGAGCTCCAGAACGCCAGCGGGGCAGGAGTCGACGCAGACGCCACAAGCGATGCACTCGTCGGCATCAATTACGGGATGAGCCATGGTAGTTTCCTCTCTGTTGACCGACGCTACAGGCGATGTGCGTCGGTTTGATTCGGGCAAAAACATACCACGGCAGCGACCGTTTGCAATACCCTCTGACCGGCATCTTCATACCGTTCGCCGAGTATGCCACGGCTTACTAAAAAACACGCAGGTTAGGCCGTTGAGCTGCGCAAATGTTAGCTAAAGGTGACTTGAATTATTGGGCGATTGAGCGTGCTTGCGGAAACCGCATCCCGGAATCGGCGCTCAAAACGGGACACGCTTTCCCCGGGGCTGCCCCAAGGCCCCCTGCGCGGCCCAGCCCCAAGCCTCAGTCAACTCTACATAGATCTCAATAGATCTGCCGAGAACCGCAACAGTCCATCTACCTGTACTTTTGCGGACCTAAACTCTCGGAGATAAGAAATCTTATATGAATTGACTTAGATTTTGTATATTCCGGCCCATAAGGGGATACACTACATCCTGAAAGACAAGCCGAAGCGTCGCGCGGTAGTCCGCCGACGCGGCGCGAACGCACAAGAGAGAGGGAATTTCTAATGGGTAAGATTCTTGGTATCGACCTTGGTACTACCAACTCCGCTATGGCCGTCCTCGAGGGCGGTTCTCCGACCATCATCGTGAACGCCGAGGGCGACCGCACCACCCCGTCCGTCGTTGGCTTCCGTGCCGACGGCGATCGCGTCGTGGGCAAGGCCGCTAAGAACCAGGCGGTCACCAACCCCAAGAACACCGTGTTCTCCATCAAGCGCTTCATGGGCCGCAAGTACTCCGAGTGCACCTCCGAGCTCAAGACCGTGCCGTATGAGGTCAAGGAGGGCCAGGGCGGCCGTGCCGTCGTCAACATCGAGGGCAAGGACTACACCGCCGAGCAGGTGAGCGCCATGGTGCTCGCCAAGATGAAGGCCGATGCCGAGAAGTATCTGGGCGAGACCGTCACCGACGCCGTCATCACCGTCCCTGCCTACTTCAACGACGCCCAGCGTCAGGCCACCAAGGACGCCGGTAAGATCGCCGGCCTTAACGTCAAGCGTATCGTCAACGAGCCGACCGCTGCCGCTCTGGCCTATGGCCTGGACAAGCAGGGCTCCGACCAGCGCATCCTGGTCTTCGACCTGGGCGGCGGCACCTTCGACGTCTCCATCCTCGACCTTGCCGACGGCGTGTTTGAGGTTCTGTCCACCTCCGGCGACAACCACCTGGGCGGCGACGACTGGGATCAGCGCGTCATCGACTGGATGGCCGACAAGTTCCAGCAGGAGAACGGCGTCGACCTGCGTCAGGACCCCATGGCCCTGCAGCGCCTGAAGGAGGCAGCCGAGAACGCCAAGAAAGAGCTCTCCGCCGCCCAGCAGTCCACGATCAACCTGCCGTTCATCACCATGAACCAGTCCGGCCCGCTGCACCTCAACTACACGCTGACCCGTGCTGAGTTCGAGAAGATCACCCGCGACCTGCTCGAGCGCTGCAAGCAGCCTGTCACCAACGCCCTGCGCGACGCTAAGCTCAAGCTCTCCGACCTGACCGAGGTCATCCTCGTCGGCGGCTCCACCCGTATGCCCGCTGTCCAGGACCTGGTCAAGACCATGACCGGCAAGCAGCCCAACATGTCCGTGAACCCCGACGAGGTCGTTGCCGACGGCGCTGCCGTTCAGGGCGGCGTGCTCACCGGTGACGTCGAGGGCATCCTGCTGCTCGACGTGACCCCGCTGTCGCTGGGCGTCGAGACCATGGGCGGCATCATGACCAAGATGATCGACCGCAACACCACGATCCCGACCTCCAAGACCGAGGTCTACTCCACCGCTGCCGACAACCAGACCAGCGTCGAGATCAACGTGCTCCAGGGCGAGCGCGAGCTTGCCCGCGACAACAAGTCGCTCGGTAAGTTCCAGCTGACCGGTATCCCGGCTGCCCGCCGCGGCGTGCCGCAGATCGAGGTCACCTTCGACATCGACGCCAACGGCATCGTCAAGGTCTCCGCTAAGGACAAGGGCACCGGCAAGGAGCAGCAGATCACCATCTCCGGCTCCACCGCGCTTTCCGACGACGAAGTCGATCGCATGGTCAAGGATGCCGAGGCTCATGCCGAGGAGGACAAGAAGCAGAAGGAAGAGGTCGAGGTCCGCAACCAGACCGACAGCCTGTGCTACTCCACCGAGCAGACCCTCAACGAGCTGGGCGACAAGGTTTCCGCCGACGTGAAGTCCAAGGCCGAGGCCGCTATCGCCGACGCCAAGAAGGCGCTCGAGGGCTCTGACGTCGAGGCCATCAAGGCCGCTGGCGAGTCCCTGCAGTCCGTGGCCTACGAGCTGGCCCAGGTTGTCTACGCCGACGCTCAGCAGCAGACCGACGGTGCCGCCGGCACCCAGTCTGCCGACGATGACGTGGTCGACGCCGACTACGAGGTTGTGGACGACGAGGACAAGTAATCATGTCCGCCCGTAAAGCTCGCACGGAGGCGGCTGCCGCCGGCGCCGCCCCCGTTGACTCTGAGGAGAAGGACGTGAAGATTCCCGTAGAGGCCGTCGACGATACCGAGGCCAACGAGGCCGAGGCCGCCGAGGCTGCCGAGAACCAGGTAGAGGATTCCAACAAGGAGGCGACGATGACCGAGGACGAGATGGTGGAAGCCGCTATCCGCGCCGGTGAGGAAGCCGCCGACAACGACTTTAAGCTTAAGTTCGAGCAGGCTCAGAAGGAGCTTGCCGACGTGCGCCATGAGCTCGAGGCCGCGGCTGAGGCTCAGAAGGCCGCTGAGGACAAGGCAAAGGACGCCACCGAGCGCACCGCCCGTCTGCAGGCCGACTGGGAGAACTTTCGCCGCCGCACCGCCAACGAGCGTATCGCCGAGCGCGAGCGCGCGACCGAGAAGCTCGTCACCGCGCTGCTGCCGGTGGTCGACGATATCGAGCGTGCGATCGACCATGCCCGCGGCCAGGAGCTTTCCGACGACTTTAAGCAGTTCGTCGATGGCGTTGACGCGGTGCATGCCAAGCTGCTCGACGTGTTTGCGCACGAGGGCGTTGAGCCCATCGACCCCAAGGGCGAGGCGTTCGATCCGCTCGAGCACCAGGCCGTGGGTCGCGTCGAGGACGCATCGCAGTACGACGAGACCGTCAACGACGTGTACCAGAAGGGCTACCGCATGGCGGACCGCATCCTGCGCTCCGCGATGGTGACGGTGACCTAC
Organism: uncultured Collinsella sp.; assembly: GCA_958415525.1. Lineage (GTDB taxonomy): Bacteria > Actinomycetota > Coriobacteriia > Coriobacteriales > Coriobacteriaceae > Collinsella. Next base: position 2,009 of record CATYZE010000016.1, on the reverse strand, counting down.
GGTGGCGAGAAGCGCCCCGCACCGGAGCCCGAAGCGGCGCCCGAGGATGCTGCGGCCGATGCGGCCGAGAGCACCGAGGAGTAATTGAGAAGGGCCCCGGGGCAACACCCGGGGCCCTTTCTGGCCTAGTGCCATATGAAAGCATGAGCCGTCGTCCGCAGGGGCGGCGGATGAAACAGGAGAGGAGCTACGATGGCTGCAGGCAAAACCTTCTATGACATCCTGGGCGTATCCAAGAGCGCCTCCGACAAAGAGATCAAGAGCGCGTTTCGCAAGCTCGCGCAAAAATATCACCCCGATGCCGGCGGCGACGAGGCCAAGTTCAAGGAGATCAGCGAGGCCTACGAGACGCTTTCGGACGAGAAGAAGCGCAAAGAGTACGACCAGATGCTCATGTTCGGCGGCATGCCGGGCGCAGGCGGCGCGTATGGCGGCGGCTACGGTGCCGGCGCGGGCGCCAGCGGCTGGGGCGACATCTTCGACAGCATCTTTAGCGGCAACGGCGCCTGGGGCAGCGATTGGGGCTCGGGCTTTGCCGGGGCCGCGGGCGCTGCCGGTGCGGGCGCGGGCCGCAACCGCGCGCGCAAGGGCGGCGACCTGTCGCTGACCGTCGATGTGACGGCCGAGGACGCGTTCCGCGGCGTGACGCACAAAGTCACCTACCGCATCCCCTCGACGGGCGAGCAACAGACCATCACGGTCTCGGTGCCTGCGGGCGCGGTCGACGGCGGCAAGCTGCGCTACAAGCGCCGCGGCGAGTACGGCGTTGCCGGAGGCGAGCGCGGCGACCTGGTCGTGACCACGCACGTGGAGGAGCATCCGCTGTTTAAGCGCAAGGGTGCCGACGTGACCATGGAGGTGCCGATCTCGGTCTACGAGGCGGCGCTTGGCTGCACGGTCGACGTGCCCACGCCTGGCGGCGCGACGGTCCGTCTGAAGGTGCCCGCGGGTACCCAGACGGGCAAGAAGTTCCGCTTTAAGGAGATGGGTGCGCCCGACGTTAAGCATCGCGGCCGTACGGGTGCGCTGCTCGTCGAGATCAAGGTGCAGGTTCCCACGAACCTGTCCGATGATGAGCGCGAGGCTATGACCAAACTGCGCGAGGCCGATACGCGCGACTATCGCGAGAAGGTCAACCGTTACAGGGCGACGTACTAGGGCGGTCGTGGCGCACGCCCGCGCCCGCGGGCTTATGATGGACGATAACGAGACGGAAAGGGGTCAGGTAGCATGGCCGAGGACAATAGGAACAAACCGCTGTACATGATCAGCGTGGCGGCCGAGCTGACCGGCATGCACCCGCAGACTCTGCGCGTCTATGAGTCCAAGGGTTTGGTGAACCCCCAGCGCTCGGGCGGCAACACGCGTCTGTATTCGCGTGCCGATATCGAGCGCCTGGAGCTCATCAACCAGCTGACCGACGAGGGCATCAACCTCGCCGGCGTGGTGCGCATCCTCGATATGAAGGAGCGTGCCGAGGAGCGCGAGCGCGAGAACGAGAAGCTCCGCGCTCGCGTGCGCCAGCTCGAGGACGAGCTGCACGAGTATAAGATGCAGAAGAAGATCACCGCCCTGGCCCCGCGCGACGGCTCAGTCAACCCCGAACAGGTCATGCGCAAGCTTTTGGGCGCCGGCGGGGATTTGTAGTTACGCGGTTTTACCAAACCGCGTAACCAGTTGACGCTGCAAGCCCGTCAGAGCGGCAATCTGCCTTTCAACTTCGGCGGCATGATCAAAAGATCAATGCCGCCTTGTTTCAAGGCACCTTGCTCGCTCTGGCGGGCTTTCGCTCATATGACCCAATCCGCTGTCAAGAGCCACAATTGCCCCGCCGACCGCTTGCAATCGGTCGGCGGGGCCTGCCGTGAACCCGTCCCGGTCCGCCCCCGGCATGTCATCGACGCCTTCGGCTCAGTCTCATATCCGCGGATACCGTTCTGTCGGCCCGCACTCCATTCCTTCGGCGGGGTTCCCCAAGTCTGTCGAGGCGCATGCGGAGGGCTCCGCGC
>CATYZE010000015.1 GCA_958415525.1 uncultured Collinsella sp. | reverse complement strand
GCCGGAGCCACACGGGAGGCAGGTTAACTAATTCGGGCCCGGCATTCAGAAAAGTCAGTGCAGCAAAATGGCGATGCGGATAGCGACATGTGCATGGTTTTCGCCGCGCGCACGGGTCCCCTGGGGAGCACCGTGCATTTTTGGGAGTATTCAGCAAGCCAGGACGGCTGCATACGTGCCGGACACACCATATTGGTCCCAAGGACGCCTTCGGCCGGCGATTTTGGTCGGCAGGCAAACACCGTCAGGACAGAAAGGCATGCCTCGCGCCGCGCCGGAGCCCAAAATGACGTCAATCTCCGCAACGTTACCCAACCGTAGCGGCACCGACGGGGCATGCGGTGCTGAATACTCCGTTTTTTGCACGGCGCGGGCGGGGGTACATTAGGATTAGAGAGAACATCCCAGCCTTTTTATGCAATTCGTAATGGAAAGTATGCAAAACACCTAGAGATAGCATGGCTGCTGTCCAAATTGAGCGCGCGGGGCAGCGACGCCTCCGCCCCGCGCCCAGATCAAGCAGGGCGGGGACGCTCCTAACGAACCCCCATTGGCAAACAAGCGCAGCTCGAGCGCCATCCCAAAATAGGCTGCACGAGCCGCGTTTAACGGTACGACATGAATATTAGCGCTCGTAGACCAGGTTGCCGGCTAGGTAGGTGGCTTGGACTTTGGTGGCCTGGAGCTCTTGGGGGTCGATGGTGAGCGGGTTTTGATCCAGGACTACCAGGTCGGCGTATTTGCCGGGTTCCAGGCTGCCGAGGTTTTGCTCGTCGCCCGCTGCATAGGCGCTGCCCAGGGTGTAGTTGCGCAGGGCTGTTGCTGCATCGATGCGCTCGCTCGGCAGCCAGCCGCCCTCGGGCCAGTGGCTTTTGGGGTCTTGGCGCGTGATAGCCGTGTAGAGCACGTTCATGCTAGTAACAGGCGTGATAGGGCTGTCGGTACCGAAGGCTTGGCGAATGCCGCGCTGTTTATAGGTCGCAAACGGCCACATGATGCGGCTGCGCTCCAAGCCCAGGTCGCGCTCCGGACCACCCGGGTCGAGCGTGATATGGCAGGGCTGGCTCGAGGCGACCACGTTGAGCTTGCGCAGGCGGTCGATGTCCTCAGGCAGGAGGTTCTCCAGATGCTCGAGTGTGTTATGGCCGTGCTGGGGCAGGCCGTACAGATCGGCCGCTTCCTCGAAGATATCCAGCGCGGCATGGATGGCACCGTCGCCGATGACGTGGATGCGCACGGTGTGCCCGCGCTCCGCAGCCGCCAGAACCAGCTTACGCATACGCTCGGCAGGAACCGTCAGACGGCCCTGGTCGCCCGGGAAGCGCGGGTTGGTATAGGGCTCGGTGAGATAGGCCGTGTGTTCGCTCGAGACGCCGTCGAAGAACTGCTTAAAACCAGGCGCCGAGAGCAGCGCATTGTTCGCGTAGCGGGTCTGCAGTTCTTCTAAGCGCGATTGGTCATCCAGCAACGTGGGGAACAGATGAGCTCGAATGCCCAGCTTGCCGGCTGCCTGTAGCTTGTCGTAGACATCGTCGCGGATAAAATCGCAGCCCGGCATGGGCATGAGCGACATGTCGCAGATCGAGGTGATGCCCTGCTCGGCCATACGCCTCATTTGATCGGCGTAAGCGCTTGCAATGCGGTCCTCGCCCAGCCACTCCAGGCAGCGCGGCAGCAGCTGCATAGCAGCTGCCTCGTGAGCGATACCCGTGAGCTCGCCGTTTGCATCCTTGTCGTAGCTACCGCCCGCCGGAGGCTCGCTGTCGCGCGTAACGCCGAGCGCCTCGAGTGCGCGGCTGTTGAGCCACAGCGTGTGCCCGTCGCCCGAATACATAACGCAGGGGCGATCGGGGAAGGCCGCATCGAGCGATGCCTTGGTAGGATGCTCGGGCGGGTCCCAGCGGTAGTCGCGCCAGCCCTGCGTCACCACCCAAGCGTCGTCGGGCAGACCCTGGGAAAACTCGAGCGCATGCTGCACCAACGCCGCCTCGGACGTGCCCATATCCATGAGCATGTACGGCGAAGAGCCGACCGAGGTATGGAAGAAGTGCAAGTGCGCATCGTGGAAACCGGGGCAAACAAACTGCTCGCCGTAATCGATAACCGGCGTGGCGGCGGGAGCGACGGCAATCACGTCATCGGGCTTGCCGACTGCGACGATACGGTCGCCCGCGATGGCAATCGCCAGCTCACGGGCGGTATCGACGCCGTCTTGCGCGGTAAAGATGTTCTTGGAGCGGATAATCCGATCGATATGTTGCATGGGCATCCCCATCTCTGGCAGGAAATTCAATACCCCCGAGTGTACTCCCCCACTCTTGTTACAAAACCCCAAGCGGCAAACGGCTGCTTTGCCACGCCAAGTGGCAGGTGGCATACTAGAAAGAGCCTGTACGATTTTGCGATCAACCCAGCAAGGAGCAAATCGACCATGACGAAGACCAAGGCACAGCAGATTATGGCGGCGACCGAGGCTCGCGCGGCTGACGACGTCACCGCAGCCATCAAAGATATCACTACCGAGTTTGAACCCTATATCATCAAGCAGCGCCGGCACTTCCATAAGCACCCGGAGCTGAGCCTTGCCGAGGAGCGCACGACTTCTGACATCGCCAACCAGCTCGACGCCATGAATATCCCCTACGAGCGTCCCCTTAAGACGGGCCTTGTGGCGACCCTTCGCGGCACCGCGCCCGACGCCTATCGCGAGGACGGCACGCCGCGCCGCCGTATCCTGCTGCGTGCGGATATCGACGCCCTGCCCGTCACCGAGCAGACCGGTGAGGATTTCGCCAGCGTCAACGAGGGTTGCATGCACGCCTGCGGCCACGACTGCCACATCGCCATGATGCTCGGCACGCTGCAGATCCTGCGCCATATGACCGACGACATCCACGGCGAAGTCCGCATCGTCTTCCAGCCCAGTGAGGAAAACGGCCAGGGCGCCAAACTCATGATCGGCACGGGCGTGCTCGACGGCGTCGATGGCGCCTACGCCGCGCACATCTGGAGTGAGGTCGACGCCGGCACCGTGAGCTGCGAGCCCGGTCCGCGCATGGCCAATACCGACTGGTTCCGCATCGATGTTCGCGGCACCTCATGCCACGGTGCCATGCCCCAGCGCGGCCACGACGCCGTTATGGTGGCCGCCGAGATCGTCAATGCCCTGCAGACCATCGTTTCGCGCGAGATCAGCCCCTACGAGCCGGCTGTCATCACCGTCGGCGAGCTGCACGGCGGCACCGCGCGCAACGTTATCGCCGGCACGGCCTACCTCGCCGGCACGGTGCGCACCTACGGAGATTCGACCCACGAGGAAATGCCGGAGCTCATGCGCCGCATCGTGGAGCATACCGCGGCCGCCTTGGGCGCCGAAGCAGAGCTCACCGACTACACCATCGCCAATTACAAGGTCGAAAACGATGCCGCCTCGAGCGAGCGCTGCCGCCAGGCAGTAATCAAATGCCTGGGCCCCACCGGTCAAGGCCATTACCGCGGCACGCTTTCGGGCGAGGATTTTTCGGAGTACCTGCGCCGCGTACCGGGCGTGCTCGCCTTTGTAGGTACGCGCAACCCCAAGATTGGCGCCACGTACGCCCAACATTCTTGCTTCTACAAGATTGACGAGTCGGTACTGGCCAAGGGCTCCATGGTGGCCGCCCAGTATGCCATCGACTTTTTGGCCGAGCCCACGCAAGAAGAGCTCGACGGCCCCACGATTGCCGCGGTCGCCGAGACCAACCCCGACCTGGCAGCCAAACTGCGCTCTGCCAAGGCCACGGCCGCCGAGGCCCGCGACGCCATGCACGATGCCCGCACCGCCCGACACGCCGCAATCAAGGGCATCCACGAAGCTCGCGCCGCTGCTCGCAACGAAGAAAAACACGGCGAGTAGGCTACAAACCGTTTCAGACTCCATTCAAGACAATGAGGGGGCGAACGTTGGGATAAACGTCCGCCCCCTCCTATTTGTCGAGCACTCTTTCTACCATTTCCACCTCGTTCCCAAATGGCAGGCGTTATGCAGTCTGCGCGTTGTAGGCGGCAGAGAGGGCGTTGACGTTCTTAACGACCAGATAGAGGACAACCAGAGGGCCGATTCCGCACAGCAAGGATCCGAGAATCTGCCACAGCAGTAACGTCGTTCCGCTTTCCGTAAAGCTCAACCCATATCGCGCGGCATTGTTTTGCAGACGATTGCCGAATCGATACGTCCACCAGATGCCGTAGATGCCAAAGGTGACGAGCGACAACAGAAACGCCTTGAGATAACTGGGCATCTCATCGTTGTCACCCGTGCACATTACGGCAACGTCCTGCGAAATCTTGTTGAGCGCATAGATGCCGTAAATGCCTAAGGTGACGAATGAGAGCAAAAGAATCTTAACGAAGCTGCGGTCGGTCTCCATGGACTGCTTTCCAGGCCCGACGTTTGAGTGATACCCGTTGGAGGAACCGGTCTGCTTAGTTGGAGAAGTCGGCTGAACCTGTGCGACATGAGCCTGAACGGGTGCGGTTTGGGACACCGGCTGCGGAGGGGGCTGGGGAGCAGCAGGTTCCGAGCTCACCGGGATGCCACATGCGGGACATGTCTTTGCCCCATCCAAAATAGGTGATCCACAATGCTCGCAATACATAATAGTTCCTTTCATAAACGATACGTCGAGCGTTTGCGCACGCTCCTTTTGCGCCGCCACTAAACGGCGACCGCCCATACGGCATGGATCTGCGTGTGGGCGTCGTTTTTCACCTCCTTGCCACCTAGATTCGAACGGAATGAAAAAGGCATCCCGAGCTCAACTGCTCGGGATGCCTTTGGCTTAATCCTCTTCGTTGTCTTCAGCCGGTCCGTGTTTGGTCTCATCGGCTAGAGCCTCGCTTGGAGATGACGCTTCATGCTCATCGTGCGCGCCCTGCGAAGCCTCGTCAGGACCCGGCGTTGGCTCAGGCGCAGGCTCGGACACCGGCATAGGAGCGGGCGTCGGGATGGGTGTAGGCGCGGGCACCGAAGCTGATGCAGGCTCAGGCTCTGGTGCCGGAGCAGATGCAGGAGCGGCATCCGAAGCATTGCGGTCTGCAGGGTCAGCCTTCTTCTCGAAGGGCAATACAAAAGTCAGAACGTCGTCCTTATCCTCGTCGGCCCACTCGCTTGCGTAGCGCGCAACCCAATAGCCAACGGCACGGTGCTTGAGCATCTTGCCAAAGACCGTGAGAAATACCGTGACAAACGCCGTCAGCACCAAGAACAATACGAGCGTAATGCCACCGCCGGTAACAAGCGCCTCAATAGCCGTAGGACGGTAGTAGTAGCTATACATACCGACAGAGGCAATGGTGCCAAAGACGAGCGTCAGAATCCAGGTGACAACGTTGGCGACCAGGCCCGTCAAAAACTCGGGAAGGAACGAAGCACAGAACAGCTTGGTCTTGTTGTGCTTAAACGCCGCCCAGACCTTGTCGAGCGAAAACGCACTCTCCACACGACCAGTCACCGCAAAGTGCATCACGGCGATGTCGGCGAACATCTTAAAGAAGACCCCCAAGACCGCCGTGGCAATCATAGCCAGGACAAGCAGGCCAAGCGAGCCAAACAGCGCAGCCTCGAGCGCATAAGAGCCGTAATACGAATACGAGCCTGCGGCGCCAATTACCACGCTCTCCACCAGCGAAAGCACTACACCGATAACGGGAATGGCAGCGATAACCTCGAGCACGACCGAGATAACGCTCGAAAAGACTCCGAGGCCAAACGACGTGGAACGCATGAGTGGACGATCCATACCGTCATCAACCTTGAGCGACAGATCGCGACCCCACTCGATACCAAAGCCGGAACCGCACACGCTCGCAATGCAAGCTGCCAAAAAGCCGATGGCAGCTGCAATGCCGCCAATAACGGGAATAAACAACACAAGCACCGACACGACACAGATAAGCGCCGGCAAAAAGGCAATCTGGCACACGCGCTGCAGCACGCCCGGAGTCTTGGTCATATCCTCAAACGCCTGAGCCACACAGCCCTTTGGCGCATTCGCCACGGGCGGTTGAGGGGCAAACTGCTGAGGCTGAGGCTGACCCTGAGGGGCAGAGGCTGCGGCACCGGCATTGGGGGCACCACACGCGCCGCAGAACTTGTCGTTATCGCCCATGGGGGCGCCACACTGCGAGCAGAACATAGAATCATCCCTTCGTATCTTGAGCGAATCACTTGGATCGCGAACGATGTCTTTAGCATCATTATCGCCCAATGTGGGGTCAAATACTCAAAGATGACCGATTTGCAAGGTACACGGCGCCAGCAGGCGGTTCGTTGAATACGTCTGCGTTAGTTCGTTCCGCGGAAACCCTTGCCGACGATCTCGGAGCTGTCGACAATCGTGATAAAGGCACCCGGATCGATCTCGCGCGCGTAGCGACGCAGTTGCACGGCCTCGCGACGACTCAGCACGCTCATAATCACCGTCACGCACTTGCCCGAGAAAGCACCGTAGCCGCGGCTGATAGTCGCCGTACGGTTGAGATGCTTGACGATAAACTCCTCGACCTTAAGGGGCTCGGAACAAATGACCGTGCAGACCTTACGAAGGTGAATGCTCTCAATGGCTTTGTCGACCACAAGCGTCTTGGCAAACAGGCCGAGTACGCAATACAGACCGACGCGCGGACCGTACAAGAAGGCCGCGATGGTCACGATGCCGATATCGACCAACAGCAGGGCGCGGCCAATCTCGAGCGTGGTGCGGCGCTTGAGGATCATGGCAAGAATGTCCGTGCCACCCGTCGAGGCGCCGATATCAAAGACAATGGCACTGCCGAGCGCCGGCAAGATGACGGCAAAGCACAGGTCGAGCCACATATCGCCCGTCATCGAGACATCGGTCGGAATAAAGAGCTCAAACAGCGAAACATAGGCGGACAGCGCAAACGAGGCGAAGACACTCCACAGGATTGCCTTGCGCTCCAAAAAGATAAAGCCCAGAACGACCAGGACCGCATTGATGATCCACATAAAGACGCCGACGGGCAGAGTCGGGAACAGCGTGGAAAGAATGACCGACACGCCCGAGGTGCCGCCGAAGGCAAAGTGATTGGGAGTTTTAAAGGCAACGATGGCGAACGCCGTGAGGATCAGGCCCAGGTTGAGCTCGGCAAAAAAGCGCGGAAAGCCTGGCTCCTGGCTGCGCTTGCGGCCGGCGCGCTCGCCACGTTCGATATCCTCGCGACCGACAACGCGCTCCATCGGCACCACCGGAGGACGATGCACCTCCTCGGCAGCACGCGACGCCGCCTCCGCCGCAGCGGCCTCGATCGCCCATGCCTTGCTTTCTGTCTCGTGCTCGTCGGCCATTACGGCAACTCCTCGTTAACAATTTGGAAACAATGCGCCCATTAGGGTAACGCGGAACGCAGCGATTGCAACCCTTAGTTAGACAAACGGCATGCCTACATCGGGGGCGTACAAACAACGGCCGGCCGCGCTTTTGCTTGCGCGGTCGGCCGTTTAACGTTTTCGCAGATAAAACCTGCCAAAACAAACCTGTCCCTTTTTGGTAGGTTACTCGTGCTGGCTGGTACGGTGCTCGTACTCCTCGGGGGTGATGACATCCTCGATGCGCAGATTGACGCCCGCCACCTCAAGACCGGTCATCGCAGCGAGGCGCTCGGTGACGCGCTCCTTGACGTCGTCGAAGATTGCGGGCGCATAGGCGCCATACTCGATGATGACCGAGATGTTGACGACCACGCGGTTGTCGTCGGTGACCTCGACCGTCACGCCCTTGGTCAGGTTCTCGGCACCAAACTGCTCCTGCACAAAGTGCATGAGGTTGCCCTTCATGCCCAACACGTGCGGCACCTCGCGGGTTGCCATGGCGACGATCTTCTCGATTACGCCGTTAGAATAGGTCAGCGAGTCCTCGGACTCGTCCGCCTCCTCGTCGTCCTCGTCAACCTCGTCTTCGGACTCAGCCTCGACGAGCGCCTCGTCTTCGAGCGTGGCGTCCTCGGCATCGGCGGCGACAGCCTCGCTCACCTCGAGCTCGGTATCGGCCACATCGACCTTCGTATTAAAAGCCATGGTTCCTCCTTATGCCCACCGCAAATGCGGCAGTCGAATACGTATTAGCGGCCGCTGAACAGACGACCAAAGAAGTTGACGATACCGTTTTCGCCGTCGCGAATCTGGCCGATCACGGCGCCGATCAGCACGAAGAATGCGATGACGAGCGTATCCCACAGGCCCAGCGTGAGCACCAATACGGCAAGAATAAAGCCCGCGACAGCACCAAGCGTGGTGTTGGGGTGGCGCACGGCATAGCTCCAGATGGCAGCCCCGGTTCCCTTGATGAGACCCATAGCCTCGTCAAAATCCGCGGCAGCCGCGTCATGCGGCTCGGTTGCTTCGTGTTTGGAATCAACAGGCTCGCCCGCCGGGGCGGCGCTCTGGTCGATCGTCAGGCGCGGCGTGCGGGTGGTCTTGTCTTGATTGGTATCACTCACCGGAAACCTCCACGGTCTGGACGGTAGTCTTGGACGGTAAAAAGCGGACACGCGCGGTCGTACCCGGCGTGCCGAGCATGGTGTCGCAAGCTTCCTCGATGCGCTGCTGCATCGCGGTAGCCAGAGATGTCACGTCCTTATCGTCAAGCGCGATAGCCTCGACCTTAAAACGGACGTGCGAATCGTCGGAGCCTTGGACGCGGGCCTCGACATCCTCGACCATCACGCGGTCGTCACGCTCGGCAGCAGCCCTGGCGCACGAAGAAAGCGCCGCAAGGGTAACCTCGATATTGCGCTCCCCCGCCGGATGCACGCAGGACGGTTCGCGACGGGCGAACATCAGGCGGAAAAAGCTCAGCAGTACGCCGATCGCCACGACGCCGGCGCACACCGTCACGACGATGCGCGGCATGGGGTCGCGCATCAGCAGCATAAAGCGATACGTATACGGCCCCCAAAACTGGCAGACAAGCGTACCCAGCGCCACGATGGTGGCGGCAAGATACACGATCGCTAGGGCTCGTTTGAGTACGCGCACGCGGCGCTCCCTTCAAATCTCGGCTCTCGAAATGCAGAACGGTTCGCATCATTATAAAAGAGCCGGGTCCGGTGCTCTACGCACGCGGATCCGGCTCATCTATTCCACGAGGCTTGCATGCTCGTTTCATTATGCCCAGATATGCACGGCTTAACCCGCGCGGGCGCTACTCCTCCTCGAGGGCAGCGATGACCTCGTCGGTCATGTCCATGGTGCTGTAGACGTCCTGGACGTCGTCGAGCTCCTCGAGACGGTCGATGAGGCGCTGAACCTTCTTGGCGTCGGCGCCGGAGACCTCGGTCGGGGTAGTCGGGACCATGGTGGTCTCGGAGCCCTTGACCTGGACGCCCTGCTCCTCGAGCGCCTTGGAGACAGCCATAACCTCGTTGGCAGTAGTCCAGACGATCCACTCCTCGCCGGCATCCTCGTAGTCCTCGCCACCGGCCTCGGCGATAGCCATCATGAACTCATCCTCGTCACCAGCAGCACCGTTGGCGATCATGGTCTCCTTCTTGGCGTTCTCGTCCAGGATCTCCTTGGCGACGACGATCTGGCCCTTGCGCTCAAACTGGAAGGCGACGGAGCCGGAGGTGCCCAGGTTGCCACCAGCGTGGGAGAAGGCGGAACGGACATCAGCGGCGGTACGGTTGCGGTTGTCGGTCAGGCAGTCGACGTAGACGGCGACACCGGCGGGACCGTAGCCCTCGTACACGATGTTCTCGTAGACGGCGGCGTCAGCACCCGAACCAAAAGCCTTGTCGATAGCGGACTTGATCTTGTCCTTAGGCATGGACTGAGCCTTGGCCTTGGCAACGGCAGCGGCGAGGCTGGCGTTGTTCTCGGGCAGCGGGTCACCGCCGAGACGGGCAGCAACGGTGATGTTGCGGCTGAGCTTGGAGAAGAGGGCGGAACGCTTGGCGTCCTGCGCGCCCTTACGATGCTTGGTTGTGGCCCACTTAGAGTGTCCGGACATACGTGTCTCCTATCGGTTTCGACCTAAAGCCCAGCGCAGATGCTCGGGCAATATAAACAAACGTCGTTATGATATACCTACTAGCCTGCGAGATAAACCCCAAAATGAAGGCGTCGTGATGATGCCCCCTTTGGTGCAAAGAAACCTGACCCCAATGCACCAAGTTAGGACCAGAGGAAGTCGCTGCGGGTGACGGTGGCGCCGATGGCGAAGGGCATGCAGGCGATGACCGGATACAAGTAGCGCATGTAGGTCGAGCCGTTGCACGGACCAATCAGGCACACGGCGAGCACGCCCAACAGCGGCACCCAGATCGCCAGCGCACGCCATGAATGACGACGCAGCAGGTAGACCACCACGGCGATCATGATCCACACATAGGTGGCCGAGCTCATGGTGAGTGAAATAAACGGGATGCGCTGCACCGCCACACGGTACAGATTGATCAGGTGGTCACACCAGCGCACCACGTTGCTGTCAACCGGATGGAAGTCGAAGTACTTGAGGTTGTCGGGACGCGCCATGATCTCGGCACTACGCGCCGTGCTGTAGACCCAGGCATCGCGCGCGCTCGGATAAAAATAACCATAGTAGTTATTGATAAGCGCCGAAATATAGCACTCGGGATCTTTCTTAAACATCTGGGCCCATACCTCAAAATAGGCATCGATGTCCTCCTGCGAGGCGTACTCGTTAAAGCAGTTCTTGACGGCATCGGACTTGTCAGGGTTGTAGCGGCGGCCCAGGTTCTCGTACTTGAGCACGCGATCGATCACGGCACGCTCTTCGTCGGTCACCAAGCCGTCGCAAGGAGCCTCCACGATGGTGCCGTCCTCCTTAACCGTGGGGTTGACGCCCGAGTTGAGGCCGTCGTGCTTTTGGACGAAACGAGCCGTCTGCTGGAACGGAATCGAGAGGATTTCGCGCTTGGAACCAGGCGTAATGTCGTGCGCCGGCATAAACACCTTGGTGAAGTACATATTAGAGACAAGGCAGAGCGCGAGCACCGCGAGGACGCCAACCCAGCGGAATCGCGGCGTGACGTATGAGACCGCGGCGCCCGTCTGCTTGGCTGCACGACGAGCCACATGCGCGTCCCATGCGCAAAACGCCGACGCGATTACGCATGCCGCCAGGGGAAACACCAGGCCGCCGTTGCGCAGAAACGTGGAACCCATGGCAGCCAACGCAAGCAACAGCCAGTCATGGCGCGCAAAGAGCACGGGGGCTTTCTCGCCCAATCGCTCGACATTGGCATCACGACGGGGCAGGCCACATGCCACGAGCTTGACGGTCTGTACCAGCAGCACCAAGAACGCGTCGGCAAAGAGCACGTCTTTGGTGAGCAACGCCGCGTAGTTAGAGAACATCGGCATAAACGCAAAGAACAGCAGGATCGCACCGCGAACCGGCAGGCTCACGCCCAGTTTGCGCAGCGACGAAATGGAATAGGCCATGCAGGCAGCGGTGATGACAAATTGAGCGCAGGTATAGATGATGAGACCCGCGTTAGCGCTGTTGAACAGCGAAAGCCCCAGCTGAACGCACGAGCCGATAATGGCCGTGTGCACTACGGGATGATGTCCGTTGAGCAACACATTGGGATTGAGCAGACGCAGGTAGTCACTCGTGCCGTTGGGGTAGTTGAACCACTGGCGAATCTGCGCACCCGTATCCCCCATAAAAAGGCCGGGCAGCGAAGCGATGAGCGTGGGCGCCCAGGCGATCATAAGCACCAGAAAGGGCCCGGCAAAGGGATGGACCGAGAGCACGGCGTGAGTCACACGCCATACGCGGCCAAAGTGCGCTTCGGAAAACGGAATGCGCCGAGAGCTCAGCCAATCTAGACACTCAAAGGCAAGGTAGAAGGCGACGACCGCCAAGAGCATCCAGCCCACACCGCCTATCCAGGCGCAGATGATGCGGGCCTTGTCGCCGAGCACGATCTCGGCCGAATCGATGAGGTCGTAGCTGCGGCCAAACACCATGCAGACGGCAAAGAACAGCGACGGAAGGATCACCGAAGGACGCCAAGCATCGCCGCGGCCAAAGAATACGTAGCGGAACGGCAGCGTGAGCAGGCAGGCAAGCGCAAGCAGCATGACCGCGTCGGTATGGCCGGCAAACGAGAGGAGTACCTCGTAGCACACGTACAGCATGCCCGAGGCTTTGGGGTCAATCGCCAAGACCGCGTTGCTCGACACCGGGGCGGGATCGATGGAAAACGCCGTGGTCGCCAATAGCGCGAGCAAAAATGCGATGAACGTCTGCTTGGCGGGGTAGCGCTTAAACCAGACGATGCGGGCAGCGTCGCGCGCAGCCGTTGTGGAGAGGTCGGAATCCTTCACAGTCCGAAAGCCTTTCTAGAAACCTATCAAACTCGGCAAAACCACCACAAAGGTGCCTGTCCCCTTTGTGGTGGTTTTGGTGGTTAGGCGTCCAGGTAGACGCGCTGGGGCTGGTTGCGGTGTCGGGCGAAGATGATGAGCGCCAGGCCGGCGATCACGAGCGGCAGGCTCAGCAGCTGGCCCATGGTGATAACGCCTCCCAGCAGATAACCCAGCTGGGCATCGGGCACGCGCACGAACTCGACGAGAAAGCGGACGATGCCGTACCCCATCACGAACACGCCCATAAACGTACCCTGGGGCAGCAGCGGCTTTTTGCGGCTGAGCACCTGTAGGATGCAAAAGAGCACGATGCCCTCAAGAAACGCCTCGTAGAGCTGGGAGGGATGGCGCGGCATATCGCCCGCGGCGCCGCCAAAGACCACACCCCAGGGCAGATCGGTCGGCTTACCCCACAGCTCACCGTTCACGAAGTTGGCGCAACGTCCCAGGCACAGCGCCAGCGGGGCGCCGATCACGGCAAGGTCGGCGACGGTCCATGCATCGAGCTTGTACATGCGGCACACGATGATGCCGCCGATAATGCCGCCGACCAGGCCACCGTGGAAGCTCATGCCGCCTTCGTTGGTGGCAAAGATCTCGAGCGGATGTGCCCAGTAGTAGCCGTCGCCGTAAAAGATGACGTAGAACAGGCGGGCGCCGATGATAAGGCCAAAGACCACACCGACCACGACGCTCGTCAGGTCGTCAATCGTGATGTTAAAGCCCCAGCGACGCTGCGTGCGATACATGACGACCGCCGTGAGCAGAGCTCCGACCACATAGGCCAGACCATACCAGTAAATCGTGATGGGCCCCGCCGAAATCGCAACGGGATCAAGCATATGGTAGAAGTCGTTGAGCATGTCGACCCTCCTACTCCCTACATACAAATGCGGCCGCGGGCCTTGCGCTCGCAGCCGCATATTTGGGCGTAACGTCTATGCGGAGTATGCCGTCCGCAGCTTTCGCATCTTAGAACGGCGCGTACTCGTCGTACAGGTCGTCGGTCTCGCCGGAGGCATTGACCTGCTCGACACGGGTAACGCCGGGCACATGCTCCTTCAGGATGCGCTCAATACCCATGGACAGGGTCAGCGAGCTCATGGGGCAGCCGGCGCAAGCGCCCTGCAGCTCCAGTTTGACGACGCCCTCGTCGTCAACGCCCACATACTCCATATCGCCGCCGTCGGCCTGCAGGTTGGGGCGAATCTCTTCAAGAACCTTCTTAAGCAGCTCTTCGTTAACAGCCACAGGGGCTCCTTTCTCACAATTACGCGGGCGCGCCCGCGGACAGAAGCTATGTTACTACAGCCATGTACCCGCTCACGAGCCGTCCATGCGCGCAGACGCGACTTTCACGAGTAGTCAATTTGGGACGGGGCTCTTTTAGCTGCCTTTTGTTGCCAGCTGGCGTTGACACGCGCTACTGCTGAGCCTGCCCCTCGGTGCCGATATGAACATCGACGATAACCTGGCGGTAGCTGATGCCGCAGGAGTCAAGGATGCGGCGGCTGATGCGGCCGTCGTCGGTATCGGCGTACTTGTTGTCCAGGTAGACGACCTCGCCTACACCTACCTGCGCCAGGATCTTGGCACAGTCATGGCACGGGAACAGCGTAACGTAGACCGTGGAACCCTCGAGATCCTTGAGCGAGCCACGGTAGTTGAGCACGGCGTTGGCCTCGGCATGGACCACGTAGTTGTGCTTGTCCTGCAGCGGGTCGTCGCTCGTGCCCCACGGGAAAAAGTCGTCGTTGAGCGCCGAGGGTGTACCGTTGTAGCCCACCGAAAGGATGCGGTGGTTGGTGCTGGCGATGCACGCACCCACCTGCGTATTGGGGTCCTTGCTGCGGCGCTGCGCGGCGATGGCCACGCTCATAAAGAACTCGTCCCAGCTAATGACGTCCAGGCGCTTGCCTGACGAAGTTTGATGAAGATCGTCCGACATGGCAGACACCTCCGTAATCGCAATAGTTTGACCCATTGTAGCAGGTGAAAGGTGGAGGCGTTTGTCCCACCGGCGCCCTCACTTTTACACGCGGCGGGGCTTTTGGTTGATGCGGTAGAGCTCGGCGAGACCCCGCAGTGTCAGTGCGTCATCTACCGTCAGACTGTGGCCGACCAACGCCGCGAGCGCCTCGGCATCGTCGCCGGTAATGACGATGGGCACGCCATCCTCCCCCGCCGCCTTGGTCGAGCGCATCTCGGCAAGCACCATGTCGAGCATGCCGTCGATGCGGGCTACCTCGCCCAAGACCACGCCCGAACGCATGGCCTCGCGCGTGTTACGGCCGATGACGTGCGTCGGTGTCGAGGGCTCAACCTGCGGCAGGCGCGCCGCAGCGGCAGAGAGTGAGCGGGCGCCGAGCGCCAGGCCCGGAGCGATGACGCCGCCCACAAAGGTACCGTGCGCGTCGATGACCTCGATATTGGTCGTCGTACCCAGGTCGATCACGATACAGGGAGAGCCGTAGACGGCGCGTGCCGCCACGGCATCGGCGATGCGGTCGGGGCCGATCTCGGCCGGGTCGTCGTAGTGCACGGGCATGCCGGTCTTGAGGCCCGGCCCCACGGTGAGCACGCGCCCCGTACAAGTGCGGGAAAGCGCCGCTTTCCAGGGGCGCTCGAGCGCCGGCACCACGCAGCTCAGCACTGCGGCCGCGGGAACGAGCGCGCCGGGCATGCCCGCATCGGCCGCCAGCGCGGCCATGACTTGAGCGAGACGCATACGCGCTTCGTCAGCCGTAATGCTCGACGGCGTCGTGATCTCGCACGTCGCAAGCGGGCATTCCTGTGCCGCGGCCGAATCCTCTGCAAACAGGCCAAAGCGAATGAACGTGTTGCCCACGTCAACCGTCAATATATATGCGCACCCATTAAGCATCGTCGGCGCTCCTTTCGTCTGCCCAGCAGTATATCGCCTACCTAAACCAGTCATCCCAAAATGACTAGCTTGCGGCTATACTGGTGCGCGGTCGTTTGCGAGCTCACGCGGCGGCCCTTGGTAACCCGACTTCCCGCGCCGTATCCGTAGCGGCGCTCCCGGGGGAAGCGGATATACGCAAAGGAGTTATATATGAGCAATCCCTCGAACCGCGCCTCGATGCGCGGGCAACTCACGCTGCGCGGCGTCGTCATCGGCGTCCTTGGCTGCGTGATCATCACGGCAAGCTCGGCCTACACGGCGCTCAAGATGGGCGCACTCCCCTGGCCGATTGTCTTCGCTGCCGTCATCTCGCTGTTCTTCCTTAAGCTCATGGGCAACGCCAGCCTCAACGAGGCCAACGTCACCCACACCATCATGTCCGCAGGCGCCATGGTCGCCGGCGGTCTGGCGTTTACCATCCCGGGCGCCTGGATGCTGGGCTATGCCGATCAGATCAGCTGGCTCGACATGTTTATCGTGGCACTCGCCGGCACCATCCTGGGCCTGCTGGCAACGGCGCTCATCCACCGTCACTTTATCGTGGATGCCGCGCTTGAGTTCCCCACCGGCAACGCCGCAGCTCAGACCCTGCGCGCGACCGAGGCCGGCGGCAAGACCGGCAAGCAGCTCTTTGGCTCCATGGCCCTCGCCGGCATCTACAGCGTCCTGCGCGACGCCCTGGGCATTGTGCCCAGTATGCTGTGCACGCTCAACATCCCCGGCGTGACCTTTGGCATCTACAACTCGCCCATGCTGCTCTCCGTCGGTTTCCTCGTGGGCTTCGCCCCGGTCGCCTTCTGGTTTGCCGGCGCGCTGCTAGGCAACTTTGGCATCATCGTCGGCGGCACCGCTGCCGGCCTGTTCGACGTTATGACCGCACAGGGCATCGTTAAGTCCCTGGGTATGGGCCTCATGATGGGCTTTGGCGTCGCCGTCGTCCTCAAGGACATCCTGCCGCAGGTCGCCGGTATCGTCCGCGGTCTTGCTGCCGATAGTTCCACCGATACCGACGAGCAGTCGCTCATCTCGGGCTCCCTTAAGCTCGACGCCGGCATCATCGGCCTGGGCGCTGCCGCTATCGCTGTCGTCATCGCCATTGTGCTCGATCTTGGCCCCGTTCCGGCCGTCATCGTCACGCTGTTCACCTTTGTCACCACCATCATGAGCGCACAGAGCTGCGGCCAGACGGGCATCGATCCCATGGAAATCTTTGGCCTCATCGTCATGCTCATCGTGGCTGCTTGCGCTCAGATCGCTCAGGTCAAGCTGTTCTTTATCGCCGGCATCGTTGCCGTGGCGTGCGGCCTTGCGGGCGACGTCATGAACGACTTTAAGGCCGGCGCCGTGCTGGGCACCAACCCGCGCGCGCAGTGGATCGGCCAGGCCATCGGTGGCATCGTGGGCGCCCTGGTCGCCGCCGCCGTCATGGTCGCGCTCGTCACCGCTTATGGCCCGGACGCCTTTGGCCCCGACAAGAGCTTTGTGGCCGCGCAGGCCAGCGTCGTCGCCACCATGGTCTCGGGCATCCCGAGCGTGCCGTGGTTCGTGGGCGGCTTCATCGCCGGCATCGTCATGTACTGGCTCGGCATTCCGGCCATGATGATCGGCCTGGGCGTGTACCTGCCGTTCTATATGTCGCTCACGGCCTTCTTGGGCTCCTGCGTCAAGCTCGCCTACGACAAGTGGGCCGCTCACCGCGATGCCACGGCCGGTCTTTCGGACGAGGACAAGGCTGCCAAGGACGCCGCCTTCCAGGAGCAGGGCCTGGTTGTCGCCAGCGGCCTGCTCGGCGGCGAGTCCATCGTCGGCGTTATCCTGGCGTTTGTCTCTGTTGGCCTGAGCCTGCTGGGCTAAGCCGAACCACAACGCATCAACGCAGAGCGCGGGGTCGGAATCTATCCGGCTCCGCGCTTTTTATGTCTATTTGTGCTAGTAGATCCTCATGGCGTTTGGAACCACGCCGATTGGCCTGGCTTCCAGGTCCCCAAGCTCGCCTGACAGCCCACTCAGTGCGGTGTAGAGTAAGGACGATAGACGTGAGAAACGGCTCGGACGCCAAACGAGGTAAGCATGGAACTCGACAAACAACAGATCAAGCGACTGCGCGAGCGCCATCACCGGCGTCACGGCATCCGCCCCGCCCATAGCGAAGCCATGGAGAACGCCACCCGCTTCCTTAAGCAGGCGTTCAACATTCGCGAGGGCCGCGCGCCCTATCACGTGATCCGCAAGCGTTTTGTAAACGGGGCGCGCCTGACCGGTTCGCACCTGTGCATCCTCATCATCGCCATGCTTATCGCAAGTATCGGCCTCGATATCGACTCGGACATCGCCATCGTGGGAGCCATGCTCATCTGCCCGCTCATGGGCTCGGTCCTTGCCATGGCATACGGCATCGCCACGCTCGACCGCGAGATAACCGTCGAGGCCGTCGCGGGCCTAGCGCTGCAAATGGCCTTTTGCCTGGTTACGTCCACGCTGTACTTTAAGCTCTCGCCCCTTGGCACCACCACGGCCGCCATCATCGACAACTCGACGCCCACCGTATGGGATCTTGCCGTCGCACTCGCCGGCGGCTTTGCGGGCGGACTGGGCAACTCACGCGACCAGGAGCCCGCTACGCTCATCGCCGGTGTGGCCGTGGCGACCGCACTCATGCCGCCCCTGTGCGCAGCGGGCTACGGCATCGCCATCGCAAGCGGGTCGCTATTCCTCTCGGCGCTCTACGAATTTGGCATCAACGTGGTCTTTATCGCGCTGGCGGCCGAAGCCGTGCTGCTTCTTTTGCGCGTGCCGCTCAAGCGAGACCTCAACGGCGACGGCATCGTGACCGCCGAGGAAGACGCTGAGGTCGACGAGCTGTCACGCAAGGTGCGCCGCCGCATCATTGTGGGCACGGTGATCTTTGCTATCCCCTGCATCGTTATGACCGCGGGTTCCATCGGCTCGGCGCAGGCCGGCGTGCAGGACGGCTACGGCATAACCGAGACCACGCGCGAACTCGCCGCGGTACTGCCGGGCTTCAAGGATTACACCGTTGCCGTCGAGACCTCGGCAACCGAAGGCGACGAGGAGGGCATTGTCGAGCGCGAGATTGTCGCCCACGTGACGACGAGCGAGGCACTTGAGGCACACGACCGCCACGTCGCCCGCAAGCTCATCGACCTCAACGTCCCCGAACTCGACCGCGTGGAGTTTGACGTGAAATGATGCGGAGTGTGGGTCGGTCGCAAAGTCGCAGTAGGGCGCGGCCCTACAGCTCGTACTTGTACACGCGGTAGATGAACTTTTCGGCTTCCATCTCGTAGGTGGCGATGGGTAGTCCGTAGCGGTCGTACTCGGTAAAGGTCTTGGCCTGACCCGATGCCACGAGCATGCTGCTCGAGCTGCCGACGCGCCGTGCGCTGCTCACGTAGCCCGAGAACGGCGCTGCAATCTGGTCCTCGAGCTCGTAGGTGCGCGCGGTCTCGTCCACCGTGAATACGCGCCCAAACGAATGCGTGCCCTTGCTGTAGTCGGTCACCACCGCGGCGCCTAGCTGGCCCCAGTCGAACTTGGGGTAGCTCTCGGCCGCACCAAAGTTGTTGTCGTACAGCAGCACCTGGTAGCACCCGGTCATTGCCGTATCGGAGCTCGGCAGATAGGTCACGCTGTGCTGGCCCGCGTTGAGCGAAAAATCGCCCTGGGCCTGCAGCAACTTGTCTTCAAAACCCGAGCCGGCCCAAAAATCGGGTGAGCCCATGAGCCAATCGACCGCGGGCGTGCCGTAGATATCGGTGAGCTTGATGACCGTCGAGGTCTCGCGCGAGCTCAGCAGGACGGTGCCGCCACCGAGCCACTGGATTGTGTTGATATGGATCCAATCTAGGTCGCCGTCTTGTGCCACTTTGGCGTTCGCCTTGAGATCGGGGAATATATCGCCCAGGTCCAAGACGAGAGAGACGTCGCCCGTTGTCACGTCGATTTTGATAATGAGGTCCTCGACGTTAACGCGCTCGCCCTTGTCCTTTTTGACCGCCGCGCTATCGATGTCCAAATCAGCCTCGGAGCCAACATGGCTCGCCAGCACCAGCAAGTTGCCGTCGTCATCGAAGGCGTAATCGTGGTGCAGCTCGTAATCGCCGGTGCTCCAGACGTTTACCACTTGCCCGATGGCGCTGATCTGGGCCATCTTGGTGGTCGAGACGCTCATGATTGTGCTGCCGTCGCCCGGGAACAGCAGGCGGTGACTGCGGTAGCCGATGATCGGCACTTCGCCGCGAATCTGGCCCGCATTGTCGTAGAGGTACATAAAGTCGAGCTTGGACGAGTCGTTACCCAGGATGGTAAAGAGGCCGTCGGCAAGCGGCGTGTTTGACTCCCCCGCCGTGACGGTGAGGCGCTCTTCCTCCTCGCCCTTGAGGGCAGGCGTCTTGACGGTGAACGTCGAGGTACGGCTGGTGCCGTCCTGCGCGGTGCAGGTGAGGGTCACCGTGTTTTTGCGGTTGGGGATAAGGCCGATGACCTTGAACTCGTGCTCCGTGGCGAGCGCGTCGCCGCCACGGGGCGTGCGGGAAAACGCGGCGACTTTGGGCGCGTCGTCGGACTTCTTGCGGCCGGCGACCTCGTAGGAGACGGTTACGGGATCCGTTGTCGCAAAGCGCACGTAGCAGCTCAGGGTATCGGTGCCAAAGGGGTCCGCCTCAACGAACGGGGCAGATTCGCTGTAGTCGCCGGCGGCATACTCGGCATCGAGCTGCTCTTTAATATCCGCCCGTTTCTCGACGTTATAGGTCGCGACGATCTGCTTGTGTAACTTCTTTTGCTCGTCGGTGAGCTCGTTGTCCGCGGAGGAGGCGTCACTCGTGCCAGCTCCGGCAACAGAGCAGCCCATAAGGCCGGCGCTTGCAAGGGCGAAAGTGCCCACCGCCGTGCCCGCAAAGGCAGCGCGGCGGGTGAGCAGCCGACCACTTCCGTTGCTCGGCTCCATATCGTCATTATCAGAGAATATCATCGCTGCCGTTTCCTTCATATACCAGGGCACTTGCCCAGCCGTGTCCAATATGGCTCGCAGCTTAACAAACGCCCCTTAATGCAAGCTTAGGTTTGCGACAACGCGGGAATGCGGCCCGCGAGGGCGCAGAGCACGTGCGCCGTGCGATGATCCGTTTTCCTCCGTCCCCGGCGAATCATTCGGGGCGGCCGCGATGGTGCTCGATCCAGCCCACGGCAAAGTCTACGAGCTCGCGCTGGCGCATAAAGCGGATCGTCCCGTTGCCAAGGGACACCATGTGAACCGTGCGTTCACGCTCAAAAGCGGCGCCAATCTCGTCGAAGTCCTCGCCGTCGACATAGAGCGTGCGGTATTCCTTCCACACACGCTGGCCGTTTTCCATAATTGCGCTGTGCTCCACGCAGTCGCGCTTGCCGGGGTATTGCGCGCGGGCATCCGCCAAATGCAGCGACGTGTTCTTATCGTAGCCCACGCCCACGAGCAGCACATAGCCGTCCAAATCGTACAGGCGCGCGATGGGCGATTCGTCGCCAAAGATATTGCTCAGGTCGTGGTTCTCCGTCAGAAACTGCGCCCACGGGCCGTTGGCCGCCACTGAACGTGCCGGGTGGTCGCTGCGAAGCGTACCCGGCCACGTGCGGAACATCTCGGCCACGGCTCCCATCGTGTTGGTGGGCGTGATGCGCTTGTCATAGGCCGGCCAGTTATCACGAATCAGTTGCCACCATTCTTGCGGCTCTTGCCAATGAACGCCACTCGCCGGGTCCAGGTTTTTCCACGACTGCGTCGGCATCATGATGGTGCCGGTCTCGCCCACCGTCTGGAGCAGCGCCTCGATTACCGGCTGCGCGCCGCCGCACACATAGCCAAGCGAGCTAAGCGAGCAATGGACCATGACCGTCTGTCCCGCGCCCATGCCGACGGCAGAAAGCGCATCGAGGATATCCTGCTTAAGTACGATTTGTCGGCCCATTGCCACTCCTTTCGATTTCTGGGTCCATCTTCTCACTGTTGGCGGAAGAAAATGATCCGTTTTCCTCCGTCCCCAAGGGATCATTTTTTAGTACTTAAAGAAGCCCTCGCCCGAGCTTTCGCCCAGCTTGCCTTCGTCGAGCATCTTTTTAAGGACGGACGCCATGGCCTTAAAGTTGTAAGGCATCATCATCTTTTTGAGCAGCGGGCTCACCAGGCCCGGCACCTTCTGATACTGCATCACGATGTTGTAGGCCGTCTGGATACCCACGGTGTCGAATACGCGGAACGGGCCCTTGGGAGCGCCGGTGCCGCGCGTCCACGCGAGGTCGATGCTCTTGGGGTCGCTGACGCCCGAGACATACAGGTCAAGACCCGAAAGCAGCCACGGCACCAGCATGGAATTGAGCAGGTAGCCGTTCTTTTCCTTGTTGACGGGAAGCGCCAGCATGCGGATGTCGTTGGCAAAGTCGACCAGCTCGTCAAAGTAGCGCTTGTCGGTCTGGTCTTGGGCCATGATCTCGGTCATGTTGTTCTTCCAGATGGAGTTAGCAAAGTGCAGCGACAGGTACTTCTCGGGGCGACCGGTGTACTTGGCAAAGGTACTCGGCAGCAGCGTGGAGGAGTTGGTCACGATGACGGTCTTTTGCGGCAGGACCGGGGCGAGCTTCTTGTAGAAGTCGATCTTTGCCTAGGTGTCCTCGGCCATGGACTCGATGACCAGGTCGGCGTCGGCCACGGCGGCTGCAAGATCGAGTTCCAGCTTGAGCGTGGAGTAAGCGCGCTCGACAGCGGCAAGCGCAGCGTCCCTATCGAAGGACTGGTCGCTATCGGCGATGCCGGCGCACCACTCGCCCGTACCGTCCGCCATGCCCTCGATAGCTGCGATGTACTCCTCGCGCACATGATCGATCTTGGGCTGGGTGCGGCCGATGCTGCCCTCGCTGCGCAGCCAAATCGTTACATCGAAGCCGCAGTAGGCAGCCTGGAAGGCAATCTGGCTCCCCAGCACGCCGCCGCCGGCAACGCAAACAGTCTTGTAGCTCATAGGAACGGTCCTCTCTTACGTAATTCCATAGATGTGCATTTATTCAACCGTAAGGAGGTCGCTCGGCGAAAGTGGGTTCTCTAAACGGACGGTATTTTGCGGCGAACGGCTACATCTGTTCATTATCTCAGGGTTCCGAAGGGCATTTTGCGTGCCGTTAGACCGCCGTTTTCGGAAGTATGCGGCAAATTTTGGAACCCCCGAGCACATCCCCGTTTTTCGCAAATAAAACCGCAGGTACAGAGCTTGGACATACCCAGTGTGCTCGACCTATTCAGATTTTGCCGCATACTTCCGAAATCTGGGCTCACGGGAGGCAGTGGCAAGACCATTTACGCAACGCATGTCCAACAAAAACGGGTGGTAGCCGGTTCGGCTACCACCCGTTTGCCTCGCATCTAGTCCAAAACAGGCAAGTTACTTCTTAATGCCGCGTCCCAGGCGCTTGGCGACCGATGCCACGGCCTCCTCGCTCACCGAGTCGCAGCTCACGCAGCCATCGTGGGCGCGCATCTGGCCGGTGACCTCGTCCATCGCGAGCGGCGCCACCTTCTCGAGCTTAAAGCCCTTGCCGGCGCGCATGTTTTCCTTAGCCACGCTGATCATGAGCTTAATGCGGTTGAGCTGGTTGACCTCGGAGGCACCAGGATCGTAGTCCACCGCGACGATGTTGCTCTCGGGGTGCTGACGACGCAGCTCTTTGATCACGGCCTTGCCCACCACGTGGTTGGGCAGGCACGCAAAGGGCTGCGTGCAAATGATGTTGGGCGCGCCATGGTCGATCAGATCGAGCATCTCGGCCGTGAGCAGCCAGCCCTCGCCCATGTTGTTGCATACCGAAAGCACCGCGCGGGCCTTGTCGGCCATAGTGCCAATGCGCTCAGGTGCCTCAAAGCGCTCGGACTTCTGGAGCAGCTCCTCCACCGGCGCGCGCATCCAATCCACCAGCTTGATGAGCGCCTGCATACCAGCGCGTGCGGTGGCAGAGCTTCCCAGCTCGTCCTTCTGCAGCTCGGCATTGCTCATGGAATACAGGAAGAAGTCGAGCAGGCCCGGCACCACGGCCTCGCAGCCCTCGCGCTCAATGACATCGACCACGTGGTTGTTGGCCGTGGGATGGAACTTGACCAGAATCTCGCCGACCACGCCCACGCGCGGCTTTATGCCCTCGCCCACAAGCGGCATGGTGTCGAACGCGCGGATGGCCTCGCGGCACAACTTGGTGTAGTTGCGCCTGTTGAACTTAGGCGCCAGCTTGCGAGCGCGCGCCATGTACTCCTCGTAGAGAGCGTTGGCGGCACCGGGCGAGGCCTCGTACGGACGGCAGCGGTAGAGCATCTGCATCATCACGTCGCCAAAGAGCACGGCGTACACGGCCTGTTTAAGCAGCGCCGGCGTCAGCTTAAAGCCAGGGTTGTCCTCGCCGAGCGCCACGGCCGACAGCGAAATCACCGGGATCTCAGGGTGGCCGCTCTCGCGCAGGGCCTTGCGGATGAGCGCGATGTAGTTGGTGGCACGGCAGCCACCGCCGGTCTGGCTGATGACCACGGCCGTCTTGGACAGGTCGTACCGACCGCTCTCGATGGCCTCCATGATCTGGCCCGTCACCAGAATCGACGGGTAGCAGATGTCGTTGTTCACGTAGCGCAGGCCGGCCTCGACGGCGTCGTGATCGGTCGAAGGCAGCAGCTCCAAGTTGTAGCCGGCACCGCGGAATACTTCTTTGACCAGGTCAAAGTGGATCGGCGCCATCTGCGGGCACAGGATGGTGTAGCCCTCCTCGCGCATCTGCTCGGTAAAGGGCACCTTGGGCCACGCGGTCGAAGCGCTCGCACGCTGGGCCTCAAACGTGTACTTGCGGCTTGCGAACGCGGGGGCATCCGTGGAGGGCGCCACCGGCGCGGCATCGCCCTGCTCGTAGGTCTCACCCGCGGCCGTGGCCTCGGCCAGGCGCTCGGCCTCCTGGTCCTTGAGCGCCGCCATGAGCGAGCGGATGCGGATGCGCGCGGCGCCCAGGTTGGATACCTCATCGATCTTGAGCACGGTGTAGATCTTGCCGCTGGCCTCCAGGATCTCCTGCACTTGGTCGGTGGTCAGGGCGTCCAGGCCGCAGCCGAAGGAGTTGAGCTGGATCAGGTCCAGGTCGTTGCGCATCGTCACAAAGCGGGCGACGGCGTACAGGCGGCTGTGGTACATCCACTGATCGACGACGCGGATCGGGCGCTCGGGCTTTACCAGATGCGCGAGCGAATCCTCGGTAAAGACCGCAAAGCCAAAGCTCGAGATAAGCTCGGGCAGGGCGTGGTTGATCTCGGGGTCGTTATGGTAGGGACGACCGGCGAGCACGATACCGTGACCGCCGTGGTCCTCGACCCATTTAAGGGCCTCCTCGCCCATGGTCTGGATGTCCTCGTGGAAACGAGCATCGGCCTCAAAGGCGGCGTTAACGGCGGCGTCGACCTCGGAGCGCGTGATCTTGGGTCCGCGCACGCGACCGCGACCGGCCTCGGCGTCGGCCACGCGGTCGACGGCGAGCACCTGGTACAGGCGGCGCTTGAGCTCGGTCTTGTCGTGATACGGCACAAACGGATACAGAAACTCGATGTTCTGCTCGCGAATCTCATCAATGTTGAGCGCCAGCGCCGTGGGGTAGCTCATGACGATGGGGCAGTTGTAGCAGTTGCCGGCGGTCGGATCCTCCTTGCGTTCCCAACGCACGCACGGCATCCAAATGAAGTCGACATCGCGGTCGATAAGGTTCATCACGTGGCCGTGGCTCATTTTGGCCGGGTAGCACACGCTCTCGGACGGCATGGACTCGATGCCCGCCTGATAGATCTTTTTGCTCGACTGCTCGGACAGCTGCACGCTAAAGCCCAGGCGCGTAAAGAACGCGTGCCAGAAGGGGTAGTTCTCGTACATGTTGAGCGCGCGCGGGATGCCGACGGTGCCGCGCGGGGCCTCGTCGGGGCTCAGCACCTCGCGGTTAAAGAGCAGCTCGTTTTTCTTTTTGAAGAGGTTGGGGGCCTCGGTCTTTTGCTTTTTGTGGCCGGCACCCTTCTCGCAGCGGTTACCGGTAATGAAGCGCCTGCCGCCGCCAAAGTCGTTGACGGTGAGCTGGCAGTTGTTGGAGCAACGACCGCAGCGGACATGCTTTTGCGTCACGGTGAGGTGCGCGATGTCCTCGGCAGAAAGGATGGTCGAGGTGCCGTCGGCACCGGCGCGGTCGCGGGCGAGCAGGGCCGCACCGTAAGCGCCCATGCAGCCGGCGATGTCGGGACGCACGGCGTGCACGCCGGTGAGCTGCTCAAATGCGCGCAGCGTGGCATCGGACATAAAGGTGCCGCCCTGAACGATCACCTGGCTGCCGATCTCCTTGGGATCGCGCAGCTTAATGACCTTAAACAGGGCGTTCTTGATGACGGAATAGGACAGGCCGGCCGCGATGTCACCCACCGTGGCGCCTTCCTTTTGCGCCTGCTTGACGCGCGAGTTCATAAAGACCGTGCAACGGCTGCCCAGGTCGACGGGGGCCTTGGCATGGATGGCGGCGTCGGCAAACGCGCGCACGTCCATGTTCATGGAGACGGCGAAGCTCTCGATAAAGCTGCCGCAGCCCGACGAGCAGGCCTCGTTGAGCATGATGTGCTCGATGACGCCGTCCTTGACGCGCAAGCACTTCATGTCCTGGCCGCCGATGTCCAGAATAAACTCGACGCCGGGCAGGAATGCCTTGGCGCCGCGCAGGTGCGCGACGGTCTCGATCTCGCCGGAATCGGCCTTGAGGGCCTCGATGAGCAGCGCCTCGCCGTAACCCGTGGTGGTCACGTGGCCGATGGTGCAGCCGGCGGGGATGTGATTGTAGAAATCGGCCATGATGACCTTGGCCGTGCCCAGGATGTCACCGTTGTTGTTGCCGTACCAGGTGTGCAGCAGCTGGCCGTCCTCGCCCACGAGCGCGGCCTTCATGGTGGTGGAGCCGGCGTCGATGCCGATGAACACGCGGCCGGTATAGCCGTCGAGCTTGCCCTTGGGGACGACCTCGGTGTCGTGGCGGCTCTTGAACTCGGCGAAGTCATCGTCGGTGGCAAAGAGCGGGTCCAGACGCTCGACCTCGGCACCCTGCGTGTCACCCAGGCTATCAATAGCTTCAATGAGCTGCGGGAATGTGCTGAGCTTGTTGGACTCGTGCGCCATGGCGGCGCCGCTCGCCACAAACAGATGGGCGTTTTGGGGCACGATGCGGTGCTCCTCGTCCAGGTTGAGCGTGAGGTAGAAGCGGTGACGCAGCTCGGAGAGGTACTGCAGCGGGCCGCCCAGGAAGGCAACGTTGCCGCGGATGGGACGGCCGCACGCCAGGCCCGAGATGGTCTGGGTCACGACGGCCTGGAAAATAGACGCAGCGACGTCCTCGGGGCGGGCGCCCTCGTTGAGCAGCGGCTGCACGTCGGTCTTGGCAAAGACGCCGCAACGGCTGGCGATGGGATAGATGGTGGTGGCGTTGGCCGCGAGCTCGTTGAGGCCGCTCGCGTCGGTGTGCAGCAGAGTGGCCATCTGATCGATGAACGCGCCCGTGCCGCCGGCGCAGGTGCCGTTCATGCGCTGCTCGATGCCGTTGTCAAAGTAGATGATCTTGGCGTCCTCACCGCCCAGCTCGATGGCGACATCGGTGGCCGGGATAAGGGTCTCGACGGCGCGTTTGCTGGCGATGACCTCCTGGACAAACTCCAAGTCGAGCCACTGGGACAGCAGCAGACCGCCCGAGCCGGTGATGGCGCAGGTCATCTGGGCCGTCGGCAGCACAGTCGCGGCGCCCTCGAACAGATCGCGGGCGCAGGCACGGACGTCGGTGTGGTGGCGCTGGTACTTGGCGTAGACGATCTGGTTGTCATCGTTGAGCACGGCAAGCTTGACAGTGGTAGAGCCCACGTCGATGCCCAGGTGCAGGTTGCCACGGGCGGCCTCGGGGTTGAAGATTGCGCCCTCGGGGGCGGCTGCGGCGGTGGCGGCGCTGGACGCGAACTCGACGGCGGGGTCGCCAGCGACACTCGCCTCCCCTGCTGCGTTCTTGGCCTCGGCAACAGCCTCGACGACTTTCTCGGCCGCCGCGGTCGCGGCCTTCTGTGCGGCGTCCGCCACGGCTGGCACGGCCTCGTGTGCGGCAGCGACCATGCGGTCCTTAATGCCTTCGACGAGTTTGCTCATTGTCTCTCCTCTTAGTTGTTGGACTCGACGGGCGCGGCGGTGTTGACCGCGTCCTCGAGCTGCAAGTTCAATAGCTTCATGCCGTATTCCGGCACGTTGATATCGATGGGTTGGCCATATAGGTCACCAGGACGCACAAAGGCGATAACCGTCATAATGCGCGCCATGGTCTCGGGCGATTCTGCAAGTCCGCGTTCAAACCAACGCTGGACCATGCCGACCTCGGCGCTTACGACGTAGGTGACGTAGTAGTCAAAGAATGTTCCCAGCGCCAGGCCCAAAATGCCCGTCTGGGCGCGCGGGGTTACCGCTTCGCGCGCGGTGTCGATGATCTTTTTAATGAAAGCCTGATCGCCGCCCGGACCCAACAGCGAACCGATGAGGTCACGGTTGGCCGCAAGATAGCGCAGCAACTCAACTGAGCCGGGCGCCGGCTCGAGCTCGTCGATGTTACGGTAAAGATCGGGCAGTTGAGCTGCGGTAATGAGCTCTACGCGCTCGCGGATCTCAACCAATAGATCGTCCTCGATTTGATTGATAAAGTCGGGGATATCGCGGTAGTGCGAATAGAACGTGCGGCGCGTAAGGCCGGCGCGCTCGGTGAGCGACGCGACATTAATGCGCGAAAGGTCGCCGCTTTCGGCAAGCTCGCTGGCAAGTGCCTGGCGAAGGGCACGCTGCGAGCGAAGGGACCGGCGGTCGCATTTCTCGAGCTGGGACAAGCGTCCTCCTTGTTACTCAGTCCGTGCGCTATTGCACAGTGCGAGTATTATTGCACACCGTGTGCATCAACACGTAAAGGCAATATTTTGAGTGCGATAGGGCGCACCAAAAAGCGGGAGATTGAAGTGCCCAGAGTAGTCCAAACGGCCTTCTCCCAAAACCCAACCTACATTTTTCGAGTTGTGCGGTTCCATCACCGCCTCTTCAAAAGCACCCCTGAGATTATTTGGCGTATTTTGTCTTTATTTGAGCGTATTTGTGCCTTTTTTCGCACGCGTCAAACAGAGTCAAACACCATACAGAGCGCGAATTATCCCGAAACGGCGCTTTTGACCATTGGACGGCCTCCAGCAGACCGCGCAACTCGATTTTTGTTGGTGGCGACAAAGCACAACCGACTCAACGCCCAAATCGGTACCCTTATGTGACAAAGGGACTGTCCCTTTGTCGCATTATTCGATTACGGTGCGGGAATTCTGCTTGCGCATGGTGGCGAGCATGTGTTTGGGGACGGCGTGGACCATGCAGCTGCCGATAGTTGCGCTCGCGGCGACCTTGGCTGCATCGCTTGCGTTTTTGGTCGCGTAGCTGTGGCGGAAACGCTTGAGCATGGCGATGTCGTTGCCGCCGTCGCCATAAACCGCAACCTCGTCCTCGGCAATGCCGTAGTAGCCCGCCAGCCAGGCCACACTCTCGCCCTTGTTGCACGCCACGTCCGTGATCTCGAACATCACCGGATCGAACGGCGCGTTGACCACGCGGTCCGAACGCTCGGCAAGATAGGCCTTAAGGTCGCGCTCAAGCTCGGGCGAGGTCACGCGACAATTGATCTTGCACACGTCATGACGCAAGATGTCGCCGATCGACTGGTCGAAATACTGCTCCTCGTGATACCCGCCGCGCGCACGCATGCCGCGCATCACAATACGCTTGATGGGGCTGTCCTTTTTAAAGCCCGCCTGATGCATCTCGAACGAACCGCTCGAGTACATGCCATCGGGCGTGGAACAATCAAAGCAAATGTCCGGGAATGCCTTGAGCAGTTCCTCAGTGACCTGCGGATCGACAGTCCAGGTTTTGAGCACCTCGCCATGACTGTCACGCACGATGGATCCGTTGGAGCAGCAGGCGTCAAGCGCCAGGCCTGTAAAGCCATGCTCGCCGATCGGCAACGTCGAGCGTCCGGTCGCGGGAACCACATGCAAGCCGGCCTCGGTCAGCTCGCGAATGGCACGGCGGATAGTCCCGTCTGCCTCGTGCAGGGCGTTAAGCAGCGTTCCGTCTAAGTCACTCGCGAACATCTTGATCATGGGCGTGCCTCTCTTTCATCTGCACGTTATTTTAGACGAAAGAGAGGCACGCCCATGCAAGGGTGTTCCAGCGCGCCGGGACATTCGCTTCTGCAAAGCAACGGCGCCCCGGCTCGTTAAGACAATCGCTACAAGCGACTTTTCAGCCGATACAACAGCGCCGTCGTCAACGTCAGCACCGCTAACATGGCTGCGAATACAATCGCCGGTGTCCATCGATCATATGCAACCCCGTACGTCAATTGGCCGATCGGCGTTGCGCAGGAAAGGACCATGTAAACGACCGAAAGCACTTTTCCGCAGAGCTCAGTCGGCGCTGCCCGCTGAACAAACGCGATGATTTCAACCGACGCAATGCTTGCCCACACCATGACCCATGCCGAACCAACCGCAAACACGGTGAACACGTATGCATCTGCGCCGAACAGTTGCGCGACAATAATCGGTGCGACTCCAAAACAGATCATCGCAACATATCGACATATGTCATTGAAAGAAAAGCGATGCGGCCAAATGCCGACCAAGCCACTGCCGGCAAGACCACCCAAGCCCATAGCAACCTCAACTATCCCAACGCAGGACGATTGCATGCCGAGATGCTTTGTAACAATAATGGGAGCGCCAATCGTTAGCCCAACCAACGCAAGGTTCAAAACGGCGGCAAGCAAAATCACAGCGACCAATGATGCATTTTGCAACAGATACCGAATCGACTCCCGAAAATCGTTTCGGCATGTCGTGCGAGTCGCGCCGTCTCTCATCGTTTCAGATGAGGCATTTTGCTTGAGTGCGACCCCAAACAAGAGAGCTGAAATCGCAAACGCCACCGACGCGGTTGTGCAAAGAGTATCGATGCCAAAGCACCCATAGACTGCCGTCCCGACCACAGGGCCCAAGATATTGCTCACCATGGTCATCTGCGAAACCAATGCAGTGGCCCGCTCAACCTTCTCTTCACCCGCCATGCGCACCGTCTCAATTTGGAGCATTGGCTTCAGCAGCGATTGAACACCATATTGAACACAAAGTATCGCTACTACGACGACCGCAAGAGGCAACGAGCGCTTCATGGGGATAGACAGCAGCGATGCAGTCATCAGAGCAATGCCAAGGGCCACGAGGACCTCGCGATGTCTTCCCCGATCCGCCAAGATTCCGCCAACCGGAGTTGCGAGTACGCCGGGTATGAACGCCGTCGCCACGACGGCGCCATATAACGTTGACGATCCACTGTAATCGAACAAGTAAAGTGGATACGCAAAGCACAGGGCCGACAGCATCGCATACGTGCACAGCTGCGCAACCAGAAGTTCCGCGAGCCTGATTGACCGCACTGTTTTTGATTTCAACGAGACGCCGACGTCTCTCAGCCCAGCCATAAGTCCGCCCCCTATACATACCGTTAGTATGTATTTTTCGACTTGAAAAGGGCAACCGAAGCTGCCCTCTCAAATCTATTACATACCGTCAGTATCTATATTACCACCCGGCACGGTCCCATACGTCCCAAATCCGTGCCGTTGTCTGGAGCACTTCCTCACCCAAATCGAGTCCCACCGCGGCGGCCATCTGCGCCAAACATTGAGCGCGAGCGAGCATTCGATCCTTGGGTTCAAGCGGACGAAACAGTGGCAGCAACCAGAGATTCGCCAGCAACGATACGGCCTCTGCCGCTTCGCGCGGGCATTCGCACGCAATGGATCCGTCGGCGATGCCCTCCTCGATCACCGGCAAGAGATAGCCATCGGCCGACTCGTCAAATGAGCCCTGGTACTGCATCGCCAGTAAACGCGAGCTTTTTACCGGATCTGCTGCAGGACGCATGCGTGCCCATAGTTCAATTTGCGGAACGACGGACTCGGGCGCGTACAGCCGCTTGAGCTTTTGGGCTCCGGTCATATTACCGACGCCAAGCATCGAGCGACGGTGCTCAACAATCGGAGTCATCGCCCGATCAAACGCGGCGTTGAAAATCTCTTCTTTGCTCTTGAAGTGATGATAGACAGCGCCCTTGGTCATGCCATTGAGACGGTCAACGATATCTTGAATGCTCGTCCCCTCATAACCCTGTGCACAGAATAGCTCCAGTGCCGCGTCGAGAATCTTCGTGACCGTCTCCTCGGGATATTTATTGCGACCCATAATCCGCCCATCCGCAACACAAGCCTTATGCCTCATTGCAGCATTTTAACGTTGCGGATGGCAGGCGGTCGATTCTACACCGCGGCGGGGCCGTGTTCGCCGGTACGGATGCGGATAACATCCTCGACCGGCTCGACCCAAATCTTGCCGTCGCCGACGGCACCGGTGCGAGCGGCGCTGCAGATAATGTCAACGATACCGTCGACATGCTCGTCGGCGCAGATGAGGGTGAACTGCACCTTGGGGATCGTGTTGACGAGCAGCTCGTTGCCGCGCACGTATTCCTTCCAGCCATGCTGCGCGCCGCAGCCCTGCACCTGGTTGATAGTCATGCCGCGAACATCAGCAGCAAACAGCGCGTCTTTAAGAACCTCAAGCTTCTCAGCACGAACGATCGCCGTAATCTTCTTCATAGTGAATTCCTCTCTTTATCAAAGAAATGAATTGCCATTCAATGCGGCGGGTTTCCCAGGTGCCGCAGATTGGGTTGAAAGAGGAGCGCCGCGTACTTTGGTACGCAAGCGACGGTTTGAAACCCAAGGTGCGGTGCCTGGGGAAGCCGCGCGACGGTTTGAAGGGCAAGGTGCGGAGCTTGGGGAAGCTGCTAATCGAGTCCCGAGAACGAGGGATACGCGCTCTCGCCGTGCTGACTGGCATCCAGACCCAGCGCCTCGTCAGCCTCGTCCACGCGCAGGCTGCCGTGGAACAGCGCCTTGACCACCGCGGCAATCACCAAATCGAGCACCAATACGATAACGACCGTCACCACAATACCCAGGATCTGCGAGACGAGCAGCGACACGTCGCCCGTGTAGAACAGGCCGCCCTTGCCGGTCCACGAAAGCTCCGGCACGCAGAACAGGCCCGTGAGCACGCCGCCCAGGATGCCGCCGATGCCATGGCAGCCGAACGCGTCGAGCGCGTCGTCGTAGCCGAACTTGGTCTTAAGATGGCTGATGGCGAAATAGCAGACGGGCGAGACGATCAGGCCCATGACCAGTGCCGCCCACGGCTCGACAAAACCCGCGCCCGGCGTGACCACCACGAGGCCCGCGACCAGACCGGTGCTGGCACCCACCAGCGTAGGGCGACCGGTGTGCACGCGCTCGACGGCAAGCCACGAGACCATGCCCGCCGCACTGGCCGTCACGGTGTTGAGGATGGCAAGCGCCGCCACGGCGTCGGCCTTGAACTCGCTGCCGCCGTTAAAGCCGAACCAGCCAAACCAAAGCAGACCGGCGCCCAGCGCCACAAACGGCACGTTATGCGGGCGATAGCTCACCATGCCAAAACCGCGACGACGGCCGAGCATCAGGCAGAGAATCAGGCCGGTAAGACCGGACGAAATGTGTACCACGTCGCCGCCGGCAAAGTCGAGTGCGCCGATGATGTCGCCGATAAAGGAGCCCTCGCCGCCCCACACCATATGGGCGAGCGGCGCGTAAACCACAAGCAGCCAAATGCCCAGGAAGGCCGTCATGGCGCCAAACTTAACGCGTCCGGCAAGGCTGCCCGTGACGATGGCGGCCGTGATCATGGCAAACGCCATCTGGAAGGCGATATTGATGATCTGAGGGTAGACGGCACCGTCCGCGGCGGTGCCCTCGGCCGCCTGCAGCACCTGGTTGAGTACCGGCAGGCACAGCAGCTGGTCAAGGCCTCCAATAAACGGGTTCGCGCCGTCGCCACCATAGGCCAGCGACCAGCCGGCGACAATCCACAGCACACCAACCAGGCCAATGGCGCCAAAGCACATAAGCATGGTGTTGATGACATTTTTGCGCCTGGACAGGCCGCCATAGAAAAACGCCAGACCCGGTGTCATTAAAAACACGAGCATGGTGCAGATGAGCATAAACGTTGTCGATCCCGTATCGTACATTCGCTCCCCCTTTGTCGCATGAACGTTGTCGGCGCCCATAATGCGGCCGAGGGGCAACTGGTGTAGACCAGATACGGCGTTGTTAAACGCTGCGTTGTCGAATGGAAACGGTGCCGCAATCTTGGAAACGGCGCAGCAACGGGTGCGAAACGAACGGGAAACACGCGAGCAAGGAAGCCGCAAACACGCCCGTCCCGGCTAGCGGCGGAACAGCTCGCGGGCTCGGTCGCGGAGGTCGGTAGCTCGGATGACACCCTCGTAGCGATTGATGCGCAGACGCGGGAAGGCGTTAAAGAAGCGCAGGTCACGACGGCTGAGCGACACACTCGGCACCGGACGGCTTATGCGCTTGCCGGTACGGAGACGGGTGAGCGACGGACGGGGCACGCTCGGCGCGGCATCGGCCACGCGGCGGGCAGCGAGCGCCAGGCCGCGAGCACCATCCGAGATAAACGTCGGCATCGAAGCCTTCTCGCGCAGGGCATCGAGCGCCGCGTCGCCCAGCTCGGCCAGCCAAGCGTTAACGGCGCGACCGCGGATATGCGTCTGCGCCACCGAGTCGATCGCCGAATCGGGAATACGTTCGAGCATAGAGTCGGAGGCGTCGGCAAGCGACTCATTGATGCGGTCGGCAAGGTCGGCACGCACACGCTCAAGCTGATCGGACAGGCGGCGCCAGCTGGCCAACGAGCACACCGCATCGACCATCATCGCGACCGCGACGATAAAGGCGGACAGCCGCACAATCAGCACCGGCAGATGGCCAAGCAGCCCCAGCAATGCCGGCTCCACTAAACGGCAAATGCACAACGCACCCAAGCCAAACGCGCAGGCCCAGTACAGGCAGATGCGTCCGTGCAGGTTAAACGGCAGATGCGAGTAATCCCAAAACCGGGCACCCGTCGTTTTCTCCAACAGCACGCCCACGCTATATTCGATCACGCTGCATACGAGCGCGGCAGCGACAAACTGGCTCGAGGCGTCTGGGATTCCACGCAGCAGCAACCAGCACGCGATGCCGCCCGCACCGTAGATGGGACAACACGGCCCCAGCAAAAAGCCGCTGTTGGCAAAGCGTCCGTGGTTGAGCATGGCGCAGACTGTCGACTCCCATACCCAGCCGCAAAAACCGTAGAAGGCAAACGAGAGTACCAGCGCCGAGAGCGGACAGGCGGCAAGCGTCGCGCCGTCAAATGCCATGTCGATCGTGGTTCCCACCGTCTACCCACTCCTCTTTTCGTTCGATTCTTTGCTCGAGCCGTCACTCGAGCCCTCGTTCAAATCGTTCGCGCCGCCTTTGCGCGGCAGACGGCCGGCAATCGTCTCGCGCAGCGCGCACCATTTATCCGCCAGGCACACAATCCATGCCTCACGACACGTCGGCGGCACCGGTACCAGCGGAAACATATGCCGTACGATAATATTCCGCTCGCGCGGCGTCAGCTCAAAATCTTCCTCCGCACGCGCCAAGGCAAAAAACGGGTGGCGAAAGCCATGCAGCCGATGGCTTGGGTCGGGATCGTGCCAGTCATAGAGAAAGTAATCGTGCAGCAGGGCCCCGCGCAGCAGCGATAAGCGGTCGACGGAGATACCGACGCGGCCCAGGCGCTCGGCAAAGGACAGACTTGCCCGCGCCACCGAGGTCACATGTGCATAAACCGTCACATCGCCATGTTGGATAAACTCATGCATCAGGTCCAAGCGGCCCGCCTGGGCAAGCTGACGGGCGGCATCGTCGACCTCGCGCGCGATTTTCTCGGCACGAACGGTATCGGACATGCTGCCTCCTTCCAGCGGCTCACGGTGGCAAGCCACGGCCTGCACGCATTGAATAAAATCATCATCGAATCTACCAGTATGGCATCGGACAAAACGTTTTGCCCCACCAGTTGGCGAATTACCGCGCCGCCGTCACATATCAAACGCCAAAATGTGCGAGACTGTCTTGTGCAATTGTGCCGGCCGAGGGAGTGCCGGCGCACGATTCGCATGGAGTAACCCACAACGATGCTGCTTACGCAAACGACAACGCCCGAGGACGTCAAGGCTCTCGACCGCGCCGAGCTTCCGCTGCTCTGCGGCGAGATCCGTCAGGCAATCCTCGAAAGCTCCGCCGCCGTCGGCGGGCACGTTGCCCCCAACCTGGGCGTCGTTGAGCTTACGGTTGCGCTCCATCGCGTGTTTAACTCCCCCATCGACAAGATTGTCTTTGACGTTTCGCACCAGACCTACGCCCACAAGGCGCTGACTGGGCGTGCGTACACTTATATCAATCCGGAGCGTTATGGTGAGGCTTCTGGCTTTGCCAATCCCGACGAGTCCGAGCACGACCTGTTCGCCATGGGCCACACCTCCACATCGGTGAGTCTGGGCTGCGGCTTGGCACACGCCCGCGATCTGGCGGGCGACAGCTACAACGTCATTACCATCATTGGCGACGGCTCGCTTTCGGGCGGTCTGGCGTTTGAGGGCTTTAACAATGCCGCCGAGCTCGACAGCAACCTGATCATCATCGTCAACGATAACGACCAGTCCATTGCCGAGAACCATGGCGGCCTGTATCGCAATCTGGCCGAGCTGCGCGCCAGCAACGGCACCTGTGAGCGCAACGTTTTCCGCGCGATGGGGCTCGACTACCGCTATCTGGACGCCGGTAACGATGTGTTGGCCCTAGTCGACGCGCTGCAGGAACTGCGCAATATCGATCATCCCATCGTGCTGCACGTCTCCACCGCCAAGGGCAAGGGCTTTGAGCCGGCCCAGAGCGACCCCGAGCGCTGGCACCACGTGGGTCCGTTTGACATGGCGACTGGGCGCAAGCTCTGCCCGGGCCATCCGAGCGAGCCCGCACCGCGCACCTATGCCGACATTACGGGCGAGGCGCTCAGCGCCGCCATCGAGCACGATCCGCAGGTCGTGGGCATCACGGCCGCCACGCCCTACATCATGGGCTTTACACCCGAGCTTCGCGCCGCGGCAGGCAAGCAGTTTGTTGACGTGGGCATTGCCGAGGAGCACGCCGTGACCTTTGCCACCGCGCTTGCGCGCTCGGGCGCCAAGCCAGTCTTTGGCGTGTACGGCACGTTTTTGCAGCGCGCCTACGACGAGCTGTGGCACGACCTGTGCCTCAACGATGCCCCGGCGACGATCCTAGTGTTTGGCGCATCAATCTTTGGCACTACGTCCGAGACGCACCTTTCGTTCTTTGATATTTCCATGCTGGGCGGTCTTCCCAACATGCACTACTTGGCACCGGCCTGCATGGAGGAATATCTGTCCATGCTGAGCTGGTCGCTCGACCACCGCGAGCATCCTGTAGCAATCCGTGTACCGGGCATTGGCCTGGTAAGCCGCCCCGACCTGGCGCCTGCCGAAGACACCGACTACAGCGCCGTTCGCTACAACGTGGTGCGCCAGGGCCGCGACGTGGCCGTGCTCGCGCTTGGCGATTTCTTTGAGCTGGGCGAGCGCGTGGCAAACCGCTTGGCTGCCGAGTACGGCATCGAGGCCACGCTCGTCAACCCTCGCTTTGCAACCGAGCTTGACCGCGAGTTCCTCGACAGCCTTGCCGCCGAGCATCGCGTTGTCGTCACCCTCGAGGACGGCATCTTGGACGGCGGCTGGGGCGAGCGCGTCGCGTGCTACTTGGCCTGCACGTCTGTGCGCACGCGCACCTTCGGCATCGCCAAGGGCTTCCCCGACCGCTACGACCCCAACGAGCTGCTCGCTCAGAACGGCATGACGGTCGAGAACATGGCCGCCGAAGCCGTAAGGCTACTCAACGAGTAAAAAACCTCCGCAAGGGAAGCACCCCTGCGGAGGTTTTTATTTTCGCGACGCGATTATCTCAATCTGTAACATCCATGGCCCGAATTCCCGTCTAACTGTTACAGATCGAGACATTCAAATCCCCCTAAGGAAAAAATCTCGATCTGTAACAGTTACTCGGCAAAAATGGCTGCAGATGTTACAGATTGAGACAAAACAACGAGACCGGCCGCCGTACCAGCCCAAACCACCACAAAGGTGCCTATCCCTTTATGGTAGGTAGAATAACCCATAAGGTAAGTATGTTTCTGAGTTATTTCATGTTGACCCATTTGAGCGCGATAGGGTATAACTCTACTCAACCGCTAGGGATTTTATTGAGAAAGGTGTTCTACCATGAGCAAGAACCTCTCCCAGCAGGTCGTTCTCGACCGCCGCGGCTTCGTTGCCGCCACCTTCGCAACCGTCGCCGGCCTTGGTCTTGCCGGCTGCTCTGACACCAGCGCCGAGGCCGACAAGGGTTCCGCCGCCGGCTCTTCCAAGAGCTCCGACGACACCGAGGCTTCCACCACCCTCGACGCCAAGGCATTCGACAAGCTCGTCGACAACGGCCCCAAGGCCGATGACGATGCCATCGCCGCTAGCACTTGGGCAACTGCCGTCAAGAACGCCGGCGTCTTTAAGATCGGTGGCGTTCAGACCTCCACGCTCTTCTCCCTCCTCAACGAGAAGGATGGCAAGACCCGCGGCTTCGACGCCGGCATCGCACAGCTCCTGTCCAACTACATCCTGGGCGAGAACAAGGTCGAGATCACCCAGGTGACCTCCGACACGCGTGAGTCCGTGCTGCAGAACGGCCAGGTCGACGCCGTGTTCGCCACCTACACCATCACCGATGAGCGCAAGAAGCTCGTCTCCTTCGCCGGTCCCTACTACTACACCCAGCAGGCCATCCTGGTGCTCGCCGATAACGACGACATCAAGAGCGTCGACGACTTGGCCGACAAGAACGTCGCCGTCCAGTCCGGCTCCAACGGCCCCGCCATCCTGGAGGAGTTCGCTCCCAAGGCCAGCCAGCAGGAGTTCAAGACCGACGAGGAGGCCCGCCAGGCACTCCAGCAGGGTCGTGTTGACGCCTACGTCATCGACAACAACATGCAGCAGAGCGCCCTGGTCCGCGAGCCCGGCAAGTACAAGATTGCCGGCAAGCCCTTCGGCAGCAAGGAGCCCTACGGCATCGGCCTGCCGCTCGATTCCGACGGTGTCGCCTTTGTCAACGACTTCCTTAAGAAGATCGAGGACGACGGCACCTGGACCGAGCTGTGGCAGATCTGCATTGGCGACCGTACGGGCGACACCAATGTTCCCGAGCTGCCCGAGATCGGCGCCTAGGCAGCGAGCCTGGTAACGACCGCAACGAAACCATACGGAAACGCATGATGCGCTTTATTGCGGTAAACTGTTTCCTCACTGAGTTGTCGGGGCTTCCGTACACACGGGAGCCCCTTTCCTTATCGGCGGGAGGTCCGCATGAGTCTCTCCGAGCTCTGGTCGCTCTATGGCCAGAACTATATCGACGCCCTGCTAG
The DNA here is from genome assembly GCA_958415525.1 of uncultured Collinsella sp. Taxonomy (GTDB): domain Bacteria; phylum Actinomycetota; class Coriobacteriia; order Coriobacteriales; family Coriobacteriaceae; genus Collinsella. Next base: position 13,631 of record CATYZE010000015.1, on the reverse strand, counting down.
CAACCTGGGGCATGACGCTCGAGTCGTTTGTCATCGCCATGGTGCTGGCCGTCGCCGTCACCGTGATGCGCGTGTCGCCGCTCAAGCCGCTGCGCGTCTTCGGCGACCTGTATGTCCAGGTCTTCCGTAACATCCCCGGCATTGCGCTGCTCATCATCGTCGTCTACGCGCTGCCGCCGCTCAAGGTCGTCCTGCCCTACCGCACCTGCGTTATCGTCGCCACGGTCCTTTTGGGCTCAGCCTTTGGCTCCGAGAACTTTATGAGCGGCATCAACACCGTCGGCGTCGGTCAGGTCGAAGCCGCACGTTCGCTCGGCATGAGCTTTAACCGCATCCTCGCAAAAATCGTGATTCCGCAGGCATTGCGTTCGAGCGTGCTGCCCATGACGAACCTCTTTATCGCTGTCATGCTCACCACCGCCCTCGGCAGCCAGGTGCCGCTTCAACCGCAGGAGCTCACCGGCGTCGTGAGCTACATCAACACGCGCTCGCTCGGTGGCGTCGCCGCGTTCTTTATCTCGGCCCTCGGCTACCTGGGCACGGCCTTTGTGGTGAGCCACATTGGCAACTACATCGATAAGAAGGTGAGGATCCTCCGATGAGCAAGCACTCCTCCCCCGCGCTCACTATGCGCGATGCGCTCTACGAGGCTCCCGGCCCCAAGATGCGCGCCAAGATTCGCATTGGCACCGCCATCTCGCTCGTTGCCGTGGCCGCGCTCATTGCCCTCGTGCTGCAGCGCTTTTATGTGACCGGCCAGCTCTCGGTCCATTACTGGTACTTCTTTACGCACCTCACCACCTGGAAGTTCTTGCTTGCCGGCTTTGAGGGCACCGTTAAGGTTGCACTCACCGCCGGCGCCATCGCGCTGGTTCTGGGCCTCGCTCTCATGCTCGGCCGCACGAGCGACATCAAGCCGCTACAGCTGGTCTGCCGCGTGCTCACCGACTTCTTCCGCGGCGTGCCGAGCCTGCTGTTCATCTACTTCTTCTTTTTGGTGCTGCCCCAGTACAAGATCGCGCTGCCGTCGTTTTGGATGCTCACGCTGCCCGTCGCGCTCGCCGCGGCCGGCGTACTGGCCGAGATCTTCCGCGCCGGCGTCAACGCCGTACCGCGCGGCCAGGTCGAGGCGGCCCAGGCGCTCGGCCTCTCCAAGGCCAAAATCACCTTTAAAATCGTGCTGCCCCAGGCGATTCGCTTTATCATCCCGTCGTTGATCTCGCAGCTCGTGGTTGTGGTCAAGGACACCACCGTCGCCTACGTGGTGAGCTACCCCGACCTGATGCAAAACGCCCGCGTGCTCATCACCAACTACGACGCGCTCGTGTCGGTCTACCTGGTGATTGCGGTCATCTACATCCTCATCAACGTCGCGATCAACAAGGCCGCCATCTATGTTTCGCACAAGACCGGCGCGACCATCATCCGCTAACGATTTACGATTTCTAGGAATAAGGAGCCGAGCACCATGGCACAGAGCACTTCTTCTACCGACAAGCAGCCGCTGATCGAGCTCAAGCACGTCGATAAGCACTATGGCGACCTGCACGTTCTCAACGACATCAACCTGTCGGTCGACCGCGGCGAGGTCGTCGTCGTGATTGGCCCCTCGGGCTCGGGCAAGTCGACTATGTGTCGCACCATCAACCGCCTAGAGACCATCGACTCGGGCGAGATCTTCATCGAAGGCCAGCCCCTGCCACAAGAAGGCAAGGACCTTGCCCGCATGCGCGCCGAGCTGGGCATGGTGTTTCAGCAGTTCAACCTGTTCGCGCACATGACGGTGCTGCAGAACGTCATGCTGGGTCCGGTTGACGTGTTGGGCGTATCCAAGGAGGAGGCTCGCGAGCGCGCCATGGACCTGCTGGGTCGCGTGGGAGTGGCCGAGCAGGCCGACAAGGTGCCCGCGCAGCTCTCGGGCGGCCAGCAGCAGCGCGTGGCCATCGCCCGCTCGCTCGCCATGCAGCCCAAGGCCATGCTATTTGACGAGCCTACGAGTGCCCTCGATCCCGAGATGATCAACGAGGTGCTCGAGGTCATGGTTCGCCTGGCCCAGCAGGGCATGACGATGATCGTCATCACGCACGAGATGAATTTTGCCCGCCGTGTGGCCGATCGCGTCGTGTTTATGGCCGACGGCCAGATCGTGGAAACCGGCACGCCTGACGAGTTCTTCGACCATCCCCAGACCAAGCGCGCCCAGGACTTCCTCAACTCCATCAAGGGTCACTAGCCAGCCACCCCGTGGGACAAATCCATTGAAAGTGTTGTCCTACGTCTCTCATGCGCCCTGTCACCTTTAGATTCGAAAGCAGCACCTATGATCGGAACTCGCACTTCATCGTCCTACACCCCACATGTCGACGTCGCCCCCGCCGACCGCCCACTCATCCTCGTCGCGCCGCGTTGGGAAGAGGCAAAGCCGTTTTTGAGCGAGATGCTCTCCCCCAACGAGGAGATCGCAAGCGTCTTTGTCGATGCCATCCTTGCCGCCGGCGGCCTGCCGCTGCAGATGTCCATCACCGAGGATATCGAGGTCATCCGCCATTACGTGGACATCGCCGACGGCGTCGCCATCCCCGGAGGCCCGGACGTCAACCCCAAGCGCTGGGGCGACGAGCGCCCTTACGACCCCACGCTGTGCTGCGAGATCCGCGATCGCTTTGAGTTCAAGCTGGTCAATGAGGTGCTCCGCGCCAAAAAGCCGCTCTTTACCACCTGCCGCGGCACGCAGCTGTTAAACGTCGCCACCGGTGGCACCCTGTGCATGGACGTGCCGAGCCTGGGTGCGCGTGAGGGCCGCACGCAGTGGCGTCACACCCACGTGCTCAACGACCCCGTGCATCCCGTCGAGGTCGTACCGGACTCGCTGCTGGAGCGCGCGCTTGGCGGGCACAAGCTCATCCAGACCAACTCGGCGCACCATTGCTGCGTCGATCGCTTGGGCAAGCACACGCGCCTGGTCGCCCAGGCAACCGATGGCGTACCCGAGTGCATCGAGGTCGAGGGCCAGCCCTTCTGCCTGGGCGTGCAATGGCACCCCGAGTACACCTGGCAGACGCTCGAGACCGACTTTAACCTGTGGAAGTCGTTTGTCGAGGCGGCGGCCGAGGTTAAGCGAGCCCGCTAGCTCGCAAACCACTCAGGTTAAAGCCTCCTAAGCCAGGGGGGCGGACACCAGCCACGGTGCCTGCCCCCCTGTATTTGGTATGCTCGGTATGATCATCCCTCGCAAAAAGTCAAAGAAATCTCGACCGCAATCGGTCGACGGTAAAGCAGATGGCTAAAACGCTTGCTACGTTTATTAGGCAGTCAATTAATATTGAAACGCATTGGCCATTCCCCAACGGGGTCACACCACAAGTCCACATGAGCATCGAGGACGGAAGCGGAAGCATGGAATCGGCTCCGAGCTGTATGTAGATCGCTACGACGTTGACAAGCAACAACATGCCAATGGGACCGAAGCCAGACCCAAAATAAGAAACAACGATCACGCTAGAGACCGTGTATGCCAGGCAGACGACACTGGTCAGAAGAAGTCGATAGCAAAATATATCTAGGTTGAAATACTGTTGTGCATCCGAAACGATCGCGCAGTTAAGACGGTACAAAACGACGCTCGACAGGACAAAGGTGCCCAAAAGGGCGAAAGAAGACAGCATCGCTCGCGCAACGATAGCGCACACACGCTTCCCTCCCCGAGCCTCCGACAACCCCCACGGTTCCTCAACAAAGCCCGAACTGACAAAGCACGGAACAATGCAAGCCGCGATGAACGGAAAGAACAATGCGTGAGCCAACGGGGCCACGTTGAACAGCAGACCGCGAAAAACCTCTGCATTACCAAATAGAAGGACATCCTCTGCCGATAGCCGAAGCGTCGGGTCTGGGAAAAAGCCCAAGAAACTGTTCTCACGGAGGCTACAGAACCACATCGGGAAAGAATTAAGCTGCGATACCACCATGCACGCATAAATTGCCAGGATTAAGGCGTATGCCCATTTGCTCACATGCTTCAATTCTGAATGGAGGAACCTTTTAATCTGACGAGCCATTGAGCACACCTCCGACATGACAGGTCACGAGAGTGTAAATCAATACCGATAGACAGCCGGCTGCCGCGCCATACCCCAGAAGCGTGAGCTGGCCCATATCGCTATACCCAAGGGCACATCCGACTCCAAGGTACGGCCCCGGAAGAAAGAAGATCCATCGCAAGGATGGTATGGGCGACTGAAGGTAAGCTCCGTAGAGCGTCAGGCTCATGACAAATCCAATTATCACCGCAGCCCCGCTAAATACAGCGCTGCTAGTGATCCGATAGATGGTCACCGTCTCCAACGCAACCGATATCACCAATACGGCGTTGATTAACATCGCAGGCAAAAATGCAGCCAGCATTCCGTGCGTGCAGTTTTGTCCCCCACGTATTATGGCTATTGCAAGCAGAAGAAGGCAAAGCACGCTATATGCTGCGACAATCATTAAAGCAGACGAAAGCACGTGTGCCAGAGCCCCATTAAAGCGGGCGAGGCCTCTTGCCGAAGAAATTCGGTACCCCTCTTTATAGCCATGCTCCTGTAAAAGCACCAGACAAATGATGAGTGGGACGAACAGGGATGTACCGGCAAAAGCACTGCGCGCAAGGGACTCGTCAGGCGCAGAAGGGTCGATTACATTCCAGATGAAACCAATATCCTCCCCACAAACGCCATTGCCAAAGGCTAGCAACGTTGCTCCGTTATTTAGGATGACGCCAAAGAGAAGACCGAACGTCAACATAAGCGCAAGACCAAACTGCGCCGGGAACATTCTGTGCAAACGCATCATATCTGCCTTTATGGGATGGATCGCCCGCTTCATAGCGAGACCGCCTTCATCAAGCGCCTGTAATACTCTTTTAGGGACGACGCCTCATCCCTTATGACGTCCATCGATTCCTTTTTTAGCAGTTCGCCGTCATGAATAAACAGGCAGCTTGTTGCAACCGATGCCAGCTCATCCAAATCATGACTAGAGATGAGCATGGTCTTACCCTGCTCTCGATTCAATCGACCGATAAGGGCCCATATACTCTCGATGCCCAACGGATCCAATCCATTTGCCGGCTCATCGAAAACTAGCACGTCCGTGTCACCCAACAAAGCTGTAGCTATATCCAGCCGCCGTTTCATTCCCAGAGAAAAACTGCCTACGCTCTTTTTTTCATCGATGTCCAGCCCGACTAGGCTCAAAACGCGAGGAATCTCACGCTTCTCATCGAGCCCCCATTCCGCACATCGGATCCGAAGATTCTCAGCCGCACTGAGAGATTGGTATGCTCCACTGGAATCTGGTACATAGCCGACACGCGTCCGCATCAGGCTAAGCTCTCTTTTTGACTTGCCTCCAAAGAGCTCCACGCTCCCCGACGATGGCTCACAGATGCCCAAGACGATTTTAATTAGCGTGCTTTTGCCCGCACCGTTTGCACCGACAAGGGCACAGAGCTCAGACTGATGCACCTCGAAGGAAACGTCATGCAAAACGCGCCGTTTCCCGTAGCGCTTTGATACTTTTGATAGCTTTATCGCTGATGCGTTCATTGGCCTCCCGTTCTGCTTGATAGCAAAACCGCTCATATCGCCCCTTCTTTCCTTTATCGTTTTCCATAGTTGTTATTGTTTTTCGATAACTCGTATTTGTCAAGATAATCTAAAAGAAAGAACCCGTGTTAGACACGAGTCCCTTCACGCTGATATTTCGTTTTAGTTGTTCGCCTTAAGCTACTCGTCACTCAAATCGACAGCGAAGACTGATGTCGGAAGCGACGCCTCGTTGCCTCCGCCATCCCGCATCTGTCTCACGACATTTTTCGCGCGCTCGACAATAAGCTCCTCAAGTTCTTTCTCGCTCACGCGCTGAATAATATCTCCCGGTTGACAATCAAGCTCATCACAGATATCGAGAAGCGTCTTTAGGCGAATAGCTTTTATCTTTCCGTTTCTAAGCTTTGAAATATTAGCCGGAGTATGCCCCGTAGCCCGAATCAGATCAGCACTGGTCTTTCCGGTCTTAAGCAGCTGCGTCTCAAGCTCGATGATGAGATAGCTCATGTTTCCTCCTACACAAGCTCGTCAGACTGCTCTTGGAGCAGCGAGGCATAACTCCAGATCGCCGAGATAAACAAACAGACAACTGCGCCGATAAACGACCCCGCATCAAAGGTAGCGCCTTGGCAAATCTCAATAACGAAGGAATGAGGCACGATGTAAAGCTCCAGTCCGCCAATGGTGAGATTGACCGATCCATAGGCACCAACAAGCGAAACCGCGGCGTTAACAGCAAAGGCAAGCGCGAGAACACGGATAAGCCGCACATGCGTCTTGGTAAAGGGCGAGACGCCTCGCGAGATGTTACGGCTGATCCCGCACAAAACGACAAGCGAAATACCCACGACGAGTGCCAGGCACAGTCCGCTTGGGATAACGATGCACCCGCCATTGAGAAGCGTCACGACGCCGAAAGAATCGACAGAAGCAACGTTTGTAACCGCATACCAGATCACGTAAACAACCAACGCGGCAAAAGCGACGAGCATCCCTGCAAAAACGGCTGCCATGCAAAAACCAAGCTTCCTGATATTTTCGCCCGCCTTGGCCATACGCTGAACGCTGTTGGACATACACTCACCCTCATCGACTCTATCGTTATTCGAACAGTTTATCGAACAACGATATGGATTGCATGCGGAAAGCCCCGACAGTGTGCATAGGCCATTCACTAATCAGAAGGGGTGAGAGTGGATTTTTGAACACGTATCGAACGAGAGTGGATAATCTCCCACTTTGAGGCCGCCACCGGGCCTAAAACGGGAGATTATCCACTCTCATAGTCATCAAAGCTCGCGAGCTCTCACTCGGCCGCCTCGCGCAGGGCCGACATCGTTGCCGCATATTGCTGTTGCAGCGCATGCATTCTCTCGCGAGCGCCGTCAACGGCATCGGCGCCGCGCAGCGCTTCGGTCACCACGACCGCCGGCTCGTACAGATTATCGAATCCCAGGTTCTGGCTCACGCCCTTGAGCGTGTGCGCTGCCATAAACGCACCTTCGGCGTCTCCTGCCGCCATGGCGGCCTCCAGCTTGTCCATGCTCTCGTCATCCAAAAACTTGAGGGCAAAGCGGGCAAGCATTTCCTCGCCCATCAGCCGAGCGCACGCGTCATCATAATTAGCGCCGATCTTCTCATACGCCTCACGCATGGAAATCATGGATTAAAACTCCTTTGGTCAAACTAAATCGTGGGAAACGCGACGACGTCGGCGGGGCGTGCCAACGTCTCGGCAATTTGGTCTTGCACCTCGAGCAGGCAGTCGAGCAGCAGCGGGTTAAACTCACCGCACTTGCCGTCCAGAATCATCTGAATCGCTTCCTGGTGCGGGATAGCGTCCTTGTACACGCGCACGCTCGTCAGCGCATCGTACACGTCAGCCACCGAAACCACCTGCGCGGCAATGGGAATTTCGTCGCCCTTAAGGCCATCGGGATAACCCTTGCCGTCCCAGCGCTCGTGATGCCAACGCGCAATCTGGTACGCATATTCCATAAGCGCATTGCCGGCGTGATGGCTACCCAGCTCAAGCAGCATGTCGGCGCCGATCGTGGTATGCGTCTTCATAATCTCGAACTCCTCGGACGTAAGGCGTCCGGGCTTGTTGAGAATCGCATCGTCAATCGACATCTTGCCGATATCGTGCAGCGCCGAAGCCAAGGCGATCGTAGAGCGTTCCTCATTGTCGAGGGAGACCGTGCCGCTACGCTGGACCAGACAGCCAAGCAGCAGCTCGGTCAGCTTCTCGATGTTCGTAACGTGCCTGCCGCTCTCGCCGTTGCGAAGCTCCATGACGCCGGCCATGATGTCGATGAGCATGCGACTGTTCTTGACGCGCTCGTTGTACTGCTGGGACAGCAGGCTCGTCAGGCGGCGCTGTTTGGCGTACAGGCGGATGGTGTTGCTTACGCGGCGGCGCACGATACGGGAGTCAAACGGGCGGTTGATATAGTCCGAGGCGCCCAGCTCGTACGCGCGCAGAACCATATCATCGGAATCTTCGCTCGAAATCATGATGACAGGCAGATTGTCGATACCCGTTCGGCGCGACAGATCGGCCAGCACCTCAAAGCCGCTTATGCCCGGCATGACAATGTCCAGCATCACGAGCGACAACTCATCGCCATAGCGGTCGACCATGTCGAGTGCTGTACGACCGTTGTCGGCCTCGAGGATGCAATACTCGTCCTTGAGCATCTCGCTGAGAATGGCTCGGTTCATCTCGGAGTCATCGATAATAAGCACCAAGGGCTTTTCGCTTTGGAAGGCCTCGATGGAATCGGCATCGGTCACGACCGTACCGGCTTTTGCCTTAGCGCGGCTCAATAACTGGGCAGCGCGGCCAACGCCCTCATCGACCGTCTCGCCATGAATGCGAACGCCACCAACACATGCCGTCAAGCTCACGTACTCATGGCCCGGAATAATCGTGGAACGAACGGCATCGGACACCTGATGCAGGCGACGGGTGAAGTCATCGGAGGGAATATTGGGCATGACAACCACAAACTTGTCGCAGCCATAGCGCACAAGCTCGTCAGTCGAACGAATTCCGCTGCGTATGGCTGTCGCCACAGCACCGAGCGCAAGGTCGCCGGCATGACGGCCACATGTATCGTTGAAGACCCTAAAATCATCAAGGTCGATCATCGCAACGCTGGCATTCATGCGGGCGCTTCGGAGCTTTTCCTCGTAATATCGGCGATTGCGCACATTCGTCAGCACGTCGGTGTAGACAAGGTCCTCTTCTGCAGCCTCTTGCTCATCAATCGGACGCACCATCAGCAGGACGTGAGGCTCGCCCTCGACCTTCAGAGGGCGCAGGCGAGCGCGGTACTCAGTGCCATCATTGAGCAGTTGCTCCGACACCTCATCGGAGTCTGCCAAAGCCTCAAGACTCGACTGGCGCAAACAAGGACACCGATCGCCGGCGAGCAGGCAGTTAGGCTCGCTCTTAATCTGATCGGCCGATAGCAAACGCACCACGGGGTAGGTCTTCGCGACGCGGGCGACCTCAGCGGCAGCCTCCTCGTCGGTTAGATTGACCTCGTGATTATTGAGCATATGGGGCCCTTTCGATAGTTTCGCATGGTAGCGGTGGGTTCCAAATGCTACAAGGGTAACACCTTGTCGATGCAGGTAAGTACGTGAATGCTGTTACATTCTTATGAGTTGGCAGACGGCGCGATTGAAGTCGCAGACGTGAGGTTTTGAGCACATTTGTTAACACGGCCGAAACGTTTGCGGGTGAAGCCTGCTTTAGCCATTGCGGGTGTTAGAACCCCAGGATGCCACGGACAGCCCGGGCAGCCGCTGCCGGGCGATCGCGCAGACCGTTATGCGCGCCCGGGATCGTCACGAGAAGACAATCGAGATATTCGGCAGCCGCTCGCGTACCAGCCTCACGGGGCGTGCCAATCGAGAGCTCGCCCAGGAGCACGGCGGCCACCGTTTTTGACGCGCGAACGCTATCCCAATCGGGAACGCAGGTCATAGTAATCCCGTATTCGTTTGCCATGAAACTGCGGCCGTTGCGCAGGGCATGCTTGGCTTCTGCTTCGGTCGTTCCAGGAGCCTCGGGGTCCAAGTCGCCGAGGGCTCCCAAGAAAAGCCGGAGCGCCCTTGAAACCTTTCCAGCCGCAATCATATCGAGCAAAACCGGAGCTGCGCCCATGCCGACGCCTTCGGCCGACACAGCCGGCTCATGCAGAATCGCACGGTCGACGAGATGGGGTTCGGTACGAAGAAGCTCCAGCGCCACCAACGTACCGGCGCTGTGCGCAAGCACATTTGTCGGAGCGCCAACGTGTTCGATCACGGCTTGCAGATCGGCGGCCTGAGCGGCAAGATCATAGCTGCCGTCTGCCGCATCGCTGCTGCCACCACAGCCGCGGCGGTCGTAGGCAATTACGCGGTAGTTGCGACTGAGCTCACAAGCGATGCTGTCGAAAAATGTGCCGTCGACACAAGCGCCGTGCACGCACACCAAGGCAGGAGCATCAGGCGACACATCCGGGTCGGCATATTCGCGACAGGCAATCGTGGTGCCCGCATTCTCGACCGTAAAATCCATGTTGTGCCCCCATCATCAATGCCCATCCAGTTGCACGTCAGCACGGTTGGATGGACCCGCATTGCTTTACACCTTGTTAACAGATTAACTTTACCCGACCCGAGGCTTTTCATGGCACGGCATCATGAGCGACGTGAAAAAACGAAACTTGTAAAGCAAGAGCCCACACCTTGCTTTGGAGCCGATGCTATGCTTAGGCACAATTGTCTTGAGGAGCATATGCCTATGTCTACGTTTTTGAATGCCAGCCCCATCTTTGGGCCCGTTCGCAGCCGTCGCCTTGGTCTCTCGCTCGGCGTCAACATGATGCCGGCCAGCGGCAAAATCTGCACGTTCGACTGCATCTACTGCGAGAACGGCCTCAACGCCGAGCGCCCCTGCCATGAGCCGTATAACACGGCTGCCGTGGTACTCGAAGCGCTCGAGGCAAAGCTGCGCGAGATGGCAGCCGAGGGCGAGCTCCCCGATGTAATCACCTTCGCAGGCAACGGCGAGCCCACCGCCGCACCGGAGTTTCCACAGGCCATCGCCGGCGCCGTCGCACTGCGCGACGAGCTTGCCCCAAACTCCAAGATCGCCGTGCTCTCCAACGGCACACGCGCCGACCGCCCCGAGGTGCACGACGCGCTCATGATGGTCGACGACAACATTCTTAAGCTCGATACCGTCGACCCGGCGTTTATCCAGCTGCTCGACCAGCCTGTTGGCCCCTACAACGTCGAACACCAGATCGAGACGTTCGCAAGCTTTGACGGTCACGTTATTATCCAGACGATCTTTTTGACCGGCGAGTATCAGGGCAAGCCCATCGACAATACCGGCGAGGAGTATGTTGCCCCCTGGCTCGCGGCGCTTGAGCGCATTCGTCCGCAGGAGGCGACCATCTACACGGTCGCGCGCGAGACACCAGTCGCCGGCCTTGCCAAAGCAGCGCCCGAGGTGCTCGACGCCATCGCCGCGCGCGTGCGCGCCCTCGGCATTCCCTGCCAGGTGAGCTACTAGCAAAACCACGCAGCAGCTAGTGCCGCCATCCCGCCCCATCAGTTGCGGTGATATAGTTCCTATTTGTGCTGTTAAACCGCTTAAATCGGAACTATATCACCGCAACTTTTATGGACGCGTGGGTGGGCTATACTAGCTGCGAATGAAAGGAAGTTAGCCATGTATGACAAAGGACCCGTGCCCGGCCGCAACGACGCTTGCTGGTGCGGCAGCGGCAAGAAATACAAGAAATGCCATAGCGCCTTTGATGAGCGCCTCGAGCGCTTGTGGGAAGAAGGCTGGGAGGTTCTGCCTCGCACGCTCTACAAGACTCCCGCCGATATCGAGGGCATCAAGCGCTCGGCAGCCATCAACGTGGGCGTGCTCGATTATGTGGGCGAGCATATCGCCGCAGGCATGACCACCAACCAGATCGACCAGATGATCTACGACTACACCGTCGAGCACGGTGGCACGCCGGCCGACCTCAACTACGAGGGCTACCCCAAGAGCGTGTGCACCTCGATCAATGATGTGGTCTGCCACGGCATTCCCTGCGATACGGACGTGCTGCACGAGGGCGACATCATCAACGTAGACTGCTCCACGATCTTGGACGGTTACTTTAGTGATTCGAGCCGCATGTTCTGCATCGGCGAGGTCTCGGCCGAGCGCCAGCGCCTGGTCGACGTCACCCGCGCCAGCGTGGAGGCGGGTCTGGCAGCCGTCAAGCCATGGCTACCGCTCTCCGTTATGGCCGAGGCTGTGCAAAAGACCGTCGAGGACGCCGGCTTTAGCGTGGTGCGTGAGTACGGCGGACACGGCATCGGTAAGGAGTTCCACGAGGACCCGTTTGTGGGCTTTACCACCGAGGCGCCCGACGTAGACACCATCATGGTGCCAGGCATGGTCTTTACCATCGAGCCCATGGTCAACGCCGGAGCGCCCGATATCAAGATTAGCAAGGGCGACGGCTGGTGCGTGCGCACCAAGGACGGCAGCGATTCGGCCCAGTGCGAGGTACAGCTCGTGGTGACCGAGGACGGCTACGAGCTGCTGAGCTGGTAGCCGTGGATGCGCCGGATGCTGACGGGCACGCCCGTCTTGCATCCGGCGTTTTTGTTTGAACGTTTGCCTGATAAAACCTGCCAAAATAAACCTGTCCCTTTTTTGCAGGTTGAGCGGAGAGGACTGCCTGTGAACATCCTGGTTTTGCTGCCCGTCAACGACCGTCATCGCGCAATTCTTGAGTCGAGCGCTCCGGGCGAGGACTTTATCTACACGAGCGCCGACGCCGCCACGCGCAAGCAGGTCGCCGATGCCGACGTGATCCTGGGCAACATCGACCCTGACATGCTCACGGCATGCGAGCATCTCCAGCTGTTGCAATTGCAGACCGCCGGCTATGACGACTACCTTGCCGCCGGCACCGTGCCAGCCGACGCCAAACTGTCTTGCTCGGTGGGCGCCTACGGCCAGGCCGTGAGCGAGCACATGTTTGCCATGGTCCTTTCCATGATGAAGCGCCTGCCCGGCTATCACGACTTGCAGCGCGAGCATCGCTGGGAGGATTTGGGGCCGGTTACCTCGCTCAAAAATGCCAACGTGCTGGTGCTGGGCGCGGGCGATATCGGCGGCCACTTTGCCACGCTCTGCCGCAGCATGGGCGCACACGTCCGCGGCATCAAGCGCCATCCGCTCGTCTACCCCATTGTGTTTGAGGACATGGACGGCATGGATGCCCTGCCCGAGCGCCTGGCCGAGGCAGACGTCGTCGCATCCTTTATGCCCAGCACACCCGAGACCCGCGGCCTGGCGAACGCCGAGTTCTTCGCCGCGATGAAGCCGGGCGCCTTCTTTGCCAACGGCGGCCGCGGCGATCTTGTGGTTGCCGACGACCTAGTTGCCGCCCTGGAATCAGGACATCTCGCCGGCGCCGCGGTCGACGTCACCGACCCCGAGCCGCTGCCCGAGACAAGCCCGTTGTGGGATGCGCCCAACATGCTCATCACGCCGCACATCTCCGGCTGGTTCCACTTGGCCGCCACGCTCAACAACGTGGTCGACATCGCCGCGGAGAATCTGCGTCACCTGCAGGCCGGCGAGACCCTGCGCTGCTGGATTGAGCACTAATTTGTTCCGGCGTTTTACCAAACGCCGGAACTGCTCGACGCTGCGTCCTTAGGTTCCGCCGTTCTAACGAACGGCGGACCGGTCGACGCTGCGCGCCGCCCAGAGCGACAATTTGTCATTCAAAAGGCAAGTCATGACCAGAAGGTCTATGCCTTGCCTTTTTCATGCCAACTTGTTCGCTCTGGACATCGCTCGCTGACGCTTGCTCAACCTGCGGTGTCTTAACAATTCTGTCCAGCTGTTGACATTGCGGCATTTGCCCAGATAAAACCTGCCAAAATTAACATCCCTTTTTGGAGGCTTCGTGAGTTCGTGTGGGTAGACGCTACCCCTCGCGCCCCGGCAGGGCC
>CATYZE010000014.1 GCA_958415525.1 uncultured Collinsella sp. | reverse complement strand
CACAGCTGCGCCGCGCGGGCCTCGTAGAAGACGTGCGGGCGGCGCTTGCAGCCCACCGCGCGGTAGCGGCCGCAGCCGTTGCAGCAGCGCGGCCACGCGGCCAGGCGCGGGCAGGCCGCCGACAGGTCGGTGGAGCCGTCCACGCGCTCGCCGCGCCTGGGATTCGGCGCCGTCACGAACCTGTGCGACGCCACCTCGGCGCTCACCGTCGAGGGCGACCTGCCCAGCTCCCTCGCGATCTCCCTGCACGAGGCCCTGCGCTCCAGCATCCTCTGGACCGTGTCCCGCTCGTGCCTCGTGAGCCTGCCGTAGGCCCTCGGCTCCGCCTTCCCGGCCGCCTTCTTTTTCTTCCCGGACATGCCGTCCTCCGATCTCCCGGGGCCGGCCGATCCGGCCCTCAGGGTATCGGATTCCCACATTCATCCGTACATGTACGGATGAATGTGGGGAGTGTTCGGATGAAGTTGATAATCAAGGCTTATTTTAAGTAGTCAATTTGGGACGGGGCTTATTTAACTACTTGCGTATGGCGGCAGCAGGGTGCTATAGTATTAGAGTTTTGTCTATCTTAGGGGTATTATCCCCTTTTTGAATTGCACCTTCTGGAGGCCCTGTTCATGGAAGAGATGGAAGTCAATCACGTCGACGACATCCACGAGAAGCTGACCGATATGGTGGGCGATCGCGTCAAGGTGAAGGCCAACATGGGCCGCACCCGCGTCGTCGAGCGCATGGGCACCATCAAGAGCGTCCACCCCGCCGTCTTTATCGTCGAGGTCGACGAGCGCCGCGGCCGCAAGTCGCGTCAGTCCTACCAGTATATCGATGTCCTCACCGGTCAGGTCGAGCTGTTCGACCCCGAGAGCGGCGAGCATATCTTTACCCCGCTCGGCAACCAGCTCGAGGAGCACTAACGGTGACCGATCGGTCCCTGACTCTTTCCGCGCCGGCAAAGATTAACCTCTACTTGGGGGTTCATACCGAGCGCGATGACCGCGGCTACCACAGGGTCGATTCCCTGATGGCAGCCGTCGGTCTTTCCGATACCGTGACGGTCACGCCGGCGCAGGCGCTGACCGTCCAGACGGTTCCGGCATCAGATTTTCCCATGCAAAAGAATACGGCGTATCGGGCTGCGGTTGCTATGGCCGAGCATTATGGTCGCGAGGCAAACATCTGCGTGACGATTGAGAAGCGCATTCCATTGTGCGCCGGTTTGGGCGGCCCCTCGACGGATGCCGCGGCGGTCATTGTCGCCTTGGCGGAGCTGTGGGGTATCGATCGCACCGATCCTGCGCTCGATGACATCGCTCGCGGTATCGGTGCCGACGTGCCATTCTTTTTGCACGTGAGTCCCGCATTCTACGTGGGCGGGGGAGATGTGCTGGCAACTGAGTATCCCGCGCTGCCCGCAACGCCCGTTGTGCTGGTCAAGCCGCGCGAGGCGGGCGTTTCAACGGTTGAAGCGTATCGACGATTTGATGAGAACCCGATGCCCGCAGACAAGCCCGGCGCGATAGCTTCTGCCTTGCGTGCTGGTGATGCCGAGACGGCATATGCGCTCATCCATAACAACCTGGGTGTCATTTCCGCACAGATGGAGCCGCAGATTCAAACGGTTCTCGATTGGCTGCGTAAACAGGACGGCATCGTTGCTGTAGATGTGTGCGGATCGGGTGCCTGCTCGTTTGCCATTTGCGACACCGCCGCCACGGCCGAAAGGCTTGCCGACGCTGCCCTGCAAAACGGCTGGTGGTCCTGCGCGACGGAGCTCATTCCCAACACGGTTCGCATCGAAGTGCCAAAGAAGTAAAAATTTCTCTAGCACACGATGGAAATCTTTGTTACTATAGTCGAGCTAACGGGTTGTGGCTCAGTTTGGTAGAGCACTGCGTTCGGGACGCAGGGGTCGCTGGTTCAAATCCAGTCAACCCGACCAGAGCATGAGGAGGGACCGCTTCTTGCGGTCCCTTTTTTTAGCTATTGTTGTGATACCGCGATACCCGCGGTATACTCATTCGAGCTTGTCTCGCTGTATTGTGGAGGTCTACATGTTTGGACTGAGGGCTCCTGAGCTCATCATTATTCTCGTCGTTGTCCTGATTATCTTCGGGCCCAAGAACCTGCCGAAGCTCGGCAAGTCCCTCGGCTCTACCGTCAAGAATATCCGTGAGGGTATGGAGGGCGACGATAAGGCCGAGACCAAGCAGGCCGAGGAGGTCGTGGTCGAGCAGTCCGAGGAGGACAAGGAGATCGCTGAGCTCGAGGCCAAGCTCGCTGCTGCCAAGAAGAAGCAGGCAGAGGACAGCGACGCGGACGCAGAGTAGTCCCATCCCTTTGGGGTGAGCACCTGACCGGCTTGCCCGCAGGCTAGCCGGTCTTTTTCGTTTTGTTGACAGTTGATTGTTTGATCAGAGTTGGGGAGATATCCGTATGGACGCAAGCCAGATCGTACTGACCGCTGAGGGCCGCCAGAAGCTCGTCGAGGAGCTCGCTTGGCGTGAGGGCGATTACGCCAAGGAGATCGTCGAGGACATCAAGGAAGCCCGCGCGTTCGGCGACCTTTCGGAGAACTCCGAGTACGACGCCGCTAAGGACAAGCAGGCCCAGAACGCCGCTCGTATTGCCGAGATCCAGGCCATCCTCGCCAACGCTCAGGTTGCTGCCACCACGGGCGATCTGACCGTCTCCATCGGTTCCACCGTTTCTCTGATTGATCCCAACGGTGAGGTCATGGAAGTCACGCTCGTCGGTACCACCGAGACCAACTCGCTCGAGCACAAGATTTCCAACGAGTCTCCGGTCGGTCACGCCATCATTGGTCACGGCGAGGGCGACTCCGTCGAGGTCGTTACGCCTTCCGGCAAGACTCGCGTCTACACCATCGCCAAGATCGCACGCTAGACCACGGTCCCGCGTAAAGGTATGTTTTCGCTCCCTGGGACCGAATCCTGGGGAGCGTTTTAGTTTGAGGAGCTAACTTATGGCAGAGAACCAGAACGCCGCCGATCAGGCATCGACGCTCAACGACGAGCGCGCCACCCGCCTGGCCAAGCGCGCCGCCCTGTTCGAGGCGGGCCAAAACCCCTATCCCGAGCACTCTGAGCTTGAGGACTACGTCGCCGATATCGAGACTAAGTACGCCGATCTTGCCGATGGTGAGGACACCGAGGATGTCGTGAAGATCGCCGGCCGTGTGGTCGCCAAGCGCGGTCAGGGCAAGATCATGTTCATCGTCGTGCGCGATGCGACTGCCGAGATTCAACTGTTCTGCCGCATCAACGACATGGACGAGGCTGCCTGGAATACGCTCAAGGCTCTCGACCTGGGCGACATCCTGGGCGTGACCGGCGTGGTTGTGCGCACCCAGCGCGGCCAGCTTTCCGTTGCCCCTAAGAGCGCGACCCTGCTTTCCAAGGCCGTTCGTCCGCTGCCCGAGAAGTTCCACGGTCTTTCCGACAAGGAGACCCGCTATCGCCAGCGCTATGTCGACCTGATCGCCAACGACGACGTTCGCGAGACCTTCCGTAAGCGTTCGCAGATTCTCTCCACCTTCCGTCGCTTTATGGAGTCCGACGGCTACATGGAGGTCGAGACCCCCATCCTGCAGACCATCCAGGGTGGTGCCACGGCCAAGCCGTTCATCACCCACTTCAACGCGCTCGATCAGGAGTGCTACCTGCGTATTGCCACTGAGCTGCACCTCAAGCGCTGCATCGTCGGTGGTTTTGAGCGCGTGTTCGAGATCGGCCGCATCTTCCGTAACGAGGGCATGGACCTTACCCACAACCCCGAGTTCACCACGATGGAGGCCTACCGTGCCTTCTCCGACCTCGAGGGCATGAAGGCGCTCGCCCAGGGTGTCATTAAGGCGGCTAACAAGGCCATCGGCAACCCCGAGGTCATCGAGTACCAGGGCCAGACCATCGACCTTTCTGGTGAGTGGGCCAGCCGTCCCATGACCGACATCGTCTCCGACGTGCTCGGCAAGCAGATCACCATCGACACGCCGGTCGAGGAGCTTGCTGCCGCCGCGCGCGAGAAGGGCCTGGAGATTAAGCCCGAGTGGACCGCCGGCAAGATTATCGCCGAGATCTACGATGAGCTGGGCGAGGACACCATCGTCAACCCCACGTTCGTGTGCGATTACCCCATCGAGGTCAGCCCGCTTGCCAAGCGCTTTGAGGACGACCCGCGCCTGACGCACCGCTTTGAGCTGGTTATTGCCGGTCACGAGTACGCCAATGCGTTCTCCGAGCTCAACGACCCGGTCGACCAGGCCGAGCGCTTTGCCGCTCAGATGGCCGAGAAGGCTGGCGGCGACGACGAGGCCATGGAGTACGACGAGGACTACGTGCGCGCCCTCGAGTACGGTATGCCTCCCGCGGGCGGCATCGGCATCGGTATCGACCGCGTGGTCATGCTGCTCACCAACCAGGCTTCTATCCGCGACGTCCTGCTGTTCCCGCACATGAAGCCCGAGAAGGGTTTCCAGTCCGGTGCCGCTGCTGCCAAGGCTGCCGAGGCCGGCAACACCGCGAGCCCCTTCGTCAAGCCGCTCAAGCCCACGGTCGATTACTCCAAGATCGCCGTTGAGCCGTTGTTCGAGGAGTTCGTCGACTTTGACACTTTCTCCAAGAGCGATTTCCGCGCTGTGAAGGTCAAGGCATGCGAGGCCGTCAAGAAGTCCAAGAAGCTGCTGAACTTTACGCTCGACGACGGCACCGGCACCGACCGCACCATCCTCTCCGGCATTCACGGTTATTATGAGCCTGAGGACCTGGTCGGCAAGACCTTGCTCGCCATCACCAACCTGCCTCCGCGCAAGATGATGGGCATTCCCAGCTGCGGCATGCTCATCAGCGCTATCCACGAGGAGGATGGTGAGGAGCGTCTCAACCTGATCCAGCTCGACGCTTCCATCCCTGCCGGCGCAAAGATGTACTAACTAGTTACGCGGTTCTACGAACCGCGTAACGGCTCGACGCTGCGCGGGCCGCATTTGGACAATCTGACGTTCAACTTCAAGGGCGCGACCAGAAGGTCAGCGCCCTTTCGTTTCGCGTCACCTTGTCTCAAATGCGGCCCGCTCGCTGGCGTTGCCAGCACATCGATGTAGTCGTTGGGGACGTTCTTAAATGACTTGTCGTTTGGGACGTTCTTAAACGACTGCCCAACGGTTATTGCGCACATGGCTCGCATGACAGCCGCCTCTTTTATGTTTCCTTTAGCCGTTGCCGCCTAGGATGGGGGTTAGTCGGCAGGAAGGGAGCGTCTATATGGACGACGCGAGCGATCGTGCAATCGAAGAGGACATGCTCGATCAGTTCAACTATTTTGATGATGAGGACGAGGAATTGACCGATCGTCGCGAGCCGGCGGCGCTCGATGCTTTCGACCTTGTTGATGAAGGGCCCGACGAGGACGAGGTCGAATCGATGGAACCCCCACAGCCTTCGCACCATGATTCGTTGCTCTCAAGAGTCCCCATGCACCACGGTGTCCGTGCCGGCGCCCTCCATATGAAAACCGACTGGCGCCAGATCGTGACGGCAGGCGATGAGCTTGCCGTCGATGCGCCGCTCACCGATAAATCATCCATCATCTGCCGCACCGGCATGCTTATGCTGGCAAGCGGAACAGGTGCCTGGCGCGTACGCGATACCATGAATCGTGTTGCTGCCGTACTCGGCGTCACGATTCACGTCGACCTGAGTCTCCTGTCGTTTGAGTGCACCTGCATCGAAGGCGGCCACTGCTTTAACGAGGTCGTCAGCCTACCCACAACGGGAGTCAATACTCATCGCATTTGGATGATGGAGAGCTTCTTAAAGGAAATCGAGGTTTACGGGCGCCGGTTTACCGTGCATGAGTACCACGAGATGCTCAAGACCGTTGAGAGTTCAAAACCCGATTACACTCCCTGGCAACAGGGCCTTGCGGCGGCCTGTGCTTGTGGCGCCTTTGTCTTTTTGCTCGGCGGCGGCCCTATCGAGATGGCTTGTGCATTTGTGGGCGCTGGTGTCGGTAACTTTGCTCGCTCCCATATTCTCAAGCAAGGCCTTGGCCAGTTTAGCGCGTTGACGATTGGCATCGCGCTGGCCTGTATCTCGTATTTGCTGGCATTGCTCGGCCTTGGCCAGGTCATTCCGGGGGCAATGTCGCACCAAGAAGGCTATATCGGCGCCATGCTCTTTGTGATTCCCGGCTTTCCCCTCATTACGGCAGGCCTCGACATTGCTAAGCTCGATATGCGAAGCGGCATTGAGCGTCTTTCGTATGCTGTGTCGATTATTGTGATGGCGACCCTCGTAGGCTGGATGGTTGCCGAGTGTGTGGGGCTGGCGCCGGATGACTTTGCCCCGCTCGGGCTCTCACCGTTGGCTCTTACACTCTTGCGTGTGGTGATGAGCTTCGTCGGTGTATTTGGCTTCTCGGTTATGTTCAACAGTCCGGTAAAGATGGCGGCGGCGGCAGGGCTCATCGGCGCCGTGTCTAATACCTTGCGCCTTACGCTCGTCGATGTGCCGATGCTGCTTCCCTTTCTGGGCTTGAGCGCTGGCATGCCTCCCGAGGCGGCGGCGTTTATCGGCGCGCTGGTATCGGGTCTGCTCGCGAGCTTAGCCGAAATCAAGCTCACCTATCCACGTATCGCCCTCACGGTGCCATCGATTGTCATTATGGTGCCCGGTCTGTATCTCTATCGCTCGATGTATTACATGTGCACCTTCGACACGGTCAATATGCTCGGCTGGTTTGTGCGTGCAGTGCTCATCGTGGCGTTTTTGCCCGTTGGCCTGGGTGTGGCGCGTACGCTCACCGACCCCCGCTGGCGCCACACCAGCTAATTGGTGCAAGGGGGACAGGTTACTTTGCACCAAATGAGTTGCGGTGAAATAGGGACTGAATTGCTGCTTAAAGGGTCAAAACAGTCCGTATTCCACCGCAACTTATGGGGTCGGGGGATTATTGGTGCCCTGCATCTCCATAAACTCAACGCTTACGAAGCGCGGGGTTTTCGTGCTAGGCTGGTTCCACCACATAAGTAGTCGCAGACGCACGTACCACGGGCGGGCGAGATGAAGTTCCAACAGCTCCATCTTGCTCGCCCGTTTTTGTTGCATGGCGTAGCGGCGTAACACAGAAAGGACCATGCCCTTTATGCCTATCAACAAACGAGAGAGCCTGCTGTTCACCTTTATCATGTGCTTTTGCATGGTGCTCTGGATGAGCATCTACAACGTTGCCCTGCAGCATGGGGCCATCAACGGCGAGGTTGTTGCCGCCGCGTGGCTCGGCTTCCCCGTTGCCTACGTTTTTGCCATGTGCTGCGACTGGTTTGTCGCCAGCCCGCTCGCCAAGGGTTTCGCCTTTAAATTCCTGGTCACGCCGGGCAAGAGCTCGCCGCTTGCCATGACGCTCGCCGTCAGCTCCTGCATGGTCGTTCCTATGGTCATCATCATGTCGCTCTACGGTGCGTGCGAGGGCCTGTTCCACATGCCCGGCGGCCCGCTCGCCAACCTGCAGCTGCTGCCGATGATGTGGCTCGTTAACATTCCGCGCAACTTTATCATGGCCCTGCCCTGGAACCTGCTGGTGGCCGGTCCGGTTGCTCGCTTTGTCTTCCGCCGCGCCTTCCCCATGGGCACGGTCTTTGCCGAGCCGCACATGGAACTCGTGCGCATGCCGGGCGCTCCCGTTGCCGATGCCGTCAATGACGTTGCCGAGAGCATGGACGCCGAGCCTGCCTGCTAGGCAACAGCCTCTAACCTAGAGCGCCCGCCGCACCTGGCGATTCCTTTTTTGTAGACGTTGTCGTATGGCTGCATGCGGAAAAGGCCCCAGCGGTTAACATATACTCCATATGGGTAAAGAGACCAAAGCGCCGCCACGAGTGGCGCTTTGCGTTTGAAAAAACTAGCTCGTCTAAGAGGAACTAGCATGTTAGACCGTTTTACCGATCGCGCGCGCAAGGTCATGTCCATGGCCAAGCAAGAAGCGCTCGATCTTCACTCAAATAAGGTGGGTACCGAGCACCTGCTGCTCGCACTCGCTAAGGAGGACGAGGGCATTGCCGCCGAGGCACTGCGTTCGCTCGACATCTCCTACGATGACATCATGGATACTCTCAAAGAGGTCCAGACCACGGTTCCCGAGCCCAGCGAGGAGACCGAGGCGGCCAAGCTCGCCTTTACGCCGCTCGTCATTAGCGTGATGGAGCGTTCATTCCGCGTGGCGCGTGAGAACAACCAGACCTACGTGTCGACCGAGCACTTGCTGATCGGCATCGTCGAAGAGGGCAACGGCATGGCCATGGACATCCTCATGCGCCTGGGTGTGTCGTCCGCCTCCATCAAAAAGGCTATCGAGAAACTCACCGCCAAGGACCAGGATAAGAAGCGTCCGCTCGCTGGCGCCGGTGCTGGTCGTCCCGGTACGGGCCTGCCGTTCTTTAGCGGCTCGGATACCTCCCAGCAAAAGGGGAGCGGTACCGATACACTTAAGCAGTTCGCGACCAACCTTACGCAGAAGGCGCGCGACGGCGAACTCGATCCGGTGATCGGCCGCGAAAAGGAAGTCCAGCGTATGATGGAAATTCTTTCGCGTCGCACCAAGAACAACCCGCTCATTCTGGGCGACCCCGGCGTGGGCAAGACGGCCATCGTCGAGGGTCTGGCCCAGCAGATTGCAGCCGGCAACGTGCCCGAGAACCTCATGAACCAGAATATCTGGACGCTCGACCTGCCGGGCCTCGTTGCAGGCGCCAAGTATCGCGGCGAGTTTGAGGAGCGCCTCAAGAACGTGATCCAGGAGGCCACCGACGCCGACGACGTCATCCTATTTATCGATGAGATGCACACCATCATCGGTGCCGGTTCCGCCGAGGGCTCCATCGACGCGAGCTCCATGCTCAAGCCCGTGCTCGCACGTGGTGCCTTCCAGATTATCGGTGCCACCACGGCCGAGGAATTCCGCAAGTACCTCACCAAGGACCCGGCCTTTGAGCGCCGCTTCCAGACCATCGATGTCGAGGAGCCGAGCGTCGAGGACACGGTCAAGATCCTGACCGCGCTCAAGCCACGCTACGAGGAGCACCACCATGTGCGCTATACGCAGGGTGCTATCGAGGCCGCCGCGAACCTTTCCAACCGCTACATCCAGGATCGCTTCCTGCCCGATAAGGCCATCGACCTCATTGACGAGGCCGGTGCCCGCGCTCGCATCGCCGCGAATCGCGCGCCCAAGCCGGTGCGCGAGGCCGAGCATCGCATCGAGGAGCTCAAGGCCGCCGCGCAGGAGGCCACCGAGAGCGACGACATGAACAAGGCCGCCGAGATCACCGAGCAGCAGAAGGCTGCCGAGATTGAACTCGCCGAGGCCAAGGCCGCCTGGACCGCCGAGCTCGACGCCAGCCCGCTCACCATCGATGTCTCCCAGATCGCCGATATCGTGTCCGTGACCTCGGGCGTGCCGGTGTCCTCGCTTACCGAGAGCGAGAGCCGTCGCCTGCTGCAGGCCGAAAGCGTGCTCAAGACGCGCATCATCGGTCAGGATGAGGCTGTCGAGGCGGTCGCCAAGGCCGTACGCCGCAGCCGCTCGCCGCTCAAGGACCCGCGTCGCCCCGGCGGCAGCTTTATCTTCCTGGGCCCCACCGGCACGGGCAAAACCGAGCTCGCCAAGACGCTCGCCGAGTATCTCTTTGGCAGCAAGGACGCGCTCATCAGCTTCGATATGTCGGAGTTTGGCAGTGAGTTCGAGGTCTCCAAGCTCATCGGTAGTCCCCCGGGCTATGTGGGCCACGACGAGGGCGGCCAGCTCACCAAGGCTGTTCGCCGTCACCCGTACTCGGTCGTGCTGTTCGACGAGATCGAGAAGGCGCACCCCGACATCTTCAATATCCTGCTGCAGGTGTTGGAGGAGGGCCGTCTGACCGATAGCCAGGGCAAGACGGTCGACTTCCGCAATACGGTGATCATCATGACGTCAAACGTGGGCGCCCGCGAGATCGCGCAGGATGCGAGCGTTGGCTTTGGCACCACCGGCGAGCAGGGCCTCACCTCGAGTGAGATCCGCGGCCGCGCGATGGGCGAGCTCAAGCGCCTGTTCCGCCCCGAGCTGCTCAACCGCATCGACGACATCGTGGTGTTCCAGAAGCTCTCGGGCGAGAATCTCACCAAGATCGCTCACCTGCTGGTGGACGACCTGCGTCAGCGTTTGATTGCCAACGGCATGAACATCAAACTCACCGATGCGGCCTATGATAAGATCGTGGCCGAGGGCACCGACCTCACCAACGGTGCGCGTCCGCTGCGCCGTGCTATTCAAAAGCTCATCGAGGACCCGCTGTCCGAGGAGCTTCTGGCCGGCGAGTGGGGCGAGGGCGATACCGTCCTGTGCGACGTGGCCGATGGCAAGTTTGTCTTTAGCCACGGCGCGGGCGAGATCCCGGCACCGCGTCCGGCGGGCACGTTCGGTGGCGATACCGCCCCGGCGGCACCGCACACCGGCAACGCCGCGCCCGTGAGCGGCGGCGTGAGCTCGGGTCCCGGCGGCATGATGCAAGCCGGCTCTGGCGCGCTGTAAGGATTGACTATAACCTTGCATGATGGGGGCGTTCCCGATGAGGGAGCGTCCCTTTTCTTGTAGAGAAGAGTTTCCGGTAACGATAAAATAATTGAATAAGATCTGCTGGATGGCAAAAGGAGTTACTATGGCGAATAGCGCTCAAAGAATTGAGATGTCGTTCGATAACATGAGAAAAATCGGAATGGTTCTTTGTGCCATGCTGGTACTTATAGCCATCGCTACTATCGCCGTCTTTGGTTCGGCATTTGTTGTTGCATGCCATAGCATTTTGAATGGCGCAGTGGTAATCGAGGGGGTCGTTGAGCTTGGTGAGGGCGGCAGCATCGCGCTTCCAAACTTGGCGCTATGGGCGGTTTTGCTCTTTGCAGGGGAGTTTACATTGTTAAGCATCAGCTTCGATGTCGCCCGTCGTCAATCGCCTTTTACTATTCGACATGCACGGATGATTGCCGTTATTGCTTGCCTATTTGCAATTAATGCTGTGATGGGCTCCCTACAGATTGGCAGCGATTTAAAAATAATGATGGGCAATTGTATGTTGAGCTGTCGTATGAATTCCGCTCTCCTTCAGATTGGTGACTCAGGCATCACTTTGGATGTGGGATCCATCATTGCAATGATGGTTGCTTTCGCTTTGTCGATCTTCTGGCGCTATGGGGCGCTTTTGCAGTCCCAGTCCGATGATTTGGTCTAGGTGATTGACCATGGATTATCTCATTATTGAGGTTGAGACACTTTTGCTCAAGACCGGGAAAACAAATGCCGATCTAATAAGAGCGACTGGGCATACGCCAGCTAACATTTCTAAAATCCGTAATGCAAAAATTAAGGCTATACGCTTGAAGACATTGCTCGATATCTGTGTTGAGTTGGATTGTCAGCCGGGAGATTTGATCCGTCGCGTGAGTGAAATAGAGCTTGAGGAACTTACCATCGCGCGTGCGCGGAATAAGATTTTGCAAAGACGCAATCCCGACCCTTCCGAGATATTGCCCACAGAGGTTTACGTAGTAGATCTTTCTAAGGAATAACAAAACAGAATAAGAAGACAAGAAGACAAATACGTATGCAAGGCTCCTACCGCAAACGATCGGTAGGAGCCTTAATTTATTTGAAAATAGTTCTTGAAATCATAATGTTATCGATATACGATAACGGAGTATTAAAACAGACGATAAATCGAAAGGAGGTAATTATGAACTGGGTAATCGATCCGTGTAGCAACGTGCAGGGTGGCGGTGGTGGCTGCCGCAATTACCACCCGTGTTCGCGCTGTAGCTGTTTTGGCGTATATGTTCATTTCTAGCAACACGAACGTTAATGCTGGTTAAGACAGCAGAGGGTAAGCAGCGTGGTCGATAACTGCCATCCGTCGGCCGCGCTGCCTTTTTATGAGGTTCATGAGACATGGGTAATGCGATTTCAATCAAGGATCTATCAAAGCGCTACGGCAAAAACTGGGCGTTGTCTGATGTTTCATTTGATATAGATGAGGGCGAAGTGTGCGCTCTCGTTGGGGAGAACGGCGCGGGGAAGAGTACGTTGATTGATATTCTTCTTGGCTTGCTTAAAGCAACGAAAGGCTCAATCAGTTTTTTCGGCGAGTCTAGGAGAACAGGTCTGGCAAGAGCACGCAGAAATATCGGATTCGTCCCCGACGGCTGTGGGGCATTCTTGAACTTAACCGGTCGAGAAAACTTGATCTCACGCTGTATCGAGTGGGGGTTGCCGAAAAGTGAAGTTAATCGAGTGCTCACTGCCGTTGGCCTAGAAAATGCGGCGGATGCATCGGTAAAACAATACTCGCTCGGCATGAAGCGTCGTCTGGATATCGGAACGGCTCTTCTGGGCAACCCGCAGCTACTCATCATGGATGAACCCATAAACGGGCTCGATCCAGTGGGTGTGATTGAGGTGCGTGATCTCCTACTGTCGTTGAAGGACAAACGGGATAAAACGGTGCTCATCTCAAGCCATAACCTAGATGAATTGGAGAAAGTTGCGACATCTTTTGCTTTTCTCCATCAAGGCAGACTTCTCGTTAAGGAAGAAAACTCCTACAAAGACAGAAGTCTGGAAAAGCGGTTTTTGGATTTGATCGGGGAGGCAGATAATGCAACTTCTGCGACTGATTAGATGCGAAGCCCGTCGGTTGCTCAGAAATCCAGCCTTTTTCGTGTTGTTGATCTGGGGAATTTGGATTGTTAAAGATGTCTGTAATCCAAATATGTATGGGACTTATGGAACATCTGATTTAGGGGGAGTCGGCAAACAGATTGGTTTCTTTGCAAACATCCTCGACAAGACTGACCCGGCTGGTTCGGCGGTTCGGACGGCACTATTCATGACCTACGAGTGGTTTTTCGTTCTAGTCGGATGCATAGTTATTTCCTGCGCCATGGATTATCAAAGCAGGTCTTCTGAAGTGACGTATGCAAAAGGGACGGGTGTAGCAAAGGCCGTTGTCGCAAAGTGGCTTGTTCTGACGATTGCAACTTCAACAGCGTTCAACCTGTTTTCGGGATTCACTCTCTTCAAATCTCCGCTTGGCTGCTATGTGGATGGGCGGGTGTTTCTTGATAGATACTTGCCCGTGTTGCTTTTGATTGATGCTATTTTGGCTGCATTAGTAGCTCAGTCGATGGCAGTTTTCTATTTACTTAGAAATGCACCGCTTAGCATTATGTTGGTGTTGGTCGGGACGCTGCTCGCCTCCGATGAATATACGCTGGTGGTCTTTTCCAATCACGCATCGACGCTAATTCCCTGGTGGCTCTCAGTCGGACCATACTTACGCCATCTTGGAAATCTGTGCTTTCAAGGCCTAGCCATTAATCAGATCATTCTTTTCTCTGTTATTTGCACCGTTGTTTCGTTGCAGCTCGGGGTCATGGGAATCAAAGCGAGGAGGGGGTAGAAATGCGCTGCGAAGATATGATTAAGGCTGAAGCCTATCGAGTTATGAAGAGCAAAGCGCCTCTTCTGCTGATTGCGGCAGGTTTCGTACTCGCATTGCTTTATTCTGTGTCTTATGAACCATGGAGAGCCTACGGAACGAGCGATTGGCTTGGCGACGGTGTTATGGGCTTCTTTCCAAACCCACAATATGGTTTCGGGGGAATTCCGGGAGACCTCGTTAAAGATGGAGCTCGCTACCTTTCCGCTGTGGCACCGCTTGCCCATTCTCTGTTCTTTCCTATTGTTGCTGTTCTCGTTATCGGCTATGCGTTTCGAACTCCGATAACGGGATCTCAATGGCTTGTTTCCTATGCAAGGGGAATGAAAACAGTACAGTTGTTGGTTGCAAGGACTCTTGTCTCGATTGTCACGCTTGTCGGTGGTTTTGTTCTCTTTTCGATACTCGTTGGTGCGGTCCAAAGCGCGAGTGGCACAGGAATGACGATGGATATGATCGGAGAGTTTCTTATTCGGCTGTCTCTTGCTGCCTTGATTTGCGCAACGTTATGCCTGCTGCTCGTCTTGGCCATCTCGCTCTTTGGAAATGGCGCGTTTGTTCTATCGTTCATCATCCTGCTGCTTTATTTGGGGTACGGGAATCCAAATATGCCACTGCACTTGACATGGCTGGCGACCCTTGCGTCCCCGCGGCCAATTCAATTCATCGTGCCGGGGACGTTGCTATTTGTAGCGCTGGCAACAGTCGTTCCCATTGTCATCCTCGGACTTTGTTGGGCTATCAAGGGTGCTATCAGAAAACGGAGCATATAAATGAAAGAGTCTGAATTTAACGTTATTGAAGAGAATGATGTGAACGGTATCACTATCTACAATACCCAGTCTGGTGGCGTTCTCGACCTTGACGCTGCGCACACGAATGAGCTGAATTTATATCGCAAGGGTGCCGCCGCCTTGGATGGTGATTTCGAAGAGGCCCTTAAGATGGGTGGCATGTTGGTAGATGACGATGTTGACGAGCGGCGAATGTTGATGCTTGAGAGTTTGTCGGCAAGGTTTGCAAATGACTATTTAGGACTGACGATTGCTCCAACGCTGGCATGCAATTTTAGGTGTCCCTACTGCTATGAAAAGGGCTGCTCGCGCCCCACTATGTCAGAAGAGACAATGACGGATATCGCAGAATTCGTGCGTTCCGGATATCCCGGGATCAACGATCTTCACGTTGACTGGTATGGAGGCGAACCCCTGCTCTGTGTGGACATGATCGAGCGACTGACAAAAGAACTGAGAGGGGCGATTAGGCCAGGCGCTACTTATTCTGCCGGAATGGTAACGAACGGATATCTCCTGACGCGAGAAATTGCTCAGAAGCTTGCTGATTGTCAGGTCGGTTCGGTTCAAATCACTATCGATGGCTCAAAGAGGGATCATGATTCGCGGAGGGTCCCGGCCGACGGTCGTCCGACATATGATGCCATTATCGACAATATAATCTCATGTGCCGATGTTCTTCAGATTACCATTCGCGTGAATGTCGATGAGTCCAATAGCAAAGAGGTCGATGCGTTGATTGACGAGCTTGACGCTAAAGGGCTTCGCGGTAAAGTCGCGATTTATCTTGCTGCGGTCGACAATGTTAACGAGACTTGCTCAAATGACATTCATTGTTTTTCTCAGCGTGGGTTTTCTCAAGTTGAAACGTTCTTTATGGATAAAGCTAGCGAGCGCGGATTCAACGTTATTCCGTTTACGCCGTATGAACCAGGTGTCTGCTGTGCGGTTTCCCTTAATTCGTTTGTCATCGATCCGCTTGGTAGACTTTTTAAATGTTGGGATGAGGTTGGCAAGGGCGAGTGCGCCGTTGGAAATGTTCGAGAAGGTGTGAAAGCCAATTCGAACTATTTGAAATGGATGGAGTATTTACCAAACGACCCAGTATGTGGCGAGTGTGTAATGTTTCCGGCTTGTATGGGCGGATGTCCCCACGCCGCGATGGAGGGTCAGAGAAAATGCGCGAGCGTTAAATTCAATGCTAGGCAGAGAATGCGGTTGGCTTGTAATTATCAGTATTCGCATGGGGCAAATCACGATGTTTAGATTTTGGAAGATATATCTCCTCCATAAGCCAAGGCTTTATGTCTATCTGCTTCTCGATGTCTTGTCTCAGTTGTGCAGCCTTGCTGAACCATATTTATTGGGACTGACTGTAAATGTGCTGGCGGCAAAAAATGTCCTCGGTATTAGTTTGCGGACGCTAGTCTTATGTATTTTCGCGATTGGCGTGGTCGCCATTGTGGGGTCGGTGTTGGCCTATTGGACTTCCCTAATCTATGTCGACCTTCAAGCGCATGCGGGATATCAACTTAACGCTGACACACTTGAACACGTCAAGCGTTTGCCCCGGAAGTTTTTCATCGGATTTGATGCGGGCTATTATAATCAACAAATCAATCACGATTCAAACGATCTCATAATATTCGGAATAACATCGGCGTCAAATATCATTGGCGGTGTTGCAACGATTATTTGTTCCTTGATTATGTTGATGAATATAAACATTGCGATGGCGATTGCTTGTCTGGCCTGCATCGTTACGGGGGCAGTAGTTTATCGATTGTTTAGTGGGCTGCTGTTCAATCGAGGCTTTGAGTTTCAAGAAAAGACCGCTGCTTTCTATGGGACTCTCCAGAGCCAGCTGGAGAGCGTCTCCTTTCTTCGTCGCCATTCATTATTCGATTTCTATTCCTTGAGGCTGCAAAAGGCTTTCGATGGTCTTTATCCAGCTATATTGGCTAACCAAAAAGCCGGATCACGGTTCGAACTTGCGAATCAGTTGATTTTTTCCTTTGCGCAGTTCTGTTTGCTCGCGATTGGAGGCTGTGAGATTGTCGCAGGCAAAATGCCGGTTGGTTTTCTGCTGACGGCATTGAGCTATTACTCGAGCGCCAATTCTGCTCTGGTGAACTTGCTTTCTTGGGGCAAAAGCTACCAGGCGAGCAAGGTGAGCGCCCAACGCCTTAAGCGCCTTTGGGCAATGGATGAAGAGGCGAACGGTTCTGTCCGCATTGGTTCTCCTGTTTCACTTGTGTGCAAGGGCCTGTCGATTTGTCGCCCTGATACCGATCGAATCATAGATTATCCAGAGCTCATCTCGCTTAATCGAGGAGTCTTATACGGCGTGTCGGGTGCAAACGGAAGCGGGAAAAGCACGCTTCTCGATGGCATGGCTGGTCTATATCCCGATGATTGCGTTGGGACTATTGCTTATGACGAGGTTGATTTGAGCCAGATTGATTCTATAAATCTACGCTCGTATGTCGTTGGTATTGCCGAGCAAGAACCTGATATCGTTAACGGAACACTCAGAGAGAATCTGACGCTTCTCGCGGGCGATAGTTGTCCAATTCTTGAAGTCGGGAGACTTGTAGACCAGTTTGGTCTGACCAAACTGGTCTCAACACTTCCCAATGGTCTTGATGGGGTGCTGGACGAGCAAAACCATAATATATCGGGTGGTGAGAAGCAGAAGATTGCGATTATTCGTGTATTGCTTAAGGACTCACCCGTCATGTTATTCGATGAACCGACGTCGGCTCTTGACGGAGCGAGTAGGTCAGCGTTCATTGATATTCTGCAACAGAAGAAAGAAGATCATATAGTGGTTGTTGTCTCGCATGATTCCGAGTTGCTTGAGGCTTGCGACGAAGTGATTGAACTGTAAAAGCTTGTGCATGGCGCTTCGTTGCGGGGCTTATTGCCTGTGGATAGCGAATTGCAGCTGATGTGGGCAGTTATCCCAAACATGTATCAGCTTATTTTATTGACTAATCCCACAACGGCAAAACCGGTCCAATAAGTGCTTCTGTGTCGAGACATCCAGTTGCTTGACAACTTGCTATACTTAATTCAAGAGGTTTGTATAGCACACAAGGAGGCAAGGTGATGGCAACGGCGTTGCTCGACAGACATTCCGCCCAGATGAATGTGCGCCTCGATTCTCAACTCAAGGAGGCGGGAGATGCGGTGCTTGCAAGCCTCGGCATGACGCCGTCCCAAGCGGTGAGGGAGCTGTGGCAGTACTTGACCGAGAACGGTCATATGCCCATCGCAAAAAGGAACAATGACGAAGTTCCGCCCGATGACATACGGTCGAAGGCGAGTTCGTCCCATGTCTCGGAAGGGGCTGCGTTAGTTTCGAATTATTACGAGCGGTTCTCGATTCAGAGGCCGAGCGCCGATGAAGCCTTCGATTACGACGAGCTATACGACCAAATGATGAGCGAGAGATTTAGCGATTGGATCGAATCGTGAGCGGCGTTGGAACGAAACGCACGCTCAAACTATTAATCGACACAAACGTCTGGCTAGATTACTTTCTCGCTCGTACGAATGCGACCAGGCCTATTGTCGAGCTCTTTTCACGTGCGGCGGAAGCGGAGGATATCGTCCTCTTCTCGTCCTCCCTGTCTGTCAAAGACGTCTATTACATCTTGGGAAGGACGATGAAGGCCGACGCACGCCGTGGGGGAGCTCTCACTCCAGAAACCATCGCCGGTGCCGACGAGACGGCGTGGGCTTGCATCCGCCTGATTCGGCAAAAGTCGATTATCGCTTCGGTCGGTGCAGACGAGGTCTTTGATTCGTTTGTGTTCAGGCATCATCACAATGACTTTGAGGACGATCTTATATTGGGTGTCGCCAATCGTATTGATGCCGATTATGTGGTGACAGAGGATAAAAACCTAATCAAACATACCAACGGCGTATGCATTGACGCGCACCAAGCGCTGAGGTTAGTTGGAGAGGCCAGCGGACCTTCTACGATGTCCATCTAACCTACTTCATCTTGATAAAGTGACGTTTCCCCGCCGTTAGCCGATGATGCAAGGGCGCTCGGCGTTTTCGACTGGTTTATGCACGCAAAGTCTGGGAATATACAAGTCGCATGTCTTACTGTCTAACCAGTTGCGCCAAGGAGGCACCATGGACTACAAGATTACCGGCTACGAGCCCGCACAGCTGTTCCATTTCTTTGAGGATATCAGCGCGATTCCTCGCGAGTCTGGCAACGAGAAGGGCATCAGCGATTTCCTGGTTGCGTTTGCCAAGGAGCGCGGTCTTGATGTGTACCAGGACGAGGTCTACAACGTCATCATTCGCAAGCCCGCATCTGCTGGTGCCGAGAATGCCCCGACCGTGATGTTGCAGGGCCATATCGACATGGTGTGCGACAAGTTGGGCTCCGTTGAGCACGACTTTACGACCGACGGTATCGACCTGGTCGTCAAGGACGGCGTCCTCACCGCTAACGGCACCACCCTGGGCGCCGACAACGGTATCGCCGTCGCTCTGATGCTCACTGTTCTCAATGACGATTCGATCGTTCACCCCGCCCTCGAGTGCGTATTCACCACCGACGAGGAGACTGGCCTGGTCGGCGCCGAGACGCTCGACAAGTCCCAGATTAGCGCCCGCACCATGATTAACCTTGACTCCGAGGAAGAGGGCGTGGCAACCGTCAGCTGCGCCGGCGGCGTCGTCGTTACCTACACCTGCCCCATCGTGCGCGAGCACAAGACCGGTAGCACCCTCACGCTCGACATCTCCGGCCTGCTGGGCGGTCACTCCGGCTCCGACATCAACCTGGAGCGCGGCAACGGCAACCTCATCATGGCCCGTATCATCGACCGCCTGATGGTCGTCGGCGAGCCCGCCATCGTCAGCTTTAACGGCGGCACTAAGGACAACGCCATCAACCGTGAGTGCAAGGCTGTTCTGGTCTATGCCGACCACGCTGCCGCCGAGGCCGCGGCTCAGATCGCAAAGGACATCATCGCCGACGTCGCTGCCGAGCTCGAGGTCTTCGACCCCGGCTTTACCTGCACCGTCGAGATTGCCGACGACGCCGAGGTCGAGGCCGTGGACCAGAAGTCCGCGCTCGCCCTCATCCGCGCCCTGCGTCTTGCCCCTAACGGCGTGATTCGCCGTAACGTCGCCACCGACGGCTCCGTCGAGGTTTCCTCCAACATCGGTGTGGTCGCAACTTCCGACGACCAGGTCAAGATCATGCTGTCCCCGCGCTCCTCGATCACCTCGCTGCAGAACGAGTTCAAGGATCGTCTGCAGACGCTTGCCGATGTCCTGGGCTTCGACGCCAAGTTTGAGTTCGAGTATCCCGGCTGGAGCTATGCCGAGCATTCGCCGGTCCGCGACGTCTTTGTCGAGAGCTATCGCGAGCTCTTTGGCTCCGAGTTGCGCATTGAGTCCATTCACGCCGGCCTTGAGTGCGGCCTGTTTGCCGAGGCCCTGCACGGCCTGGACGCCATCGCCGTGGGCCCGACGCTCTCCGATGTCCACACCCCGGACGAGAGCATGGAGCTCGCTTCTGCCGAGCGCTTCTACGAGCTGCTCATCGACGTCCTCAAGCGCCTTGCCGCGTAAAGGTTGCGCTAGCAGCAGTCCGAGCCACGTGTTAGCGGATTGCAGATGACATTATGAGAGGGGACACCCGGTCTTTTGCGACAGGTGTCCCCTCTCTTCTTTTAAGAAATGGGAAATTGCCTGGTGCCTAGCCCATATCTGCCCTGATAAGCTCGAGAGCGCGCTGGCAGTTTTCGCGGACGGGGCCAAGCATGTGCTCGCGCAGGTCCGTCATGCCAGGCAGATCGGCGTATTCGTCCATGACCTCTTCCATGCAAATGGGCACCTCGTAGGCGAGGTCCATCATGGTCGCAAAGCAAAACTTTTCGGTTAGCCCGGCATCGGTAAGCGCCGTCTCCAGCGCGGGGTCGCCCATACCGTGGTATCGGCGGATAGCACCTGGACCGATGCGCCCCACACGATTTTCGCCGCCAACGCTCATGGCAAGGCGTGCCCGACGTCGCATGCGCTCATACGCCAAGCCCGATGCGACATCGTACATGGGTGCGAGCGCCGCGTTTGTGCTTTTGCCTAGGATGAGCGAGTAGTTTTTAGCGTGTGCGTCAGGCGCTCCGATAATGGCGTTGTAGAACAACATATAGGTAAAAAGCACAAGATTCATGTGGTGGGGGACTGTGTTAATCAGTCGTTCTTGGATGTCTCGTGTTGTTGGTCCTCCGTCGGCGGTGTATTTCTGGCTTGGCAATATACCGAGCGCCTGGCAAAAGTCCTCCTGATGCAGCCTTTCGATATTTCCGCTGCTATTGACCATTCTGTCGTACCGTTCAACGACGAGCGCGGCTTCGTCTTCAAATGTGCAATAGGAAACGTTGGCAGTCGGAATGCCAACACGCCGAGCCGTTTTCATGCAGACGAATTCGTTTAAGGCCTGATGTTTGAACCCAACGACACCATTTTTGAAGATATGGGTAGTGGGGGATGACCCTAGACATTCGCACCATTGGCCATCATGCCAAGCTAGTGCAAATTTACCTTGGTTGCCGCCCAGGGACCAGCTTTCGTTGGAGCCCATCCATGTTGCTCTTTCGTCGTCGCGAATTGCCTTGAGCTTGTGGGCGATTTGAGAATTGGTAAGCGGGCGGTATGCCGAGACCCTGCCGCGGGCGGCGTTTAATTGATCGGTTTGACAAAACTGAACGGCGCCCGCGCAGTCAAGACCGATATGACACAAGAGAGTGACGGGGTTGTTGGATGCAACGTCATACTCAGTGGCAATAGCGCGACGTTGCTCTTGGCTGTCGGGCAAAAGGCCAAACAGGAACGGGCGGACGATGTTATGGCCATACGTGCGATTGGAAAGCGGCATTGTTAGCGATAGCGGTGCTCCACAGTAGGTTGGGGCGTACACAAAGCTGCAGAGCCCTTGCTCGTCTTGCCGGAGTGTGCCGGCGATTTTGCCACAAATGAGGGTTGTAAGTTCCATCGCTGCCATTTATTTCACAACCTTGCAGCCAAAGGAGAGGTCTGAAGTGCCGGAAATGCCTTGCTCGGCTGCAATTTGGGCCAGCAAGGCACCGTAGGAAGATGGCGTTCCTTGTCGAGGGAGCCGCCTGCCTGCGCTCGGCTTTGACAGGGCATTTGAGTTCGCGATACGGAGGTTCGCTTCCGTCGCTGGCTGTTTGGCGGGCGATGTGATGGAGTCGTTATCGCTCTGAACAAAGAGTCCTATGCCGAGTGCGTTAAAGACAGCCAGCAGCTTGTCGAGCCGAATGCCGGTGGCGTCTCCCAGCTCGAGCGATGCGAGCAGGCGCTCCGAAACGCCGGCCTTTTTAGCGAGGGCGGCACGGGTGAGACCCTGAGCCTCGCGTACCTGACGCACGTAGATGCCAGCTTGGCGCGGTGTGGTGATGGGAAGAGTGTCCATGGCGATATCCTAACGTGCAGACTTTTGCATAGTAGTATGACATGCAAAAGTCTGCACGAAAAGGCCTCATGCAAAACTCTGCATGAGGCCTTGTGCGGGCGTATGGCTTTTAAGCCCCAAACGCCCGAATGGGAATAACGTATACGCCGTCAGGACGTTTATATGCGATCTCTCCCATCCCTGTGAGAACGGCAAGAAATGCCGGAGGCTTCGTGCGCCCCATTTTGTCGCTAAGCAACTTGTCTCTCATTCGCAGCAAACTGTTGGCGGCCTGCTCAACTTTTGTCTCGCTGAGCTTGATCTCGAATGCCCCCCATGTTCCATCCGCAAGCTCAATAACGGCGTCGATTTCTAAGTCTGAATCATCGCGGTAATAACGGACAGGGTGAGACCCGGCGGCGTCGAGTGATGAGGCGTATACCTGCAAATCGCGCATGCAGAGGTTTTCAAACGCAAGACCAAGCGTCTGGTAGTCCTCAAGTAGGTTTTGTTTGTTAAGGCCCAGTGCGGCAATGGCTAATGAGGGGTCTGCGAAGTAGCGTTTGGGTTTAGTTCTCATGCGATTGGGGGAGCGCGACGCCGGAACCCATCCGGGCAACTCGTCAATTAAATAGAGTTGCACGAGGTATTCAAGATGTTGGGAAACCTCTCGTTTTTGGGTATCAGTTGGTGCTAATGCGCCATCCAGGGCAAATACATCACGGGCGAGTGTGACATTTGTGCTGGACTGTCCAAGATTTCGCGCGAGAGACTCTGCCACGCGTGAACTAATGAGCTCGCGTCCGCCAAGGTCAGGAACGCTCTTATTATGCACAGCTTCTAGATAGCCCATCAGTACAGGTCGAATTGTGTCAGAAGTTAGTGCAAGCGCGTCGGGCCATCCGCCGCGACAAATGAGCTCGGTAAGAGAATCGATTCCCGACGCGCAAGGGCATGGGGCAAACTCGCCTTTAAACAGGGCAGCTAGGCTTACCTTACCTGTTGAATCTCCGCTCTCCTGAAGACTCATGGGATGCATGCTCAGCCGACCGATTCGTCCGGCTCCGCTGTGGTTCACCTTGTCTTTTGCCGGCGTAGAAGAGCCTGTTAGGATCCACTGGCCCTTTTCTGTGGTGTCATCGACAGCATGGCGCACGCAGTCCCAAACCTGAGGGACACGCTGCCACTCGTCAATAACGTGAGGGGTAGCGCCAACTAGTGCATACTGAGGGTCGGACTCGATGAGCAATTGGTTCGAACCACGATCGACGTATATGGCACTATTTGCATGAGCAAGCGCGGACCAAGTCTTTCCACACCATTTAGTGCCTGAGATTTCAACGGCACCGAACAGATTAAGATATTGATCAATCTTGCGGTCAATGAGCCGGGGGATATACGTGTCTTTCGCCATCGTTGCCATACTGTTTACCTCGCATTTCCCTAAATACGAATGAAATCATACCCGAAAAACGAATAATAGAGTCACATAAAAACGAATGAATCTTTGCCCAGAAAACGAATGGAATGACGATGAAGGACTGGATATCCCAGCCTTGTTGAGTAGGCGTTCTTTTACATGAAAAGGCCTCATGCAAAACTCTGCATGAGGCTTTGTTCGACATTGGGTTTCGAGCAATAGGGTTTGGGCGTTACAGCACCAAGACCCCCAGGTGCTCCAGCAGGATCTTGAGGCCAATGAGGATGAGCACGACGCCGCCCACGATGGTGGCGGGTTTTTCGTAGCGTGCGCCAAAGGTGTGGCCGATCGCCACGCCGGCGACGGAGAAGACAAAGGTCGTGATGCCGACGAGCGACACGGCGGGCACGATGTCGACCGAAAGCGCGGCAAACGAGATGCCCACGGCTAGGGCGTCGATGGAAGTGGCGATGGCGAGGATCAGGTATTCGCCCAGGTTGATCTTCTCGGCATCCTTGCCTTCGCCTTCGTCCTCGTCCTCAGTAAATGCCTCCCACAGCATCTTGCCGCCGATAAAGGCGAGCAGGATAAAGGCGATCCAATGGTCGATGGGACCGATAATTCCTAGGAATTGGCTGCCGAGTGCCCAGCCGATCACGGGCATGCCGGCCTGGAAACCGCCAAAGAACAGGCCGAGCACCACGGCGACCTTTAGGTTGACCTTCTTCATGCCAAGGCCCTTGCAGATAGATACGGCAAAGGCGTCCATCGAAAGGCCGATAGCGAGCAACACAAGCTCTGCGAGTCCCATAGTCTGGCTCCCTCTCTGCGGGCGAACCCGCGCGTACTTCTGGTGGGGGAGCAACAAAAAAAGACCCGTGGCGTACGCGTTGTGCGCACAGCCACGAGTCTCGTTCATTAAGGCAAGCCAGACCGTTTCGGCCAGTATGTTGACTTGCCGCGCCACCGGAGGCGAACCCGGTCACGCGACTACTCCCTCATTTATGTGAACCCAGATGCTACCACATGAGCAGCTCATTTGGGTTGGGACTATCGGCGGTGTTCGCTCATTCTGTAAGCATCGGATTTCGTGGCTGCTGCGGGGACAAACCGTGAGAAACTATTTAGCGTTTATGGAGCGTATACGATGGGAGCGATGCCTTGGATAAGAACGAGCTGCAAAAGCGTATGGAACAGGCCATCCGCCTGACGGCACCTGGCCAGCCGATCCGCACCGCCCTCGACATGATCATTGCTGGTCACCTGGGCGCTCTTATTTGCGTCGGCGACACCGAAAACGTGCTCGCTGCTGGTAACGACGGCTTCCCGCTCAACATTTCGTTTACCTCGAACCGCCTGTTCGAGCTTTCCAAGATGGACGGCGCCATCGTCATCGACGGCGACCTCACCCAGATCCTGCGCGCCAACTTCCACCTCAATCCCGATCCCTCGCTTGCCACGAGTGAGACGGGCATGCGTCACCGCACCGCCGCCCGCATGTCGGTGCTCACGGATGCCATCGTGATCTCGGTTTCGGCCCGTCGTGCCGTCGTCAACGTGTACGTTCACGGCAAGAGCTACGAGATCCAGCCCGTCACCACCATCATGAGCTCGGTCAACCAGCTCGTCGCCACGCTCCAGACCACCCGTCAGTCGCTCGACCGCTCCCTGCTGCGTCTGACGGCCCTTGAGCTGGACGACTACGTCACGCTCGCCGACATTACCGGGATTTTCTCGAGTTTCGAGATCATGCAGCAGGCAAAGACTGAGCTTAAGGATTGCATTGTCAAGCTGGGCAACCAGGGCAAGCTCGTGCAGATGCAGCTCGAGCAGCTCGCCGGCTCCAGCATGGATACCGAGTACGACCTGATGATTCGCGACTACGCGAGTGACTCTTCCGAGGCTAATGCCGAGAAGATTCGCGCCAACCTGAGCCGCATGACGCCTAAGGACCTGTCCGACCCACAGCATGTGGCGGCGGTTCTGGGTTACGATGACCTGGACGAGGACTCCGTCATGACGCCGCTGGGCCTGCGCACGCTTTCGCGCGTGTCCGTCGTGCGCGACGGCGTGGCCGAGAAGATCGTCGACGAGTACGGCTCACTGCAGGAGCTCATGGACGACATCAGCGAGGATCCGGAGCGCCTGGGCGACTTTGGCGTCAACAACCCTGCCATTCTTGCGGACTCCCTGTACCGCATGAAGGGCACCAAACAGGGGAACGCATAATGGCGCCTGTATGTGCCGTGGTCGTTGCCGGCGGCAGCGGCCAGCGCTTTGGAAATCCCGGCGGCAAGCAGCTCGTTAACGTGGCGGGCCGTCCGCTCATGAGCTGGTCCATCCGTGCGTTCGATCGTAGCGACAAGGTCGGCCACATCGTGGTGGTGTGTCCTTCCGAGCGTCGTGCCGAGATGCGCCGCCTGGCCATCGACCCGTTTGACTATGACACGCCCATCAGCTTTGCCGATGCCGGCGATACCCGCCAGGATTCCACCCGTGCCGGCGTGCATGCGGCTCCGGCGGGTTTCGAATATGTCGCCATCCACGACGGCGCCCGTCCGCTCATTACGACCGAGGCCATCGATCATGCGATCGACGTGCTTGTGGGCGACCGCTCGCTCGACGGTGTCGTGTGCGGTCAGCCCGCGATCGACACGCTCAAGATCGTCGACGGCGATAATATCGTCGAGACGCCGCCGCGCGAGCTCTATTGGGCCGCGCAGACGCCGCAGATCTTTAGCGTCGACGCCATGAAGCGCGCTCACGCCGCTGCTATCGCCGAGGGCTTTATCGGTACCGACGATTCATCGCTGGTCGAGCGCATGGGCGGGCGCGTCCGCTGTGTCCAGAGCCCGCGCGATAACCTTAAGGTGACGGTGCCCGAGGACCTGCGTCCCGTAACCGCGATTCTGCTTGGCCGTATGGCCGAGGGAGAGGACCTTCCCCATGTTCAGTAACCTGCGCATTGGCCACGGCTACGACGTCCACCGTTTGGTGGAGGGGCGTCGATGTATCATCGGCGGGGTCGACATCCCCTACGAGCGCGGCCTGCTGGGCCACTCGGATGCCGATGTGCTCGCGCACGCCTTGGCCGACGCCATTCTGGGCGCCTGCCGCGGGGGAGACATCGGCAAGCTATTCCCCGACACCGATCCCGCCTATGAGGGTGCCGATTCGATGGTGCTGCTCGCTCGCGTGATGGACTATGCGCGCGAGCTGGGCTTTGAGTTTGTCGATGCCGATTGCACCATTGCCTGTCAGCAACCCAAGATCACTCCGCACCGCGATGCCATGCGCGCCAACCTTGCCCATGCCCTGGGCGTCGACGTGGAAAACGTGGGCGTCGCCGCTACCACGACCGAAAAGCTCGGTTGGGAAGGCCAAGGCGAGGGAATTGGCGCCTGGGCCGTCTGCCTGCTACAGAAAACCGTTAAGGAGTAACGAATGCGTATCTACAACAGCGCTACCCATAAAAAGGAAGAGTTCCAGCCCATCGAGTCCGGCAAGGTCCGCATGTACGTGTGTGGCCCCACGGTCTACGACAACATCCACATCGGCAATGCCCGCACGTTCATCAGCTTTGACGTGATTCGTCGCTGGCTCATCGCGAGCGGCTACGAGGTCACGTTCGCCCAGAACCTCACCGATGTCGATGACAAGATCATCAAGCGCGCCAACGAGCAGGGCCGCACGGCTGCGGAGGTCGCGACGGAGTTCTCCGACAAGTTCATCGGCGTCATGCGCGCCGCCAACGTGCTCGATCCCGATGTGCGCCCCCGCGCTACCAAGGAGATCGGCCCCATGATCGCCATGATCAAGACGCTTATCGAGCAGGGCCACGCTTACGCAGCCGATAACGGCGATGTGTACTTTGCTGTGCGCAGC
This sequence comes from uncultured Collinsella sp., assembly GCA_958415525.1. Taxonomy (GTDB): domain Bacteria; phylum Actinomycetota; class Coriobacteriia; order Coriobacteriales; family Coriobacteriaceae; genus Collinsella. The sequence goes on along the minus strand of CATYZE010000014.1, from coordinate 29,600 downwards.
GATCCCAACTATGGTCAGGTCTCGGGCCGCAACATCGACGACCTTATGGTTGGTGCGCGCATCGAGGAGAACGAGGACAAGAACGACCCGCTCGACTTTGCCCTGTGGAAGGCCGCCAAGCCCGGCGAGCCCAGCTGGCCGAGCCCCTGGGGCGAAGGCCGTCCCGGTTGGCACACCGAGTGCGCCGCCATGGTGCATCGCTACCTGGGCACTCCGATCGACATCCACGGTGGCGGCTCCGACCTTGCCTTCCCGCATCACGAGAACGAGTGCGCCCAGGCTACCTGCGCCTGGCACCAGGGCTTCTCCAACACCTGGATGCACACGGGCATGCTGCTGGTTGACGGCGAGAAGATGTCCAAGTCGCTCGGAAACTTCTTTACGCTGGCCGAGGTGCTCGAGCAGCACTCTGCCGCGGCCCTGCGTCTGCTGATGCTGCAGACGAGCTACCGCTCGCCGCTCGACTTCTCCTGGGAGCGCCTGGAGGGTGCCGAGAATTCGCTCACGCGTATTGCCGGTACGGTCGAGAACCTGCGTTGGGCTGCGAACCACGCGACGGCCGATGCCGATGCGGCTGCCGCCGAGGCGTTTGCCGCCAAGGCCGCCGAGACCCGCGCCACCTTTAAGGAGTGCATGGACGACGACTTTAACACCGCCGGTGCCATGGGTGCTGTCTTTGGCTTTGTGACCGAGTGCAACCAGTACCTGGAGCAGGCGGGCGATGCTGCCGACAAGGCCGCCGCGCTTGCTGCCGCCGATACGCTGGTCGAGCTGCTCGATACGTTTGGCGTTGAGCTCCCCGAGCCCAAGGTCGAGTTGCCGCTGGGCCTGCTGGGCGTTGCCGCCGGCCTGGTCGCCTACACGGGTGACGACGTGGACGAGGCCGCTGCCAAGATTCTCGAGGCTCGCGCCGAGGCCCGTGCCGCCAAGAACTGGGATCTAGCGGATGCCATCCGCGATCAGCTCAAGGACCTGGGCCTGACGATTGAGGATACAGCCGCTGGCACTCGTATTAAGACTCTCTAATCCCTGCGGGTTTCCCAAACACCCGACCGCCCGAGCCACGGCACCTTGCCTTTCAATCGTCGGGCATGACCTCAAGGTCTATGCCCTCCTCTTTCAAGGCAATCTGCCGCACCTCGGGCGGTCGGTCTATTTGTTTCGTTTGATAATTGTGTTAAGGAGGTCGCTTTATGGCCGACAATCGCAAGCGTGCACCGCGTGGAGGCAAGCAGGCTGCTTCTGGCTCGCGCCCGATTCGCCGCAACGACCGCGCTGCCACTCCCAAGGGCCAGCGTGAGCGCTCCCAAGCCCAGGCTGCGCGTCCGCAGCGAGATCGCAACCGCGACAACGTTCAGGTTCCCAAGGGCGAGTTTATCGAAGGTCGCCGTGCTGCCGCCGAGGCCCTGCGCACCGGCTTTCCCGTCAAGTGCGCGCTCATCGCCGAGGGCGGGGAGCGCGATGCTGCTTTGTCTCGTCTGGTCGATGACCTCAACGCCGCGGGCGTCCGCATTAAGTGTGTGCCGCGCGCGCAGCTCGATGCGCTGTCGAGCCATGGCGCTCACCAGGGCATTGCGCTCGAGGTGGGTAATTTCCCCTATGCTGATGTCGCCGATATCCTCGATCGCGCGGGTGACGGACCGGCGCTCGTCGTCGTGCTCGACCATGTGACCGACGACGGCAACTTTGGCGCCATCGTGCGCTCCGCCGAGGTTGTGGGCGCGGCCGGCGTCATCATTGCCAATAAGCGTGCCGCCGGCGTAACCGTGGGCAGCTACAAGACGTCAGCCGGCGCCGTCATGCATCTGCCTATCGCGCAGGTGCCCAATATCGCCCGTGCACTCGACGACCTCAAGGCCGCTGGCTTTTGGGTGGGCGGTGCCTCCGAGCACGCCGAAGGCAGTTGCTGGGATGCTCCCTTCGAGGGCCGCGTGGCGCTCGTCATGGGCTCCGAGGGCGACGGCATCTCGCGCCTGGTGCTCGAGAAATGCGACTTTTTGACCAAGCTTCCCCAGCGCGGCATGACCGAGAGCCTCAATGTTGCCCAGGCGACCACGGCGCTGTGCTTTGAGTGGCTGCGCCGCAACGCCGGCGAGCTCATGGGGGAGGAGTAGCGCATGTCCAAGAAGAACCGCGCCAAGTCCAAGGCCAAGCGCTTTGGCGAAGGCTCGGCCAAGCCGATTGTTTCGGCCGCGACCTATGGCGTGGGCGGCAATGCGTTTGCGCAGGCCATCGCCGACCCGGTCTCGACGGTGCACTCCAATAAGCCTGAGCTGCTGGTGGTCGACGGCTACAACGTGATCCACTGCACGCCCCGCTATGAAAAGCTCGTGTACGACCATTCCGACGATCCGTATTCCAGCGACGTCCACGACATGGCTCGTACTGCGCTCATCAACGATGTCGCGGCGTTTGCCCAGGGCCGTTACGAGGCCGTGATCGTGTTCGACGGCGCGGGCAACATCTCCAGCGAGCGCCCCAACCTACCGGCCCGCGGCGTGCGCATTGAGTTTTCGCCGACGGGCGTTTCGGCCGATACCGTGGTGCAGAAGCTCTGCATCGAGGCACGCGAGGAAGGCCGCGCGTGCTCCGTGGTGTCGAGCGACGGCACGATCCAGGCCGTCGTCATGGGCAAGGGTGTTACGCGCATCTCGAGCCGCATGCTGGTGGACGAGATCAAGCAGATCGATAACGACGTTCACGAGGCAGAGGAAGCCCCGCAGATCAAGATGACTCTGGGCAGTCGCCTGAGCCCCGATGCCCTGGCCAAGCTCAAGGCCCTTCGCGGGAGGTAGGGGATTGTCCATAGAGACCCGTTTCCCAATTGGCCAGCCCGTTGATTTGTAATCAACGGGCTGCGGGTTACCGTCGCCAAAACGAATAGTTTTGAGATGTGGTCGGTCGAAGGGTCTGTTGCGCCCCGTCCGTAATTCCTTTATTCTTAACTGGCTTCGCGCGAAAGCGCCAAGTGTGCCAGTGTGGCGCAACGGTAGCGCAACTGATTTGTAATCAGTGGGTTGCAGGTTCGATTCCTGTCACTGGCTCCATGATAGTTTCGGGCTCTGTTCCTTGTGGGACAGGGCCCGTTTCTTTAGTTTGTTGAGTTATCAAGCTCAGCGTCCTTCTCGTTCCCCAATTTATCTCAATCTGTAACACCAAGACGGTTTAATCGTATCTAGCTGTTACAGATCGAGACAATGCCAGGCGCCAGCAGAAAAACATCTCGATCTGTAACAGATAGGGGAGGAATAACCCTCTTACTGTTACAGATCGAGACAGAAGCCAGGGCGAGGTTGGTCATCGTCATCGAGCGAGGATTTTCGGACACACGAGAGTGGAAAATCTCCCGCCTAGTGAATGAGCGTGGATAATCTCCCACTTTGGGCTCGAAGCCACGTCAAAAGTGGGAGATTATCCACGCTCGATTTCAAACGGGAGATAATCCACGCTCGAATTTGCCGCGGAAGCCCGATCTCGACCTATATATAGGTGTAAATAAGCCGGTATCGAAGTTCGATCCTGAAGGTGTACTCCACTACACCAAAGTGTTACCTTGGGAAACGTCACCTCTGTATCCAAAACCATCGTCCTTCATATCCAAACTCAACAAAACCGCAGGTCAAAGGTATATAGATACGCCCGGCACCGTGTATCTAGAGGTTTTCGTTGACAGCCCCCAAGGTTGCATCGTATTATCTTTTTCGTTCGCGGGGGCGGCGGTCCAAAAGACCAAAGAACCTGCGGATACTTGAACGATTGGGAGTTTGCCCGAGTGGTTAATGGGGACGGGCTGTAAACCCGTTGGCTCTGCCTACATAGGTTCGAATCCTATAGCTCCCACCCGTCAAGTGCCTGTATAGCTCAGTCGGTAGAGCACTTCGTTGGTAACGAAGAGGTCACCAGTTCAAGTCTGGTTGCAGGCTCCATCCGGCGGTGTAGCTCAGTTGGTTAGAGCACACGGTTCATACCCGTGGCGTCACTGGTTCGAATCCAGTCACCGCTACCATAGGTAACACGGTGGCTTCTCAATAGTATGTTGAGAGGCCACTATGGTATAAAGGCAAAGTCCCGTCCGGGGACGACCTGTTTAGAGGAGGGCTTTATGGCCAAAGAGAAGTTTGAGCGCACTAAGCCGCATGTTAACATCGGCACCATTGGTCACGTCGACCACGGCAAGACCACGCTGACCGCTGCCATCACCAAGGTTCTCTCCGAGACCGAGGGCTGCAAGGCTGACTTCACTGCGTTCGAGAACATCGACAAGGCTCCCGAGGAGCGCGAGCGCGGCATTACGATCTCCGTCTCCCACGTCGAGTACGAGACTGCTGCCCGTCACTACGCTCACGTTGACTGCCCGGGCCACGCTGACTACGTCAAGAACATGATCTCCGGTGCTGCTCAGATGGACGGCGCTATCCTGGTCATCGCCGCTACCGACGGCCCCATGGCTCAGACCCGCGAGCACATCCTGCTCGCCCGTCAGGTCGGCGTTCCCTACATCGTCGTCTTCCTGAACAAGTGCGACATGGTCGACGATGACGAGCTCATCGACCTCGTCGAGATGGAGACCCGTGAGCTCCTCTCCGAGTACGATTTCCCCGGCGACGACATCCCCGTCATCCGTGGTTCCGCTCTGGGCGCTCTCGAGGGCGACGCCAAGTGGATGGACGCTATCCGCGAGCTCATGAACGCCGTCGACGAGTACATCCCGACGCCTGCTCGTAACAACGACCTCCCCTTCCTGATGGCCGTTGAGGACGTTATGACCATCTCCGGCCGTGGTACCGTTGCTACCGGTCGTGTCGAGCGCGGTGAGCTCAAGCTCAACGAGCCCGTCGAGATCGTCGGCATCAAGGATACCCAGAACACCGTCGTTACCGGTATCGAGATGTTCCGTAAGTCCATGGACTTCTGCGAGGCTGGCGACAACGTCGGTCTGCTGCTCCGCGGCATCAAGCGCGAGGACATCGAGCGCGGCCAGGTTCTCTGCAAGCCCGGTTCGGTTACCCCGCACACCAAGTTCACCGGTGAGATCTACGTTCTGACCAAGGAGGAGGGCGGCCGTCACACCCCGTTCTTCGATGGTTATCGTCCTCAGTTCTACTTCCGTACCACCGACGTTACCGGTACGGTCAAGCTCCCCGAGGGCACCGAGATGGCTATGCCTGGTGACCACATCACCATCGAGGGCGACCTCATCCACCCGATCGCCATGGAGGAGGGCCTGCGCTTCGCTATCCGCGAGGGTGGCCACACCGTCGGTTCGGGCATCGTCTCCACGATCATTGAGTAAATTAGCTCTTTGATATAGCTGACTTAGAGAACCCGGCACTTATATGGGTGCCGGGTTCTTTTCTGCAATGGATATTGAGCCGTTGCTGGTGTCGAGAGGATCGATAATGGTCCTGGATGCACCGTCGATTAGCTCTCGATGGCTTTATTGATGTGTTCTAAATATGAATGGATCCACCGAGAACCAATTGACTCGAGGTTTTCATTGACAGCACTTACGTAGAGCTGATAAAGTAACAACTCGTGCCCGTACGGGGCGGAAATGAAAGGTTCAGGATACATGCGTACTCTAGTTACTCTTGCGTGCACTGAGTGCAAGCGCCGCAACTATACGACCACCAAGAACAAGTCGACCATGCCTGATCGTATGGAGATCAAGAAGTATTGCCCCTGGTGCCGTCACCACACGCTGCACAAAGAGACTCGCTAGTCTCTAGTCATATACGCCAGTAGTTCAATTGGTAGAGCATCGGTCTCCAAAACCGAGTGTTGAGGGTTCGAGTCCTTCCTGGCGTGCCAGTCATTATTCCGTAAGCTCCCACTTGGGGGCTTACGGTTTACTCATGTATAAGCGCATTGCGCGGAGGTAACCCAAATGGCCAACAAGAAGAACAAGAAGAAGGCACAGCAGCCGGCGCCTGCCAACAACGCTGCCGCCAACTCCAAGGTTGAGGCCAAGAAGGCCGTTGCCAAGAAGAACGAGAAGGCTGCGAAGTCCAAGAAGAACGAGAAGCCTGGTTTCTTCGCCCGCACCAAGAAGTATTTCGCTTCGGTCAAGTCCGAGATGAAGCGTGTCACGTGGCCCGATAAGAAGGAGCTCGTGAACTACTCGGTCGTCGTTTGCGCTTCTCTGATCGTCGTCGGCGTCGTCATCGCTCTGCTCGATGCTGGCTTTGGCGAGGCTCTTGCTCTGTTCTCTGGATTGAGGGGCTAAACCATGTCTAAGCGTTGGTACGTCGTTCACACTTACTCTGGATACGAGAACCGTGTTAAGTCCGATCTCGAGCACCGCATCGAGACTATGGGCATGCAGGATCGTATCTTTGATATCGAGATTCCTATGGAGCGCGTCACCGAGATTAAAGAGGGTGGCAAGCGCGAGACCAAGGATTCCAAGATCTTCCCGGGTTATGTCCTGGTCCGCATGGAGATGGATGACGATGCTTGGACGTGCGTTCGTAACACGCCTGGCGTCACTGGTTTCCTGGGCGGCAACGGCAAGCCCGCTCCGCTTTCCCGCGACGAGTACAACAAGATGACTCGTCGTCCCGGTAAGGGCGATTCGCCCAAGCGCACCTCGGTTGATATTCAGGTCGGCACGTCCGTCCGCGTCACCGATGGCCCGCTTACCGACTTTGATGGCAAGGTCTCCGAGGTTAACACCGAGGCTGGCAAGCTCAAGGTCACGCTGATGATCTTTGGCCGCGAGACGCCGGTCGAGCTCGACTTTAACCAGGTCGCTGTCATCGCTTAAGTTTTCGTCCGTTCGCGCGAGCGTGCTTCTTCTGTGACTGCTCATCTCAGGAGTGCTTCTAACACGTGCGTGCTTACGATATAGCAAGTACTTCACACTCGTGATTCGAAAGGAATGACCATGGCTGAGAAGAAGGTTGCCAACGTCATTAAGCTCCAGATTCCTGCTGGTGCAGCTAACCCCGCTCCTCCCGTCGGCCCCGCCCTGGGCGCTGCTGGCGTGAACATCATGCAGTTCTGCCAGGCCTTTAACGCCGAGACGCAGGACAAGAAGGGCGACATCATCCCCGTTGAGATCTCTGTCTACGAGGATAAGTCCTTCTCCTTCATCACCAAGACCCCGCCGGCGGCTCACCTCATCAAGAAGGAGCTGAACCTCAAGTCTGGTTCCGCTAAGCCCCAGGCCGACAAGGTCGGTCAGCTCTCCCAGGAGCAGCTCACCAAGATCGCCGAGATCAAGATGCCGGACCTCAATGCCAACGACATTGACGCCGCCAAGAAGATCATCGCCGGTACCGCCCGTTCCATGGGCGTCACTATCGCTGAGTAGCGATTTATTTAGGTAATGACGGGTGCTCCGACCGGGGCGCCCGTTATATGTGTGCAATAGGGCACACGATATGATGTGGGAGGGCTCACGCCCGTTTAACCACAGGAGGTAATGCACATGGCTAAGCATGGTAAGAGCTATAACGCCGCTGCCGAGAAGATCGACCGCGCCACGCTCTACACCCCCCTTCAGGCTGCCAAGCTCATCAAGGAGCTCGACACCGCCAAGTTCGACGAGACCGTCGAGGCCCACTTCCGTCTGGGCATCGATACTCGTAAGGCTGACCAGAACATCCGTGGCTCCATCTCCCTGCCCCACGGCACCGGCAAGACCGTTCGTGTTGCCGTCTTCGCCGAGGGCGAGAAGGCCCGCGAGGCCGAGGCTGCCGGCGCCGACATCATCGGTTCCGACGAGCTCGTCGCCCAGATTCAGAAGGGCGAGATCAACTTCGACGCCGCTATCGCTACGCCGAACATGATGGCCAAGGTTGGCCGCATCGGTAAGATCCTTGGTCCCCGTGGCCTCATGCCGAACCCCAAGCTCGGCACCGTGACCATGGACGTCGCCAAGATGGTCTCCGAGCTCAAGGCCGGCCGCGTTGAGTATCGCGCCGACCGTTACGGCATCTGCCACGTGCCCCTGGGCAAGAAGTCCTTCTCTGAGCAGCAGCTCGTCGAGAACTACTCTGCCCTGTACACCGAGATCCTGCGCGTCAAGCCCTCTTCTGCTAAGGGCAAGTACGTCAAGTCCATCTCCGTGTCTTCCACCATGGGCCCTGGCGTCAAGGTCGATCCCGCTGTCCAGCGTGACTTCCTGGCTGAGTAACTTTTAGTTACTGCCTGAGCAAAGCAAGCATTGCTAAAGAAACCCGGTTCTGCCTCGTGCAGGACCGGGTTTCTTGCTAGCTCGGGGTAAAACCACCTTAAAGGGGACAGTGTCCCCTTTGAGGTGGTTACCAAGGTGTTCTGGCGGTAGAGGACTCGATGGCCTCGTGGCGCTTGAGCTCGCGGCGCATGGTTTGCGAGTTGAGCCAGGCTGCCTGCCATCCGCGGATGGGGTAGCGCGTCTGGTCGAGCTCAAACTGCGTATAGCCGCAGGCGTTGATGATCGTCGTTCCACACACATGCTGCCGCTCGCGCTGAAAATCGTAACCGTAGCTTTGATGTACATGCCCATGCACCATGTAGTCGGCCCCCCAGGACTCAAGCGCTGTGTTAAAGCACTCAAACCCTCGATGCGGCAGGTCATCCAGATCACCCATACCGGCGGCGGGTGCATGGGTAAGCAGAATGTCGCACCCGCCGACCATCCTAACCTTACGCGACAGCTTACGCATGCGCTTGGACATCTCGCGTTCGGTGTACATGTTGGCGCCGTCGCGATAACGCATGGACCCGCCAAGGCCCGCAATGCGAATCCCTCGGTACGTGTACACGCTGTCTTCCACGCAGATACATCCGCCCGGTGCATGACGTGCGTAGCGGTCGTCGTGGTTGCCGCGAACGTAGATGAGCGGTTTATTGATGACGGTGACCAAAAACTCAAGATAGTCCGGGTCCAGATCGCCGGCAGACAGGATCAGGTCGACACCCTCAAAGCGCTCCTTGCGAAAGCACTCCCAAAGGCATCGTTCTTCGGTATCTGCTATGGCAAGGATCTTCATAGGGCGGTAACTCCCGGCTCATCGTCGAGCTGCGGAATGGTGCCTACCACGTTGTCCGCCAGCCAATTCATCTCGACAATCTGCGCGCTCGGCAGTGGGGGAAAGCCCTCGATCTGCACCACGCCGTCTTGGCTATGAAGCTCGCCGCCAAATGGATTGATGGAGCCCTCGACGATGCCATTGCGGAGCAGCTGCACCAGTTTGCGCGTCTGATAGGGCAGGCCCGGAGCGTAGCGAATGTCGATGACGCCCGAGCTCATGCCATACCAGTAGTTGACGGCGCGAACCTGGCTGTCGTCACTGGTCTCATCCCAGGTGCCATGCAGCAGGCTTCGCACGATAAGCTCGTAGTATCGGCCCCAGTTCCAGACTGGCATGGCGATGCCGACGACCTTGCCATCGACCAGGCGGTGGAGTCCGTAGGCCGTAGGGTCTACGAGCGACTTTGACATGTCAGCGCCGGTCATGACGCTCACGCCTTCGCGGCACATGGCCTCGGCAAGGCCTCCGGCGGGCACATCGCCCCAGGTCAGGATAATTTGCGCGCGGGGGTCGAGCAGCGAGGCGCCGATGGCAAAGGCGTTGATCTCGCTAAGTGCGCCCGAGGCGAAGACCGACGCGTGGTAGCCGATACGGTGGTTGTCCGCCATGCTGGCGGCAAGGGCGCCCAGGAGGAACTTGGCCTCGTACATCTTGCCAAAGTACGAACGGACGCTTTGGTGGGGAAGGCCGATAGAGCAGTTAAGGAACCGAATCTGGGGATACTCAACGGCAGCCCTGAGCGTATATTCCATCAGGCGGTGCGAGGTCGAGAAGATGACGTTAGCTCCATGTTTGACAGCCGTTTCCACGGCAGCGTAGAACACGTCCGGATTGTGACAGTCCTCGAACGCCTCGGTGCGCACGATACCGCCAAAGTGCTCATCGAGATACTGACGCCCTTGGTCGTGCAGGCTGTCCCAGCTCGATGTCGCACAAGGGAACTCATGGATAAAGGCGATGCGCAGGGGGTTGGCCGCCGAGTAGACGGTCTTGCCCATAAAGAAGTTGAGCACGCCGGAGGTGGACTTGGCGGGCGCCTCTTCCTCATCGACACTCGGTGCCTCGACAAGATCGACCTTCTCCTCATCACTTTTGCCGGCAATGACCAGCTCGCGCCAAATCTTGCACAGGCGGTTTACGACGATGTCCGTCGGCGTATCCAGCAGACGGTCCTGGTTGTACACGTTGAGGTAGACGAGCATGGCGTCGGCGGGCGTAATGTCCAGATGGTCGCCGCCGGCGCGCAGGTAGGCGCGCTTAAAGAGCAGGAAGGTATGGCGCAGGTAGTCGACCTTTTTCTGCGGCCATTTTTCGATAAGGTTCTGACCGAGCATCTTGGCGAGCGTTTCGTAGCTTCCCTCACGCGAGAACTCGATCTCGTATAGGGGGCAGACGCGCCAAAACGCGCAGAACTCGCCATAGAGGCGGCTTTCGACTGAATCCCATTTTCCGGGATAGAGGCGGGTGACCTTGGCCGAAACCGTCGGGGCGTCCAGGAATTTGAGGACACTGACGCGCTTGTTGCCCTCTTGGACGTAAAACCGATGCATAAACTCGGTGACGATGATGGGGTCGCGATAGCCCTCGGTTACCTGGATGTCGTAGAGGTTGGACCACTTGCGGGCGAACTCGGTGTTAAACGGCAACAAGGGCATAAAGTTGCATGAAAAAGCGGACTGACGGCCCTTGGTGACCGTGCCGACGACCATTTCGAGCGGAATATCCCGCAGGCCGACATTCTCTCGCTGACCTAAGGGGAGCTGAGCAACCAAACTGTCGAGGTCCGTAAGGTATGGATGCTCGCTTTGGCTGATGGCGCGTCGACGTCCTTGCTCGCCGCGCTTGCGTGCTTGACGATAGGCCTCTTCCATAGTGTCTACTCCCTTAGTCGTTTAAACAACGATATGAACCATGGTACCACGATGCGAAACCGCCACAAAGGTGCCTGTCCCCTTTGTGGCGGTTTAGGCGATGATGGGGGCGATGGCACGAATGCAGGCGTCGGCTGCCGTAAAAGTGGTGCTATCGTCGCTGACGATAAAGATGATTTTGCCCTTAATGCCAAAGTCGCCGATCTCGCTAAAGAGCACGTACGGCTCCTTGTCAAAGCCAGAGATGGGCGAGACGGCCGTTTTGGTTGCGCTCGTGAGCTCGCCTGCCAGCGCGTCAAGGGAAGCCCACTTAGACGTGTCCTTTACGGCAACGGGCACGGCCACGCGCCCAAAGGGCATCAGATGCACGAGCGTGTTCTTGGAGATGTTGGAGTTGGGCACAATGATGGTCTGCCCGCAGGCGTCCTCGATGGTCGTGTGGCGCCAGGTGATATCTTGGACCACGCCCGACACGCCGCCGACCTCGATATTGTCGCCGGGCTTGATGATGCCCATAAATGTCACCTGCATGCCGCCGATGAGGTTTGAAAGCGTGTCCTGAAAGCCCAGTGAGATGGCGATGCCGCCGACGCCAAGAGCAGCGACGAGGGCGTTTGCGTTAATACCAAAGCAGTTGTCGAGGATAAAGCTGCCGCCGATCATCCAAATGACGGCGCGCGCGATGTTGATGAAGATGCTCGATGACGGGAGTGGATTGTCATCGCGGTTGAGCAGATGGTGCAGGGTCTTGGATGCGATCTTGGCGGCAACGGCGGTGCCGACGGCCAAGATACCGGCCCAGATGATGTTGTGGACCCATCGTTGTGCAAAGAAATGAAGAATTGGCTCAAACAATTCCATGTAGGGAAACCTCCTCATGATCATCCAACCATGATACCCACCAAGAAGCCCGTCCGATCAAATTCGGACGGGCTTCTGTGCTCGATATAGGGTTTACGAGGTGTGGGCGGCGAGGCCCGGCGCCTGGCTTAGCGGCGACGCTTCCAGATAATGCCGAGAATGATGATGACGATGCCGCCGATAAGGCATGCGCCGACTACGACAAGCGTGCGGTCTCCCGTTGCGGCGAGCTTGCCGGTCGTCTTCTTGGTGATGACCGTCGTGGTCGTCGTATCCGTCTTAGACGAGGGCTCGGGCGCCGGGATCGGCGTGGGCGCGGGGTTCTCGGCGGAGCAAAAGCTGATGGTGCCCGCGAGCGAGGCCATCTTGTTTTCCCAGTCGCTTTGACCAATCAGTGCCCTCAGCGCCGCCTCGCACGTGCCCCATTCGGTGTGCTTGGTGGCGTTTGCGAAGGTGGGGAAGTCGGTCGTATTGGTGATGATGTAGTTGTTGGTGGCGACGGTATAGGTCTTGGCGGGGTCGAGCGCGGTGCCGTCCTTGGTGAGCGTGGCGCTCACGATGCGCTTGCCCTCGGTCTGTGTCCAGTCGATGGTCACGTTGATGCCGCCAAAGGAAAGGACGCTGCCGGAGTCGTTGGGCATCGTGTACTCGTCTTGGGCCTCCTGCTCGGTGTGGCCCGCCGCTACGTAGGCTTGCTGCAGTTCGTAGATGGTGTTGCATTTGTCGCTGATCTGCAGCGAGTGCCCAAGCGCGGCGAGGAAGTCCGCGCCGGTCATGGTCCAGGTTTCCACGGTGTTGCCGTAGGGCGAGATGGCGATGACGTTGCCGGCGGTCACATTTCCCGCCGCAATGCCACCGCGGATGCCGCCTGCGTTTTCGATGGCAAGGTCCGCGCCCGTCAGGTCAAGATAGGAGCCGCAGATTACGTGGCCGATGGTCTGTGCCTTGGTGGTGTCACCTGTCTTGCTGGGGCGGAAATCGGTGGTGCGTACCATCTCCCAGCCGTGCGTGCCAGATGCGTCCTCGCCGTAGAAATAGTCGGCGGCAGATGTGCCGAGCACCTCGTTCGATGCGGCTTCAAAGTCGTCGTCGAGCGGCTTGATTTTGGTGTTGCGGACCTCGTTAAGGAGGTTCTGGTTGTTGGGGTCTGCCAAAAGATCATTCACGTCCTTGGCGGTGTAGAGCTTCTCGACGCTTTCGCCCGCGGGTACCGTTATCACGTCATCGTCAGTTGTCTCGGTGCCATTCGTGTCGTACTCATAGGGGATGGAAAGCAGTCCCACCTCGGCAAAAGCACTGCCGGCCTCGACGACGCGGACCGGCTTGCCGTCGGCACCCGTCACGTTTTCGTCCAGGTTGATGTGCTCGTGGCCTGCGATAAGGGCATCGACGCCGTCGAGCTGCGCGGCAAAGGTCTTAGCGTTGAGCGTGTGCGCGATGCAGACGACCACGTTGCAGCCTTCGTTCTCGCGCAGTCGCTTCGCCTCGGCATTGATGGCGCTGACGGCACTCGAGAAGCTGGTACCCGCAACCAAGTCTGCGCGCAGCGAGGAGCCCAACGACTCGTCCATGGCGCCCACGACGCCGACTTTGATCTGGTAGTCGAACGTGGAGGCGCCCTCGTTGTCCTTCCAGGTCCGGTTGAGAGTCTTGGTGAAGCTTGAGCTCCATACGCCGTTGGCAGACGTTGCATTCGCGCAAAGCATAGCGAAGGGCGAGCTGGTCGTGCTATAGCCGGTCATGGTGCGAAGCTTGTCCGCGCCATAGCTCCAGTCATGATTGCCCGGCGTCGTGGCATCATAGCCGTCTGCATAGAAGGTGTCCATGAGCTCGGCGATGCTCTTGCCCTCGCTCATGGTGGCGAAGGACTGCCCGTGGAAGGTGTCGCCCGCATCGAGTAACAGATCGGGGGTAGCGTCTTGGGCGCTATAGAGAACCGCCAGTCCGTCAAAGCCGACGGTGTCGGAGCCCTTGCTCGCGTTGTAGCTGTACTTGTAGCTGCCGTGGATGTCGTTGGTGTGCATGACGGTTACGTCGCCGTTGATGACCCCGGGCAGGCTGCCCGCGAAAGCGAAACTGGGAGCGCCGGCGAGCGCGCCGGCAAGCAGTGCGGTGGTCAGTGCAAGGCGGGGGAGGAGTCTTTTCATGTCACTCTCCTTAGTTCGTAACTAAAAACCACCACAAAGGTGCTTGTCCCCTTTGTGGTGGTTTTCCAAGGTGTTAGCTCAGCAGCATGCGGTCGTTGGCGAGCTCGCCGCCCGAGACCTCCTCAAACTTCTGAAGCAGGTCGGCCACGGTGAGCGACTTTTTCTCGTCGCCCGCCACGTCGTAGATCACGTGGCCCTCGTGCATCATGATCAGACGGTTGCCCAGACGGATGGCGTCGTTCATGTTGTGCGTGACCATGAGCGTGGTCAGGCGGTTCTCGTCGACGATCTCCTCGGTCAGGTTGAGCACCTTAGAGGCCGTCTTGGGGTCGAGGGCCGCCGTGTGCTCGTCGAGCAGCAGCAGGCGCGGCTTGGTGAGCGTGGCCATCAGCAGGGTGAGTGCCTGGCGCTGGCCGCCCGAGAGCAGGCCGACCTTGGCGTTGAGACGCGTGTCCAGACCGAGGTCCAGGCGCTTGAGCAGTTCAACGTACTCGTCTTTCTCGGCCTTGGTGACGCCCCACGAAAGGCCGCGACGCTGGCCGCGGCGCTTGGCGAGGGCCAGGTTCTCGGCAATTTGCATGTCGGCTGCGGTGCCGCGCATGGGATCCTGGAACACACGGCCCAGGTACTTGGCGCGTTGCGACTCGCTCAGACGCGAGATGTCGGTGCCGTCGAGCTCAATAACACCCGAATCGAGCGGATACACGCCGGCGATCATATTGAGCAGCGTGGACTTGCCGGCGCCGTTGCCGCCGATCACGGTTACAAAGTCGCCATCGTTGAGGGTGAGGTCGACGCCGGTGAGCGCGCGCTTCTCGGTGACGGTGCCCTTGTTAAAGGTCTTCTTGACGTGCGAGAGCTTAAGCATCTGCCTCATCTCCCTTCGTGTAGGAGCTGCGGAGCTTATAGCGCTCCCAAACCACGGGCACGCACAGGGCCACGGCGACGATCACGGCAGAGAGCAGCTTCATGTCGTTGGCGTCCATGCCCAGCTGCAGCACGATGGCGCGGATAAGGAAGTACACCACGGAGCCAAAGACGGCGGAGGCAAGACGGACGCTAAACTGCGTGAGGCCGCCGGGCAGCAGGCGACCGAGCACCTCGCCGATGACGATGGCGGCAAGACCGATAACGATGGCGCCGGTGCCCATGCCAATGTCGGCATACTTCTGGCTCTGGCAGATGAGCGCGCCCGAAAGGCCAATGAGAGCGTTGGAGAGCACGAGGGCGATCATTTTGGTGGTGTTGGTGTTAACGCCCAGGGCGCGGATCATGTACTCGTTGTTGCCGGTGGCACGCAGCGCCGAGCCGATCTCGGTGCCAAAGAACCAGTACAGGATGGCGACGATGGCCACGGCCAGCACAATGCCTAGGATAATGGCAACAGTGGACTGCGGCAGGCCCGTCATGTTGCTGACGGATGAGAAGATAGTGCCCTTGGCAAGGATGGGCGTGTTGGACTTGCCCATGATGCGCAGGTTGATGGACCACAGACTGATCTGCGTAAGGATTCCGGCGAGGATTGCGGGAATCTCAAAGACGGTGGTCAAGATGCCCGTGACGGCGCCCGCGATGGCGCCGGCACACATGCCGGCCAGCACGGCGAGCAAGGGGTCGACGTTATTGTTGACGATGAGCACGGCGCAGACACAGCCGCCGAGGGCAAAGCTGCCGTCACAGGTCATATCGGGGATGTCGAGCAGGCGGAACGTGATAAACACGCCAAGCACCATAATGCCCCAGAGGACGCCCTGCGAAACGGCGCCCTGCAATGCAATGAGCATGCTTCATACCTCCTAGGATAGGGTGGACACGTGAGTCACCATGATAGCGGTAACAATGCATAAAAGAGTTGCGGACGGATGTTTTGTCTCATCCGAAACAAGCAGGGCGAACGCCGGTCTTTGGCGTTCGCCCCAAGGACTCAGATATTGAATAACGCGGCTGTGGCGCGCGTGCGGGCCCTAGACGCGTTACCGCGCATGGCGCTACTCGTCCAGAGCGGAAAGGTCGATGCCTAGGGCCGCGGCCATCTCGTCGTTCTTGACGACGACCAGGTCCTTGCTCGAGAGGTGCTTGATCGGCATATCCTCGGGCTTGGCCTCGCCCTTCAGGATCTTAACGGCCATCTCGCCCGCGGCGTAGCCCAGGTCCTTATAGTTGATGGAGAGGGTGAACAGGCCGCCGGCCATGCACATACCCTCCTCGCCGGTCACGAAGGGGAGCTTATTCTCCTTGCAGATCTGGCCGACCTGCGAAGCGCCCGCGGCGATGGTGTTGTCAGTGGGGGAGTACAGCGCGTCGACCTTGCCCACGGCAGACTCGACGACGGACTGAATCTCGTTGGAGCTCGAGACGGTGAAGTCAGTGTACTCGAGGCCCAGCTTGTCGAGCTCCTTCTTGGCGGCCTTGATCTGGACGTCGGAGTTGGACTCGGCGGTGCAGTAGAGCAGGCCGACCTTTTTAACGTCGGGCAGGACCTTCTGCATCATCTCGAGCTGCTCGGCGACCGGGGTGAGGTCGGAAGCGCCGGTGACGTTGGTGCCGGGCTTGTCGTTGTCCTGGACCAGGCCGGAGGCGGCGTAGTCGGTGATGGCACAGCCCACGATGGGGATATCGGCCGTGGCGCCGGCGGCAGCCTGCGCGGCGGGCGTGGCGATGGCATAAATCAGGTTGACGTTGTCGCCCACAAACTTGTCGGCAATGGACTTACACGTGGACTGGTCGTTCTGGGCGTTCTTCTGGTCGATCTTGACCTTAAGGCCGCTCTCCTTGATGGCCTTGACAAAGCCGTCGTTGGCGGCATCGAGTGCGGAGTGCTCGGTGAGTTGCAGAACGCCGATGGTGTAGTCGGAGCCGGCGGCTGCAGAGCCGGAACCAGAGTTGCCACCGCATCCGGCAAGCGGGGCGAGCGCGAGCAGGCCGGCGGAGACCAGAAGGCTCCTGCGGCTGATGGTGATGTCCTTCATATCATTACCCCCAGTATAAAAATGGCTGGAAACACTGCACTGGGACAAAGTGCAAGTGGAACTATAGTAGCGCTGATGTCCATTTTTACAACAGCCTGGCGGGTTTTTTAATACAGAACCGGATGGGCGGTACGGGTAGTCGAATGGACGGCGGAGGGTCTTATGCGGCGGAGGCGGCGTCGTCCTCGTCCAGGGCGGCGAAGAGCTTCTTGCCGTCGAGGAGACGTGTGGTGACGTTTCTCATGCGGCCGATCTCAACGGTGCGCAGCGTGTCGTCGGCGCCTCGCGCGTCATAGACCGTTCCCAGCAAATACGAGATGCCGTCTCGTTGCTTGATGGCAAAGGGCCGGAGTGTCATCCGTGCCACTTCGACCTCTCCGCGTGCCGTGACACTCGAAATATCAAAACTCACTGTGGTTCCGTGGTCGATGGCCTGCTCGATGAGCTCGCAGGCATCGATGCGCTTGACAGGCGTGTGCGTGGTCTTGGTAGATTTGCCGCCCACGCTTGGAGCGGGCTCGGGTGCATCGAGGTAGCCGCGAACGTCGGCGCTCGCCATGGCGACCAGGTGCTGCGCCATGCTTTTTCGAATGGCGATGGGTGTAGAGCGGTTGCGCATGACCATACCGTGGAGCCGGATGATCTCTTCGTCGGTGAGCGGACGGGTCAAGAGCCGATAACCCACGCCGCGCTTGTACTCAATTTCGTATCCGGCATGGCGAAGTGCGGAGATGGCGGTGTAGATGCTGCGCCGCGCCGCCGAGATGGGCATGCGGGCGGGGTCGTCGGGATGGGCGAGGCGCCGGATCAACTCATCGGAAAGCATGGCCTTGTCCTCGCCGGTGTTTTCGCTTAATAGTTGCAGGATGCGAACGGCGCGATAGGCTGCCATCGAGGCGGCGCCCCTCGTCGTGGTCTCGTAAGTTTCAACAGCGGTTTCGGTCATGGCGCCCACGTCCTTTCCGTTTTGGGTGGCGACGGTATGGAGCCTAGGACGCGGGGCTTTCACAGGGGTGCAGGACGCTCTGGGCGGTCGGTAGCCGTCGGCAAGCGGCGGGTCGAGTTTTCAACAGCCCTGCTCAACTGACCAAATACTTGCCAAAAGCTTGACGGATGCTGTTGAAAAAAGCGCCCCTCGGCTTGCCGAGAGGCGCTGGCGTGATGCGCTGGAACGCGTTTGGTGGCGCTGTGGCGATTAGAAGTCGGCGTTGCCCACGGTGCGCGGGTGCGGCAGGACGTCGCGGATGTTGCCCACACCGGTCAGATACATGACCAAGCGCTCGAAGCCCAGGCCGTAGCCGGCGTGCTTGCAGGAACCGTAGCGGCGAAGGTCAAGGTAGTACTTGTACTGCTCGGGATTCATGCCCAGGTCCTTGATGCGGGCTTCGAGCAGATCCAGGCGCTCCTCGCGCTGGGAGCCGCCGATAATCTCGCCGATACCGGGAACCAGGCAGTCGGCGGCGGCGACGGTCTTGCCGTCCTCGTTCATGCGCATGTAGAAGGCCTTGATCTCGGCCGGGTAGTCGGTCACAAAAGTCGGGCGCTTAAAGTGCTCCTCGGTCAGGAAGCGCTCGTGCTCGGTTTGCAGGTCGATGCCCCAGCTCACGGGATAATCAAACTGGTGGCCAGCAGCGACTGCCTGCTCCAGGATCTCGACGGCCTCGGTGTAGGTAACGCGGGCAAAGTCGGAGTTGGCGACATGGTCCAGGCGCTCGAGCAGACCCTTGTCCACAAACTTGTTGAGCATATTGAGCTCGTCGGGGCAGGTTGCCATGACGTCCTTGAGGACATACTTGAGCATGGCCTCGGCGTTGTCCATGTAGTCGTTGAGGTCGGCGAAGGCCATCTCGGGCTCGATCATCCAAAACTCGGCGGCGTGGCGCGTGGTGTTGGAGTTCTCGGCACGGAAGGTGGGGCCAAAGGTGTACACGTCGCCAAAGGCCATGGCAAAGTTCTCGGCATTGAGCTGGCCGGACACGGTGAGGCTTGCATGCTTGCCAAAGAAGTCCTGGCTCCAGTCGACCTCGCCGGACTCGGTGAGGGGCGGATTTTTGGGGTCGAGCGTGGTCACGCGGAACATCTCGCCGGCGCCCTCGCAGTCACTCGTGGTGATGATGGGGGTGTTGACGTAGACAAAGCCCTGCTCTTGGAAGAAGCGGTGGATGGCGGCAGCCGCGACAGAGCGGATGCGGAACACGGCGCGGAACAGGTTGGTGCGCGGGCGCAGGTGCTGCTGGGTGCGCAGGAACTCGACGGTTGCGCGCTTCTTCTGCAGCGGGTAGTCCGGGGCGCTCGTGCCCTCGACCTCGATGGAGGTGGCAGAAAGCTCGAAAGGCTGGGGCGCATCGGGGGTCAGCTTGACGGTGCCGGTGCAAATGAGTGCGGCCGAGACGTTTTGATGGGCGATCTCGTCGTAGTTGTCGAGCGCCTCGCGGTTCATGACGACCTGCAGGTCGCGGAAGCAGCTGCCGTCGTTGAGCGTAACAAAGCCAAAGTTCTTCATGTCGCGGATGGACTTGACCCAGCCGGCGACGGTGACGGTCTGGCCGCCAAGCGACTCGGCATCGGCGTAAAGCTGCGCGATTTTGGTGCGGTTCACGTATCCTCCCATAACGGTTGAATGATAGTTATCCATACAGTTCGATATTCTAGCAGCTCGGCTCATTTGGGCTATACAGATAAGGCATTGGCGGGATGGTTTTTCAAACGAAAAGCGCCCGCGGCCAAATGGTCGCGGGCGCTTGACGAGGTGCCTTTTGGCTGTGTGGCGCGGGGCCTGGCTACTTGGTCTTGGCTACCAGCAGCGGGTCGCCCAGCTTGACGAGCGGGTTGCCGCCGATAAGCGTTCCGGACTCGCCGACATGGTCGATGCTCTTAAGACGATCGAGCTCGGAGACGATGACGGTCACGATGTCCTCGTGGCCGGCGGCCTTGATGGCCTCGCGATCGAAGCTGATGAGCGGCTGGCCGGCCTTGACCGTGTCGCCCATCTCGACAAAGCGGGCAAAACCCTTGCCGTTCATTTCCACGGTGCCCAGGCCGACATGGATGAACACGCGAAGGCCGTCCTCGGTAATCATGCCGATGGAGTGGTTGGTGACGGTGGTGGCGCCGATGCGGCCGTTGGCGGGCGCATAGATGGTGCCGGTAATGGGCTCGATGCCATAGCCCTGGCCAAGCATGCCCGAGGCGATCGTCTCGTCGGGAACCTCGTCCAGGTTGACGAGCACGCCGTTGACGGGGGCATAGATGACGCCTTCGCGGGTGGCGAAGCTTGCTGCGGGCGGAACGGATGCCTCGCCGGTCGAGGTGAAGGTGGACTTAAGCGAATCGAGCAGACCCATAGTTGCCTCCAACTTAAATAGGCGCATATCGCGCGTTTGGTTTGCCGGAAACGTTTCATATGTGTTTCGCGGCTTGGTCAACACCCCCTATTCTACGCTGCTCAACGATACCTCTGAACTGGGATTATGTGATATATCAGTTGAAGGGAAACTTATTGCTGGCGTGTTTCTGCGCCACGGGTTCAAGTGGGGTACGCTTGAAGGCGAAAAACAAGGGCGCTTAATTTGCGCGAAGGGAGCACATATGATTGTCGAGAACCGTGCGCTGTGGGGCGAGGAGCCGACCGAGGAATATCCGGCGACGTTTACGTATTTGGGTGCCGAGCCGCTGCCCGATAAACCGAATGGCCGCCGCCCTGCCGTGATTATCTGCGGCGGAGGTGCGTTTACGCATATCGCTCCGCATGAGCAGGATCCCGTGGCGTTTGCATTTTTGGATCACGGGTACCAGGCCTTTGTGCTCAACTATGTCACGAGTTCTACGGGTGACGTGAGCTTTCCGCACCCCCAGGCAGATCTCGCCAAGATGGTCGCCACGGTGCGTGCGAATGCCGACGAGTGGCATGTCGATCCCAAGCGCGTGTGCGTCGTGGGCTTTTCTGCTGGCGGCATGATTTGCGCCTCGCTGGCAACACAGTGGAAGACCGGCCCCTTTGCGGCACTTGCCGGGGCGCGTCCGGACGACATTCGTCCCGATGCCGTGGTGCTGGGCTATCCATTGCTCGACTTTGCCTATGTGCGCGACATGCAGACGCGCGATCCGCGCATTGACTTGCGTGTGCCCAAGACGGGCGGCAAGACGGGGCGCGATCTTCTCAACGACTATCTGTCGATGGTGACGGGTGGCGAGGCAACTGACGAGCATTTGGCTGATATCTGCCCCACCACGCATGTTTCGCGTCAGATGCCGCCGACCTTTGTGTGGGGCGTGTCCGACGACAAGACGGCGCCGATCGCGCAGGTCTATCCGTTTGCGCAGCGCATGGCCGAGGAGGGCGTCGCTTGCGAGATGCACGTCTTTGACCAGGGCGGCCATGGCCTTTCGCTCGGCAACGCCAACACCGCGGTCGACAACGAGGACAAGCAAGTGGCAGTCCGTCCCTGGATCCGCCTAGCCTTCCGCTTCCTTGAGCGCCACGGGTTTTAGTTACGGCGTTTTACCAAACGCCGTAACCACTTGCCGCTGCGCCTTTGGTTCCGCCGTTCTAACGAACGGCGGACCGGTCGACGCTGCAAGCCCGCCAGAGCGGCAATCTGACGTTCAGCTTCGGCGGCATGACCAGAAGGTCAATGCCGCCTCGCTTCGCGTCACCTTGCTCGCTCTGGCGGGCTTTCGCTGTCCGCGCCAAAACATCGGCGTTGCCATGGCCCAGATGCGGCACTCGGGGACGTTCCTTTTGTGCCGGTACTTGGGGACGGCCCTTGCACCAATCTGTTGATTGAACGTCGTTGCGTGTTCGCGCTATGATGCATGGTTACAATTGGTTAGCCATGGCAAACGGTTAGCCATGGTGAACATAAATACAACGCCCTGTGGGCGCCGGGGGAGGAACACGGACGTGAAGCTCGATACGCTCGAGATTGGAAAGGACGCCGTTGTCGCATCGGTAACATCGGACGATCAGGCGCTCCGACAGCATATTTTGGACATGGGCCTAACGCCGGGCACCGAAGTCACCATGATGAAGTACGCCCCCATGGGCGACCCGCTCGAGATTCGCCTGCGCGGCTACGAGCTGACGCTGCGCAAGGACGATGCCGCCCGCATTGAGCTCGTGGGCATTCACGATACCGATATGGGTCCGCGCGCTAACGCTGCAATCGGCACGACGGAGCATCCGGCCCTGGGCGAGGGGACGTATTCGCCCCGTGCGGCAAAGACGGCCGTGCCCGAGGGCGCGCCGCTGCACTTTGCCCTCGCCGGCAACCAAAACTGCGGCAAGACCACGTTATTCAACCAGCTGACGGGCTCCAACCAGCATGTCGGTAACTTTCCCGGCGTGACGGTCGACCGCAAGGACGGCACTATCCGTAACCACCCCGAGGCGAGCGTTACCGACTTGCCCGGTATTTACTCGTTGTCGCCGTACACGGGCGAAGAGGTCGTGAGCCGTCAGTTCATCCTCGACGAGCGCCCGGACGCCATCATCGATATCATCGACGCCACCAACATCGAGCGTAACCTGTACCTGACGCTGCAGCTTATGGAGCTCGACCGCCCCATGGTCATCGCGCTCAACATGATGGACGAGGTGACGGCCAACGGCGGCGCCGTGGACGTCAACCTGCTCGAGAGCCTGTTGGGCGTGCCTGTTGTCCCCATTAGCGCTGCCCGCAACGAGGGCATCGGCGAGTTGGTGGATCATGCCTTGCACGTGGCGCGGTTCCGCGAGCGCCCCGGTCGCCTGGACTTCTGCGCGCCCGATGGTCCAGACGGCGGCGCGCTGCATCGCTGCATTCACGGCATCGCCAACCTTATCGAGGACCATGCCGCGACGGCGCATATCCCGGTGCGTTTTGCGGCGACCAAGCTGGTTGAGGGCGACGAGCTGGTGACCGAGGCGCTTCACCTGGATCGCAACGAGCTCGACGCCATCGAGCACATCATTACCCAGATGGAGGGCGAGGCCGGCACCGACCGCCTGTCCGCGCTGGCCGATATGCGCTTTAGCTTTATCGGCGACGTGTGTGGGCGCTGCGTCGTCAAGCCGCACGAGAGCCGCGAGCACGTGCGCTCCGTCAAGATCGACCGCATCCTGACGGGTCGCTACACAGCCATTCCGGCGTTTCTGGTGATCATGGGCCTCGTCTTTTGGCTGACGTTTGGCGTGATCGGCGCGGCGTTGCAGGGGCTCATGGAGGACGGCATCGCTGCCATCATCGCCTCGGCCGATGCGGGCCTCAAGGCGTTCGGCACCAACGACGTGGTGCGCTCACTGGCTGTCGACGGCGTGCTTACGGGCGTGGGCAGCGTGCTGACCTTCCTGCCGATTATCGTCGTGCTCTTTTTGTTCCTTTCCATTCTGGAAGACTCCGGATACATGGCACGCGTGGCCTTTGTTATGGATAAGGTGCTGCGTCGCTTTGGCCTTTCGGGCCGCAGCTTTGTGCCCATGCTCGTCGGTTTTGGCTGCACCGTGCCGGCTATCATGTCGACCCGTACGCTCCCATCCGAGCACGACCGCAAGATGACGGTCATGCTCACGCCGTTCATGAGCTGCTCGGCCAAGTTGCCGGTCTACGGTCTGCTGTGCGGGGCGTTTTTCCCGCAGGCGACAGTTCCCGCCATGGTCTCGCTCTATTTGATTGGCATTGCAGTCGGTTGCATCGCGGCTTTGGTGCTCAACCGCACGGCATTTAAGGGAGACCCGGTGCCGTTTATCATGGAGCTTCCCAACTATCGCCTGCCAAGCGTCAAGACGACGGTGATGCTGGCATGGGATAAGGCCAAGGACTTTATTACCAAGGCCTTTACCATTATCTTTGCCGCTACGGTGGTCATCTGGTTCCTGCAGACGTTCGACATCCGCTTTAATGTGGTCGCCGATCAGTCGCAGAGTCTGCTTGCCGGTCTGGGTAGCATCATCGCGCCGGTGTTGGCCCCGCTCGGCTTCGGCGACTGGCGCGCCTCGACGGCGCTCGTCACCGGACTTATCGCCAAGGAGAGCGTCATCTCGACCCTCACGGTGCTTTTGGGCGCAACGTCGCCCGCGGTGCTGTCAACCATGTTTTCGCCGTTTACCGCTTACGTGTTCCTGGTCTTTACGCTGCTGTACCCGCCCTGCGTGGCGTCCATCGGTGCCGTCAAGAGCGAGCTGGGCGCGCGCTATGCCGTTGCCGTGTTCGCGTTTCAAGTGACGGTCGCCTGGATCGTGGCGTTTGTCGTGCATTCGGCGGGCATATTGCTGGGGTTGGCTTAGCTATTAATTGACGCCGCCACCTCTGTGTATTGAGTTGATTGCGGCCCCGCATCTGTACTGACGGATGCGGGGCCGTTGCTATATAATCGCCCACCGCTCAAGACAATCGGAGAGGTTTCCTACATGACTCAGGCAAGACAAGATGGCATCTCACTCAAACGGTGGCTCCCGCTTATCGGGCTCGCCTGCTGTGCGTTCGTATTCAACACGTCGGAGTTCATGCCCATTGGCCTTCTGACTGATATCGCCGCGTCGTTTTCGCTCACCGAGGCCCAGGCAGGCATCATGATCTCGGTCTACGCCTGGGGCGTCATGCTGCTGTCGTTGCCGCTTATGGTGTTCGCCTCGCGCTTTGAGTTCAAGCGTATGCTGCTCGGCGTGCTTGCCGTGTTCTCGCTGGGTCAGTTCCTGTCCGCTGTGGCACCGACATATCCCATCCTGGTCTGTGCGCGCCTGGTGGTCGCCTGCGCGCATGCCGTGTTCTGGTCGGTCGCCTCGATCATGGCCTCGCGCCTGGTTGACAGTCGCCACGGGGCGCTCGCCATTAGCATGATTGCCACGGGCTCGTCCATCGCGCAGATCTTTGGCCTGCCGATCGGCCGCGCCATCGGCCTGGCCGTGGGCTGGCGCATGACGTTTGCCGTGGTCGGGGTCTTTTCTGCCGCCGCGGTGGTGTACCAGGCAGCGGTGTTCCCGGCCATGCCGGCGGGTGAGCGCTTTACGCTCAAACAGCTTCCCGAGCTGCTCAAGAACCCGTTCCTCATCGCGCTTTATGCGGTCACGGTCTTTATGGCGACCGGCTATTATGCGGGTTACAGCTATATCGAGCCGTTCCTGGCACAGGTCGCGCACGTCGACGCGGGCGCCATCACTATGACGCTGACGGCGTTCGGCTGCTCTGGTCTGCTCGGAAGCTGGCTGTTTGGCCGCCTGTTCGATGGGCACCGGTTCCCGTTTCTCGCGATTACGCTCTCCGGCGTGCCGGTGGCTCTGCTGCTCATGGGTCCGGTTGCACCGTCGCTCGTCGCCGTTCTCGCTGTTTGCGCGCTATGGGGCTGCTGCTCCACGGCCTTTAACGTGGCGTTTCAGGCCGAGCTCATCAAGTACACGCCGGCGGACTCGTCGGCTGTCGCCATGTCGATCTTCTCGGGCCTGTTCAACCTGGGGATCGGCACGGGCACCGCAATCGGTGGCGCCGTGGTGTCGGGCCCCGGCATCGCCTGGATTGGCTACGCAGGCGGCACGATCGCTGTCGTGGGCGTCATCCTCGCCATCACGGTGCTGTTCCCGGCCATACGCCGCGCCAAGCCCGTCGCCTAATCACGTCCCCTCATCAGTTGCGGTGAAATAGTTCCTGTTTAAGGCCTCTGAAGGCTCAAACAGGAACTATTCCACCGCAACTTATTTTGGGGGAGAGGATACAAGCCGGGCATACAATGGATGTCGTTGTGTTGAGCTTACCGGGAGGTTGCTATGTGGGCATACGAGACGACGTTCTATCAGATCTATCCGCTGGGCTTTTGCGGAGCTCCGCGCGAAAACGCCGCCCCCGTTGCCGAGGATGAACTCGCCCAGGCCGCCAACGCCGCGCCCAACCCCGATGCTCCGATTATGAAAATCGCCCAATGGGCCGGCTACCTGCAGGAACTCGGCATCGGTGCTGTGCTCATTAACCCGCCGCTCGAATCCGACAGCCACGGTTACGACACGCGCAGCCTGCGCCATATCGACCGTCGCCTGGGTGGGGATGCCGATTTTGCCGCCGTGTGCGAGACGCTGCACGCCCATGGCATCCGCGTGGTGCTTGATGCCGTCTTCAACCACGTCGGTCGCGGCTTTTGGGCCTTCCGCGATGTTCAGGAGCGCAAGTGGGACTCGCCCTACAAGGATTGGTTCCATATCAGCTTTGACGGTGACTCGTGCTACGGCGATGGTTTTTGGTATGAGGGCTGGGAGGGCCATTTTGAGCTCGTGAAGCTCAACCTACAAAACCCCGCCGTGGTCGATTACCTGCTTGAGTCCGTGCGTCACTGGGCCGAGGTCTTTAGCATCGACGGTCTGCGCTTGGACGTCGCCTATATGCTCGACCGCGACTTCATGCGTCGTCTGCATACCTTTACCCGCGAGCTCAAGCCCGATTTTGTGCTGATCGGCGAGACGCTCCACGGCGACTACAACCAGATCGTCAACGACGAGATGCTCGACTCCTGCACCAACTACGAGTGCTACAAGGGCCTGTACTCCAGCTTTAACTCGGTCAACATGTTCGAGATCGCCCACTCGCTGCATCGCCAGTTTGGTGGTGACCCGTGGTGCATTTATCGCGGCAAGCATCTGCTGTCGTTTGTCGACAACCATGACGTGCCGCGCCTGGCGAGCATCCTGACGGACAAGTCCTGCCTGCGCCCCGCCTACGGCATGCTGTTTGGCATGCCGGGCATCCCGTGCGTCTACTATGGCAGCGAGTGGGGGATTGCCGGCGAAAAGGGCGGCCCCGATGGTGACTGGGCGCTGCGACCTGCGCTCGATGAGCCTGCGCCCAACGAGCTGACGGCATTTGTCAAGCAGCTCGCGCACCTGCGCTCGGCAAACGACGCGGCGGCCCGTGCCCTCAACTACGGTGCATATCGCAACGTGGTGATCCAGAACAAGCAGCTGCTGTTCGAGCGCACTTGCGACGATGCGACGGTGCTCGTGGCGGTCAATGCCGTGAACGAGCCCTATACCTTTGGAGCCGGCGAGCTCAACGGCTCCTTTGTCGACCTGCTTGTCGACGATGCGCCCACGGTCGAGCTGACGGGTACCCTTGAGCTTGCACCCTACGAGGTGCGCTATCTGTTGAGGGCCTAGGCCATGGCTGCGTCCGACGAGGGCTATCAACATATTGAGCATGGGTTTGAGCCCGTGTTTGACGGGCGCTCGCGCGTTTTGGTGTTGGGCTCGTTTCCCTCGGTGCTTTCGCGCGCCAATGCCTTTTATTACGGCAACCCTCAGAATCGCTTTTGGCGTGTGATGGCCGCGTGCCTCGGTGTGCCCGTGCCGCCCAACGAGGGCGACTCTTTGGCGAGCGGCGAGCCTGCGACGCTCGACGTCTCGATTGCCGCCAAGCGGGCTATGCTGCTCAACGGCGGTGTGGCCCTGTGGGACGTGATCGAGAGCTGTGACATCAAGGGCTCGAGTGACGCGAGCATTCGCAACGTTGTGCCGGCACATATCGAGCGCATTGCCGGTGCAGCTCCCATTGAGCAGGTGATATGCAACGGTGGTACAGCTGGTCGGCTCTACAAGCGCTATCTACAAGAACGCACCGGGCTGCCGGCCATCGTTCTGCCGTCGACAAGTCCCGCCAACGCGGCATGGCGTTTGGAGTGGCTTGTTGAGCGCTGGCGCGATGCCGTTGATTGGGGCGCTCGTTAGTTTAAATATTTGATTGAGCGTGAGCGCCAAGGCGTTTTATAACGGCTTGCCAGATTGGCGCCGGCACGGCTGGCTCGGCAAAAACCATGCCATTGGTGTCGATGTCCTCGGCACTGCCGCCGCCGAGTCGCTGTGCATGCTCAACCGAGCAACCCATACGCACCGCACCCACGAGCTTGTCCATGGCTTCGGAAAACGGTCGGCGCAAGAGGCCCATGCGTGGGGAGCGGCAAAGCGCTGCGATGCCAGCGCCGGTGCAGACGACAATGCCACCGCACCACGACAACCCCCGACGCTCGCACGCTTCGCGCAGATGGCCAACGACCGTGTGCGCCCGCTCGGGACTCCCACAGCCGGCTTGAACAACGACATAGACGCGCGCTTCCGTGCCCCCAAGGCAATCAAGCGCCTGCTCAACGACGCTCATCGCCTCGTTATTGAGCGCATTCTCAACAGCGAATACAATGCCGTCCGCAGTGCTGCCGCCATCATCCGTCCCCAGAGCGACCAGACGGGGGAACGAAGTACCGGAAAGCTGAGCATAGGCGGCGATGGCATCCTGCAGGTCCCAGAGCAAAAACTCAAGATCGGCGCTATTGGGAATGCTGATATACGCAATGGTCTGCAACGTTTTTGGTACATCGCCGCGCGCGGTCGTCTCCATGCCGCCTCCTTTCCGGTTGGTTTCCGTTTAGGTTACACCGTCTGGCAGCGCCTCGCCGCGCTATCCTAGTGCAACCCTTACGAAAGGAACGCCATGCGCCTGCCCATGAATACCTCGCTTGCCACGCTCAAGCCCTCCGGTATCCGCCGAATCAACGCGCTCGCCGCTCAGCATCCGGGATGCATCGCGCTTGCGCTCGGCGAGCCTGATTTTCCCACGCCCGATGTGATTAGCGCCGAGGTGACCGCCGCACTGGGCCGCGGCGACACACACTATCCGCCCAACAACGGTCGCCCTGTCCTGCGCGAGGCACTGTCTGCCTACATGGGGGACGCGGGCCTTACGTTTTCGGCCGACGAGGTCATCCTGACCGACGGCGCGACCGAGGCCCTGTCGGCAACATTCATGGCCATGCTCAACCCCGGCGACGAGGTCATTATCCCCACGCCGGCCTTTGGCCTGTACGAGAGCATCGTCGTAGCCAATCACGCCAAAGCGGTCTTTTTGGATACGGAGCCTGCGCAATTTCAGATTGACGAGGATGCGCTTCGCGCCTGTGTGACCCCGGCGACCAAGGCCATCGTCATCTGCACGCCCAACAATCCCACGGGTTGCATTCTCAACGCGGCATCGCTCGACGCCGTGGCGCGCGTAGCGGAGCAGGCGGGCATCTACGTGGTCTGCGACGACGTATACAACCGCCTCGTCTACGTGGATGGCTACGAGCGCTTTGCCCGGCGACATCCGGAGCTGCGCGAGCAGACGGTGATCATCGAGAGCTTCTCCAAGCCCTGGGCCATGACCGGCTGGCGCTTGGGTTGGCTCGCAGCGGCAGCCCCCGTCATCGCCGAGATTGCAAAAGCTCACCAATACTTAGTATCGAGTGCCGTCTCCTTCGAGATGGACGCCGCAGCCCGAGCCCTCACCGTCGACCCAACCCCCATGCTCAAAGTCTACCGAGCCCGCCGCAAATGCGTGCTCGCAGCTTTAGATGCCATGGGCCTGGACGTCGTAGAGCCCGCAGGCGCCTTCTACGCCTTCCCCAGCATCAAAAAGTTCGACCTAACAAGCGAAGCCTTCTGCATCAAGGCCATCAAAGAGGCCAACGTAGCCCTAGTCCCGGGCGACTGTTTCGGCACCGAAGGCCACATCCGCCTAAGCTACTGCGTTTCCGATAAAGACCTGGACGAAGGCCTAAATCGCCTGTCCACCTTCATTTCGACTTTGTAGTCCTCAGGGATGCAACGCATCAGCCCACCGACATAAGGGTTATGCGTGGGGCGCGTCGCTCAACGGGCGCGAAGATCCGCAGCAAAGTTACCGCAGCTCCGGTCCGAGGGGCCGGGTTGAGATTTTCGTAGATTCCGCACGAGCCGAAGGCCACTTA
>CATYZE010000013.1 GCA_958415525.1 uncultured Collinsella sp. | reverse complement strand
CTTAGAGGTCCTCGCGCCAGAAGGGCATGCTCATGCAGCGCGGGCCGCCGCGGCCGCGGGAGAGCTCGGCGGAGGGCACGACGAGAAGGTCCAGGCCCTCCTTGTACAGCACGTCGTTGGTGACGGTGTTGCGGGCGTAGACGCAGATCTTGCCGGGCTCGACGCACAGGGTGTTGGAGCCGTCGTTCCACTGCTCGCGGGAGGCCGCGATCGGGTCGCCGCCGCCGCAGGGGATCAGCTTGACCTGGTCGACGCCGGTGGCGTCCTCCAGGACGTGCTCGAGGGTGTCCTCGATCAGGCGGATGTTCACGTCGCCCGGGTTCTTGCCGGCGGTCAGCTCGTAGACGCGCAGGGTGCCCATGATGGCGGGGTGGATCGTGAACTTATCGACGTCGATCTGGGTGAAGACCGTGTCGAGGTGCATGAAGGCGCGCGAGACCGGGATGTCGAAGGCCAGGATGCGCTCGACCTTGGAGTCGGAGTTCCAGAAGATGTTCTGGGCCATGACGTCGATGGCTGCGGCCTGGGTGCGCTGGGAGATGCCGACGGCGAGGGTCTTCTCGTTGATGTTCAGCACGTCGCCGCCCTCGGTGTGGAACTGGCAGTCGCGGCGGAAGTACAGGGAGACGTCCTTGTAGTCGGGGTGGTACTTGAAGACGTACTTGCCGTACAGGGTCTCGCGGTTGCGGGTGACCGAGTACATGCGGTTGAGGTTGACGCCCTCGCCGACGACCGCGAACGGGTCGCGGGTGAAGTAGAGGTTGGGCATCGGGTCGATGATCAGGTCGGACTCGGACTCGGAGTTGACCAGGGAGTCGAGGGTCGTGGACGCCGTGAGGGGCATGTCGATCTCGGCCTTGGTCATGCCGGCCATGGTCTTCTTGACGAACTCGAGGTTGTCCTCGATGGAGTCCAGCTTCTCGCGGACGATCTGCGGCATGTGCTGGCCGCGGATGCCTGCCTCGGCGATGTACTGGTCGGTGAACTCGGCGCGGGCGCCGGGGACCTGGTCGAACACCTCCGCGACGAGGTTCTCGAGATAGAGGACCTCAACGCCCTGGTCCCTCAGGATCTGGGCGAAGGTGTCGTGCTCCTGCTGTGCGACCTCCAGGAACGGGACGTCGTCGAACAGGAGTCGCTCGAGCTCGTCGGGCGGCAGGTTGAGGAGCTCGTCGCCGGGACGGTGCAGGCAGACCTTCCTGAGCTTGCCGATCTCGGAAGGCACGTGCAGACCTTTCGTCATGGCCTCCTACCTTTCTTTCGGGCCTTACTGGCCGAATTTATCAGCGCCCCTCCGTATGGGACGCTGCTTGCTGACAGCTCTAGTTATATCCAAAAACCACCCGCAATTCCACCTCGCCCCCGAACGGTCAACAAACTGCGATGAACGGTATATCGCATACGATTCCCCCATGATGCACTTCGGTTCTCTAAAGCAGGTTTTCAAAGGTAAATGTTCTTTTTTCTGAGGAATTTAGCTCGATCACACAAATAATTTCATGTTTAGGAATTGCATAGCTAAAACGATTTTCTGCATATATATGACGTTTGTCCACGATTCGATTTGGATTCGATAATATTCAGCTCTCAATCATTCTTATTCATATATCCTCACCGGTTGAGTGAGGATACAGATTGCTAGCAAACCGAGACGGGCGGTTAGTTGTATGCCTTGACAGCGTAAGAAGTAGGTAAAGATACCGTTCACGCGATACGTCCGTGCCACAAGTCGACTAAATTGAGACAATAGTGATTAGTGTTAGGCTACCGTCCCCTGTGGGGACTGAACGGACAGATGCATATGCCGAGCAAAATCGAAAAGAAGCAAGCCGCCGCAAAGCTGCGCAAGCCGCCGCGCGACTTCTCGTACACGCAGAATCGAGAGCTCAGCTGGCTACGCTTTGACAACCGCGTGCTCGATGAGGCTTTCGATGAGTCCGTGCCGCTGTTCGAGCGCCTCAAATTCGTCTCGATCTTCGAGTCCAACCTCGACGAGTTCCTTATGGTCCGCGTAGGCGGCCTGTCTGACCTGGCCGAGCTCAAAAAGCAACCCGTGGACAACAAGAGCAATATGACTGCCTCTGAACAGGTCGAAGCCGTCGTGGCGGAGCTGCCCGGGCTCCTCGACCGCTGGGAGTCCATCTTCAAGAGCATCGAGGGCAAGCTCGACGCCCTGGGTGTCCACCGCGCGCGCGTCGATTCGCTTACACCCGAGGAGCGCACCTTTGTCACCCGCTACTTCCAGGCCTACGTGTCGCCGGTCATCTCGCCGTTGGTCATCGACCCGCGCCACCCCTTCCCCAACCTGCGCAACGGTGCACTCTACCTGGCTTGCGGCCTGGACGGTGTCACCGACGAGGAGAGCCTGCTGGGCCTCATCGAGATTCCCGCCTCGATGAACCGCGTGGTCGAGATCCCCTCGCCCACCGGCACCTACTCCTACATCTTGCTCGAAGACGTCATCCTCGCCTGCCTGGACAGTTGCTTTGGCTCCTATAAGCCGCTCGACCGCGCGCTCATCCGCGTCACCCGCAACGCCGACATCGATCCGGACGGCGAGGGCGTCGAGGAGGAAGAGGACTACCGCCAGCACATGAAGCGCATCCTCAAGAAGCGCCTGCGTCTGCAGCCGGTAGTGCTCGCCGTCTCGGGTTCGCTCGAGAAGCAAACGCTCAAGACCATCCGCAAGGCGCTCGAGCTTTCGCGCCGCTCGGTCTTTACCTGCGATATTCCGCTCAACCTGGGCTATGTCTTTGGCATTGAGGGCAAGATTCCCGAGCACCTGCGAAACGAGCTGCTCTTTACGCCGTTTAAACCACAGCCCAACCCCACCATTGACATGACCCGCTCCATCCGCGAGCAGGTGCTGCAGCACGACAAGCTGCTCTTTTATCCCTATGAGGCCATGAACCCGTTCTTGGACCTGGTTCACGAGGCAGCCTACGACCCCGAGTGCATCTCGTTGCGCATCACGCTCTACCGCGTGGCCAAGCAAAGCCGCCTGTGCGAGTCGCTGATCGACGCCGCCGAGAACGGCAAAGAGGTCACGGTGCTCATGGAGCTCCGCGCCCGCTTTGACGAACAGAACAACATCGAGTGGGCCGAGCGCTTGGAAGAGGCCGGCTGCACCGTCATCTACGGCTCCGAGGGCTTTAAGTGCCACTCCAAGATCTGCCAGCTCACCTATCGCGAGGGTATGGCGCTCACCCGCCTCACCCTTTTGGGCACCGGCAACTTTAACGAGAAGACCGCCAAGCTCTACAGCGACTTTATGCTCATGACCGCCCACCCCGGCATCGGCGAGGACGCCAACCTGTTCTTCCGCAACCTGTCGCTGGGCAATCTGCGCGGCGATTACCGCTTCCTGGGTGTGGCGCCCGTCGGTCTTAAGCCGCTCATCATGCGCGGCCTGGACCGCGAGATTCAGCGCGCCCTTGCTGGCGAGCCCGCCCGTGTGTTCTTTAAGCTCAACTCGCTCACCGACCGCGAGGTTATCGACAAGATCGCCGAGGCATCGTGCGCAGGAGTCCGCGTGGACATGATCATCCGCGGCATCTCGTGCCTCAAGCCCGGCGTTCCGGGCAAGACCGAGAACGTGCACGTCCGCTCCATCGTCGGACGCTTTTTGGAGCACGCCCGCGTGTACGCCTTTGGCGTGGACTCGGACATGATCTATCTGAGCTCGGCAGACATGATGACGCGCAACACCGAGCACCGCGTGGAGATCGCCTTCCCCGTGCTCGACCCCACCTGCCGCGCCCTGGTGCACGAGTACATGGGCATGCAGCTGCGCGACAACGTGAAGGCCCGCAGCCTCACGAGCGACGGCACCTGGGTCCCCGTGGAGCGTGCAGAGGGTGAGAAACCCTTCAACTCGCAGGAAGCCCTGCTGGAGCGTGCCTATCGCAACGCCGAGGCCGCGCCCGAGCCCGTCATTGAGGCGAAACCCGCCCCCGAGACCGAGCCGCAGCCGGTAGCACCCAAGGTCCAAAAGGTCCAGGCGACCGTCATTGAGCCCGAGCCCGCACCTGCACCTCAGCCCGAGCCGCAGGTCACCAAGCCCGCACCCGAGACGAGCGCCCGTCGCGATAAGCCCGCCGGCAAGACCAAGGCCATCGAGCGCCATCGCCCCGGTCGTGTGCGCATGGGCCTGGGCCTGATCGGCCTGGGTCTTAAGACGCTCATTACCGGCAAGACGAAATAGTCGTTTGTAGAAGCAGTTTGTAGAAGCGCCCCGCATTTGAGGAAAGCCTCGGATGCGGGGCGCTTTTCCCTGCTACCATGGTGCGGACAACAACGCGAATGACAGGCAGGAATATGAAGCTCACCATAGAATCGATGACGTACGGCGCCGACGGGCTGGCGCACGCCGACAACGGCAAGGCCGTCTTTGTCCAGGGCGCCGTGGCAGGCGACACCGTCGAGGCCGAGATCGTGCAGGACGGCAAGTCGTTTATGCGCGCCCGCACCACCGAGATTCTGGAGCCGAGCCCCGATCGCATCCAGCCTCCCTGCCCCTTCGTGGGTATTTGCGGTGGCTGCTCGTGGGGCAATCTCTCGCGCACCGCGCAGCTTGCCGCCAAGGAGCAAAACCTGCGCTCCACGCTTGAGCGCATCGGCAAGTTCAGCCCCGATCAGGTCGATGAGCTGGTGCAGCCTATCCGTCGTACCAAGGACGACTGGGGCTACCGCAATAAAATCGAGCTCGAGCCGACCGTTGTCAACGGCCGCGTGCGTCTTGGCATGCACGGCGTCGACCCCAGCAAGATCGTGACCGTCGATGCGTGCCCGTTGTTCGACAAACGCTTCCCCAAGGCGCTCAAATCGGTCGTCGGCGCACTCAATTATCTGAGCGGCAGCCATGACCTTGGCCTTGAGCGCGTGGGTATTCGCGCCTCGCGTCGCACTAAGGCGCTCGAGGTGGCGCTATGGACGCCCACGAGCTCTTTCCCGCGCTCGCAGGTCTCCCGCGTGCTGGCAGACGCCGCTCATCCCACGAGCATCGTGCGCGTGATGAGCAAGGGCGAGAAGAAAGCCCGCCGCGTTTCCAAGGTCGAGATGCTCGCCGGCGAGGGCTCGTGGACCGAGAATATCGCTGACGGCCAAATGCGCCTTTCGGCCCCGTCGTTCTTCCAGGTCAACACCAAGGGCGCCGAAATTCTGATCGAACTTGTCATGGAAGCGCTCGACCCGCAGGAAAACGAACTGGCCGTGGACCTGTACTGCGGCGCCGGCACCTTTACCCTGCCGCTCGCCCGCCGCTGCGATTTTGTCGCCGCCGTCGAGGCCTATGGCCCCGCCGTGCGCGACCTGCGTCGTAACCTGGAAATCAACAAGCTCGATAACGTCGACGTCATCGGCGGCGACGCGGTGCGCGAGTTCCCCGACCAGGATGCCGACGTTTTGGTGGTCGACCCACCGCGCGCGGGCCTCGCCCCCGAAGCCATCGACCTTATCGCCAGCACGAGCGCCCGCGATGTCGCCTACGTGAGCTGCGACCCGGCCACCCTGGCGCGCGATCTCAAACGCTTTGTCGAAGAAGGCACCTTCTCCCCCGTCAAGATCACGCCGGTCGACCTGTTCCCGCAGACCTTCCACTGCGAAACCGTCGTCCACCTCAAGCGCAACTAGCCACTTAACCATTGCCCGGAAAAATCATTCGGCGATTGAGCGTGGCAAGCGGGCGCGTTCGGGGTATAAGACGGCTAATTGTATGCCGCCTTACGAAAGGAATCCTCATGCCCAGCGTTGCCGTTCTCGCCGCCGATGGCTTTGAAACTATTGAATGCCTGACCATGGTCGATGTCATGCGTCGCGGCGGCGTGCGTGCCACGCTCGTCTCGATCATGCCCACGCGCGAGGTCGTAAGCTCGCTGCAGATTCCCGTAACCTGCGACGCACTCTTTGACGAAATTAACTTTGACGAGTATGACTGCGTCGTGCTGCCCGGCGGTCTGCCCGGTGCCACCAACCTGCGCGCCGACCAGCGCGTCTGCGACGTAGTCTGCGAGTTCGCCGCGACCAAGCATGTTGCCGCCATCTGTGCCGCCCCATTTATCCTGGGCGAGCTTGATCTGCTCGAGGGACGCCACGCCACGTGCTTCCCCGGCTTTGAGAAGAGCTTCCCCGAGGGCGCCTATACCGGCGACAAGGTCACGCACGACGGCAACATCATCACTGCCAGCGGCATGGCCCAGTCGCTCCCCTTTGCACTTGAGCTGCTGCGTGCGCTCGCCGGCGACAAGGCTGTCGAGAAGGTTGCCGAGGGCATTCAGCTATGATTTTAGCTTCGCAATCACCGCGCCGCATCGAGTTAATGCGCGAAGCGGGCTACGACATCCGCGTCATTCCCGCTGACATCGACGAGACTCCTTTTGATGACGAGGCACCGCTTACGCTTGTCGAGCGCTTAGCTCGCGCTAAGGCTGCCGCCGTTGCCACCGAGCACGCCGATCCCAGTGAGCTGACCATCGCGGCCGACACCATCGTCACCTTCGATGGCAAGATTTTGGGCAAGCCGGCAAACGAGGCCGAAGCCCGCACCATGCTCCACGAGCTCTCGGGGCGCACGCACCAGGTCGCAACCGGCGTCTGCATCGTTAGAGCCGGGGACGCCACAGCCCCGCACGCCGCCGAGAGCCTGTCGTTTGTCGATGTGACCGACGTGACGTTCTATGAGCTCACCGACGAGCAGATTGAGCGATACGTCACCTCAGGCGAGCCCATGGACAAAGCCGGCGCCTACGGCATCCAGGGCGTCGGCGGGCGCATGCTCGTGCATGATATTTCGGGCGACTTCTACAACGTGGTGGGCCTGCCCATCGCTCGCGTCGCGCGCGCGATTCAAAAACTATCGTAATTGCATCTGGCGCTGGGTATCCCCCAGCGCCTACAATTTTGGCGTACCGTACGGATCCCGACCGGGCATAAGGCCCGGCGGAAAACCGATAGGAGTAAAACATGGATACACTGCTTGAGGCCATTGACGTTTGCGATGTCGATGGCTTTTGCTTTGGCAACTATACGGACGAGGAGGCCGGCACCGGTTGCACCGTAATCGTGGCACCCGAGGGCGCCACCGGCGGTGTTGACGTTCGCGGCGGTGCCCCGGCATCGCGCGAGACCGACCTGCTGCGTCCCGAGAACACCGTGGACAAGGTCCACGCCGTCTGCCTTTCGGGCGGATCGGCCTTTGGCCTGGAGGCCGCAAGCGGCGTCGCCCGCGAGCTTGAGAGCCGCGGCATCGGCCTTCCCGTCGGCCCTACGCAGGTGCCCATCGTGTGCTCCAGCTGCATCTTCGACCTCGCCTTTGGCGACCCCACCGTGCGCCCCGACATCGACGCCGGCATCTCCGCCGTGCGCGAGGCGCTCGACAACACCCCCGCCACGCTCGAGCAGGGCAATGTAGGCGCCGGCACCGGTGCCACCGTGGGCAAGCTCATGGGCCCCGCCACCTGCATGAAGGCCGGCCTAGGCGCTGCCGCCGTGGCACTCGGCCCTGTTAAGGTGGGTGCCGTGGTCTCGGTCAACGCCTGCGGCAACGTCGTCGACCCCTTCACCGGTGAATGGGTCGCTGGTATGCGCGCTGCAGCAGATAGCGACCAGATCGTCGACATGGAGCTCGCAGCCTTTGCCGCCGCCGGCTCTATGCAGATGCCGCTCGACCGCACCAACACCACCATCAGCTGCATCGTCACCAACGTTGAGCTCACCAAGGCTCAGGCCACCAAGGTTTCCCAGATGGCCGCAGACGCCTATGCGCACGCCATCCGCCCCACGCACACCACGAACGACGGCGACACCATCTACACCCTCGCCAGCGGCAAGCTGGGAGCCCAGGCAAGCGCCGCCGTGCCCCTGGACCTGTTGGGCATGCTCGCCGTAAGGGCCCTACAGACCGCCATCGTAAACGGAGCCAAAACCGCCAAAACCTCCCACGGCATCCCCGGCGCCGCAAAGTAACTTCACTCGACCGACTACCAACCAGATTCTTATCAGCCCAGGCCCCTGTGTACCGCGCGTCTAAGATCTTCAAATTCAACTTCCTGACAATCGATTCTTATAGCAAAGGCCCCTTGGCCTTTAGTTTGATACAAGTTCCGCACGAGCCGGAAAGCACTTAATGTGCTTTCCGTGCGAGCAGGACTGTTCGCAGTAGCAAACTAAAGGCCAAGGGGCCCAGTCAACCTATCAGCAGCGATTACTCAGCAGCTAGTTGAATTTGAAGATCTTTGAGGCAAGATGGTATAGGCCAAGTGTGGTTTTGTCTCCGGCCCGTCCATGCAGGTTGGTAAAGAATCCAACCACGCCGTAGCGAGCGCGACGATACATGCGCTCGTCGTACTCCTTCAGGTCCTTCCACAGCGTCTTCAGGCGCTCATCGGCACAATCTTCCTCGGAAAGCTTGGTGAGCACCGAGCAAATCGCCATCATCATGGTGAAGTAGCCCATCATGTACGAACGCAGACGCGAAGACTCAACGTCCTGGTACAGGTGGAACGATTCCATCATGATGCGCGTTACGCGGAACTGCTGACCCAGGCGCTTGACCATCGTGGCCTCATTGACGCTCTGGCCCTCGCGACCGATAAAGTAGCGATAGAGGTCGATGTCGGCGTAGTACATGGTCTTGCAGCGCGGCAGCGGCACGTATGCGTAGATATTATCCACGTAGAACGTGTGTGCCGGCATAGGCAGATTGGACTCGCGCAGCACATCGGTGCGATAGCACAGGCTGTGCATGAGCAGGTTCTGATCGGGACGGAAGTGTCCGATCTGGTCCCAAGAGAAAATCTTTTTGCGCGGCAGGGCAAACTTGTAGCCAATAGCGGTATGCGTGCCCTCGTAAACCTTCTCGTACACATAGTTCGAGATAAACAGGTCGACGCGCTGGTCGCGCTCCTCAAAGCCACGCAGAATCGACAGCATAGTCGAAAGCGCCGCACCGTCGAGCCAGTCGTCCGAGTCAACGACCTTGTAATAGGTGCCCTGTGCCTCGCGCAGGCCCGAAAGCACAGCGATACCATGACCGCCATTCTCCTGGTGCACCGCGCGGATGATTCCGGGATATCGGGCCTCCCACTCGTCGGCCTTGGCGGCCGTCTCGTCCTTGGAGCCGTCGTCCACCACGATAATCTCGATATCGGTGGCGTAATTGCTCCCCTCCAAGATGGAGGTGATGCAATGGTCCATGTCCTTGGCGGCGTTATACGAGGGAATACCGAATGTTATGACTTTATGCATGGCAGGCGATAATCTCATCCGAAAGATCGAGGGCAGAATTGGTCACGGCATCCATATCGTAGTAACGATACTCGGCCAGACGACCCACCGGGTGGAAGTTCGTCAGGTTCTGGACACGCTCAAGATAGCGCTCGTAGAGCTCACGGTTCTCGGGCTCCAGGATAGCGTAGTACGGCGTCTCGCCCGAGCCGGGCGTATAGGCCTTGGAGTACTCCTTCATGATGGTGGTCTTGCCGGGCAAAACCTGACCGGTCATGTTCTTGAACTCGGTGATGCGCGTATAGTCCTCGCTCGTGGTGTAGTTGACGGTGCC
Organism: uncultured Collinsella sp.; assembly: GCA_958415525.1. Taxonomy (GTDB): domain Bacteria; phylum Actinomycetota; class Coriobacteriia; order Coriobacteriales; family Coriobacteriaceae; genus Collinsella. The sequence continues at coordinate 47,779 of CATYZE010000013.1, read as the reverse complement.
CACGGGCTGGAACTGGTCCATATCGAGCGTCTCGAACTTCATATCGAGCGTGCGGTACGGCAGCGCGCCCAGGTCGAGGTTGAACAGCTCGTCGAGTGGACCGGTGTAGACGATCTCGCCACCATAGACCTTGCCGTCGATCTTGACGGTGGTCTCGTCGATTTCAAAGAGGTCACGGGCGTCTACGTCACAGAATACGTCGATCAAATCGTGATCGAGCATATGCTCGAACAGCGCGGTGTAGCCGTCCTGCGGCATACCCTGGAAAGGAGCCTGCGGGAAATAGCGATCGTCATCGCCCACAAAGACGGGAACGCGGCCGGTGATCGAGGGGTCGATCTGGTCGGGCGTCTGGCCCCACTGCTTCATGGTGTAATGCAAAAAGACGTTCTCATAGACGTAATCGGCGACCTCGGCAAGATCCGGGTCGTTCTTCTTGCGCAGCTCCATAATGGGCACCTTGACGTCCTTGCCAAAGGTCTCCACGAGCTTTTGGTACAGCTCCTCGCCGCGCTCGTCACCAAAGGCGAGCTTAAGGCTCGCATGGTTGAAGGGAACGGGCATGAGGGTTCCGTTGATGTTGGCGAGCACCTTGTGCTGGTAGTCCGACCACTTGGTAAAGCGCGACAGGAAGTTGTGCACGCGCTCGTTAAAAGTGTGGTAGATGTGCGGACCATACTCGTGAACCAGGATTCCGGCCTCGTCAGTGCAGTCGAAGGCATTGCCCGCGATGTGGCTACGGCGCTCCAGAACGGCAACGCGATAGCCGATGGTCTCGGCAAGACGGCGGGCGCAAACGGCACCGGCATAACCGGCACCGACGACAATCATGTCGTACGCACCGGCATTAAAGCCTTCAGGCAGGCCTGAGGTAATCTGCATCGATACTCCTTGTCAAAAGCCACACGCTTTTTAACTGGGCTTTTTCTCGAACATACGTCGAGACATATTTATCAGAGCGATTATAGCGCTAATGCGTCCTATAATGAGCTTGCCACACAAGGAAAGCTCAAGCACCGCGGCGTACATTATTGAAAGGTAAACCCGCTAGCAGCGGGTTTATTCGTGTACAACCGAGGGCCTGGAGCTTAGCGGAACGCTTGTAAGGAGTAACATGAGCGATTTCCTAAACCGTATGAAGTCTGCCGCCAAGGCCGACCTTAAGACCATCGTCCTGCCCGAGGGCGAGGATCCGCGCACCATCGTCGCGGCCAACAAGATCATCGAGGAGGGCCTGGCAAAGCTCGTCATCCTGGGCAACCCCGACGAGATCGACGTTCCCGGCGCTACCATCATCGACCCGCGCAATGCCGAGAAGCACGAGGAGTACGCGCAGAAGTTTGCCGAGCTCCGCGCCAAGAAGGGTGTCACCATCGAGCAGGCTCGCGCCCAGGTGATGGATGCTACCTACTTTGGCACCATGATGGTCAAGATGGGCGACGCCGACGGCCTGGTCTCCGGCGCCTGTCACTCCACCGCCGACACTCTGCGCCCCGCGCTGCAGATCCTCAAGACCGCTCCGGGCACCAAGCTGGTCTCGGCCTTCTTCGTGATGTGCACCGACACCCCGCAGTTTGGCACCGACGGCACGCTGATCTTTGCCGACTGCGGCCTTAACATCAACCCGTCCTCTGACGAGCTCTCCGAGATCGCCATCGCCTCTGCCCACTCCTGGTCCACCTTCATGGGCAACGTCGAGCCGCACGTGGCCATGCTCTCCTACTCCACCATGGGCTCCGCCGGCGGCGAGGTCGCCAAGAAGGTCCAGGAGGCCGTGAAGTTCTGCCATGAGAAGGCTCCCGAGCTCGCCATCGATGGTGACCTGCAGCTCGATGCCGCTATCGTCCCCACCGTCGCCCAGCTCAAGGCCCCCGGCTCCTCCGTCGCCGGCAAGGCCAACGTGCTCGTGTTCCCCGACCTCGAGGCAGGCAATATCGGCTACAAGCTGGTCCAGCGCTTCGCTGGCGCTGACGCCTACGGCCCCATCCTGCAGGGCATCGCCAAACCGGTCAACGACCTTTCGCGCGGCTGCTCCGCCGACGACATCGTGGGTGTCGTGGCCATCACCGCCGTCCAGGCTCAGATGGCTGAGTAGCGGACGCACTCGCCCGAAGGCCGTACGGGCTAACCCCTGAAAACGTCCTCGACCAATGAAACGCCCCCGTTCTGCTCCTCCGGAGCTACGAACGGGGGCGTTTCTGGTCTGCGGATTGTTTTCAGGGGTTAGCCCGTACGGCCTTCTACCGCCACGTAGCATTCAGGGCATCTGGAATGGACGGCGGCTTGGCTACGAGCTGGGGCTGAGAATCTGAATGGCTGGGTGCCGTTGTTGAGAGCGCAGGCGTTACTGGTGATGGTCACTTTGGGACTGGTATTTCCGCCTGCTAGTAAAAAGGCCTCCGGAGCTGTTGCTCTGGAGGCCTTTTTGTCAATTATAGACGAAAACGTTAGTTGTTCTTGGTCAGGCGCTCGACGTCGTGGGCGATCATGTATTCCTCGTCGGTGGGGATGACCATGACCGTGACGGAAGAGCCGGCGGCGCTGATGACCTGCGGACCGTTGCCCACGGCCTCGCGATTCTTGTTGTTGTCGATGCGTACGCCCAGCCACTCAAAGCAGTCGCAGAAGGCCTTGCGGATCGACCAGTCATTCTCGCCGATGCCGGCGGTAAAGGTAATGGTGTCCACGCCCGCCATGGAGGCAATCATGGAACCGGCCTGCTGCATGGCCTTGTATGCGAACATATCGAAGGCGAGCAGGCAGCGCTCGTCACCCTCGGAAGCGCGCGTACGGATGTCACGGGCATCGTTGGAGATACCCGAGATGGCAAGCAGGCCGGACTGCTTGTTCATCATGTCGTCGACTTCCTGGTAGCTGTAGCCGCCCTCGCGCTGCAGGTAGCACACGGTAGCCGGGTCAATGGAGCCGCAGCGGGTTCCCATCATCAGGCCGTCAAGCGGCGTGAGGCCCATCGTGGTGTCGCGGCACACACCGTCCTCGATGGCGGCAAGCGAAGCGCCGTTGCCCAAATGGCACGAGAGCAGACGGTGGCAGCGCGAGCCCAGGATCTCCTTGGCCATCATCCACTCGTAGCGGTGGCTCGTACCGTGGGCGCCGTACTTGCGCACGTGGTACTTGTCGCACACGTCCTTGGGCAGGGCATAGGTGTAGGCGACCTCGGGCATGGTCATGTGGAACGAGGTGTCGAAGACGGCCACGTTGGGCAGCTCCGGATACTTCTCGCGGCAATATTCGATTGCCGCGGCCTCGCCGTAATTGTGCAGCGGGGCGAGCGGGGCCACCTCAAGGATCTTAGCCATGACCTCATCGTCGACGACCGCGGAATCATCGAAGTGCCAGCCACCCTGAACGATACGGTGGCCGATGCCATCGATCGTAAAGTCGGTCTTCTCGAGCTCCTCGAGCACGCGCGCAATGGCGCAGCGATGATCGGGAAAAGGAATCTCCTCGGTCTGCTTGGCACCACCGTTCTCGGAGTGGCCAAAGATGCCCATCTCCGAGCCGATACGCTCGCAGTTGCCCTTGGCGAAAACCTCGCGGGTATCGGTATCCAAAAGCTGATATTTAAGGCTCGAGCTGCCGGCGTTGACAACAAGTACGTTCATGAGACTCCTTCGTGATTACAGTACGGTCGGCAAACCTATAAGGCGGCCGTACCCTTAATAAGAAGTTATCAGAATCCAATAAATAACTATTAAACTCTTCGCCCAAAGAGCGTAAAAGGGGGCTGAACGGCACAAGGCCATCCAGTCCCCTCCTCTTGCATCAATTACTTACTGCTGACGATGCGCTCGACGTCGGAAGCGATCATGAACTCCTCATCCGTGGGGATGACGAAGATCTTGACCTTGGAATCCTTGGCAGACAGGCACCAAGCGCCGTCGCCACGCAGGGCGTTACGGGCATGGTCCATCTTAACGCCCATAAAGGCCAGACGGTCGGCCACACCGGCGCGAACGGCCGGAGCGTGCTCGCCGATGCCGGCGGTAAAGACCAGGGTGTCCATGCCGCACATGGAAGTGGCCATCTCGGCGGCCTTGGCGGCAATCTTGTAGACGAACATATCGAAGGCGAGCTGGGCCTCGGGGTCGCCGGCAGCGGCGAGTTCCTCGACGTTGCGGCAGTCGTTGGTCTTGCCACCGGTCACGGCCATGAGGCCGGACTTCTTGTTCATCATCTCGTCGACCTCGTCGAAGGTGTAGCCGCCTTCGCGCTGCAGGTAGCACACGGTAGCAGGGTCGATGGAGCCGCAGCGGGTGCCCATCATGACACCGTCGAGCGGCGTCAAGCCCATGGTGGTGTCCATGCACTTGCCGTCCTCGATGGCGCACAGGGAAGCGCCGGAACCGATGTGGCACACGACGACCTTGCGAGCCTCGCCGTTGGTCATCTCGGCAACCTTCTTGGAGATGTAGCGGTAGCTGGTGCCGTGGGCGCCGTACTTACGGATGTGCAGCTTGTCGCAGACGTCCTTGGGCAGGGCGTAGGTCTTGGCGACCTCAGGCATATTGAAGTGGAAAGCAGTGTCGTAGACCGTGACGTTGGGCAGGTCGGGATACTGCTCCAGGCAGTACTCGATAACGTTGGCCTCGGGGTTGTTGTGCAGCGGGGCGAGCGGAGCGACCTCGCGGATCTTGGCGAGGACGTCCTCGTCGACGAGGGAGGAATCGCCGAAGTACCAACCGCCCTGAACGATACGGTGGCCGATGCCCTCGATCTTGACGCCGTTGGCCTCAAGGTCCTTCAGGACGACCTCGATGGCGACCTTGTGGTCGGGGAACTCGATGTTCTCGGTCACCTTCTTGGAGCCGTTGGCAGCGTGGGTGAAGGTACCGCCGGTAAAGCAGACGCGCTCGCAGGAGCCCTTTGCGGATACCTTGTGGGACTTGGTATCGATGACCTGATACTTAAGGGTCGAAGATCCTGCGTTGACGACCAGAACGTTCATGTGTCTCCCTACTAACAGGCGGTGTGGCGCCGCCAGGTTACATACGCTTCAATAATAAACCCAAACGCCCTCGCGCTCGGGTTTATTGCGTTGATATATAAGTTATCGATGCAAGCGCTTCCGTTTCATTGCACGGAAGAAGCGTCCTCAGATGAGGTTCTCGCCCAGGTTCTTGCCGCCGAGGACGTGCATGTGGAAGTGCATGACGGTCTGGCCGGCGTTGGCGCCCTTGTTGGAGATGACACGGAAACCGTCCTCCAGGCCCTTGGCCTTAGCGACCTCCTGGATGGCGTGAGCCATGGCGCCCATGGTCTCGGCAGGTACGTTGTCGGCGATGTCGCTGTAGTGCTTCTTGGGGATCACGAGCGTGTGGACCGGCGCCTGTGGGTTGAGGTCGTCGAAGGCGATGACCTGGTCGTCCTCATAGACAACGGTCGAGGGGATATCGTGGTTGGCAATTTTGCAGAAGATGCAATCACACATAGCTGGTTCCTTTCTCACAAACCAAGGTAATTATATTTGGTCAAGATGGTTAGAACGAAAGGTTATCGTCGGTGCTGGCGGCCTCGCCGTCGGCGAGCACGTCGTTGCCGTCGACGTCCTTAAGGAGCACCGAGACCTTCTGCTCGGCATCGGACAGGCGGGTGCGCAGGCTCTTGAGGAGCTCGACGCCGCGGGTATAGCTCTCGAGCGACTCCTCGAGCTCCATATCGCCCGACTCCAGGCTGCGGATGATGAGCTCCAGCTCCTGCGAGGCCTGCTTGTACGTAAGCTGCTCTACCGGGGTCTTCTCTGCCATATCTGTTTCCTTTCCTAAGGGTCTATCACTGCGAAACGCGGTCTACTCGACCGTATCGACCGTTGCCGCCACGTTGCCGTCTGCCATGCGCACGCGAATGGCGTCGCCAGACTTAAAGGTCTTGGCACTCGTAGCCACACCATCATCGCTGTACGCGATGGAATAGCCGCGAGCAAGCACCTTGAGCGGCGACAGGGCATCGAGTGACGCGGCAGCTCGGCCCAGGTCGGACACTGGCTTGCTGAGCATCGTGCGCCCCTGATGCTCCAGGCGGGAACTCGCAAGCGTGAGCGCATGGCGCTTACCATCGAGCCCCGAGGTGCTTGTAATCAGACGCTCGGGCAAGCGCTCGAAGTTGGAGCGGAATGTCCCGACCGAGCGTACTATGGCGCCCGACAGGCGATCGGCCGTCAGGGCAAGCTCCGATTCGCGACGCTCGACCATAAATGTGGGGTCGTTGAGGCACGGGCGACACGCAGCCGCATCGAGCGCATCGCCCAAGCGAGCCGTATAGGTATCCCAGGCACGGCGACCGCGCTGGTCGAGCATCTCCAGGTCGACCTGGGCCGACCCAATCATCGATGCCATCGCGGCACCCAGACGCTGATGGCGCGCCTCGAGCACATCGGCCAACTCCGTCATAGCCGGCGCCACCGATTCTGCCGCCGCCGTGGGCGTAGAGGCGCGTCGGTCGCTCACCATGTCGCAAATCGAGGTGTCGGGCTCATGGCCAATGCCGGTCACCACGGGCACAGGACAAGCCGCCACCGCGCGGGCAAGCTCCTCGTCATTAAAGGTCATGAGGTCCTCAAAGGAGCCGCCGCCGCGCACCAGCAAAATACAGTCGGGCGCCGGCGTAATGGAAGCGGCGCGGCGCAAGCCCTCAATGAGCTCGGCCGGCGCACCCTCGCCTTGAACCTTGGCGCCCACGCAGACGAGCTCGACGAGCGGGTTGCGACGACGCAATGTGCGCTTGACGTCGTCGATTACGGCGCCCGAAAGCGAGGTGACGACCGCCACGCGGGAGCAGAACACCGGGATGCGGCGCTTGCGCGCTTCGTCCATCAGACCCTCGCGGCGTAGCTTTTCGGCCAGTTGCGCCACTTGTTGACGCAGCAGACCCTCCCCCGCCAGCGAGAACGAGCGAGCGACAAAGCTCATGCGGCCCGTGGCCTTATAGAGATTGAAGCTGCCCTTAAAGCTCACCTGCATGCCGTCGCGCAAGTCGAAGGTGCGCTTAAGGTAGGCGCCCTTCCAGATGATGCAGTCGACGGCCGCCGAGTCGTCCTTGATCTGAAAGTAGCAGTGGCCGCTTCGGGCATTGGGGCCGCGGAAACCCGTGACCTCACCCAAAACGCTCAGCTGCGGAATGGCATCAAGCGCGCCGGCGGCAATCTCCACCGCCTGGCTCACGCTGAGCTTTTTGCGCTCCTGCTCGTCCGAACCGTCGAACTCGGCGGAAACGGCATTGCCGGTTAGATTCCAGCCTGCCACGCAGCCTCCTTTCGTCATCGTGCACAAGGGCTCCGGCCCTGCGCAAATTCAAGTCCAACACATAGTACAGCGCCGCGGGGACACAAATCCCCGCGGCGCCCAGCGACCCAATTTGTTATCGGTTGGAGTTTCTGTTGTAGCGAGCCATAAGATAGAGCAGCTGAATAATCGAGGTGAGCGCCGCAGCCACATAGGTAAGCGCGGCGGCCGTCAGCACCTTCTTGGCACCGTTGACCTGTTTGGAGCTCATGCCCGACTGCTCGATATACGCCACGGCGCGGCGGCTGGCGTCAATCTCGACCGGCAGCGTAACGAGCTGGAACAGCACGCTAAACGAGAAGAAGATCAGCGCGAGGGTCGTGAGTCCCGCGATGTTCATAAACAGGCCCATGAGCAGCACGATGGTCCAGGTGTTCTGGGTAAAGTTGACGACCGGCACGAGGGCGGTACGTACCTTCATCATGGCATAGCCGCTTTGACGCTGCGCGGCATGGCCTGCCTCGTGACAAGCGACAGCAACGCTTGCGACCGAGCCGCCCGAACGGTTGGAATCCGACAGATACAGGTTGTTGTCCTGCGGGTTGTAATGGTCAGTGAGCTCGCCGGCGACACCCTTGATGCCCACGGCATTGCAGCCGTTGGCGTCGAGCATGCGGCGAGCGACCCTGGCGCCCGTGTCGCCGTCCGAGCGAACCTTGGACCACGTCTTGTACGTCGAATTGATATAGCTCTGCGCGGCAAGGCCAAGCACCGTGCAGACAAGAGCAACCAGCAGGTACAGCGGGTCGATACCAAAGCCGTATCCATAGTAATAAGGCATGCGAATTCCTCCGAATCGAGTTACACGTTGGAGGCATTTTACCCACTCAGTTGGCAAGCATATCAGCATCGATGTTTTGGCATTGCCACCCTAGAACGTTTGCATCGTTTGGAAAACCGCGTAACTATATAACTACAAAAGCTCGATTTTGCCGTCCTTCACGGTGAGTCCCATATTGCCGGAAAGCAGATCGTCCAGGCGCGAACCCACAAGCTCAAAACGCCAGCCTTCGCGCAGGGGACTCTGCTCGGGATGCTCAATGTAGTCAGCCAGGTCATCGCGCGAGGCAATGACCGAGGTCGCCACGCCCGAGCGCTCAGCAACCAAGCGAATAAGCGCATACATCAGGTCTGTCACACTCTCCAGCTCCGGCGAAATCTGGCGATGCCCACGCACCATGAGCGGCAGACGATCGTGCGGGCAGCTCGCACCGCGCTTGATGGCCATGAGCGCGCCGTCCACGTCGCGCTCCCCCAGCTGATCGGTACCGCGGATGCTACGGAACTCCTCAACGCGCACGGGATTGCGCTTGACGAGCGCCAGCAGCGTATCGTCGGACATGACCCACTTGCGCGGGATGTTGCGGCGCTCGGCGCGGTCCTCGCGCCAGGCGGCGAGCTCGCGCGCAATGCCCAGCTGATGGCGGCTGCACGAGTTGATGCGCTTAACCTTGCGGAATGCCTCATGGCGGTCGGCGCGATAGTGCGACTCGTCAGCCAGCGGGCGCAGCTCGTCGAGCACCCAGTCCACGCGGCCCAGCTCGCGCAGGCGGCTCATCATCTCGGTATAGGCGACGATCAGGTACCTGACGTCATCGATCGCGTACTCAATCTGCTTATCGGTCAGTGGGCGACGCGACCAGTCGGTCAGCGACTCGGTCTTGGGCAATGAGACGCCGCAAAACGTCTGCACGAGCGCACCGTAGGAAATCTGCTGGCGCTCGCCCAAAAAGGCGGCGGCCACCTGCGTGTCAAAAATGGGACGCGGCAGCACGCCCACGGTATGGAGCATAACCTCCATATCCTGCGAGCAGGCGTGAAAGACCTTGATCACGCTCTCATCGCCCATAAGCTCGGCGAGCGGCGACAGGTCGTCGATCACCAGAGGGTCGACCGCGACGCTCTCGGCAGGGGTGGCAATCTGAACCAAACACAGGCGCGGATGGAACGTGCGCTCGCGCAAAAACTCGGTATCGACGGCAATCGCGTCAAACTCACGGGCGCGCTGGCAAAAGTCGAGTAGAGCCTGATGTGTGGAAATGTACATATCAACCCATCGAATAAGGTTAGGCCCGAAAAACACGGGTAGGATAACGGCATTGTCTTACAACTATACTCGGTTAGTCACAGAACGGGAACGTAAGTATGCGCTGCCTTATCATCCACAACCCGGCATCGGGCCCCAGCTCAGATGAAATCTACGCGTTCACGCACGCCCTCGCGCAGGGTGGCGACGAGGTCGTGATGCGTTTTATCGGCGATGGCATGGAACCCGAGAACGCCGTGGCAGACGTGCGCGAGTTTGATCGCGTGGTGATTTCGGGCGGCGACGGCACCGTCTCCAACGTGCTCGACCAAATGCGCGGATGCGGCGTCCCCACGCTCGTCTTCCCCTCCGGCACGGCCTGCCTGTTCTTCAACAACATTGGCAATGCCCCCGAGGCCGCGGCGCTCGCCAAGGCCTGCCGCGTCGGCCGTACCGTCAAGGCGGATATGGGTGAGCTCTTTTGGCTCGACGAGAACGGCAACGAAAAGCGCCACGGCTTCATCATCATCGCCGGATCGGGCTACGATGCCGAGATCATGATGAAGGCCGCTCCCACCAAAAACGACATCGGCGAGATCGCCTACTTCCTCTCCGCGCTCGCCACGCCCAACCCCACGGTGGCGCACTTTACCATTGAGCACGACGGCATTGTCGAGGAGCTCGACGGCATCTGCTGCATGGCCGGCAACACCTCGGTCATCCAAAACGATATCAACCTGTTCCCCGACTGCCGCATGAACGACGGCATGGTCGACATCGCGGTCATCGAGCCCGTGCGCACCGTGCAGCTGCTGCCTACCGTGATCACCGCCGCGCTCGACCCCGCCGGCAAGGTACTCGGGCGCCCGCAGTTTAAGATCATCCAGACCAAGGAAGCCAAGATCACCTGCACGCCATCGCTGGGCATGCAATTCGATGGCGAGATTATCTCCAGCAACTCGGGCGTCTTTGGTGCCCGCGCGCTTCCGCAATGCCTCGACCTCATCGTCGACGAATTCTCCCCGCTTGGTAAATAGGAGGACCCCATGAGCGACAATCCCCTGCTCGGCTTTATCGTCATCGTTTTGGCCATGCTCGTCGGTTATGCGATCAACGTGATCCACCGTCGAAAGAAGTAATTCCACATTGGTATGATATTCATCCAATTATCGTCTCCCCCGTTGTTTATGTATTTGCCAAACAGCGGGGGATTTTCATTTCGGGCATTCCCAGCTACTTTATTCGTCTACAGTAATTGCAGGGCGTCTTTATTAAAGTAAAGCTATAAACTGAGTATATTTAACCGCTCATCGCATATTTCATCACGCTTATCGAGTAAGTTCATTTCGCAGATGAATATTGTTTCCAGTTCGTTACGCTAATGAGGTGTCTTTATTGGCTGAAGCCCTCTGGCGACAGAGGGCTTTCGCACGCTGGGAGGGAAAATGAGGAAAACTCACCCCGTCAACGCGCTCAAGAAGCTAGGCATAGGCCTCGCCTTTGGAGCTGCAACCATCATGTCCATGCCGACCTCTGCACTCGCTTGCACGCAGGTCTACATGGGCAAAAACCTTACGGCCGACGGCAACACGTACTACGGCCGTTCCGAGGACTATGGCCCGCGCTATCTTAAGCACTTTGGCATTGAGCCCTCTCACGGCCCGGGACATACGTACAGCTCGGACGAGTCTTCGTTCATGTACACCTCGACCAAGACCACGTATCGCTACACCTATGTACGCGACCATCCCTCCCAGTGGGACAACCGCTGGGATGCCTACTCTGAAGCAGGCATCAACGAGAAGGGCGTATCCTGCTCCGCCACGCTAAGCACCAGTATGAATGCAGATGCCGAGACAGCAGACCCCCTGACTAACACCGGCATCGGCGAGTACAACTACGCCAGCGTCATCCTGGGCGAGAGCGCCACGGCCCGCGAGGGCGTCGAGCTCCTCGGCAGCCTGATTGACGAGCAGGGCGTCTGCTCCAACGACCAGATCATCATCGCCGACAACAACGAGACCTGGCTGTTTGCCGCGCTTTCCGGTCACCAGTGGATCGGCATGAAGCTCGCCGACGACGTCGCCTCGATCAACCCCAACATCGGCAACCTCAACTACGATGTCGACCTCAACGACCCCGAGAACTGCCTGCACTCCGAGGGCATCGAGTCCATGCCTAAGGAGAAGGGCTTTGCCAAGTACACCGACGGCAAGTTCGACGTCGCCGCAACCTATGGCGAGACCATTCAGAATTCCGGTATGCACCAGTGGACCCGCTACGTCCAGGGCCGTAACTACTTTGGCAACGAGCTCCAGGAGGGCACCGATTACGAGATCGTCAAGGACGAGCGCGAAGAGGCTCGCGCCACGACCGGCGCCTTGGTCCACGAGATGCAGCCGCTGTTCTTCCAGCCCGGAAAGACAGACTGGACTACCTTTGAGATGATTCGCTCTCTCGGTAACCGTGGCGAGAATACCCCGGGCCTTAACGCCAACACTGACGGTGCCTATGCCATCGGCACCGAGCGCAACACCGAGATTCACGTCTTCCAGGTTCGCAACGGTCTTGATCCCCAGGTTGCAACAATCCAGTGGGAGATGCTCTCCCGCGCCGCGTACTCCGTCGCCATCCCCTTCTACTCCGCGCTGATCACCGAGGTTAGCCCGTATTTCAGCGACCAGACCGTCTCCTTCGACCACTGCAAAGAGACGGACATCGTGAACAACGAGGAGCCCGAGAACTCCATCAACTACGTCCTCATGGACATCAGCTCCCTCTGCTTTGAGAATCCCGATACCCTTGGTATCAGCGTCCGCTCCTACCTCGATGCACTCCAGAACGAGCTCATCGAACAGAACAAGGAAGTCGACGCCGCCATGCTGGCCGAGACGACCACCGAGGGCCGCACCGCTCTGGCCAACAAGGCCGGCAAGGCTGCCACCGAGAACACCTACGTCAAGTGCAAGGCCCTGCTCCAGGAGATGCGCGCCTATCAGAAGGCCGGAAACTTTGACGAGCCCTTCACCCCGAGCGACCTGAACACCGAGACCAACGGCCTCAAGGTGTCCATCACTTACGCCAAGGATGCTCTTGCCACCGATCCGGTCACCCCGGATCAGCCCGGCACCCCCGAGCAGCCTGGTACTCCTGAGCAGCCCGGTACCCCCGAGCAGCCCGCTAAGCCCGAGCAGCCCACCACCAAGCCCGAGAAGCCTGGCAAGTCGGACACCACGACCACGGTAACCACCAACAAGACGAACACCAAGGGCGGCCTGCCCACCACCGGTGATCGTTTTGATGGCCGCGTGGTGGCTGCATTCGCCATCGCTGGCGTTGCCGTCATCTCCGCGGGCGGTTACTTCCTCTACCGTCGCAATAAGGAGTAACGTCTTAGCTGAGCGGGCAAGGCAGCAATGGCGGCCTCGCCCGCTTAACCCGCCTTTTTGACCGGCGGGAAACCCGCCTGAAATCTTTTTAAAAAAGATTTCCCCGCACACACTTCGCTGTGCTATAGTGCAGCGCAACAGCAACTAGGTGCGACCGCGCCACAGCATTACGAAAGGAGCCACCAACATGAAGAACACAATGAAGTCTCTCAACAACTGGTGGTGGCGTGATGCGGATACGATCGGTCGACAGTGAGTCCCTCACGCCTGTTTTTGCGCTCTAGGTGATTGGAAGGCCTCCGGTTTCGACCGGGGGCCTTTTTCTATCTCGAGCCCGATCGCATTCGCATCACGCGCCTCCGCTTTTCTCTTGCAATCCCCTTCCGAAAGGATTTTCACCATGCCTCAGAACACCACCGCCACCCAGCCCCGCACCGTCCAGACCGCCGACCGTGGCAAACTCGATGTCCGCGCCCTCGTCCTGCTCGCCATCCTGCTCGCCGCCGGCTTCATCCTCAACTTCACCGTCGGCAAGGCAATCTCGGGCATCTCGGGCGGCATGATTAGCCCCGAGTTCATCATCTCGGCCTTCTGCCTCACCATCCTGGTCGTTCGCCCCAACATCGGCCAGGCGCTCGTCATTGGCCTCATCTCGGCTGCCGTAATCCAGATCACCACCACTTCGCCGTTCGTCGATTTTGCCGCCGAGGGCATCGCCGCCATGCTCATGGCCGGCATCGTCAACGCCGCCGGCAAGAACGGTCAGGTCAAGCCTGCCGTCGCCATCGTCGCAACCTTCGTGACCACCTTTGTCTCCGGCGTCATCTTCATGGTTATCAAGATGGCCATGCTCGGCGTGGTAGGCGAGCTCGCCGCAGCCATGCTGCCCGTGGTCGCCATGACCGCCGTCTTTAACGCCATTCTGGTCGGTGCCCTCTACCCGCCCATTCAGAAGGCCCTGAAGCTCAACTAACCCGCTCGGCTTTACGAGCCACCCCATCTTGGCGTTCATTCGTCGCTCGCGTACCCAAGTACGCTTCGTTCCTCTTTCGCGCCAACCTGGGGCCCCTCGTAAAGCCGTCTCCGTGCTCCACCACCAAAGACTGTCCCAAACAACTAGCTCTTGGGGACGTTCTTAAACGACTAGTCATTAAAGAACGTCCCCGATGACTATGAAAGGTATCCATGGAAACGATCATCAACGTCGACGATGTCTCGTTCTCCTATGGCACGCAGACCGAGCAGGCGCTCAGCCACATCTCACTCGGCGTGAACAAGGGAGATTTCATCGGCATCATCGGGCCCTCGGGCGCCGGCAAGTCCACGCTTGCCGCCTGCCTGTCGGGCGCCGTGCCCCACCACTACACCGGCACGTTCTTTGGGTCCGTCATGGTTGACGGCCACGACACCTGCGAAGCCTCGCTCACCGACGTATCGCAAATCGTCGGCAGTGTGCTGCAGGATATCGACACGCAGATGGTCGCTTCGGTCGTCGAGGACGAGATGCTCTTTGGCCTCGAGAACTTTGGCGTCCCCCATGACCAGATCGAGCAGCGCGTGAGCGAAACGCTCGAGACCGTCGGCATCAGCGAGCGGCGCGACCGCGAGATTGCCACCCTCTCGGGCGGACAGAAGCAAAAGGTAGCCATCGCCGCCATCCTCGCCATGCGTCCGCGCGTCTTGGTTCTCGACGAGCCCACCGCGGCACTCGACCCTGCCAGCTCCACGCTGGTCTTCGAGACGCTGCGTGAGGCAAACCGCGCACTTGGAATCACCATCGTCGTCGTTGAGCAAAAGGTCGCCCTGCTCTCGGAGTACTGCAACCGCGTGCTCGTGCTCAACCATGGCGAAATCGCGCTGCAGGGCGAACCACACGAGGTCTTCGCGCATACCGACGAGCTCCGTGCCATCGGCGTCGACTGCCCTCGCGTCACGCGTATCTTCAATAGCCTCGAGGCCGATGGCCTGGTAAGCGGTACCCCTTGCTTGGATGTCGATGAGGCCGAGCGCCTGATTTCGGGCATCGTCGACCCCGCACGCGCGGCCAGCGAAGCCCAGGCGCCCGCCGGCTCCCCGCATGCACCGTCGTTGCGCCCTCATGCCAAGGACGCCGAGCCCATGCTCACCTTCGATCACGTTGAGTTTGCCTATCCCAATGGCGGCGCCGCCGTACACGACCTCAACCTGACCCTCTATCCCGGCGAGCTCGTGGGCATCGTCGGCCAAAACGGTGCCGGCAAGACCACGCTCACCAAGCTGCTCACGGGCCTGCTCAAGCCCGCCTCGGGCAGCGTGCGCGTCACGGGACTGGATACCGCAGCCGTTCCCACGAGCCGCATTGCCCGCGAGGTCGCAACGCTCTTCCAAAACCCCGACCGCCAGATCTGCAAGGATACCGTACTCGACGAGGTCGCTTTTGGCCTGGAGCTTGCCGGCATCGACCGTGCCGAGGCTCTGCGTCGTGCTCAACTTGTTATCGACCGCTTTGGCCTGCCTGCCGATGAGGCACCTTTCTCACTTTCGCGCGGCCAGCGACAAATGGTGGCGCTTGCCTCCGTCGTAGTGGTTGAGCCCAAGATCGTCGTGCTCGACGAGCCCACGAGCGGCCTTGATTACCGCGAGTGCATGACCGTCATGGAAACGGTGCGCACCATGGCCGAGCGCGGCTGCGCCGTTATCATGGTCTGCCACGATATGGAAGTTGTTTCCGACTTTGCCGAGCGTATCGTAGTAATGGCCGACGGTCGCATCCTCGACCGCGGCCGCACGCACGAGCTATTCTCGAACATCGATCTCATGCGGCGTGCCTACGTGGAGCCTCCCCAGGTTATTGAACTCTCGCGCCGTCTGGCATCTTCCGTCTCGCCCGCTTTTGCGCAGATGAGCGAGGTCACCGATGTCGTTCGCATTACCAAGGAGATGGTCCGCCGTGGTTAACGTCATCGACTACATGCCGGGCGATACGCTGCTGCATCGCCTGAACCCCGTCGTCAAACTGGGCCTCGCCGCCGCCATCATCGTCGGCATCTTCTTGTCCGACACCTACGTGGCGCTGCTGGGCTTTTTGGCACTCACCCTTGCGCTGGGCGCCTATGCCGGTGTCGTCGACCGTCTGTTCTCGCTGCTCAAGTTGCTGATTCCGCTCGCGCTTATCATGCTGGTGCTCCAGCTGGCCTTTATGCGCGATGGCAACGTTGTGTGGGGCTTTATCACCGACACGGGCCTCATCACAGGATCGAAGGCCTGTCTGCGCCTGCTGGGTGTGGCGTTACCGCTCATCCTCATACTCATGGTGACCAAGCTCAACGACCTTGCCAACGCCTGCGTCGAGGTGCTGCACGTACCGTATCGCTATGCCTTCACCTTTACCACGGCGCTGCGCTTTGTGCCGGTGTTTGGTCAGGAGATGAACGCCATCATGGAAGCGCAGACCGCGCGCGGCGTCGAGTACGACACCAAGAACCCTATCAAGAAGCTTAAGCTCATGCTGCCACTGTGTGTGCCGCTGCTCATCTCGAGCGTGGGCAAGACCGATGCCACGGCCTTGGCGGCAGAACAGCGCGGCTTCTATCTGCGCACGCGCGCCAGCTCGTACAAGCGCTACCCCATCAAGGGCCTGGACATCGCCGCACTCATCGTCAGCATCGCCCTCATCGCCATCGGCTTCCTGTTCTAGTTCGCCACCGACAGCAACCGCCCAACGCAAAAGGCCTCGGCTCGTACCAAACGAGCCGAGGCCTTTATTGTTTCACCAGATAAAACCTACCAAAATTAACCTGTCCCTTTTTGACGGGTCGGAAGCTAGAGGCGGTAGGGGACGCCGCTGCGGATGATGGATTCGCGCACCAGGACATCCATAGCATCGAGGGTGATCTCGGGCATCTCTCGATACTTCTGCAGCACCGATAGCTCGGTGCAGGCCAGAATGACACGGTCGCAGCCGCTACGGGCGAACTCCCACATCACGCGGTCGAACTTATCCATATCGGGCTCACGTCCGGCCTTCACATCATCGTAGATAAGCGACATCACATCGGCCTGACGCTTCTCGCTGGGATAGACGACCTCGACGCCCGCCGCCTCACATTCGCGCCCATAGACGCCCGCGCCCACAGTTCCGTCGGTGCCCATGATGCCGATCTTGCGCACCGGCTCGGCCGGCATGCTCAGGTTAGGATCGAACTCGCACTCCCCCATCACCGCGCCCGCTAGGGCATAGCGCACCGACTCGCGCGGCATGTGGATAATCGGCACCTTCGTAAACGACTGAATCTGGTCGTAGAAGTAATGCGACGTGTTGCAGGGAATCGCGATGTGCGCACAGCCCAGCGACTCGAGCGCCTGGGCGCACTCCTTCATGGTCGCCAGCAGCTCGGCATGCTTACCGGTCTTGATGGCCAGCGTGCGGTCGGGCATGGTCGACTTGGAAAGCACCACCATATCGATATGCTCCTGGTCGCAGGCAGCAGCCGTATGGCGCACCACCTGGTCGTAGTAATACGAAGTGGCCTCGGCGCCCATACCGCCGATAACTCCCAGCTTTTCCATCGCCGCCTCCTTGGTGACGCCCACGCAATTGCGCGTATCATACCCGCGCCCGCCCGATGCAAACCGGACGGGCGCCGCACTCATCTACTTGTAATACGTCTTGAACAGTTTAAAGTGGCGCAGCTTGGTGTGCCACATGCGCAGCCAGCGGTTAAAGACAAAGTCACCCTTCATAAACGAAGGATCGGCGCCCTTACCCTCCTTGGCCAGGCGATGTACCTTCGCGCGCAACTCGGGATCCTTGACGTACTTGTCGACGACACCCATGGGAACGACCATCCACAGCGCCTCGTCCTGCGCCGTCACAAACTCCGGCTCAAACGGGCGGTTGAACACATACTCATCCACCACATACTTGGCAACGTTAAAGCCGCTGTTGGTTACGTAGTAGTTGCTGCGGCCCTGGCGGGTGTTGAAGTCGAAGAACTTAAACGAGCCATCGCGTTCGTCATACTTAACGTCAAAGTTGGAATAGCCCACAAAGTGAAGGTCCTCAAGCAGCTTGCGCACGCCACCCATAAGCTCGTCATTGGGCTCAGTGATGATACAGGCATGGTTGCCAACGCCATGGGGCTGATGCTCCTCGAGCAGTACGTGGCCCAGGCACATCATGCGCACCTTGCCGTTACGGTCGGAATAGCTGGTGAGCACGCGCATGTACTCGTCGTTGCCGGGCACGCGGTCCTGCAAGATTAGGTCGTCGGTGTAGCCGCTGGCATAGGAGTCACGGATAACCTGCTCCAGCTCGGCGCGATCGGCAATCTCATAAGCCTTCTTCTGGCCTTCAAACTCATGCTGCCACCACATGATGCCATCGGAAGGCTTGAGGATCATCGGATAGGGAAAATCGATCTGGTCGAGCACCTCGGCAGGAGCCTCGCCCTGGGCATTGAGCATCGCCTTGGTAAAGGTAAACGTATGCGGATACGGCACGCCATGCTTCTCGCACAGCTCGTAGAAGATCTCCTTCTTCTGGCACTGCTCGAGCATGCTGTAGGGCGCGTAGGGCGCGACGATGTTATCCGCCAGCCCATCGGCATCCTTTGCCTGAGCCACCAGGGCAACATAGTTATCGCCGCAGCCCATCAGGACAATCGTCTTATCGGCATGCGCCTGAGCAATGCCATTGACGATTTTGAGCATCACGGGCATGGTGTCGATGTCGACATTGGGCGTGTAGTCGATAATCTGGCTTCGATACGCAGGGCCCGTCTGGTACTTGCCAAAGACCAGACTCTTGACCTGATACTCTTCGTAGAAAGCACGCGCCACCGAATAGGCGTTGATGTCGCCGCCGAGCAGCACGGGAATAAACTCGCGCTCTGTAAATTGCAATGCCATGGAAACTTCCTATCATGAACTGCCCGCACAACGGGCGGTCTTAGTGCAACCGATTCATTCTAGCGTGCCAAACCGCCAGTACCCAAAGTTCCACCGTATCTATGGCAATCGGAGGGGCAAACTCGGCGCAAAGGCGGCACTCACCGCTGTACGACAACGGACAATGAACCTACCGTTGTTGTAGGATTCAACATACTGTCAATCTCATAAGCGAAAGGCGCACGCGTGCCCCAAGAACATCTGACCGACAACCCCATCCTTGACGCTGCAAAGCGCGAGCTAGCGGAACGCTCACAGACGACCGCTCCCCTACGCACCGCCAGCAACGCCTACGAAGGACCCGCCCGCATCGTCTCGATTAACACGTCGGCGCACAAAGGCACACGCAAGTCGCCCGTCTCCGATGGGCACGATACCGTCATTGAACAGTTTGGTCTCGCTTCCGATGCGCACGCCGGGCACTGGCACCGCCAAGTCTCGTTTTTGGCCGCAGAATCAATCCAGACGGCACAGCATCGCGGGCTCGATGTGCACGAAGGCGACTTTGGGGAGAATTTCACCACACAAGGTATCAACTTGCTTTCGCTCCCCTTGGGCACACAGCTCAAGATCGGCAACGACGTTCTGGTCGAGATCAGCCAGATCGGCAAGGTCTGCCACACCCGCTGTGCCATCTACTATCTCGCCGGTGATTGCATCTTTCCCCACGAGGGCATTTTCGGTGTGGTGCTTCGAGGCGGAGAGGTGCATGTCGGAGACGATATCCAAACGGTCAAGCTCGGCGACGGCACCTGTTCCTTCACCCCAGCCGAGGCGCTCGAAGAAGTTGAGCAGGCTCGCCGCGAGGGAACCCTATAGGTGCAAAACACCATGTTGGAGTAGCTCTTAAGGCGTGAATCTGCGATCAAAGCGAGTTCCGTAACGTTAAAGTTGAACTCTATGGTTTCTCAACAATTCACTATAACTGCAGGTCAAAGCCAAAGCATCAAGTTCAACTTGACCCTTTGAAACCTTTAAGGTTCAAGTTGAGGTCGAAAGCAGTAGTAGAATACCGTTCGAACCATAACCTACGATTGATTGCAGAGGGATTGGATGCAGCATTCGAATCATCGCGTCGCAGCGCTCATCGCGTCGAAGCCGGCTCGTATCATCACGAGCGCCGCACTCGCTGTCGCACTGACTGCCACGCCGATGCTCTCCCCCGTTGCGGCGTATGCCGCCTCGCAGGCAACGCAGGATCAGCTTTCCGCCGCGCAGCAAAAAATTGAAGCCGCCACGAGCGCCTACAACGATGCCCGCACCAAACTCGACGACCTGCAAAAGCAGATCGACTCCAACGAGGCGAGCATCGAGGAAATCGAGGCTAAGCTTCCCGAGCAGCAGGCCAAGGCAAGCTCCGCCATGCGCGATCTGTACAAGTACCAGAAGGGCACCAATCCCATCGTGAGCTTCCTGGTCAACGCGCAGAGCTTGGGCGAGTTCATCACCACCTGCAAATACACCAACCAGATCACGAGCTCGAGCGTCGACGAGATCGAAGAGCTCAACAACATGCAAACCGAACTCGAGCAGAACAAGGCCGAACTCCAGCAGGCCAAGTCCCAGCTTGAGGCAGAGCAAAAAAACGCCGAAGATGCGCTGGCACAGGCACAGCAGCTCCGCAGCGAGGCGCAGGCAAAAGCCGAGCAGGAAAATGCCGCCGAGCTCGCCAAGCTTGAGGCCGATAAGGCCGCTGCCGCCGAGAAGCTCTCGGGCGAAGGCGTAAGCGGCAGCAATTCCAGCAGCCAGGCCACCAACACCAACACCACCATCGACACCACGGTGAACAACGCCAATACCGGTAACTCCGATTACGATTCGTTCATTAATGAGTGGACGAGCCGCATCGATAATTATCTTGCCGGCTCCCCCATGGCAGGCCAGGGCTACAACTTTGCCGTCGCCGCTTGGAATACCGGCGTCGACCCCCGTTGGTCCCCCGCCATCGCCTGCATCGAGAGCACCAAGGGCACTTATTGCGCCAATTCTTACAACGCCTGGGGCTGGAGCGCTCGTGGCGGCGGTTGGCGCAGCTTTGGCAGCTGGAGCGAGGGCATCGCTGCTCACGTGGCCTACCTTGGCAACACGTACGGCTCCACCCTTACCCCGGCAGCGGCCAAAAAGTACTGCCCGCCCACGTGGCAGGACTGGTACAACAAGGTCGCCGCTCAGATGAACCGCATCTAAGCTCAACTGCAAAGGGCCCCAAACGGGGCCCTTTTCTTTTAGGTGGTAGAGGTGTCAACGATCCCCGTGGCGTTGGCGACCGCGACAATAACGATAATGAGCAGGAGCAGCACGCCCAACACCTTGAGCCAGAGCTTTGCAAGCTTCTTGCCGCGACAGCCATCAAGTACTGGGAAGCGCCGACGAAGGCGGCGCTTGTCGAGCACGGCGAAGTGGAGAAGCACCGTGAGACCATCGACAAAAAAGAAGTACTCAACCGCAAGGAACCACGTCGGGTAGTTTTGGTTGGCGCCCGTTGGATGAAAGACAGCGAAATGGCTCCCGGCAAAAAAGACGAGAAGCGAGAGGCAGATGAGTATGTTCCAAGCGCGCCCCAGAGGCTCCGGAATGCGAGAAAGCAGACCGAATGCAGCGGAGGCGGCAGGCTTAGGAAGCTCTGCGGAGCTCTGAAGCCCTTGGGACGTTAACACCGTCTCCGAGGCCGGAGTACAAACGGGCACAGGCGCAGGAGGTCGCACAGGGCAACTCAGGTCGTATGCCGCGCGCGTCGCCCGCCCCAATGCCTCCGCGCTCGCAAAGCGCTTGGCTGGGTCGAGCGCCATCGCCATGCAAATGACATCGGTCAGAGAAGAAGGAACGCCGCGCATCTCGCATTGTTCGCGCATGTCGCGTCCCGGCTTAGGGTCGGCCCCCGTCAGGCAAAAGAAGAGAAGCGCGCCGAGTGCATACACATCGCTGCGCACGCTCGTCTGTCCAAACCCGTACTGCTCGGGCGGCGCATAGGGGCGCGTACCAAACTTGACGGTATCGGCGTCTGCCCCATCGCGCCACAAGCGAGCAATTCCCAGATCGATAATCACCAGCGATGAAAAGCTCATAACGGCATTGGGCGCATACTGCACACCCGACACGATAATGTTTGACGGCTTAAGGTCGCGGTGAATCACCGGCACCGCCGGCTCTCCCGCCGGCGCAAAGCCGGCATGGAGCTCGCCCACCGCATCGCATAGAGCCGGGAACAGTTCGCGCGCATAATCGGGCGTCGCGCCCAAGCGCCCCACTAAGGCCTCGAGCGTCTCGCCGTCAACATACTCCATCACCACGTCCAGCTCATCGCCCGCGCGGCGACAGTCAACGATTCGGGGTAGGTGCTCAAAACGCCGTCCCGCCCGCTGGGCGGCGAACAGGCGCTCGTACGCCCCGCCGATCTGGGCCGAGGCATCGATGCGCTTGCGGACGAAGGGGCCAAGCGACCCGCCGCCGGAGCCTTCAAAGTACACGAGCTCGGTCGTCTCGACGTCCGAGCGCTTAAGCACGCGATCAACGCGATAGCTGTCATCGCGATCGAGCGATGCCAGGTGCTCGGCAAGCGCGGCGGTCAGTTCGTCATCGGAATATGTTGGGTCTTGAGTATCCATAGCGTCCATCATAGCGCAGGGCGCAGACACCTCATGGCATCCGCGCCCTGTTCGTTTACATCGTTGCCGTAGCAGTACCGCCGGCTCAGCCATCAGCCGCTAACTCACCGTCTCCTCGCCAAAGCGATACAGTTCTTCGTTGACCTTTTGGAGGCTGCACCCGCGATCGATGCAAAAAATGATGATTGCATCGCGACGATCCTTGCAGTTGAGAACACTGACCCCGGCAGCCGTCAGCGCCCGATTGGTCTCCTTCATCGACAGCGCCATCGCAAAGGCAATCTGCAGCACCTTATTGCGACTCGGATGACGCGCGCCGGTAAAGATCTGATAGCCAAACGTCTCATTGAGGTCGGCCATACGCACCACGCGCGAACGCTCCAAGTCCTTTTCCTGCAGTAGTTGCTTAAGGTAGTCCGAAAGCGACGGGGCGGCAAAGTCGTGCTCCCTGATATAGCCGTCGATACTCGGCGCATCGAGCAACTCATTGAGCAGTTCCTCCGTCAACTTTTTATCGGGCATACGACTTCATCTCCCCCCCAAGCATATACAGCATGCTAGAAACCGCTCACATCCGAGCGTTCCCAGCTGGCGACCTGATCGGGAGATACCGTACCCAGAGCCTCAAATTTCCAGGAGCCACCCGCCTTCAGATGATTGGTGCTCGCAAGGGCAGTTCCAACCTGGTTGCCATCAGCATCATACAAAACGTACTCGATCTGAATGTAGCTCTTTTCCTTGTCCGTGTTATTGGTCAGCGTACCCGTGATCTTATAGGCGAACTGATTAGAGGTATCCTCGACCTCGTCGGCAATCGTATAAGGCTCCTGCGGCTCTTGTTGCTCTTTGGCCTGCTGCGATGCCTCGGCAGGTTTCGACACATCGCCCGTAGATGAGTCAGAGGAGTTGCCGCCCATGGAACCCACAGCGCCGACGATAACGAGCACAACGATTATGCCCAGAACGATCTTACCGATCGGCTTCTTTCCTTCTTTTGCCATTATGCATCCTTCCTACGATCCGGCCACCGTGCCGGCACACAGCCCATCGTAGGAAGGATTGAACTTGAATTCATTAGCTGAGAGCTAAGGCTGCAAATGAAATTGCCAAGCAGCGAAAGAACTAGCGGCGAGCCCGCCCCGTCTCGAGCAGCGCAAAGACAAACGAGAGCGCCATCGCGCAGACAAGCACCAGCGTCGCCGACTGGGCACCGTTTGCCGTCGCCTGCGCCATGGCCGAATCGGCAACACCGTCCTGAGCGGCATTTACCACGGCGGCAATCACACTGGTACCGATAGCACCCGAGAGCTGCTGCAGAGTCGTAAACATGGCGTTGCCGTCCGGCTTGACCTCGGCGGGCAAAAAGCGCAACGCACACGTCATGTTGTTGCCGTACATGAGGCCTTGTCCGGAGGCAAACACCACATACACCAACGCCAGCTGCATCGTCGAGAGGCGCGTAATCATCGCTGCATACAGGCAAGTCGCAAGCAATGAAAGGCCGACGCCGAGCATGATAGGGAGTCGAGCACCAAATCGATCGAGCAGCTGCCCCGAAAACGGAGCCAAGACGGCACCGACCAGACAGCCCCACAGAAGAATCGAGCCGGCCTCCGTCTGGCCCACGCCCAAAACGAGCTGGGCAAAGGAAGGCAGCAGAAACGAGAAGCCAAAACGGTAAACTGCAGCGACACCGCAACGCCCAATCCAAACACATAGCCCTGTCGACCGAAAATACCCAGATTGATTAACGGCGCATCGCACGAACGCTCGCGGCGCACAAAGAGGGTCAGTAGGATGACAAACGCGACAAACAAAACGATGATTGCCGGACTCGTCCAGCCAAGATTCGCCCCCTCATCGACGGCAAGCACCAGACACGCAAACGATGCGGCAAGACACAGCCACCCCGGAACATCAAACGACTCGCGGGAAACCTTATGGCTTTGACGAATGGAAGAAATGCCCAACACATAAGCTACGAGCAACAGGGGAAGCAGTGCGGCGAAAATCGCGCGCCAGCCAAACGTCTCGGAAAGCCATCCGCCCACCGACGGGCCCACAGCAGGTGCCACGGCCGTGACCAATGAACCGATGCCCATCATAAGGCCCAGACGCTCCTGGGGCGCCTGCTCGGTAATGATATTGAACATGAGTGGCAGCGCGACGCCCGTGCCGATTCCCTCGAGCACACGTCCCAGCAATAATGCCGGAAAAACCTGGGCCGTCATACCGCACACGATGCCCGCGATATAGAACGCCATGGCGAAACAAAAGACATGTTTGGTCTTAAACCGCCGGTTCAAAAAGCCCGATACGGGAACAACGGCGGCAAGCACCAGCAGATATGCCGTAGTGAGCCACTGAACAGTTGCGGTATTGACCCCAAATTCGCGCATCAGCGTTGGAAACGTGACGTTCATCGCCGTCTCTACGCACACGCCCGAAAATGACATGACGCCCGTCGCTACGATGGATAGCACGAGCCCGGCATCGAGCTTGCGCTCAAATGCATCGATCCTATTCTCTTGCATACTATTATCTTTCCAAACTCGGAAATGCCCCGCGCACGGGACACACGGCCGAAGATGTCTCTAGATTCGACCACGGCCATTGTACGAACATTCAACTAAATGTCAAACCGCAAATCCGACGCTTGGAATACGCACGCTTACCCCACCGTGACAGATTCACCGGTAAAAGTGCTGACCATCAGCAAAACAAAGAACACAAGATAGCTGATGCTCAACAGGTAGGCGATGACCAAAAAGATGATCCATCCAACATTAGACTTACCATTGTCACGTCGCTGCTCGCGGGAGCGGTAGAGCCAGATTGTCACGCCAATGGCGACAATCAGCAGCACGAGTGCCACCGCAGCCAGCCCAGCAAGCGCAAACATCACGCCAATGCTCACAGCGATGACCGGAAGCAGTAGCAAACCGCACCCGCATCCACCCGGACTATATACGGAAGACTGTCGGCATCGCCTCATCGCCACCCCCCCCATCATCTTTGAGCACTACAGTGCGATGGCCTGCTGAACAGGAACGATCTTATCGAGTTCCGGTTCAATCCGCCTTTTCTCGGCCTCAAGGTCAAACGCCACCTGAGCGCGCAGCCAATAACCATCCGTCAGGCCAAAATAACGGCAAAGACGGAGGTCGGTGTCGGCCGTCACGCGACGTTTTCCCAAGACAATCTGCCCGATACGCTGAGCCGGAATCCCGGTCTCCTTGGCGAGGCGATATTGAGAAATGCCCATAGGGACAAGAAACTCCTCTTTGAGAAGCTCACCAGGAGTCACCGGCGACAGCAAATCGGCCGAAGTCTCATCACTTGTGATAATCGACGATTTCGACATTCCAAGCCATCTCCTGTCTCCACTCAAAACAGACCCGATAGCGCTCGTTAACACGGATGCTATATTGACCGGCACGATCGCCCTTCAAAGCTTCCAGGCGGTTGCCCGGTGGAACGCGAAGATCATCAAGCGAAGCACAAACCTGCAGTTGGCGAATCTTCCTCAACGCAACACGCTCAAAGGGCACGAACCTCCTGACCCGCATACCCATGGCAAAGCGTTCGGTATCCTCATCTTTATACGATGCAATCATAGTATCGCCTTACGTTAGTAACGTCAAACGTTTCTATAGACTTACATCTCTATTATATCGTACGTTTGTTCGTGTTTTCTAGAACAAATACTCCTTCACGCCTTAGTCAAGCAAAAGCAATCGTTTGTAGACATCGAGGCCTTTGAGTAGGATTTCCTCGTCGAAGAGCATGCTATCGGTATGCAGAGCGCTTGTGGCATAGGCTGGGCAGCCATCAGCGTCGATCGGGTTTTCTTGTCCCTCTGGCACGCCCGTGCCCAGCAAGAAAAACACGCCCGGCAGATGGCGCTGATAGAACGCGAAATCCTCGGCGATTAGCAGCGGCTCGTCCGCAAGTTGCAGCTCGGACAAGGCAGGCGCAATGTGGGCGAACAGCTCAGGGTCGTTATCGACCGGCGGATAGCCCTCGGCAAAATCGAGGTCATATGTGCAGCCCGTTGCGGCGCAGGCATCGTCCAAAACGCGGCGCACTCCTTCGCGCGCACGGTCGAACATGGCGTCCGTAAACACACGTAGGCTGCCGGCAACATGGGCCTCCCCCGCCACCGCATTGCAGACGGTGCCGGCCTGCAGCAGGCCGAACTTACCAATGCAGGGCTCGTCGACACCCAACTCGTCCATAAGCTCGCGCTCGGAAACCAAGAACTTGGCAGCCGCCAGCGCCGCATCGTGCGACTCCTCGACCGGAACGCCATAGGTCTTAGCGATATGGATGCTCGTCCCGTGAATATGAATGTGTGTCTCACTCGAACGCGCCAGCAACGGACCGGAGCAGCTCGCCAACGTGCCGGCGGGCAGATCGGGCCACACGTGGAAGCCGAAGATGCGATCCGCCCCGTAGCGCTCGAACACGCCGCTCTCGCACACCGTCTTGGCACCACCGGTCGTTTCCTCGGCCGGCTGGAACACAAAGAGCACATTGCGCTTAATGGCGCCCGACTGCTCGCGAATTGTACGGTCGACATACGTCGCGGCGGCAAGTGCCATGGCCATGTGTCCATCGTGGCCGCAAGCATGCATCTTGCCGGGATGGGTCGAAGCGAACGCTGCCCCCGTCGCCTCCGCGATGGGCAGCGCATCCATATCGGCGCGAATCGCCGTGGCATGCGCGGCATCAACGCCGGCGTCGAAGAAAGCACAGACGCAGCTGGGGCACGGATGGGTCACTTCGCAGGTGAGCGGTGCCAACACGCCCTCGATATAGGCGATCGTCTGCGGAAGATCGAAATCGAGCTCTGGAATGCGATGGAGATCGCGGCGATAGCGACGGAGTTCTTGGAGCTCGGTCATAGAGGATCCCTTCGTGAGGCACATCTGTTGCAACTTATTGTGATACAGGATTGTGGTGCACATGTTTCCAGCATATCCCTGCATTTTTTAAACGTTATATACGAATACTCTTGTTTGGTAAAGTGCAACGTGATAGGGTCTTTACCACTTATAGAGGCGCGGGCACGAAGAGCCGCGGGCGAGCCGGCAGGCTTTGACCCCGTGGGGAGGCGAAACCCGCCGAACTGGGTTTTTCGGGCACGAACAACCTGGTGGGCCTGTGGGAAACACTCACAGGACTGTCTGCAGCAATGCGGGAGCGCTATCCGGACATTGGGTCCACGCTATGCGGATTCGATGCGCAGATGGCGCCGTCTGGATAGCGAGGTTTACGGGACATGGCATTGACCCCCAACGAGGCATATGCGGCCAAGCAGCCGTTTGTGGACAAGGAAACACTCGAGCATATCGTCGAGCAGTTCCCCACGCCGTTTCATCTATACGACGAGGCGGGCATCCGCCGCAACATGCAAGAAGTGCGCGACGCCTTTGCATGGAACCCGGGCTTTAAGGAATACTTTGCCGTCAAGGCCAACCCCAACCCGGCGCTCATCTCCATTCTCAACGAATACGGCTGCGGCTGCGATTGCTCGAGCTATACCGAGCTTATGATCGCCCGCTCGCTGGGTATCACGGGACACGACATCATGTTCTCGTCCAACGACACGCCGGCTGCCGACTTTGAGCTCGCCGACAAGCTGGGCGCCATCGTCAACTTTGACGACATCAGCCACATTGAGTTCTTTGAGCGTGTTGCGGGGCCCATCCCCAAGACGGTCAGCTGCCGCTTTAATCCAGGCGGCCTGTTCCAGCTCTCCAACGGCATCATGGACAACCCGGGCGACTCCAAATATGGCATGACCACCGAGCAGCTCTTCGAGGCCTTCCGTATGCTTAAGGCCAAGGGCGCCGAGCGCTTTGGTATCCACGCATTCCTTGCCAGCAACACCGTCACCAACGACTACTACCCCAAGCTCGCGCGCATCCTCTTTGAGCTTGCCGTGCGCCTGGAGCGCGAGACCGGCGCACACGTCGCCTTCATCAATCTGTCCGGCGGCGTCGGTATCCCCTACCTGCCCGAGCAGCAGGCCAACGACATCCACGCCATCGGTGAAGGGGTACACACGGCCTACGACGAGATCCTGGTTCCCGCCGGCATGGGCGATGTGGCCATCTGCACCGAGATGGGCCGCTTTATGATGGGCCCCTATGGGTGCCTGGTCACCAAGGCCATCCACGAGAAGCAGATCTACAAGGACTATATCGGCGTGGACGCCAGTGCCGTCGATCTGATTCGCCCTGCCATGTATGGCGCCTACCACCACATTACGGTGATGGGTCAGCCGGGTGGCGCCGACAAGACCGCAGCCCCCGTCACGAACACGTACGACATCACGGGCAATCTGTGCGAGAACAACGACAAGTTCGCCATCGACCGCGAGCTGCCGCATATCGACATGGGCGACCTGCTCGTGATTCACGACACCGGCGCGCATGGCTACTCCATGGGCTACAACTACAACGGCCGCCTGCGCTCCGCCGAGGTCCTGCTACGCCCCGATGGCTCGGCCGACCTCATTCGACGCGCCGAGCGCCCGGGCGACTACTTTGCCACACTCGACGTGCTGCCGTGCGGCCGCGAGCTGCTGGCAAAGTCGCGCGCCGATGCCGCCCGTCGTCGCGCTCAGGACGAGCGTCTGGCGGTTGCCGCCCAGTGGAACAAACGCATCCAGATCGCGGAAGCGAAGGAGAAGAACATGGACATCCGTAATCTCGAGGGCTCAATCGTCGCCCTCGTCACGCCGTTTAAAAAGGACGGCAGCGTCGACTTTGACGCACTCGAGCGCCTTATCGATTTCCACCTGCAAAATGGCACCGACGCCATCCTCACCCTGGGCACCACCGGCGAGAGCGCCACGATGACCGATGACGAGGACAACTCCGTCGTCGCCGCCGTGGTCAAGCAGGTTGCAGGCCGCGTCCCCGTCATCGCCGGCTCGGGCTCCAACTCCACGCAGACCATGCTCACCAAGTCGCTCACCTATCAGGGACTGGGCGCCGACGGCCTGCTGCTCATTACCCCCTACTACAACAAGTCCAACGAAGAGGGCATCTACCAGCACTTTAAGACCGTGGCCGACGCCGTGGACATCCCCTGCATCCTGTACAACATCCCCGGCCGCTGCGGCTGCGGCATCAGCGTGCACAACGTGGAGCGCTTGGCCGCGCACCCCAACATCATGGGCATCAAGGAGGCCTCGGGCAACGTCGCCTACGCAGCCAAGATCGCCCACCTGCTGTCCGATGACTTCCGCATGTACTCGGGCGAGGACGCACTCACCGTTCCGCTCATGAGCCTAGGCGCCTCAGGCACCATCAGCGTGTGGGCCGATGTTCAGCCGCAGCTCGTGCATGACATGTGTCGCGCCTATCTGGACGGCGACGTGGAGCGCGCCCGCGATATCCAGATTGCCGGCCAGCCGCTCATCAACGCCCTCTTTAGTGAGGTCAACCCCACCCCCGTCAAGGAAGCGCTCGCTCAGATGGGTATGATCGAAGCCAACTACCGCATGCCGCTATGCCCCATGGCAGACGACACGCGCGCTGCACTTACCGATGCTCTGAAGGGAGCTGGTCTGCTTGATTAAGACCGTCATTATGGGAACGGGCCGCATGGGCTCGCTGATCCGCACTACCGCCGAGGGCATTGTCAACGCCGCTGGAGAGCCCGTTTTTGACATCGTCGCCCAGATCGGCTTCGACTTGTCCGAGCTCGAGAGCGCACCGACGGCCGACGTCATCATCGACTTCTCGAACGTCGTGACCTTCGATGCCGTTGTTGCCTATGTCGAGCGCACGGGCGCGGCGTTGGTCTCGGGCACCACAGGCTACACCCCCGAGCAGATGGACCGCCTGCGCGAGCTGGGCCAGAATGCCCGCGTCATGCACTCGGGCAACTACTCTATCGGCATCGCCGCCCTGCGTCACCTAGTGGCCCAGGCCACGCGTGAACTGCCCGGCTTTGACTGCGAGATTGTCGAGACGCACCACAACCAAAAGGTCGACGCTCCCAGCGGCACCGCCAAGTTACTGCTCGATGCCGTCGTCGAAGCCGAGCCCGAGGCGGGCTACCACCCCGTCTACGGACGCGAGGGCATGTGCGGCGCGCGCGATCCCAAGGAAATCGGTATGCACTCGCTGCGCGGCGGCACCGTCGCCGGCGTGCACGAGGTGAGCTTCTTTGGACAGGACGAGGAGGTCACGCTCGCACACCGTGCCACGAGCCGTCAGATCTTCGTCAACGGCGCTCTGGCAGCCGCGCAGAAGCTCGTCACCCGCGAGCACGGCTTCTATACGTTCGACCAGGTCATGTTTGCCTAACCAGGTATCAACCGGATCCACCCAAAGGAGAGACAGCAAATGAGTAACGCAGCCGAGATGGATGCCCAGGAGATTATCAACTACATCGCCACCGCGCCCAAAAAGACGCCTGTCAAGCTGTACGTGCGCGAGAAGCCGGGCATGAAGGTCCAGTGGGGCAATGCGCACGTCTACGGCGGTCGTCGTGGCAAGACCGTCTTTGGTGACTGGGATGAGCTTAAGACCATCCTGGACGCCAATGCCGATTCCATCGATTACTACGACGTAGAGAACGACTGCCGCAACTCCGCAGTGCCCATGCTCGACCTTAAGGGCATCAACGCCCGCATCGAGCCGGGCGCGATCATCCGTGACCGCGTCGAGATCGGCGACCGTGCCGTCATCATGATGGGTGCCATCATCAATATCGGCTCCGTCATCGGTGAGGGCTCCATGATCGACATGGGTGCCGTGCTGGGCGGCCGCGCCACCGTGGGCAAGAACTGCCACATCGGCGCTGGAACCGTGTTGGCAGGCGTCGTTGAACCCGCAAGCGCCACGCCCGTCATCATCGAGGACGATGTCATGATCGGCGCCAACGCCGTGGTCCTGGAGGGCGTGCGCGTGGGCAAGGGCGCCGTCGTAGCCGCCGGTGCCGTATGCGTCGAGGACGTCCCCGCCGGCGCCGTCGTGGCCGGCGTTCCCGCCCGCGTCATCAAGATGCGCGACGAAAAAACCGACAGCAAGACCGGTCTCGAAGAGGGGTTACGTCAACTTTAATAGTTACGCGGTTTTGACAAACCGCGTAACAGGTCGACGCTGCAAACGACCCAGAGCGGCAATCTGACGTTCAATCGTCGGGCATGACCAGAAGGTCAATGCCCTCCTCTTTCACGTCACCTTGCTCGCTCTGGGTCGTTTTCGCTGACGTATGCTCAACCTGCGGCGCAATTCAATCCCAAGCAAAAAAGGCCGAAGCACCATCGGAGCTTCGGCCTTTGTTTTCTGCAGCGTCAGAGCGCAGTTTATCGGTTCTCGATGCTGCCGATGTTTTTGAGCTCGATGGAGATGAGGCCGTTGGGTTCGTTGACGAACTCTATGTACTCGGAGTTCGAGCCCATCTCGGCCGGAAAGCTGATCTCGATGCCCGTATCGGTACGAATCTTGTGGTTGCGCACGGCGGCGCGCTCGACCTGCTTGCGCTCCACGGGCACACGCTCGGGCACCTTCTCTTCGGTCAGCGCCGCACGCACGCTCTCCTTGATGACCGGCTCGTCCTCAAAGACCTCATCGACGATATCCCAAGGCGGCAGCTCCTCGTCATCCTCAACCTTCTCGGCAACGGCAGCCTTAACCTTGGCGAGCGCCACGGCCGTGTTGGCGCCGTGCTCCTCGGCGACTTCCTCGACCACGCGCGTCACGGTGTCGATGACCTCCTTGCCCGACACGCCCGTGTCGCACTGCAGCAGACCGTCGGGGATAAGCATGCGGTCCTCGCCGGCAATCTTGCGCTTCTTGTCCACATAGCCGATCTCCATGGTGCTCGCGCGCACGATGGCATAGCTCGGCACCTTTTGGGAAGGATTCGGCAGGATAGCATAGTGGCGCGCGATATCATTGCGCACCTCCCCCTCCTCGCGGCCCACTTCGTGCATAAAGGCCTGTTTGGAGCCCAGCAGCATCACGGCAAACCAGCGGGCATCCTCGTCGTCGTCAAAATCGGCCACGAGCACATCGGTGGACTCGGCTTTCTCGGCCTTGGTAAGCTCGG
The DNA here is from genome assembly GCA_958415525.1 of uncultured Collinsella sp. Classification (GTDB taxonomy): domain Bacteria; phylum Actinomycetota; class Coriobacteriia; order Coriobacteriales; family Coriobacteriaceae; genus Collinsella. The sequence goes on along the minus strand of CATYZE010000013.1, from coordinate 15,453 downwards.
AGGAAATGAACTCCGCAATCTGCTGCGACAGGTCTACGAACTCGCGCTCGCCAAAGAAATAGCCCTTGAGCTCGCCGCCAAATGCAGAGTTCTCGGCAAACGTGGCGCGCTTATTGTCGGCCGAGGTTCGTGCGCGGCGCAGATGTGTGGTCACGAAGTTGCGCACGGTACGGCTTTCGATATCGAGCTCGCGTTGGCTCATAACGTTGACGGCCGAGTCAAAGTCCAGGATATGCAGGATTGCGTGATTGATTTTCATATACGGCATTCCGTTCTAGATCGAATTGAGCACGAACCAGTATAGCGGTCGAGCCTGCCCCAAGCGTATCGAAGATTGGTGCATCGGGGACAGGTTGCTTTGCACCAATGGCTAGCGCAGGAGCTCGGACTGCCAAGCCTCGAGCTGTTCTGCCAAGCTCTTGCCGGCAGCGGGCATGTCGATCTGGGGACGTTTGGGCAGAAGCGCACATTTTAGGATTGCCGCGATGGTCTGCGAGACAAAGCGTCGCGTATCCTTGTCAAAGCCTTGCGCAGCCTGGAGCATCACGGGCAGACTCTCGCGCAGATTCCCAGCGATATCCGCAAACCGCTCAGCACCCGTTGCCTCAAACACGGAGAACAACGCATCTACAAAACGCTCGCGCTCGCCAGGCGACACTGCAAGCAGCATCTCGCGAATGGAGCCATCAACATATCGAGCACCGGCGGACAGGCGCTCACAGTACACGAAGTCGCGGCCATCAACCACCCAGCTAAAGGGATTATGCTGCAGCAGGCTGAACTCGGTGCTCTCAACGATGGCATAGTCCTCCTGTGTCTCGAACATCATGCCAAAGATTGACGACCGAGGTAGCGTCTTGTCGATTCGACCGGATAGGTCGGCGAAGGCGTTGCCGCTCAGAAACTCCTCGACGAAGCCCGGACCATCATGGGAATACGCCCGTTCGATTCGCTCACGGGCGACATCGGGGCACATCGCCGCACCGTACACCGCAAGGTTTCCACCCTTGGAATGACCTCCGCACAAAAGCGGCCCGTCAATCGCATCCGCCGCCTCGTCTACATAACGCGCCGCGGATTCCTGGGCCGGCACAGGACACCGGAACGCCATGTTAAAGTCCTCTTTCCAGCCCACAATCGTGCTGTCGGTCCCCCGGAAGGCAAGATAGCTAAACCCCGCCGGAAATCGGAACGTCATGGCCGCAAACTGCTCCGTTGTCTCGGCATCACTCACGCTACGATAGCCGCAAACACGAACGCCACGGTAGCGAGGGCTTGCTGCCACAGCCTCCAACAGGGCACGGCTCCCCTCCGGATCCCACAGGTCGCCAATCATGTCTTGGTAGCACTCGGCGCGCAGCAGCTCGCGTACGTCTAGGCCCTGCCAGTTCGTCAGCTCCGCCATATCACCCGGCAAACGCAAATAGGACAACCACGCAAAGACCAGGCTATCCACCGCGCAGAACGGCCGTTCCTCAAACGGATCAAACGCCGTCTGGGCATAGGTCAAAAAATTAGGCGAATCCGACATGGCCCTCCCATCAACTATGGTGCATTGGGGTGGTGCAAAGTAACCTGACCCCCTCGCACCAAAAAGGCGCCCGGACCGTGTGGCCCGGACGCCTTTCATTGTAGCCTGTTGCTTAAACGAGCCGAATTTAGCAGGAGAAGTCGACGCTGTCGATGATGTCCTTGAGGGCCTTTGCGGAGGCGGTGAGCTCATGCTGCTCGTCATCGTTCAGCGGCACGGGGACGCGGCAGACAACGCCATCGCGGCCGACGACGGTCGGCATGGAGATGGCCAGATCGGACAGGCCATACTCGCCCACCATGAGCGAGGAGACGGGCAGAACGGTCTGCTCATCGCGCATGACGGCAGTGCAGATGCGCTTGACGGCCATGGCGACGCCATAGTAGGTGGCATGCTTCTTCTCGATGATGGTGTAGGCGGAGTTCTTGACGTCCTCGGCGATACGCTTCTCGGCAGCCTCATGCTCCAGATGACCGTGAAGCTCGCAGAAGGTGTTCAGCGGAACGCCGGCAACCTGAGCGCTGGACCAAGCGACAAACTCGGAGTCGCCGTGCTCACCCATGACATAGGCCTGGACATCGCGCGGGTCAACCTCGACGTGGGCACCAAGCATCTGCTGCAGACGGCCGGTGTCGAGCACGGTACCGGAGCCGATGACATGGCCCTCGGGCAGGCCGGACATCTTGATGGCGGCGTAGGTCAGAACATCGACCGGGTTGGAGACGATGAGCAGAATGCCGTCGAAGCCGGACTTCTTAATCTCGGGGATAATGGACTTAAAGATGCTGACGTTCTTGTTGACCAGGTCCAGGCGAGTCTCACCGGGCTTCTGGGCAGCGCCAGCGGTGACGACGATCATGGCGGCGTCGGCGACATCGGAATAATCGCCGGCGTAGATCTTCATCGGCTCGGCAAACGTCATGCCGTGCGCGATATCCAGGGCCTCACCCTCGGCGCGGTTCTTGTCCACGTCGATGAGGACCATTTCGGAGAACAGACCGCTCTGCATCAGCGCGAACGCCGAAGACGAACCGACGAAACCGCAGCCGACAATAGCGACCTTCTTCTCGTTAACCATTAGAAACTCCCATCTCTCTCCACAAGCAAGCCGCCCGGGAACGACCCGAGCGGCTTGCCGTAATCCCAATACATCCAATCGGGACTTTGATTATGCTCCTATTCGCAGCCAAAAATCGACCGTTTACCGAAATTGTTTGCAGAAATCGTAAAATAACTGCACGAAATCGGTTTCGAGCTATTGACGAGCCGAAATACCTTTCTAATACAGGCCCGCCTCGCGAATGGCCTCGACAGCCAAAGCAATCTGGTCGGGCGGCAAGACCAGCGCCATGCGCACGTGCCCCTCGCCCGAAGGACCAAAGCTCGCGCCCGGCGTCACCACAACGCCGGCCTTCTCCATGAGCTCCTCGCAAAACGCCATGGAATCGGTGCGACCACCGGGAAGCTTGGCCCACACAAACATAGAGCCATGCGCGTTGGGACGCTCCCAGCCCAGGCCCTCAAGACCGTCGCACAGGGCATCGCGGCGCTCCTGGTACTTCAGACGCTGCGCCTCGACCTCATCGCGCGGACCGTTCAGGCAGGCGATAGCAGCCTTCTGGATCGGGAAGAACATGCCAAAGTCGATCTGGCCGCGCAGCTTGGCAAAGGCAGAGACCACGTCCTCGCGGCCGACCAAAAAGCCGATACGCGCACCGGTGACGTTAAACGACTTGGAAAGCGAGAAGAACTCCACGCCCACCTCAAGCGCACCGGGATACTGCAAGAAGCTGCCGCCCGGCTCGCCGTCGAACACGATGTCGGAGTACGCGTTGTCATGGACGATGAGCAGGTCGTGCTCGCGGGCGAAAGCGATGATCTCCTCGTAGACCTCGGGCGTGCCCACCGAGCCGACCGGGTTTGCGGGCAGCGACACGATCATATACTTGGCACGATCGGCCACCTCGGGATCGATACCCGCCACATAGGGCAGGTAATTATGCTCGGCGACCAACGGATAGTACTCGAGCTTGGCATCGGCGATCTTGGCGCCCGCCTCAAAGACCGGGTAGCACGGATCGGGAACCAAAATGGTGTCACCCGGATCGAGCAGGGCCAGGCCCAAATGGCCCACGCCCTCCTGCGTGCCGCTGCACGACTGCACCATAGACGGCGTAATGCCGGAGACACCAAAGCGACGCTCATAGTAATCGCACACGGCTTGCTTGAGTTCGGGCAGGTCGCGCAGGGCATACTTCCACATCTCGGGATCTTGGGCTGCATGCGTGAGCGCCTCGACCACATGGTCGTACGGCTTAAAGTCGGGCGTGCCCACGCTCATGTTGTAAATGGTCTTGCCCTGAGCCTTCAGCGCGAGAAGTTTGTTGTTGAGCGAGGCGAAGACCTCCGCGCCAAAGCGGTCGAGACGCTGCGATGCCTGCATGGTGCCACCTTTCGATATGAAAAACGCGGCGCTCCGACAAGAGCGCCGCGCGATACGGGCCATCAGATTGCAAAAGTGTAACGCTTGCACCCGCTGTTTTGGTTCAATTTGGCAACCTTAGTCCATCGGATTGAGCGCGTCAATCTGGGCGAGCCACAGGCACGAGCTGGCGTCACTCGGCATGCGCCAATCGCCGCGCGGGCTGAGCGTGACCGAGCCCACCTTGGGGCCATCGGGCAGGCAGCTGCGCTTAAACTGCTGGGCAAAGAAGCGACGGTAGAACGTGCGTAGCCACGTGTGGACGGTCTTGGCGTCGTAGACGCCCTCGAAGCTCTTGAGCGCCATGCGGTAGATCTTGCCCGGCTCAAAGCCAAAACGCAGCAGGTAGTAGAGGAAGTAGTCGTGCAGCTCGTACGGGCCCACCAGGTCCTCAGTCTTCTGCGCAATCTCGCCGTCGCCCGTGGGCGGCAGAAGCTCGGGGGACACCGGCGTATCGAGGATATCGAGCAAGACCTCGGCAATACGCCCGCCAAAAACATCAGCGGCATAGCGCACCAGATGGCGCACAAGCGTCTTGGGCACGCTCGTATTGACGGCGTACATGCTCATGTGGTCGCCGTTATAGGTAGCCCAGCCGAGCGCCAGCTCCGACAGGTCGCCCGTGCCGATGACAAAACCGCCAGCCTGATTGGCCAGATCCATCAGAATCTGCGTACGCTCGCGGGCCTGGCTGTTCTCGTAAGTCACGTCCTGGACGGTCGGATCGTGCTCGATGTCCTTAAAGTGCTGTTCCACGGCCGCGTGAATCGAAACCTCACGGAAGCTCACACCCAGGTCGCGGGCAAGCGACTCGGCATTCGACTTGGTGCGATGCGTCGTGCCAAAACCTGGCATGGAGACCGCCGTGATACCCGTGCGCGGCAGCCCCAGCGCATCGAAGGCACGCACGGTCACAAGCAGTGCCAACGTGGAGTCCAAGCCACCCGAAAGGCCGATGACCGCAGCCTTGGTACCTGTGTGGGCGAGGCGGGTCTTGAGGCCAGCAGTCTGCAGATTGAGGATCGTCTCGCAGCGCTCAGCCAGGTCACCATGGTCGGCAGGCACGAAGGGCGCGCGGGGGAAGACACGGTCGATGTCGAGCGCATCGCGCAGGACAGGATCTTCGGCCAGCACGCCCTCAAACGAAAACTCAACGGTCACGGCCTCCGGCGCATCGTCCGAGCGCGTCCATGTCGTCGAGCGACGGCGCTCGGCAACCAACCGGTCAAGATCGACGTCGGCGACGGCCATATCGCAAGTGAGGAGCTTCGTCGCGGCAAGCTTAGAGCCGTTTTCGTAGACGAGGTTCTCGCCCGCAAAGACCATGTCGGTCGTGGACTCGCCCTCACTCGCGTCCGCGTAGGCATAGGCGCAGTACAGGCGCGCGCTCTGATTGGAGATAAGGCTGCGGCGGTAATCTGCCTTACCGATAATCTCGTCCGAGGCCGACGGGTTGAGAATCACCGTCGCACCGGCAAGCGCCATCTCGGTCGAAGGGGGCGCCGGCACCCACAGGTCCTCGCAGACCTCAACGCCCAGCACCATATCCTCGACACCTTCATCACAGCAGCGGTAGACAAGCCCCGAACCCAGCGGAACCGGACCCCGACCGGCAAACTCGACCCACACAGGATCTGCGGGCGCCGGAGCAAACCAGCGGCGCTCGTAGAACTCGCCATAGTTGGGCAGATACTTCTTGGCCGTGAGGCCCAAAAGCTCGCCCGCGCAGCACACGGCGGCGCAGTTGTAGATATTCTCGGCAACTGCAACGGGAAGACCAATGGTAAAGACAATCGGCAGCTCGCGGGTTTCATCGAGAATATGTGCCAGTGCGGTCTCGCAGGCATGCAGCAGCGTGCGGTTATGAAACAGGTCGGCCGCGGTATAGCCGCACAAGTTAAGCTCGGGCAGCACCAGCGCGCGAACGCCGCGCTCGGCAGCCTCGCGAACAGCCGCCAGCGCAACCTCGGCATTGCCCTCGACATCGGCCACGCGAATCCGCGGCGACGCCGCCGCCACACGCAAAAAGCCATCAGACTGAGAAAGGTGAAGATTCATAAGAATGCTCCCGTGCGTAGACGCCATTCACAACAATTAGCAAGCCCTATTGTAGTTCAACCGCCGGGTGTAACCGCATCCCACCAACTTGGTGAGCTATTGATGAGTTGATGATATCTGTTAAATGTCACGTACGATTCACATCTGGTGGGTACCCTGATGGCTACACGAAACGAAGCAGATTTACACCGGGAGGACCCCGTATGACAACCAAGTACACCGACGCGCCGCGCACGCGCGTCATGACACCAGCATCGCTCAACAACGGCGTTCACGAAAACCATTCCATCGGACAGACCATGGCCATCGCGCCCAAAAAGGGCCTGTTCGATGACATTTCCATTCCCCAGATCATCGCCGGCGCCGCAGCTGCCGCCACGAGCGTCGCGCTTGCCTCCAAGATTGGTATCGCTGGTTCAGTAATTGGCGCCGCCGTGAGCTCGGTCATCACCGTTGTGTCCTCGCAGGTCTACCGCCACTTTATCTCTGCCAGCGCCGAAGCAATCAAGGGCACGCATGCCGCTGTCGACTACCCTGCCGGCGCCTACGAGCCCGTTGAGCCCGATGTCGAGGAGCACCTAGGTGGCGCCGCGACCACGCAGGAAATGCGCCGGGTTGCGGGACGCGCGACCACGGCGCGCGTCGCCCCTAACAGCCTGCGCGCCAAGGCCGCGGCAGAGCGCAGCCAGACGCAAAAGAAGGTCATCGTCTTCTCGATCGCCATCGCCATCGTCGCGGTCATCGCCTGCACCGGCGCCATCCTTATAACCACCGCCGGTGAGGGTCTGGGCGAGCGCCCCGAGCCAATCCTTTCGTCGCGCACGACCGAGAGCGATGCAAATGGCAACACCCAGTCGCAAGATCAGCAGGCACAGGCGGACGGCACGCAAGACAGTTCTACCTCTGCCAATTCGTCCTCGAACACCCAAAGCCAATCGCAGGGCACCGATTCCTCTACGGCCAACAGTGGCGCGCCGTCCGGCACGACCGACTCAAGCCAAACGACTGACGGTTCGCAGCCGAGCACGGGCGGCCAGACGAGCGACACCGCTTCGGGAACGGGCACAGCAGACAGCAGCAACACCAACAGCTCGAACAGCTCGAGCGGAACCGCGTCCGGCACGGCATCTGACAACTCGAGCCAAGGCACGGCATCGGGCAACTAAGCACATTTGCCTCTCATAGATAACCGACCTGTACAACGGGCGCGAATCGAAAGCGGTTCGCGCCCGTTTGCCTTGGGCGCCGCCATGGCGAACGCTATGCGATGGTAAGATGCTTTACATGTGTAAAGAGGAGATTTGCCATGAGCAAGACAATAGTTAGGCCCACGCTTTCGCTGGGCAACCACATCTATCTGTATCGCCTGCTGCGCGATGCGATTGGATGCGGCAAGCAAACGTTTATGACGCAGGTCGAAGAGGCTCTCGCCGCTGGCGACATGACTGCTTATGACCTGGGCTTCGAGTCCACGCGCGAGTTGCTCGAGGAACTCGACGACTGCATTAAGCTGACCGTCTTTAAGGGCGGTCGTCTGTATGCCACGGTCATCGCCAACGAGGCCTGGGATACCGCCCTTGCCAAGGGCGAGGACAAGCCCAAGGCTGCCAAGGGCGCCAAGCAGTCCTACAAAAAGAAGAAACGCGGTGAGAAGGACCTCAAGGCCGTGCGTCCCAAGCACGTTAAGCGTCCCGAGCCCGAGCCCGTGGCCGAAGTCGCTCCGGAACCCGAGCCCGAGACAGAGATCGAAGTCGCTATTGAGGTAACAGCAGAAACCGAAATCGCCGCCACGACCGATCCCGAAGTCATATCCGAGCAGGAAGCAACTGTGGAGCTCAACGAAGCGCCCAAGTCGACAACCGAAGAAGCCGCTGACCAACCCGAGACGCCTGCGTTCCAAAACAGCGATGTCTTTGGCAACGAGGCCGAGGACGATCAGTCCGACGAGCCCGCCGATCAAGGCACTACCGAATCGGCACCGGAGCCCGAGACGCCGCAGCCCGCCATCTCGCTCACGGTCGTCTATGACCCCGAGAACGCCAACGCCGGCATCACCACTATGGCATCCACGCCCATCGAAGCAAAGTCGAGCGTCGAGAATGAGAGCGCGATGCAGGTTGAGTTTGAAACTGCAGCTGTAGACGCGCCCGTCACCGTGAAGCCCGCAGATTCCGCAGTTAAGCCGGAACCGGTGCCTGAGCCCGCACCCGTCATCGAATCCGTGCCCACCTCTACTTGCGACCAAGTTCCCGCACCGGCACCGGCTTCGGTACCCGCAGCGGCCCCAACCCCCGCACCCGCAGCGCCCGCCATCCCTGAGGACTTCCCCGTCGATTTCTCAACCGAGGTCTTCTGCCCCGGCCCGCTTCTGCACCAGCTGTCGACCTATCTCCCCTACGGCGCCGACACGCTCGGCATCGTCGGCGAGTACTACTGGATCGCCCGCGAGCACGGTACCATCGAGGCCACGCGAAACCGCGCAAGCTTCCCCCTGCGCTACACGCAGGCCGGCGAGCGCCACGAAGTCACCGTGCGCATCCGCCGCAACACCACCGGAGGCCTCGGAGCCACCTGGGCCATCGACAAGGTCGAAGCCCCGGTCGAGTAAAAAACGGCCTCGGATAGCCAATTGACCATCCGAGGCCGTTTGAATTCAGGCCTTTTAGTTGTCATCGGTGCATATAGACACCAGAGAAGCAAGCTCATCCTCAAGTTGCGGAGCAAAGTATCTAAAAGAAACCTGCGCTCCAGTCGGTATCGACTCAATCATATTCGCAGCATTATCTGAAACTCGGTACGATGCAGTTTCACCTGTCTTCAAATCCTCTATTGAGCAGACAGCGTCTTCAGCATCAATCGACCTAAGCACGCCTTTTCCTTGTAACATCACATCGGCATGCCCGCCAGCTATTTCTAATGAACCTGAGTCTGTCGCAGTCACTTCTCCGGAACCTCCGCGCGATATCTCTTCCTTTGTTGAACAGCCCACCAATGAAGCCATCAGCACCAAAGACAGAGCTAGACGAATCGCCCTACTTCGAAAAAGTCGTTCCATAAGTCCACGCATAATAGCTCTGATCATACTTCAGGAAGGATAAAGATGAATTCCAGCCGTCCGCTATGCCAATCATCTGCCTTGTCTCTCCAGTTTTCTTACCAGTAAGTGTGGCGTAAGCCTCCGCTGTTACAGAATGGGCTGATCCGTTGTACAAACTCGCATGTAAAACATTCGGTCTATTAGAGTTAATCTCATTTTGAATGCTCGCGATAGCCGGAGAGGAGACAGTGCGGGCGATAAGAGTACTTCCTCTGCTTGCGCAGTAATTTGTAAACCCCGTTGCACAGGTTGATATCGGCGTTCCACCCAAAACAACGCCGGGAACAGTCTGTTCTTCATCGGAAAGAGCATGGGTATTGGTGTAATTCCATATCTGCATATATTGCGAAGGGTCGCTATATAAATTGGCAATGCCATACAGTTCCGCAACGTTCGAAAAAGCTGTCACCATACAAGCATAGTGGGCAGTAAGCCTCTTAATCTCGCTTTCATCATATGACATAAACTGAGAAATGGAACGAAATCCAGATACTGTGTAATCCTGCATTTGAGTTGCGTAAATTACAACATCGTTCCAGCTTGAAGGTTTATTCGATAAAACGACAGGCCGTCCTTCTATGGAAACAGCCGGGATTGTTCTTCCGCAATTTGTTGTTATTGAACCGTCCAAAGATTGCACGCCGAATTCGAATGGATTGATCATTACGACTGGGTTATTGAACGAATAAGACTCGACACCAAGATCTCCTCCCCGATCCATAGGGCTGACTAAGCCGTCTCCAAAACGATATCCCGTAAGTATTTCATCATCTGAAGCATCTAAAACCAAATAGCCCGCGGCTCTATTGGATGTCACAACCGGAACAATGTAACCAAGCGGGGACCCATCAACATCTACAAAAGGAATAGGGTCAGAAGGCGTATACGAATAGCCGAGGAGTCCCTTTATATATTTATCGGCAAGCTCTTGCGCAATTTCAGAAGTAAATTGTATCTGCTCACCATCAATATTGCCCGTCGAAGCAAAAACCTCTTTCGGACGTGCGGCTAAGGCGACAATTGAAGACGCGACAAGTTGCAGAAAACGACGACGCGAAAGCATATGTTCTTCTTTCTAGAGAAGCGACTTATAAGGTACTCCTATTCTATAATCTTTTTTTTAACGTTACAGCACTGGTTATATTTCAATTCGATTTGCTTATGTCCTTGCAACCCAATGCGTCTTTACGTTTTAAACGGAATTAGAAAATCACTCATAGCAAAAACGGGCTTTAATCCCAAAGAGATGACTTTGATTATGAATCAAACCAGCAGCCAGGGCATAGCTGCAGTGCAATCGCTACAAGAAAGGCCGCCCTTGGTGGCGGCCTTTCTACTTGCTACTAGTCACGCGTCAGCTTGCGGTGGATACGATGAGGCTGGGCTGCGTCCTCGCCCAGGCGCTCGATGCGGTTGGCCTGATAGGCCTCGAAGTTACCCTCGAACCAATACCAGTTGCCCGGATTCTCGTCGGTGCCCTCCCACGCCAGAATGTGCGTGGCGACGCGGTCCAGGAACATACGATCGTGGCTAATGACCACCGAGCAGCCCGGGAACTCGAGCAGCGCCGCTTCGAGCGAGGACAGCGTCTCGACGTCGAGGTCGTTCGTGGGCTCGTCGAGAAGCAGCAGGTTGCCGCCCTGCTTGAGCGTAAGCGCCAAGTTCAGACGGTTGCGCTCGCCGCCGGAGAGCACGCCAGCGCGCTTCTGCTGGTCCTGGCCCTTAAAGCCAAAGCTCGCCACATAAGCGCGGCTCGGGACCTCGGTCTCGCCGACCATCATGTGGTCCAGGCCGTCCGAGACGACCTCCCACAGGTTCTTGTCGGGGTCGATGCCCTCACGGTTCTGGTCGACGTAGGAGATCTTGACGGTCTCGCCCACCTCGAGCTCGCCCGAGGTCAGCGGCTCCAGGCCAACAATCGTCTTGAACAGCGTGGTCTTACCGACGCCGTTGGGGCCGATCACGCCCACGATGCCGTTGCGCGGCAGGGTAAACGAAAGGTCGTCGATGAGCACGCGGCCATCGAACTCCTTGTGCAGGTGATGGGCCTCGAGAACCTTGTTGCCCAGACGCGGGCCCACAGGGATGCGGATATCGGTCCAGTCGAGCTTCTGGCTTGCGCGGGCCTCGGCCTCCATCTCCTCGTAGCGAGCCAGACGGGCCTTGTTCTTGGCCTGACGAGCCTTCGGCGAGCTGCGCACCCACTCGAGCTCGGCCTCCATGCGCTTGGCGAGCTTGGCATCGCGGTTGCCCTGAGCCTCGATACGGGCGGCCTTGGTCTCCAGATACGTGGAGTAGTTGCCCTTGTAGGGATAGAGGTGACCGCGGTCGACCTCGCAGATCCACTCGGCCACGTTGTCCAGGAAGTAGCGGTCGTGCGTGACGGCCAGAACGGCACCCTGGTAGTTGTGTAGGAAGTGCTCGAGCCACAGGATGGACTCGGCATCCAGGTGGTTCGTGGGCTCGTCGAGCAGCAGCAGGTCGGGAGCCTCGAGCAGCAGCTTGCACAGCGCTACGCGGCGGCGCTCGCCGCCCGAGAGCACATTGACCGGCATATCAGAATCGGGCAGCTGCAGGGCGTCCATGGCCTGGCCGAGTTTGGAATCGATATCCCAGCCGTCGGCGGCGTCGATCTCGTCCTGGAGCTTGCCCATCTCGGCCATGAGGGCGTCCATGTCGCAATCCGGGTCGCACATCTCCTCGCCGATCTTGTTGAAGCGATCAACCTTGGCGATCATGTCACCAAATGCCATGCGCACGTTCTCGATGACGGTCTTGTCGTCATCGAGCGGCGGCTCCTGCTGCAGGATGCCCACGGTGTAGCCGGGGGTGAGCCTGGCGTCGCCGTTGGAGACCTCCTCGATGCCGGCCATAATCTTGAGCAGGGTCGACTTGCCCATACCGTTGGGGCCCACGACGCCGATCTTGGCACCGGGATAGAAGCTCAAGGTCACATCGTCAAGGATTACCTTATCGCCATGAGCCTTGCGAGCCTGATACATCTGGTAGATAAACTCCGCCATTTGCCTGTTTTATCCTTTCTACCTGCTGTTTCCCTATTCTTGTTTCGCTTTAGTGGAAACGAAATGAGGAAACCGGCTCTGAAACTTAACGAAAAAGGGGCATGGTTGCCCACACCCCCTAATACTACCTGGGAAAAGTCCCCCGGAACACACTATGAACTGCGTACGCTAGTTTTCCGCAACCTTAGCGAACGGCTCGCTGCGATTTGCGCCACAGCAGATACGAATAGACGTAGGCAGCGCCAGCTGAACCAAACGCCAGCACCGCAATCACCGCGGCGACGACTTCACTCGAAAGCACGCTACCCGCCACGCCCATCACAATCAGGCCAATACCCAGCACCATAAAGCAGGCACCGCCAAAACGCTGCGTACGGCGCCAGTTCTCGGGATCGGCAAGCGCCCAGGGCGTCTTGATACCGAGCGTATAGTTCTGCTTCACACGCGGCAAGTAGTTACCCACACCAATGAAGAGCAAGCCGATAGCGCCGGAAATCAGCACGTTGACCGAACCGACCGCCGGCACCACGCCCCAGACCGTAAGCTCTCCCAGCCAGCTTATGGCGCACATGAACAAGGTGAAGGCGATTACGAAGCCCTGATAGAACTTGCCCGAGGTTCGATATGCCTCACCTTTGGGGTCGATGCGCGGCACCACGCAGAACATTGCGAGAAGCGCCAGAGGCAGCACGCCGAGCGCGGAGGCCATCCAGCTAGGACCCCAACCGTCGACGGCGCCGTTCGCGCGCCAGTGCGTGGGAATCTGCGCAGGCAAGCTCGGCATCACCATGAGGTGCGCTACGACATTGGCGACGCACAGAGCGACCAGCGCAATCCACACGCGCGACGATACCCCCGTGGGGTGAATGCCCTTGTTTTCGTTATTCATCCTTATCACCTTCCGTGTTTGTAAAGCCCATAAACCAACCGATCAAGTCCTGCATGACGGTGGTGTTTAAGCTGTAAACGATGTTTTGGCCATGACGTTCATCGGTCACCAACCCGGCGTTTTTGAGCGTCGCCAAGTGATGGCTCAGCGACGGCTTACTGATATCGAAATGCTCGGCAAGCTCCCCCGCCGTGCAATTGCCCTCGCGCAGCAACTCCAAAATGCGCCGTCGCGTTGGATCGGCAAGCGCCTTAAAACCCTCTCCCGGCATAAGACCTCCTCTCATCATCTCTCATGACGCGCAAACTATACTCGATATTTAGATGTTTGTCTAACTGTCTAATCTTGTACTCAAAAAAATAGCCGCCTCCGCGTAATGCGAAGACGGCCACTTCTCACGCTACAAACGTGTTTTGGAGTTGGCCAACCCGCTGCAACGGGTGCCATCTGCTTCAATCTTATGCGAACCCCGATTCCATTTCAACAAGCCCAAGGGCTCAAGTGGAATCGCGATAACACCTATAATGGCAATAGCTAAAACACGATTCGCTTCCCCATCGGAGGATGTCTATGACCGAAACCGCTGCCGCTCTCGTCGAGACACGCGACACCAAGCTCGAGATCATCATGGGCCGCGAGGCACTCGATAAGCTCGCCGATGCTACGGTGCTGGTGCTCGGCTGCGGAGGCGTGGGCTCCAACTGCTGCGAGGCACTCGCCCGCGGCGGCATCGGTCATTTTGTAATTCTGGACAAGGACATCATCGCGCCCAGCAATATCAATCGCCAGGCCATCGCCTTTCACAGCACCATCGGCAAGCGCAAGGTCGATGTTATGGAAGCCATGATCCACGATATCAATCCTGCCGCCACCGTCATCAAGCGTACCGAATACCTGCTGAGCGACAACATCGACGAGTTCTTTGCGAGCGTTTTTGAGCAGACGGGCGGCAAGCTCGACTACGTCGTCGACGCCATCGACACCATCTCGGCCAAGCTCACCATTGCCAAATACGCTCAAGACCACGACATACGGCTGGTGAGCTCCATGGGCGGGGCCAACAAACTGCATCCCGAGTGCCTGCGTTTTGCCGACATCTTCGACACGGTGCGCGACCCCATGAGTCGCATTATGCGCAAAGAGTGCAAGAAGCGTGGCATCAAGAGCCTGCATGTGCTGTTTAGCTGCGAAGAGTCGGTAAAGACCCAGCCGCGCGACCCCTCAAACATTCATGAGCGCACCGAGCTGGGAACCGCCAGTTTTATGCCGCCCATCATGGGTCAGATGATTGCGGGCGAGGTCATTCGCCAGATTAGTGGGCGTGGCACCGAGTGCGTACGCGCCGACGGCCAGCGCCTGGACTAGCAAGGTTCGCCGCGATGGAGTTACAGCTCTTTGACGCCCATTGCCATTTGGATATGATGGGCCGCCCAGAAACCGTAGCCAGCGAAGCCGCCGCGATGGGGCTGGGTTGCTTTGACTGCGGCGTTGACCCTCGCGACTTCGCAACGACAAAAAAGCGCGCCAGCTATAGCTCCAATATCATTCCAGGAGTGGGTCTCCACCCCTGGTGGATTGCCGACGGCCGATGCGGAGCCGCCGAAGTTGACATGCTTTGTGAGCTCGCCATCCGAGAGCGCTTTATCGCCGAGGTTGGACTCGATCTCTCGCCACGCTTTGCGGGCACCGAGGAAATCCAGACGCAGGCATTTGAACGGCTTTGCCAAGCTCTATCGCAGAACCCACTCGCTGGGCGCGTCCTGTCCATTCACGCCGTTCGCGCGGCGGGAGCAACTTTGGAAATTTTGGAGTCGAACGGCCTTCTAAAGGACACTCCCAACTCCCCCACCATCATCTTTCACTGGTTTAGCGGCACCTCGGATGAGCTCGTCAATGCGCGCCACACAGGATGCTTCTTTTCCATCAATGAACGCATGCTTGCGACCAAACGCGGGCGCGAATACGCACGACAGATTCCACTGAACCGCCTGTTGCTCGAAACCGACGCGCCGGCCGAACCAAACGCGAAAACATCCGCGCGGCAGCTCGTCGATTCACTCATAAGAACATCCGAGATCATTGCCACGCTTAAAGACTGCGCCGTGGAAAGCGTCAAGTCGGTCGTCCTGGAAAATTCCCGCTCCATTTTCGACTTCCGCTAACCTCTGGTGGGCAAAAAATGCCAAATATGAGTACTGTTGTAAAACTAGTCACATTATTTTGCATCAAAACGACGGCCTGATAATGTACAACTGTTCGTTATCAGGCCGTTTTAGCATACTTAAAGCCATCAATAACAGGTTTCAATCGCCCGCAGAGGTCGCGCGCGCAGACGTGGTGTAAGAGCGCCCTGAGGTCCGTCGCTGCAAATCC
>CATYZE010000012.1 GCA_958415525.1 uncultured Collinsella sp. | reverse complement strand
AAGGGAAGAGGCGGGGCATGCCCCGCCTCTTACACCACATCTCTGCGCGCTACCGCTCCGGGCTTCACAGAGGCACGAATAGCCCACTCCGACCTGCGAAATCTGTACTCGCGATGCGAATGACGCCCCTAACCTTAAACTTTAGCTTGAACTTAGCTATAATGCGCTACGTTCCTACCAGGCTGTGGTTGCGGACGGACGAAATGCCCGTCCTAGTCCAAGACAGACGCGGTCAAAGGGATCCACGTAAGCGACCGCGTGCGCGCGGCGCGATCATGGCGCGTCCTAGATGTAAGCCGCACCGTCCGTTCTACTTTCTTTGGGGCAATACCGCCTCGCGGGCGAGCGGGCCAGTCGTGAAGGTGGCTGCGGCCTCCCGAGCAAACACCCCGGTGCGCAAGTGTGGGGTCAAATACCAGGTCAGCTGGTGGGAACAATCTGATATTCCGCGCAACGCACGGATCGTATACGACACAGAAGGCAGGGTAGTGGACATGGTGAGGGGCAGCTTGATGCACGCGGCTCGGTTAGGTGCTGGGACCGCAGCGGTCATCGCCGTTTTGGGCCTGAGCGGATGCGCGTTCAACCCGCTGTCTACGTTCACGACTCCCACGATCGACCAGATCGAGTACGAGACCGTCACGCCCACGGTGTCGGATGATGCCCTGGTCACTCCCGGTACCCTGACGGTCGCCCTCGATACCTCCGATGCGCCGCAGGCCATGCAGGGCGCTGACGGCGAGCTCACGGGGTATGCAGTCGACGCTGCCCGCGCCCTCGCAAGCCGCATGGGCCTTAAGGTCGCCTTTGTCGATGCGTCCTCGGCAGGTTCCGCGCTCGGCGACAAAAAGGCTGATATCTTTATCGGCGAGATCAACTCTACGGACGGGGACGTTAGCTCGCTCGGCACCTGCCTGTACGATGCCGCTTCCGTGTTCGGTAAAACCAGCGATGGTGGGTCGCTAAACGTTTCCACCGATACCCTTAACACGTCTACTCTGGGTATCCAGATGTCCTCGGCCTCGCAGGAGGCGCTTGCTAAGCAGAGCATCACCGCCAACCAAAAGACCTACTCCAACATCAACGAGTGCTTTGAGGCGCTCGAGTCCGGCGAGGTCGACTATGTGATCTGCGACTCCACGGCCGGCGGCTACCTTGCACGCCTGATGAGCGAGGTCTCCTATGCCGGTTCGCTCGAGGCGCCCTCGACGCTTGGTGTTGCGGGCCTCTCGTCCAATGACGAACTGTGCCGTGCCGTGAGCGATGCCCTCGACGGTATTACGGCCGACGGCACGCTCGAGGCGGTCCACTCTGTCTGGTATGGCAGGATGCCCTACGACCTCACCACTAAGACGGTTTCGGGCGCTAACGTGCAGCCGGGCGACTCTGAGTCCAGTGAGACCGCATCCTCCGGCAGCGAGTCCTCCGATTCCAACAATGAGACCGCATCCTCCGAAGACAAATCGTCCAGCCAGGAAGACACCATCACCGACGACGACATTAACAAGCTCAATAGCTAGTTATTGCTAGGGGTGGAGTCTCCTATGCGCTAGGAGGGACACCTCTTCACGGTTTCAACACGCACTGCCGGGCTTTCCCAACAGGGGAGCCCGGCTTTTTCGTTTCCATAAAACCAGCAGGTCAAAGACATTTTTCAGGTGCAAAACCAAAGCAGCCGTCGCGCTCCTATAGCGCACTTTGCCACGGAAAAGTGCGAGACTTCGGTATGCGGTATCAAGCAATCGTTATTCGGGTCTTTGGGAATCCGCGTGATTAAATGCACGGCAATGGGTACATAGCCAATACAGTAAGTTCCCGAGGCAGATTGGAGCCACGTATGGATATCAAGGTTTCTGGACGCAAGACGACGGTAACCGATGCTCTGCGTGCGCATGTGGATGAGAAGATCGGCGAGGCGCTCAAGGTTTTCGATATCGAGCCCATGACGGTCGACGTTGTGCTTCGTTATGAGAAGAACCCCTCGAACCCCAACCCGGCAATCGTCGAGGTCACGGTTCGCGCTCGCGGTTCCGTGATTCGCGTTGCCGAGCACGGTGCCGATATGTACGCCGCCATCGACCTTTCCGCCGATAAGGTCACCCGTCAGCTGCGCAAGTTCAAGACTAAGGTCGTGGACAACCGTCAGGGTGGTGCCAGCGCCGCGGACGTCGCACCGGTTGAGCGCGTTGAGGATCTGGCCGACCTGCTGCTGCCCGAGGAGGAGGACGACCTGCTCGTCCGCGAGAAGGTCATCGACGTCACCCCGATGACTGAGGAGCAGGCGCTGGTGCAGACCGATCTGCTGGGCCATGACTTCTACGTGTTCGAGAACGCGACGACTGGCCTCATCAATGTGGTGTATCACCGTAAGAATGGTGGATATGGCATCATCAAGCCCCGTATCGAAACACTTGACGAGTAAAATACGTTAACTTGCATGAGTTAACGGCTGGCGGCCATCCCATGCGGGTGGCCGCCTTTTTACGTAAGGAGTCGCTTTGATGGACAAGGCTGCATACGCCGGCCATTCTGACCGCTGCCGCATCGTCGTCGATACCTGCTGCGACTTTAGCCCCGAGGTCGCCGCGAACCTCGATGTCGATATCTTGGGCTTCCCCTTCATTATCGATGGCGAGGAGCGCACGGACGACATCTGGTCGAGCATCACACCCAAGGAGTTCTACGACCGCATGCGCGCCGGCGCCCGCGTGTCCACCTCGGCCGTGTCACTCGGTCGCTATATCGAGTTCTTTACCGAGTGCGCCAAAGAGGGCACACCCACGGTCTACCTGTGCTTTACCTCGGCGCTGTCGTCGAGCTACAACTCCGCGTGCCAGGCGGCGGACGCCGTGCGCGCCGAGTATCCCAACTTTGAGCTGTACGTGGTCGACAACGCTCTGCCCTGTGCGACCGGCGAGCTCTTGGCGCTTGAGGCCGTGCGCCAGCGTTCGGCGGGACTGACCGCCAAGCAGCTGGTCGACTGGGCAAACGAGGCCAAGACCTATGTCCACGGCTACTTTACGCTCGAGAGCTTTGACGCGCTGGCTGCCGGCGGCCGCATTCCGCCCGCGGCGGCACAGCTCACGGCAAAGCTCGACGTCAAACCTGAGCTGTCCTACGACCTGGCCGGCTCGCTGTCGCTGATCGGCGTCAACCGCGGCCGCAAGAAGGCGCTCAAGTCCATCCTCAAGTCGTTCCGTGAGAACTACGTGCCCGATCGCACCATGCCCATCGCCATCATGACGGCCGATGCCGAGAAGGACGGTGACTGGCTCGAGGCCGCCATCCGCAAGGAGGAGGGTTGCGCCGACGTCACGATCATTCGCAGCTCCGTGGGTCCCACCATCGGCTCGCACGTGGGCCCCGGCATGGTGGCCTGCGCGTTTTGGGGCAAGAACCGCGCCGACAAGGCGTCGCTTTCCGACCGCATCGCCCGCCGCGTGCGCGGTCAGTAGGCAAGTAACGCGGCCGTAATCGATCCCAACTCACAGCCCAAACGCTGGCACCGAGTATTCAACCTGGTAACAACACCCAACCCAAAAGGAAAGGTTTCATGGCAAACAAGCTCTCCGTCGCATTCATCGGCACCGGAATCATGGGTGCCCCCATCGCCGGCCACATCCTGGATGCCGGCTATCCCGTCACGGTCAACAACCGTACCAAGTCCAAGGCCGCCGCGCTTATCGAGCGCGGTGCCGTTTGGGCCGATACGCCGGCCGACGCCGTGGCGAACGCCGATGTCGTCTTTACCATGGTGGGCTATCCCTCCGAGGTCGAGGAGCTCTACCTGGCGGGCGACGGCCTGCTCGCGTGCACCAAGCCGGGCGCGGTGCTGATCGACCTCACCACGAGCTCCCCCGAGCTCGCCCGTGACATTGCCGAGGCTGCCCAGGTCTCCGGTCGCATGGCGTTTGACTGCCCCGTCACCGGCGGCGAGTCGGGTGCTATCGCCGGCACGCTCACGGCTATCGTGGGCGCTACCGAGAACGACATCGCCCCGGTCCGCGACATCCTTTCCACCTTTGCGGCAAATATCTGCTGCTTCGATGGTGCCGGCAAGGGCCAGGCTGCCAAGCTCGCCAACCAGGTGTCGCTGGGCGCCTGCATGGTCGGCATGGCAGACGCCATGGCATTTGCCGAGCTGAGCGGCCTTGATCTGGAGAAGACCCGTCAGATGATCTTGGGCGGCACCGGCAAGTCCGGCGCCATGGAGAGCCTGGCGCCCAAGGCGCTCGATGGCGACTACAAGCCGGGCTTTATGGTCGAGCACTTCATTAAGGACCTGCGTCTGGCGCTCGCTTACGCCGACGATCGCGAGCTCGCGCTGCCCGGTGCCGACGTGGCCTTTACGCTCTACGACATGCTCGACGCCATCGGTGGTGCCAAGCTGGGCACCCAGGCCATCACGGTCCTCTACAAGGAGGAGGCCGACGCCATCGCCGCCGGTCTGGACTGGTCGCAGTATCGCCCCGAGGAGCACGGTGCCCACGAGGACGGCTGCGGTTGCGGCGAGCACGGCGAGGACCCTGAGTGCGGTTGTGGCCACCACCACGGTGAGGACCACGAGTGCTGCGGCGGCCACGGCCATGACGACGGCCACGAGTGCTGCTGCGGCCACCATCACGGGGAGTAGCGCCCATGAGCTGGACGTTCGTGGTGCTTGCGCTGGTGCTCTTTCTCTTTGCGATCTACATCGGCTTTTTGTGCGGTCAGTGGGCGTGCGAAAAGCGCGTCATCACCAAGCGCGACTACTGGATCGCCAACTTTGCGGGTGCGGCGGCAGTCGTTCTGCTGACCTGGGTGTTCTCGCTGTTCCCGCTGGTGCAGTTTGCGCCAATCGGCTGGCTCGGCGGCTTTATCGCCGGCCTTAAGATGAGCTTTGGCGAGTCCGTTGGCCCGTGGCGCAAGCATGACGAGGTCTTTAACGTCAACAAGGCCCATCGCGCCGCCGCCGACGCGGGCGACGCCGAGGAGCGCCGCCGCGCGCGTCGCAACGGCGCTGCCGACCGACAGCTCATCTCGGTCACCGATGACAGCAAGGGTGCTGGCAAGCACACCAAGAAATAAGAAGAGGTAACTATGGCAGAAAACAAAGACGAACAGCTTACCGATGAGGAGCTGGCGCAGCTTCAGCTGGCAGAGGAGAACGAGAACGCCGTCGACCGCCTGGTTCAGGAGCTCGGTTGCCCCACGCGCCGCATCCGCCAGTTTGCCGCCCGCGTTTTGCACCTGCTGGCCGAGCGCGATCCGCAGCGCGTCGTGCCCTGCGTGCCCGCGCTGATCGAGGCGCTCGACCGCCCCGAGGCTCAGACCCGCTGGGAGGCCCTCGATGCTCTGACGGCGCTCGCCACCACCTGCCCCGAGCAGATGGGCGATGCCTTTGAGGGCGCCGAGACCGCGCTGTTCGACGAGCTTTCCTCCACGCTGCGCTACGCCGCCTTCCGCCTGCTGTGCGTGTGGGGCGCCACGAGTGTCGAGCGTTCGCGCGAGGCTTGGCCGATCCTGGACGAGGCCATCCAGTGCTATCACGGCGACCTCGAGTACCGCGACATGCTCGGTTGCCTGTACGAGTTTGGCCAGGGCGAGATCGACGCCGAGGTTGCCGAGAAGCTCGCGCTGCGCCTGAAGTTCGACGCCGAGAACGGCAAGGGCAGCTATCTCAAGGCCCGCTCGAGCGAGATTTGCGAAATGCTTGTTAAACGTTTTGGCCTGGATCTCTCCAAAAAGAAGAAGCGTGCTAGCGTTAAAAAATCTGACGACGCCGAAGACGAGGAGTAACAGATTATGGCGCACGATGTAGTCCTGATTCCCGGTGACGGTATCGGTCCCGAGATCACCCAGGCCATGCGCCGCGTGGTCGAGGCCACCGGTGTCCAGATCAACTGGAACGTCCAGGAGGCCGGTGCCGGCGTCATGGACGAGTTTGGCACGCCGCTGCCCCAGCACGTGCTCGATGCGGTCGCCGAGACCAAGGTTGCCATCAAGGGCCCCATTACCACACCGGTCGGCACGGGTTTCCGCAGCGTCAACGTCGCCCTGCGCAAGCATTTCGACCTGTACGCCTGCGTGCGCCCCTGTCTGTCGCAGCCGGGCGACGGCTCGCGCTTCCGCGACGTCGACCTGGTCATCGTGCGCGAGAACACCGAGGACCTCTACGCCGGCATCGAGTTCGACGAGGGCGCTGCCGAGGTCGAGGAGCTCTCGCAGCTCGTCGAGCGTTCGGGCCAAAAGACCTTCGCCGCCGATTCCGCCATCTCGATCAAGCCAATCTCTATCGCCAAGAGCCGCCGTATTGTGGAGTACGCCTTTGAGTACGCCCGCCGCTGCGGCCGCAAAAAGGTGACGGCCGTGCACAAGGCCAACATCATGAAAGCGACCGACGGCCTGTTCCTGCGCGTGGCGCGCGAGGTGGCCGCCAACTATCCCGATATCGAGTTCAACGACAAGATCGTCGACGCCACCTGCATGGGTCTGGTCCAGAACCCCAACGACTTCGATGTCCTGGTGCTGCCCAACCTGTACGGCGATATCGTGAGCGACCTGTGCGCCGGCCTGGTGGGCGGTCTGGGCATGGCCCCCGGCTCCAACATCGGTGCCGACTGCGCCATCTTCGAGGCAACGCACGGCTCCGCGCCCGATATCGCTGGCCAGGATATCGCCAACCCCACGGCCGAGATCCTCTCTGCTGCGATGATGCTCGACCACCTGGGCGAGAACGACGCTGCCAATCGCATTCGCGCCGCCGTGTCTGCCACGCTCGACGAGGGCGAGCAAGTTACCGGTGACGTGCGTCGTGCCCAGACCGGCTCCGTTGAGGGCGCCGTGGGCACACAGGCCTTCGCCGATGCCGTCATCGCGCACCTGGCCTAAGGTAAATAGCTCGCAAACGCCTAAATAGTACTTAAGTGTTTGCGTTTAACCTAAGAATCAATACGCCCGGCGCTCCGTCGGGCGTATTCTATTGAGGACTATGTTTCCTAACAAGGAGTAACTGATATGGGTCTGATTCAAAAGAAGGACGAGAAGGACGAGATCGACGGCATCCAGATCATCGAGCGCGGCGAAGGCCCCGACGGTGATGAGGACGAGAAGATCGACCTGGTCGCCGGCACGTCTGCCGAACATATCGCCGCTGGCACGACCGCCGAGGAGGAGGACGCTCGCTTGGAGGCAAAGATCGCCGCGGACGCCGCCGACGAGAACCTCATGCCCGAGGAACAGGACGAGGACAACGACTCCGACGAAGACGACCATGCATCCAAGCACAAGAAGACGATGATTGCCGCCTTTGTGGTCGCTATCGTGATTGCTGCGGTGGTCGGCTTCTTTATTGGCAATGGCGGCTTTGGCGGCAAGGGTGTCGGCTCGGCTACCCTCACCGAGGACCAGCTCGATTCGACCGTGGCGAGCTATAGCTACAACGGCAAGAAGAGCGATATCACCGCGCGCGAGGCCATCGAGAGCCAGTACAGCCTCGACACCGTCAAGGATAGCGATGGCAACTACACCGCTCCTTCTGCCGACGTCATCCTGTCCTACGTGCGCAACAAGATCTTGCTCGATGCTGCCGAGGACGAGGGCATTACCGTCTCTTCCAAGGAGATGAAGAAGTACGCCGAGGATTCTATCGGCACCTCCGACTACAAGACCATGGCCACGCAGTACGGCGTGTCCAAGGACCAGGCCAAGCAGATCGTCCGCCAGTCTGCGACACTGCAGAAGCTCTATAAGAAGAAGGTGGGCGATAGCTCCGCAAGTATGCCAACCGCCCCGACCGAGCCTTCTGACGGCAACGAGGAGACCGCGAGCAAGGACTACGCCGACTACATCATCAACCTTGCCGGCGACGAGTGGGATAGCGAGAAGGGCACTTGGAAGGACGCCAATGGCACCTACGCTAAGGCGTTCGCCGACGATGCCTTTACGGCCGATAGCGCGACCTATAAGCAGGCCATGACCGCCTACTACACCGCCTATCAGCAGTATTCCTCGCAGGCTTCGAGCGCCAGCTCCAAGTGGACCGAGTATGCTAACGGTCTCTACGCCAAGGCCAACATCAGCATCTACGGCCTGTTTGCGTAAGGGCTGCCCGAGCTGCCGAGCACGTAGCCAAAAAATCTGATGAGCCCGCTAGAACGGACATCGTTCTAGCGGGCTTTTTGCACTGTGGGGAGGGCGATGAGAGGGGGTGGTTGTATGCATAGTTTGGGATACTTTATTCATATAAAGTGAAAACGATTTCTGCCAAACTGGTAGTAACAATGTGGTACCACTGTTCATCTGGTAGTAACCAATTTTGAGATGAAATCGAATGGAAATTGCTAAGAATTAGTTTGGTAATGAAAGAAACGCAGCATGTCTACCTGCGTAAATTACCGTTTACGGGCCAAAAATAACCGTTTGGCAACGATATAGTAATTTGAACGAAATGTGGTGGACGTTTGAATTGAGTGTGTGCTAACGTACATACCAGCAGCCCAAAAAAGGGACTGGGTTGTCTAAGTTTGCGCACCAATGCCGGCAAGCGGAGAAGCCGGTATGCACAAGGCGCGGACATGGAACTCGTTGGTGAACAACGAAAGAAAGGTTGGAGGAGATACCATATGATGAAGTACCTCCAGAAGCTCGGCAAAGCGCTGATGCTTCCCGTCGCGGCGCTTCCCGTCGCAGGTATTCTTATGGGCGTGGGCTATCTGCTCGCTCCCGCAGTCATGGGTGCTGCCGGTGACACTACCGGTTTTGCCTATACCGCCGGTTTCCTGCTCATCAAGGCAGGCGGCGCTCTTATCGATAACATGGCCTGGCTGTTCGCAGTCGGCGCCGCTGTCGGCCTTGCCGACGATCACGATGGCACCGCTGGCCTCGCTGGCCTCGTCGCCTTCCTGATGATCCAGCAGCTCCTGAACCCCGCTGTTGTTGGCACCATTCGTGGTATGGACGCCGATGCTCAGACCGCTTGGCTTGCCACGACCGAGGGCATCGCGTTCTCCAAGATCGCTGGTAACTCCTTCATCGGCATCCTGTCCGCCATCATCGGTGGCACTTGCTACAACAAGTTCAAGGACACCCGTCTTCCCGACTGGCTGGCCTTCTTCTCCGGCAAGCGTTGCGTCGCCATCATGACCGCCGTCATCTGCATCGTCGTCTCCGTCGTCCTGCTCTTTGCTTGGCCGCTCATCTTCGGTGCTCTCGTTGCTCTTGGTGAGGGTATCGCCGCCATGGGTGGTATCGGTGCTGGCATCTACGCCTTCCTCAACCGCCTGCTCATCCCGACCGGTCTGCACCACGCTCTGAACAACGTGTTCTGGTTCGACACCATCGGCCTGGGCGACCTGACCCACTTCTGGGCTGGCGAGACCTCTGCTGACGTCAAGTGGAGCCTCGGTATGTACATGTCCGGCTTCTTCCCCTGCATGATGTTCGGTATCCCGGGCGCTGCCCTGGCTATGGTTCAGACCGCTAAGAACAAGAAGGCTGCTATTGGCCTGGTTGTCTCCGCTGCTATCTGTGCCTTTGTCTGCGGCGTCACCGAGCCCTTCGAGTTCGGCTTCATGTTCCTGTGCTTCCCGCTCTACGTCGTGTACGCTGCCCTGTACGGCATCTTCACCATCGTCACCTACTATGTTGGTTTCCGTGCTGGCTTCTGCTTCTCCGCTGGTGCTACCGACCTTCTGTTCTCCTCTAGCCTCCCGGCTGCTGCCAACACCTGGATGATCATCCCGCTGGGCATCGCTGCCTTCGTGGTCTTCTACCTCGTGTTCCGCTTCGCCATCACCAAGTTCAACCTCATGACCCCTGGTCGCGAGGATGAGGATGTCGAGGAGACCTCCGCTTCCGCCGCTGCTGGCGACGACAAGTTCGCCGCTCTGGCCGCCGCTGTTCTCGCTGCCGTCGGTGGCAAGGAGAACGTCAAGACCGTTGACTGCTGCGCTACTCGCCTGCGCTTCGAGCTCGGCGATTCCGCTCTGGTCGACGAGGCTGCCTGCAAGAAGGCTGGCGCTCTGGGTGTCATGAAGATGGACAAGGGTGCTACCCAGGTCATCATCGGCACGCAGGTCCAGGCTGTTGCCGAGGAGCTCAAGAAGCTTCTCTAAGCCTTAAAGACGTATCTGTCTTGCAAAGGGTCGTCCCGCTCCGCGGGGGCGGCCCTTTTTGCTACCTCAATACTTGATGCAGCGATGTAATTGGTATTACAGTGTGCAGGCTATCAACCGGCAAACAATATTGAAATATACTGGTTGACCTGCTGTTATTCCATTAAAACTGCTATAGTACGTGGTGTCTGGTTACAACCAATTTCGAGTCATTTATCCGGCAGGTATCATTATGGCAATGGGAGCGCGCAAACAACCTCTGTACGATCAGCTCGTCGATTTGCTGACCGATAAAATCGATCACGAACTTCGGCCCGGCGACTATTTGCCGTCCGAGCGTGACTTGTCGGAGCGCTACGGGCTTTCGCGTACGACGGTTCGCCTTGCCCTGCAGGAGCTTGAGCGCCTGGGCTTGGTGGTTCGTCAGCGCGGCCGTGGAACCATGGTGTGCGACCGCTCTCTGCAAACGGCAAACCTCACGCAAACCTATAGCTTTACCGAGCAGATGAAGGCAATCGGCCGTGTGCCCAAGACGACGATTCTTGAGTTTACCGAGGTCGAGGCTGACAAGAATATTGCCGTAGAGATGAATGCGCGTCTGGGCGAGCGTCTGTACAAGATCAAGCGCCTGCGTATTGCCGATGGTGTGCCGCTCATGATTGAGTGCACGTATCTGCCAAGCCGCAAGTTCTTTGCGCTTAAGCGCCCCATGATCGAGAACAAATCGCTGTACGATATGATTGAGCAGGACTTTCACGAGAAAGTTCGCGTGGCCGAGGAAGAATTCTATGCGAGTATCGCCCGCCATTCCGACGCCCGTCTGCTTGAGATTGCCGAAGGCGCGCCGGTCCTGGATTTGATTCGTACCACCTATGACATGAACAACGAGGTTATCGAGTATACGCGTTCGGTTGCGCGCGCCGACCAGTTTAAGTACAAGGTCTACCACAACCGCGCCGTCTAGAGTTATTGGGTATAAACGGCTTGGCGTGTTTTGCGGCGGGTGCAAAATGTGCCGAGCGGTAGAAGGCAACGAACAATCGCTCGAATTAACAATGCAGTGGTTTTTGATCCGCCCTAAAACGCACTGCGGGTACGGGAGCATAGATGAGCACGTATGCTATCAAGGCCGACAAGTTCTTTTTGCCGGCGGGGCCGCAGCTGGGCGGCTACCTTATGGTCGAAGACGGCGTCTTTGGCGCTTGGCAGGTCGATGAGCCCGCTTGCGAGATCAAAGATTACTCGGGTACATGGATCGCGCCGGGCATGGTGGACACCCATATTCATGGCTTCTATAACCATGCCACGACCGATAACGATGCCGAGGGTATTAATATCAGTTCGACTGAGCTCGCTCGTCGTGGTACCACCAGCTGGCTGCCTACGACCTTTACCGACGGTGTGGAGCAGATCAAGGACGCCTGTGCCGCTATTGCACAGGCGGACGAAGAGCGCGGGCCCGAGTTCTGCGGTGCTCGTATTCAGGGTATCTACCTGGAGGGCCCGTTCTTTACCATGAAGCACGTGGGCGCCCAGAACCCCGCTTATCTGATCGACCCGTCCGAGGAAGTTTTTGACGAGTGGCAGGAGGCCGCCGGTGGTCGTATCGTCAAGAGCGCCATGGCGGCCGAGCGTGACGGCGCTGCCGCCTACGCAGCTGCCCTGAACGCCAAGGGCGTGGTGACCTGCATCGGCCACTCCGACGCTACCTATGACGAGTGTGCTGCGGCCATTAACGCCGGCGCCAGCTGCTTCACGCACACCTACAATGGCCAGCGTGGCCTGCATCACCGCGAGCCTGGCGTCGTGGGTGCTGCCATGACCACGCCCAACACGTATGCCGAGATCATCTGCGACGGCAAGCACGTAAACCCCGCTGCCATCAAGGCGCTGCTGCAGGCCAAGGGCTGGCAGCACACGGTGCTTATCACCGACTGCCTGGGCTGCGGTGGTATGCCCGAGGGCAAGTACACCAGTGGCGGCATGGATGTCATCATGAAGGACAACCTGTGCTGGCTCGCCGACGGCTCCGCCATCGCCGGCTCGGTGCTCACGCTTGCCCAGGGCGTCAAGAATATGGTCGACTGGGGCCTTGCCAGCGCCGATATCGCCATTCGCATGGCAACCGAGGTTCCGGCACGCTCTGCTCACGTCGACGACAAGTGCGGTAGCATTATGCCGGGGCGCGACGCCGACTTTGTCGTGTTCAATCCCGACCTTACCCTGGTCGAGACGTATGTGGGCGGCAACAGCGTCGGTAACGCGTTTACCGAGTAGCTGCCAAAGAGACGATCCGAGAGGGGATTTAGATGATTTACAGCGCACTGGGCGATATCGAGGAATACCGCGGCATGCTCAAGGGCCTCGACGTGCTGATCGATTGGCTCGAGGAGAACGATCCGGCGGAGCTCGAGGTCGGCAGCCATCCGATTCTGGGCGACAAGGTCTTTGCGAACGTTATGGCTCCCACGACGCGTCCCGAGGCCGAGGCTCACTATGAGACGCATCAGCGCTATCACGACCTGCAGATTGATGTTGAGGGTCGCGAGGCCTTTAAGGTTGCCACGGGCAGCCTGACGCTGGTCCAGGAGTTTGACGAGAAGGACGACTACGATCTGGTCGATTCCGACGCCTCGATCGCCGGCGATCTGGCCGACGACAAGTTTGCGCTGTTCGTTGCCGGCGAGCCTCATATGCCGACGCTCGAGTTCCCGGGCGACGGCGCGCAGCCGGTCAAGAAGATCTGCTTTAAGCTGCTTGCAGATGCTTACTGGGAGGAGTAGCGCGCTGCTCGGTTGAGTTGCTCGTCTGATGGCGTGATACCCCCAGGGGAATCACGCTAGGACCCCGCCAAACATGTTTTCCCTAGGGGAATCACGTTTGGCGGGGTTTTCTGTTTTTGAATAGGGAAGCCTCATTTATTTGCGAAGAACATCGGCTAGCCGCAGGATTGAAATCATCGACCGATAAGTGAGTTCCACTTTTTCGCCCGCAAGCAGTCGTTTCGAGCCAATCTCATCTAGCCCCACAAGCCGAGAAAACAGCGGGCCGCTCATCGTGCCCTCGTCAATTGACTCCCTTATGGTCTTCAAAACGTCCGTATCATGAAGCGATGCCGAGCTGTAGGGGGCAACACGAGCGGAACTCTCAATTAACGACGAGACAAAAGGATGGAGATGCTTTGGACATAGTCCATCAAACACCACATCCCCATTGTCGTTCGAGCCGACCAGGTGCCAAGTATAATGATCGACCCAATCATCTCCGTCATATATGGCGTCCATGAGCAACTTCCCGTCTAGAGAGAGAAACCTATTTGGACATCGGGGCGCAAGACCGCAATCCATATCGGGCCCGCAGCAGCTCCAACCCAACGCACCACATAGGTTCCCTTTCGTACATGTGTATCAATCTGCCCCGAAATGCCGGTGAATGCAATTCCAGACCCGTTTGTCGGATAGCAATCGACGTATTTTTGTTTTCCGCTCACAACCTTGTATAGATATATCGTTCCAGCAAAAGAGAAGGGGTCGTTCGCAATTTTGTCCGGAAGAACTTGCCACCTCAAAATCCCGCTACCAATATGGTCAAGCTTGACCGTTCCGCCGTCCCCCTCAAAAGTGGCAAGGGGATTTACCCCAGACTGAGAGTCGGCATCACCCTCCTTAGCAGTTATCAGCAGACTGCCCGTATAAGACTGCTGAGGCTCACCTTCAGGACAGGCGGCCTCGGCCCAAGAAGGGCCACTCAGGCAGAACAGTCCGAGCAGCATCAATACCAACAAAAGAAAACCCTTAGCTCTTTTCATCTATATCCCCAACGTCTCTCGACATTTGTATATCGTGACTATTTTAGATCCATATGGCCAATTCGAGCCCTCACCATGGCAATTGTTGCAGCTGGGTTTCTTTTCATTAAAATTTCACTTTGGTAAATCCCCGCCCCTGAGTATTAAACCCGTAGTCCACCGAGTGGGCGAATCGGCAACAAAAAAGCCGCCCGAAGGCGGCTATCTTGTGCAATGGAGCCAGCGACCGGGCTCGAACCGGTGACCCCCGCTTTACGAGAGCGGTGCTCTACCAACTGAGCTACGCTGGCGACCATGTGGTGACGCAACTGAGGCGTCAACGGCTGTCTATGATACGGGACATCGCACATCCGCGCAAGGGTTCTGACGGCTTTTCTCACTTTAAATGCACTAATATTGGAGACGCGATGTCTTGCTCTTACGGGTCTCAAACAGAATGGGGCGGCGATGGCTCAACCCAAGATTCTTCTCACACGCATCGACGACCGTTTCATTTACGGGCAAGACGTTGAGCTGTGGAACGAAGCCGTGGGTTCCAACCTTGTCTTAATCGTCAACGATGAAATCGCAGCGGATTCGCGCCAATGGGCACCCATGAGGGTCGCGGCGCCAGAAGGCGTTTGGACACGGTTTTTCTCGGTGCAAAGGACCATCGACATCATTCATACCGCAACGCCGCGTCAATGGATTCTGATCATGGTGGCCTCACCCACCGATGCACTCGCGCTGGTTAAGGGCGGTGTGCCCATTACCAAGATCAGCATAGGTCACATGCGGACAGGGGAGGGCAAGCATCCCATAACGCCCGCAGTCGCCGTAGACGACGCAGATGTCGCCGCCTTCAAAGAGCTGCAAGAGCTCGGCATAGAGCTAGAAATCCGCTACCTCCCCAGTTCCGCCCCCGACCCCATCGGCAATCTGTTCAACTGATCCTTGGGGCTGGAGGAAAACGGATCATTTTGCCCTTGCGAGGGACGCGTGCGATGCCGCCTGTCAAAAACTATGCCCATTTACTACGTTTGATCGGCTATCGCCGAGCATGTCGAATTTGAGAAAAACAAAGCCGCAGGTAGACGGCTCGCGAATTAAACAAAAACTGGTGCATGGTCGAGCATCCCGGGCTAAACGTAGTAAATAGACATAGTTTTGATATGTCACCCAGACAGTCACAGCGAAAATGAGCCCAAAAGATGAAAAAGCGCCCGTCGGCGGTGGTGCCGGCGAGCGCTGCTGTGCGATATGTTGTGTTATGGGCTTAGTGCCTCATAAAGTGGTATTCGATCACATTGCTGTAGGGGTGGCCCGGACCCACAATGCCCTGCGGGAACAGCGGCTGATGCGGCGTGTCGGGATACATCTCGGCCTCGAGGGCAAAGCCGGCACCCCAGCCATAGTTGGCATCGTCCTTGGCGTGCTCGTCGCCCAGCCAATTGCCAGTGTAGAGCTGCACACCCGGGGCAGTGGTGTAGTAGTCCAGTTCGCGACCGGTCCACATCTCCTCGACGTGCATCGCGCGGCGCAGATTACGGCCGTACTGATAGCCATCGATGCACAGGCAGTGATCGTAGCCACGTGCCTGCTTAATCTGCGGGTCGTCGGCCTCCATGCCGGGTGCAACGGGGCGCAGCTCGCGAAAGTCAAACGGTGTTCCCTCGACCGGAGCAATCTCGCCGGTGGGGATGTTCTGCTCGTTAATGGGCAGGTAGTGGGCAGCGTTAGCAACAAAGAAGTGCTCACAGTCCATGCCGGCGTTATGGCCGGCAAGGTTAAAGTACGTGTGGTTGGTCATGGACACGTAGGTGGCACGGTCGCTTTCGCAGCCGTACTCGATGCGGAAGCGACCCGTCGGCGTCACGGTAAACACGGCCGTAAAGGTACGGTTGCCGGGCAGGCCCAGCTCGCCATCCTCAAGCGAGGTGGTCATGCGCACGGCGTTGTGGACCTCGTCGAGTTTAACATCCCACACGCGCTTGTGCAGACCATGCTCAAGATCGCTGTGCAGGTTGTTGGCGCCTTCGTTGGCGGGCATATGCCAGTCCGTGCCGGCGATGGTGATCGTGGCACCCGCGGTGCGGTTGGCCACGGGGCCGATGGTCGCGCCAAAGCAGGCGGGGTTGTCAAAGTAATCCTCGAGCTTATCGAAGCCCAACACCACATCGCGCACGTTGCCGGGAATGTCGGGCACATCGATACCCAGCACGGTGGCGCCATAGTCCATAATGCGAACGCAGATCTCGGGCCCGTTGAGGGTGTAACGATGAACGGGGGTACCGCACGGCGCGGTGCCGAAAAGCTCGGAAGTGATCATTTGGTTCCTAACATCGAGGTATTTCGGACAAACTGTAGCGCGAACAGGCGAGATTATCACTACACCTCACTAAAGCAGGGGGTATTTTTCTCAAAAAAGTGATGATTGACTTACTGTGGACAAACAAAAAGAAACCCGCCGGGATGCGACGGGTTTCTTCCACAGGGGATATGTGGCAATGAGTTAGGCGTTTGCCTTTGCGGACTCGGCTTCCTTGGCAGCCTTGAGGTCCTCTTCGGTAAACTTGCCGGTGGTGAGCGGCGAGAGGGTGCACTTATCCTGCTTCGCGTACTCGATGTTACGAGCGATCATCTGCTTGCGATACCAAGCGAAGAGCGCGACGTACACGACGATGGCAACGACAGTGGCGATGATCATGGTCACATCGCCCGTGGTCGCCTTGCCCACGAAGAAGGCCAGGAACTTCTCGACAGGTCCTTCCATGGTGGTCTGAGAGATCAGGCCGGTAACGCCATCAGGGAAAGCGCCGACAGTCTTAGCGGTAAAGGTGACGAAGTCGGCGACAAGGGTGCCAGCGCCCAGGAAGACGGGCAGCAGGACGGCACCGATAACGACCATGCGAATCACGCGGCCGCGGGTAACGACGAGCAGTGCCGGCGTCAGACCCATGGCGATGATGCCGCCGAGCGGCAGCAGGCCGTTCCAAGTGCCAGTCGGGGAGAAGGGGCAGGGAACGTTGGCGAGCAGCAGAGCCTCACCCAACATGATGGGGGCAAGGATGTTGGCAGCAGCCCAGATCTCGGCGCGGCCGGCGATGAAGGGCCAGTCGAGGCCGACGTTGAGGGTGCGGCCCTGGAGCCACTTGCTGTTGTTGGCAAAGTCGGAGATGCCCTGAGACAGCGGCTCGACGGCCGCGATGAACCAAGAGCCGATCATCGAGAACAGCTCGAGGCAGGTTGCGGCGGTAAAGGCGAGCGTGCAGATCTGCTGCGGGGTCTGGTGTGAAAGAAGGCCGACGAAAACGCCCAGGTAGATACCGATAGCAAACTTGGAGCCCCAGAAGCCGATCATGTTGTTGAGCTTGGCAGCATCGAAGTCGTACTTATCGAGGAAGGGGAGCACCTTGTCGATGATCTTGTTGAGCAGCATGGCCAGCGGGTTCATCATGTAGTTCATGTGAGTCGTGGTCATGGGGTTCTCCTCGGGAGCACCCAGAAGGTCGTTGAACGTGGGCTTCATGAGGTCGGAGTTCATGATCTTCATAACGCCGACGAAGACAACGAGCAGCGTGGCGACGACAATGTTGGCGCCAAAGTAGATGCAGGCAAGGCCGACAAAGGCGAGGTGCCACACATCAAAGATGTCGACGTCGATGGTGTTGGTCTTGGCGAGCACGATCATCACGATGTTGACGATGACGAGGACCATCAGGAAGTACAGCGTGTAGGGAGAGCCCCAGGTGATGGTGGCCAGCGGTGCCCAACCCACGTCGGTGACGGTAAGCTGAAGGCCGGTGGACTCGACGAACGTCGTCATGGCGCTCGAGAAGGCCGTCGTCAGGATGTTGATGATGGCGCCGATGCCGGTAATGGCGATACCGAGCTTAAGACCGCCCTCGAGGGCCTTGGTAAACTTAACTTTGAAGAGTAGGGCAATGACCGTCAGAACAATGGTCATCATGGGGGCTGCGCCAAGGTCGATCAGCGGCTGAAAGACGGCGTTAGCAAACCCGATTACTGCGTCCATGTCTCCTTCTTTCCTAAAAGAGCAATACCTTTTCCGTGTGTTGCTTCAAAAAAAGGAAGATGTCGTTCCCGGTCGCCATCTTCCTTTTAAGCCAAAGAGCGTGCAGTGCGAAGCTGCAAATCTATTAGTTGAGACCCTTTTCCTTGATAATGGCCTCGATCTTGTCGTAAACCGGCTTAGCCATGGCGGGCATGCGGTAAAGGATCGGGCCGGCGTCGACGATCGGGGTCTTAACCTCAAAGCCAAAATCGGTCTTGGCGATCTGAGCGAAGATGTCGTACTGAGAGAGCATCTCCTCGTTAACGTCCTTGATCATCACGGCGTCGCAATGCAGGTTGTAGCCGCGATTCTTGAACTCGGACTCGATGGCGTCCTTGATCTGGTGGCTAGAGTTAACACCGGCGCCACAAGCTGCGAGAACCTTAATCATGATAAATTCCTTTCTCTGTGCGGGGTGCCCCGCGGATTCCTAAAAGTGATTGGCTAGTCGGCAGGAAAGTTGTCGACCAAGAACTGGTAGATGGCCTTGGTGTCGGTCATGGAGAACAGCTCCTTGACGCGATCGGTGCCAAGAGCGTTAACGAAGTCCATGATCTTGGCGAGGATGCCCACCTGGGCCTCTTTATCGTCGTTGAGGATCATGAACAGGAACGAGACGGGGAAGGTCTGCGAGGGGTCGATCATGGAGTGCCACTCGACGGGGGTCGTCAGCTTGACGGGGACGATGCGACGGGTGTGAACGAACTCGACCTCGGTGTGGGGAACGGCAAAGCTGGGCAGCTCGGGGTCGACGACGGACATATCCATGCCGGTGGGGTAACCCTTCTCGCGCTCGATGATGTTCTCGAGAAACGCGGGCGCCACATAGTTTTTAAGCGATAGCTTATTGGCGATCTCGGTAAAGACCTCTTCTTGCGTAGTGCGGTCGCAAACAAACACGGTGTCTTCGAAGAACAGATTGCTCTTTGCGGACATGTCTGCAGCTCCTTCCGTTCCATGCAGATCGAATGTGTTCGAATCTGCTTGTTTAAGTCGCCTGTAATTTAAGTCTAAGAGAATTAGTGTGTCAATCTGTTTTCAATTGTTCGGTAAAGTTCAATTTGCTTTATTGAGGCGCTTTGGACTGAAATGATTTTAAAATCGCAGCTTTTTGCCTATGTATAGCTGAAGTTGATGCGTCGGATACATTCGATATTCAACGTTTGGCGTTTACTATCCTACCGTTCACCGGGAAAAACCGACCGTTTGGGGAGAGTGAGCATAACTGTTCGATTACTATTAATGCGAACAAAACCACTCAAAGGAGTAAAAATGATCAAGGCGGAGCGTCAGGATAAAGTTCGTCAGCTGCTCGAGGAGCAGGGCACGGTCTCGGTCAAGGAGATTTCGGATGCACTGGGTGTCTCGGATATGACGATCCGCCGCGACCTTGAGGAACTTGCGAGCTTGGGCGAGATTGAGCGCGTGCACGGCGGTGCTCGCAGTGCGCAGGGCCGCCCCCATGCGATGCTGCGCCATGAGTACTCGCACAGCGAAAAGCGCACCAAGCATGCTGAGGAAAAGCTGCAGATCGCGCGCCGTGCCGTGGAGCTCATCGAGGAAGGCTCGACCATCTTTTTGGGCACGGGCACCACGGTTGAACAGATGGCCTCGATGCTGCCGGCGTGCCGTTTGCGCATCGTGACCAACTCGCTTTCGGTCTTTAATCTGCTCGAGGCACGCGAGGACTGCGATCTGTGTCTCGTGGGCGGCATGTACCGCCGCCGCACTGCCGCCTTTGTGGGCCCCACGGCCGAGGACACCCTGCGCGCACTGGGGATCGACGCCGCCTTTATCGGCGCGAACGGCATTTTGGATGGCGACGTATCTACGTCCAACATGGACGAGGGCCGCATCCAACAGCTCGCCTTTAGCAAGGCAGACTCGCGTTACCTCATCGCCGACTCCAGCAAGATCGGCAAGCGCGACTTCTACACCTTCTGCCGTCTGGACAACCTGGACGCCGTAGTATGCGAGCCGAGCATCTCGGCAGAAGACCGCGCCGCCATCGAGGAGCACACGCAGGTCATTTGCTAACTAGCGCAACAGGCGATACTTCTGCCCCCTGCCGGCGCGAGGATAACCGCTTCACCATGACGCGCAAATGTGGGCAGATAGCAAGAACGAGGTTGTTCCGAGAAATGACTAGATTCCGTATTTTGTCCTGATGTCCCTTGAGAATGAATCGTAGTCTTCGTAGAGCCCCTCGCTGCTTTCATCCTCGGCTCGGTTCATGCGCTCAAGAATCTTTTCCTTTGGGGATTCTTTAGTAATTGCTTGGTCGCCATCGGGTGTTGTGGACTGCATGAATAATTCCAGAGCGTGGACGTCTTTGAGCGTATAGCCCGTCGAACGACCTGCTCCTGTTTTTCCGATTGCACCGCAACTAACAAGCTGACTGAGGGTTCGTTTAACTGTTACCTCGCTGATATCGGGGCAGTTGGACTGGATGTCGGATTTCTTAATGACGCCGGGTCTCTGCTGAAATAGACCAGCTATGCGCGCTTGCTTCGACATGGGGCGAGTGGTGGATTTAATCAGGGTGCGCTGTTCGAGCTGTCGGTAGGCCGCCAGGGTGGTTCCGAGCATGAAACGGATAAAGGGCACTTCGGTGTTTTGATTTTCATTCCATCCAGTAGAGCTTGCAGCGAGGGCGTTGTAGTAAAGCGCTTTGTTGTCTTCAATAAGTCGTTCGATGCTGATGTAACGTGCAACGTCGTATCCAGTCTTTTCGAGCAGCAGCGTTGTAAGGAGTCGGCTCATCCTGCCATTGCCATCGTTGAAGGGATGAATGTTGACAAAATCGAAGACAAAGCGGAGCGATATAAGAAGGGGGTCGCAGACTTGGCGAGATAAAGCATCGTTGAGAGATTTACAAGCTTCCTCGATAAGCCCCGGGGTTGCTAGGGC
Organism: uncultured Collinsella sp.; assembly: GCA_958415525.1. Lineage (GTDB taxonomy): Bacteria > Actinomycetota > Coriobacteriia > Coriobacteriales > Coriobacteriaceae > Collinsella. The sequence goes on along the minus strand of CATYZE010000012.1, from coordinate 38,158 downwards.
CGAGGGGGGCCTAAAGCGCACATATCGATTGCCTTGATCATCGATGGAGACGATTTCGTTATCGCTATCTTTCCAATGACCCCCATATGAGATGGCTGTGTGCGCCATGAGGTCACGATGCAGCTGCAGAATGACCGACGGCGTGATAGGGATGGAGCCGTGGTACTCGTGAATAAGCGATAGTGCGTCTCGGTATCCAGCGATCTCTTCCTCTGCACGGGAGCTTGGTTTGGTGGAATACGCCATGATCGCTTTGAGCCTTTTTTGAGTGGTGACGATTCCTTCAAGTCCGTTTGAGGATTGGGTGCTTTGAATCTTCGCTTCCTCCATAAGAGATGACAGAAGCTCAGGTTTGACTTGGCTCAGAACAAGCTGCCTGCCTTTATGCTCGCGTATCGAGAGAAGGAGGTTGGTGATCGGAGTTATTTCGAGCTCCGCTGGAACTGTGGCGTAATCGAACTGGCGCATGGGGTTCCTTTCGGTATCACGAACATATTTTCGGTATCATAATACCATGAAATGATACCGAAAGTATGTTCGTGATACCGAAAGCTCGGGGCAGCGCTCCATAGCTGCTTGGAAAGAGTGGGTTCCGCCATCTAATTGTCTCAATCTGTAACAGGTAGGAACGAGAAACTCGGCTAAATGTTACAGATTGAGATGTTGGTGGAATGGTTCTCAGGTTTGTCTCAATCTGTAACAACTGGACGGCAAAAACCGGTCTAGATGTTATGGATTGAGATCTTGCGGGGCGGCCCATCCGTTTGTCTCGATTTGTAACAGGTAGACGGTTAAAACCGGTCTAGATGTTACAGATTGAGATGTTTCGGATCGGGCTGCGGTCTTTGTCTTGATCTGTAACAGCTATGACCGAAAAACCCTGCTAGATGTTACAGATCGAGACAAAGGGTCCGCGCGGCCCGGCCAAAAACAAAAAGGCCGCATGCGACCCGTGGGGGATTCGCATGCGGCCGACAAGGGGTATGCGGCTGAAACTAGGCCATGAGCAGGCCGGTCTCCGCGACGTTCTTGTACCAGTACGCGCTCGCCTTGGGATAGCGCTTCTGGGTCTCAAAGTCGATGTAGAACAGGCCGTAGCGCTTGTTGTAGCCGTTGGTCCAGGAGAACTGGTCCTGCAGCGACCACACAAAGTAGCCGTCGACGTTCACGCCGCCGTCAATCGCCTTGAGGATCCACGCGAGATGCTGACGCATGTAGTCGATGCGAGGGGCGTCGTCGATAAAGCCGTCCTCAAAGTCGTCCTTATAGCCCATGCCGTTCTCGGTGATGTAGATCTTCTTGTAGTTGGGGTAATCGTTCTTAATGCGGAGCAGCAGATCGTACAGGCCCTCGGGATAGATAATCCAGTCCCAATCGGTGGTGGGTACGCCTTCGCGCACGCATGACTCACCAACGCCCTTGAGGAACCAGCGCGAGGAGCCCTTGTCGCCAGTGCCATTGTGGTTGATGTCGTTTTCGCCCTCGGCGGCACGCAGGAACTGACACTTGTAGGTATTGACGCCCAGGCAATCGTTGTAGGGGAGCGCGGCGGTCAGCGCGGCGATGTCCTCGTCGCGGACGTCGAGCTCGCCGCCGGCGATATGTACCAACTTGGTTGCGGCTTCCATGGTATCGGCTGCATAGTGGCCGCGGAAGGTGGCGTCGAGTACCCAGCGGTTGTTGATGACGTCGGCCATGCGGGCTGCCTCGCAGTCGGCGGCGTTGTTGGGGTCGAGGGGATACTTGGGCTCCAGGTTCTGGACAATGCCGATCTCGCCCTCAAAGCCGCCCTCATGGAAGGCGACGACAGCCTTGGCGTGGGCTACCATCATGTTGTGCATGAGCTGGAAGGCCTTGTCCAGACGATACTTCTCGCCGTGCGGCCAGTTGCCGACGATAAAACTGCCCTCGGCGGTCGCGGGAATCTCGTTAAAGGTAAACCAGTGCTTGACCTCGGTGAACTCGGCAAAGCAGAACTTGGCGTACTCGACAAAGGCGTCGATCGTCGTGCGCGTCAGGAAGCCCTCGCCGCCGTTCTGGTAAAAGGCCTCGGGCGTATCAAAGTGATCGAGCGTGACATAGGGGATAACGCCGGCTTTATTGCAGGTGGCAAAGAGCTCGTGATAGAAGGCGACACCCTCGGGGTTGATCTCGCCAGTGCCGTTGGGGAAGATGCGGCTCCAAGCGATGGAGACGCGGATACCGTTGATGCCGAAGCGCTGGCACAGGTCGATATCGACCGGATACTTGTTGTAGAAATCGCTTGCGGGGTCGGGGGAGAAGCGACCCTGGGCTGCCAGGAAATCGTCCCAGGGCACTTTGCCCTTGCCGTGCGTACGGGTCTCGCCCTCAACCTGGTAAGCAGCAGTGGCGCCGCCAAACACAAAGCCGTCGGGGAACTGCATGGGGTTGGTCATGAGTCATCCTTTCTGTGGGATTCGAATAGGGAGAGGTGCCCGAACAGGGGATCCGGGCACCAACAGAGGGAGGAAACTAGTCGAGGTTCTCGCGGAGCCACTTAATGGCGCCAGCGGGGTCGCGAGTAAGGTCGATATATTCCTTACCGCGCGGGGCGAGCAGCTTAATGCCCAGGCGATCGGTGTCGGCCTTCATGTCGTTGTAGTAGCTACGGACTTGCGGGGCGAGCACGATAACGTCGTACTGATCCATGATGGCAGTGTGCTGGCCATAGGCGCCTGCGGAGGAAGCGATGTTCTCTCCGGTCTGCGCAGCACCTTCCTTGATGGCGTTGGCGAGCATGGCAGAGGTGCCGGCGCCGGCGCACAGGACGAGGACCTTCAGACCGTCGACACCCTTCTTAGCGGATGCGTCGGCGGCGGGCTCGGGCTGATCGGCGACAGGCTTGCTGTCGGCGGCAGCGGCGGTCGGCTCGACGGAAGCGGTAGTCTGCTCGACAGCGGGCGCAGAGGTGCTGGCGGCGATGGTGGCAGCACCATCGGACTCAAGACCCAGCTCGGCGGCGCGCTCGGCCTCCTGGTCGCAGAGCAGCTTATCGTATGCCTTCAAGAACGGCAGGTAGATGATGGCGTCCAGCAAGATGATGATCGCGACAAACACCAGGGCGATAAGCTGGAAGTTTGTGGTGATGAAGATGCCGATGGGGGCGGGGGTGGCCCAAGGCACCACGAAGGAGAAGCCGTTCATGCCCACATTATCGATAAAGAACTTGGCAACGCTTACGTTGACGCAGCCGGCGGCAACAAAGGGGATGAGCATGTAGGGGTTAAGAATCATCGGCGCGCCAAAGAGCAGCGGTTCGTTGACGGCGAAGGCAACAGGAACAATCGAGGCCTTACCGACGGCTTTGAGCTGCTTGGACTTCATAAAGAGAATCAGCAGAAGCGGCACGATGAACGTGGCGCCGGTGCCGCCGAACTCACCCACGAGCGACATGTTAAAGGTGAGGGAATGGGCGGGGTGACCACCGGCCAGCAGAACCTGCAGGTTCTCGGCCTGGTTGGCAAGACGGATGGGGTCGATGCCCGGCTGGACAATCGAGGGGCCGTGGACGCCGATGAACCAGAAGAACGCGGTGGCTGCCTGGATAAGGATAAGGCCAGGATAGGTTTCTGCAGCGGTAAAGAGCGGGGAGAGCAGTTTGATAAGCAGCTCGGAGAACGGAACGCCCATGAGGTTGCGCACGACGACATCGATGATGCCGCAGATGATGACGGCGCCGCCAAAGGGGATGATGTCGCGGAAGTTCTGAGCGATGGCGCCCGGGACCTCCTTGGGCAGCTTAATGGTCAGATCGCGCGAGACGCAGAACTTATAGACCCACACGGTAATGAACGCGGCGATATAGGCCGAGAACAGACCGCGCGTGCCCATGCTGGTGCAGTCGAAGACCGAAAGTTCGGAGCCGTTGAGCTTGGTGGTGAACTGCGTGACTGCGAGCAGCAGCATGCTGCACTGGGCAGCAACCATGGTGGAGCCGTCGTTGAGCACCTTGCCGGCGGGCATACGACGGTTCATGGATGCCGTGAAGTTCTTGGCAGTGGTGCCGGCAACCATGATGCCCATGACGCCCATGGTGAAGTTGTACAGCTTGTTGCACCAGTCGATGAGCGGCTGGGGCAGCGTGATGCCAACTACGCCAGGAAGGGTGGCAATCAGTAGAAAGATCGAAGAGGTGAGGACGATGGGCATGCACCCAAGGAATCCGTCCTTAATGGCCTGGAGGTAGATGTTCCTCGAGATCTTCTCAAAGAACGGTTGATGCTTTTCGAGCATCTTTACGATGGCGTCCATAGAGCTCCTTTGCTGCTCGATGCGCAATGCATGTGGATGGAACTGGTCGTCGATGGATGGTCAGGACTGCCCGGAAACCTTCCTGCTTAAGGAAGGCATTGCGAAATGACAACGTTGTCATTTCGTTAATGACAACGTAAGACATTTTTGGAAGAGCAACAAGGATATACGGGTGAGCGGTCGATATCGTTCGGTAAACGGTTGATTTATCAGTCAGGCAGGTAGTGTATGCTAGAACGCAAAAAACAAGCGATGCAAAACCGACTGGAGAAGTAGTGGCAACGATGGACAAGAAAAATGTCTCAATGAGCGATGTGGCAGTTGCCGCGGGCGTTTCTCTCAAGACGGTGTCGCGCGTGATCAACGAGCCCGATAGCGTGCGCGAGTCGACGCGCGATAGGGTCCATGCGGCCATGGAGGAGCTTGGGTTCCGGGCGAACTTTGCCGCGCGTTCACTCAAGTTGGGCCGTTACGGGTGCATCGGCGTGGTGCTGTTCCACTTGTCGGGCGGCAACGTGGACATGATCGACGGTATCGCTGATGCCGCCGAAGAGCGAGGCTTTGCTCTCACGATGATCAAAAAGCGGGCGGGGGAGAAGATGACCCTTGCCGAAGCGGCGCGTAGGATGTCGCAGCTTCCCGTCGACGGCATGATTTTCAACCTGCGTCAGATGGTCGATGACTTTGATACCTTTGAGGCACCGAAAGACCTCAAGACGGTGATTATCACGCCGATGGAACATCCTACCTGCTCCACCGTCAGTGACGACCAAGAGGACGGCGCGCGCATGGCGTGCGAGTACTTCTTGAATCGCGGGCACAAGAACGTGTACTTCGTCTCTGGTAAGAAAGAGTCGCTGTCGAGCCAGTGCCGTATGAAAGGTTGGCGTGCGGCACTCGAGGCACGTGGCATTGAGCCGCCCGAGCCTCTGCAAGGCGATTGGAATGCGGATAGTGGCTATGCCGCGGGCCTTGTGCTTGCCGATAAACCCGATTGCACGGCGGTCCTCGCTGCTAACGACTGCATGGCAAACGGCGTGATGATGGCTCTACGTGACAAAGGGCTCAGTGTGCCCGACGACGTGTCCGTGATCGGCTTCGACGACGAGCTCTACAAGACGATCCCCAACTCGATTCTGACGTCAGTGAAGTTTCGCCATCGCGAGCTGGGCATCCGTGCGCTTAACGAGGTCGTCGCAGGTCTGGAAGCCCCGAGCTCCAGAAGCCGTACGCTCGTCTCGGGCGTGCTGGTCGAGCGTTCCAGCGTAAAGGACCTGCGGGCGTAGACGTGCTCGGCTCGTTCATCTCAATCTGTAACAACCAGACGCTCAAAACCGGTTTTAGTGTTACAGATTTAGACAATTCGGCCCCGCCTATTCCATTTGTCTCGATCTGTAACAGGTGGAGGCGAAATAGCCCGCTAGATGTTACAGATCGAGATTGAGAGGATTGGCCTGTGCGTTCATCTCAATCTGTAACAGTTAGGACCGAAAAACTCGGCTAGATGTTACAGATTGAGATGAACAGGAGGACGGGTGCGGTCTAAACAAAATGGCCCGCGCATCACACATTGATGCACGGGCCATTATTTTCTGCGAGCGGCAGGTGGCGTCAGCGTCTTATGCCTCGAGGTTTTCCTCGATCCAGTTGACGGCACCCTTGGGATCCTTAGTGAGGTCGATGTACTGTTTGCCCTTGGGCGACAGCAGCGTGATGCCCAGGCGGTCGGTGTCGGCCTTCATCTCGTTGTAATAGGTGCGAACCTGCGGAGCCAGGACGATGACGTTGTACTGGTCCATGATGGCGTAGTGGCTGCCGTAGGCACCGGCGTTGGCGGTAATGTCGATGCCCAGCTCGTCGGCGCCTTCCTTAAGCGCGTTGGCGAGCAGTGCAGAGGTGCCGGCGCCAGCGCACAGAACCAGAACCCTCAGGTCCTTGCCCTTAAGGGCGGACGGAGCTGCGGAGGCCTCAGTGGCAGAAGCGGTCTCGACAACGGGAGCCTCAACGGCGGGGGCGGCAGCGGTCTTGACGGCCTTGGTCTCCTCGGCCTCTTCTTCGGCCAGGGTCTCGGTCTCCTGCTTGCACAGGACGTTGTCGTAGGCCTTGCAGAACGGGTAGTAGATCAAGAAGTCAACGACCAGCAGGACGACAACCAGGACCAGAGAGATCGGCTGGAAGTTGGTGTCGATGAAGGTGCCGATCGGTCCGGGGAGTGCCCACGGCATGGCATAGATAAAGCCGTTCATGCCCAAAAAGTCGATGAAGAACTTACCAATGAGGACGTTGGCCACGGGGGCAAACAGGAACGGGATCAGGAAGTACGGGTTGAGGATGATGGGCGCGGCGAACAGCAGCGGCTCGTTGACGGCGAACATCACGGGTACGACAGAGGCTTTGCCGACGGCCTTGAGCTGCTTCGAGCGCATAAAGAGCAGGAAGATAATCGGGACAATGAACGTGGCGCCGGTGCCGCCGAGTTCGCCGATGTAGTTACCGAAGTTCTCGGTCAGGGCGAGGGCGGGGTGACCGCCGGCCTGCAGCGTGGCGAGGTTGGTGGTGATGTTGCCAAACAGCGCGGCGTTGAGGGCAGGCTTAACGACCGAGGGGCCGTGGATGCCCATGAACCAGAACAGCGGGATCATGAACCAGATGAGGGCGAGGCCGGCGTAGGAATCGGCAGCGGCGAACAGCGGGCTCACCAGCGTGGAGATGACGTTGGCAAACGGGACGGCCAAGCAGGTGCGGCAGATAACGTCGATGACGGCGACAAACAGGATGGAGAAGCTGAAGGCGAAGATGTCGCGGAAGTTCTGGGCGATGGCGCCGGGGACTTCTTTGGGCAGCTTGATGGTGATGTCTCGCTTAATGCAGAAGGCATAGATGTTGACCGTGGCAAATGCGGCGACAAAGGAGCTCAGCAGGCCCTTGGTGCCCATGTTGTCGGTAAAGAACACCGAGACATCGGCGCCGTCGATCTTGGCACTCGTCTGGGTAACGGCCAAGATGAGCATAGCGCACATGGCGGCGACCATGGTGCTCGTGGCGTTGATGGCCTTGCCGGCAGGCATGCGGCGGTTCTTGGAGCCGGTCAGCGCGCTTGCGGTGGTGCCGGCGACCATGATGCCCACGACGCCCATCGTGAAGTTGTAAACCTTGTTGCAGAAGTTCACGACGTCGACGTTCCACCAGTCGGGCAGCGTAAAGCCGCCGACCGTGGCGACAACGCCCGGCAGGGTCGAAATAAGCAGGAAGACAGAAGAAGACAGGATGATGGGCATTGCTGCCAAAAAGCCGTCTTTAATGGCCTGAAGGTAGATGTTCTTAGAGACCTTGTCGAAGTACGGCTGACCTTTCTCCAAGAACTTAACGATCGATTCCATAGTTCACGCTCCTCTTTGCATGAAATCTTAATGGCATGGACGTTGAAAACCTATATGGTCTCCCGCTTGCTAAAAGCCCGGGTGCAGGCGGGGTCGGTCCCAGGGGGAGAGAGGGGAGCGGCTGGGTTTGTATCGCATAGGGCCGCTCCCTTCTCGGGGGAAAGCGAGGCGATGCGCTACTGCGCGTCCGCCATAGTGTCGGCGAGCTCCTTGTACCAGAGTGCCGACTGCTTGATGTAGCGTTTTTGCGTGTCGAAGTCGATGTAGAACAGGCCGTAGCGCTTGTTATAGCCATTGGCCCACGAGAACTGGTCCTGCAGGCTCCAGATAAAGTAGCCCTGGACGTCGACGCCCTCGGCGCGCGCCTGGAGCACCTTCTCCATGTGCTGGTCGACAAAGTCGATGCGCTCGGGATCGGCGACGATGCCGTTTGCGTCGGGCTCGGGGTCCTTGTGGCCCAGGCCGTTTTCGGTGATATAGATGACGGGGAGGTTGGGATAGGTGGCGCTGATGTGCTTGAGCGTGTCGTAGAGGCCTTGCGGGTAGATGAGCCAATCCCAGTCGGTGGTGGGGATACCCGGCATATCGACCTGCTGCCCGACGCCCTTAAACTTAAAGCACGAGGTGCCCTTGTCTCCGGTGCCGTTAAAGCTGTTGGTTGACTCGCCATCGTAGGCGGCGATAAACGCCGACTGATAGTAGTTGAGGCCGAACATATCGTTGCGGGGCGCCGCCTTGGCGAGCTCCTCCATGTCGCTGTCCTCAACCGTAAGTGTGGCGTTGTTGGCACGCAGAATCTCGTTGATGAGTGAGAGGGTGCGCGCGGAGTAGTGACCCAGGAAGGCGCCGTCCATGATGAAGTCGGTGTAGAAGGCGTTGTACAGGTCGGCGGCGTGCTGGTCGGCGGGCGAGTCGGTGGCAGGATATGCCGGCGTCAGGACGTTGACCATGCCAATGCGTCCGCCCAGGTGCTCGGTCTCGTCAAGATCCTTATACAGGTTGACGGCGCGGGCGTGGGCAACGAGCTCGTTGTGCTGGCTCTGGATGCCGCTCGTCACATCAAAGTGATGGTTGGGCGGGAAGTTGCCTTGGATGTATTGGGAGTGCGAGAGGCTGATGAGCTCGTTGATGGTGAACCAATTTTTGACCTCGCGGAACTCGCGGAAGCAGAACTCGGCATAGCGCACATAGGCGTCGACGGTCTTGCGGTTGAGCCAGTCGCCCTGGTTGAACAGGGCGGCGGGGGAGTCAAAGTGATGCAGGGACACATAGGGCTCGACGCCATACTTTTTGCAGCAGGCGAACAGCTCGTGGTAGTGCTTAACGCCCTCGGCGAGGGGTTCGGCATCGTCGCCGTTGGGGAAGATGCGGGTCCAGGCGATGGACACACGAATGGCGTTGAGTCCATGCTCGGCAGAAAGGCGGATATCCTCCTCGTAGCGGTTGTAGAAATCACTGGCCGGGTCGGGCAAAAAGCGACCCTGGGCGACAAGGTAATCGTCCCACATGGTCTTACCCTTGCCTGCCACCTTCGTGGAACCTTCCGTTTGGTACGCGGCGGTTGCGGCGCCCCAAACAAAGCCCTTCGGCAGCTGCTGTACGCGGTTTAGCAAAGACATATGCATACACCCTCTCGTCTCGCTGTTCGATATTGTTCGTTTGCGCTCAGGAGGCTCCCTGATTAGCGTTCAGCGGTGAAAAAGCCCGATAAACACTATCTTAAAATGATTAGAACCAAAATGAGCACGTGAACATTTGACAATGAGCACGTTAACATCCGGCTGGGATGTATAGAAACAAAACAACTTCAAACAGCCGCGAACGGTTGTATTTGTTCGGTAAGCGGTTTTGATTGACAGAAGTTTTCATGTTGTGGTATATGGCTCGGGTATCATGAGCACGTTATCAATGTATGTACGATGCGCCATGGGCGCGGGGAATAGTTGGGAAGCAGGTTAGCGTGGAAGGCATGGATCAGCAGACAAGGAATGGTCGTTCGGCGAGCGCGGCAGAGGTTGCGGCGCTCGCTGGCGTGAGCCGCCAGACTGTGTCTCGCGTGGTCAACGGTATGCCCAACGTGACGGAAAAGACGCGCAAGCGTGTGCTGGCCGCCATGGAAGAGCTGGGCTTTCGTCCCAATTTTGCTGGAGCGGCGTTGCGCGGCGGGTCGTATCGTTCTATTGGCCTGTGCATGTACAACATCACACGTGTCGGTAACCTGGCGACGCTCGAGGGTATCATGCAAGCGGCGCGCGAGCACGATTTTGCCGTCACTATGATCGAGATGGGCGGCGACAAGCCCTATGCACTTGCCGATGCCTCGCGCCGCATGGTCGAGCGACCCGTCGACGGCATGATTCTCAACATGAACCGCATGGCTCCCGATTTTGAGGAGTTTGTTCCCCAGCCGGGAGTGCGAACGGTCATCCTGTCCATGTATGCGCATCCGCGCTGCACGACGATCGACTCCGACCAGTATGGTTCGTGCGAGCTGTTGACCAATTATCTGCTGGAACATGGTCACTCGAATATGCGGTTTGTGGCGGGTCCGGAAAACTCGATTTCCTCGCGTTTTCGTGAGGCCGGTTGGCGCGATACGCTGGGTCGTGCTCATGTCGATGCCGCTCCGATGCTGCGTGGCGATTGGAGTGCGGACAGTGGGTACGCCATGGGCGAGCGGATTGCGGCCGAGGTGCTTGCCGGCGGGTCGCAGGCGCCGACTGCCGTGCTTGCGGCAAATGACCAGATGGCGCTGGGCGTTATCGCCGCGCTCGAGAACGCGGGCCTGTCCGTGCCCGACGACGTGAGCGTGGTTGGTATCGACGACGCACTCGAGGGACTTGTTCCTCACAATCGGCTGACGACGCTGCGATTTGATTTGCGCGGTGTCGGTAAGCTTGCGTTTGAGGCGGCGATTGGAGAGAGCTCGTCTATCGAGGCGATTCATGTGCCGAGCACGCTGGTCGAACGCTCGACTGTTAGGGACATACGGGGTTAGGTCCTACTCCGTTTGTCTCGATTTGTAACAGGTAGACGGTCAAAAGCGGGCTACGTGTTACAGATTTAGATTCTTCGGAAAGAGCAATCCTGTTCGTCTCAATCTGTAACAGCTAGGGCCGAAAATCTCAGTTAGATGTTACAGATCGAGACAAACGGCCCCCGAACCGCCCAAAAAACAAAAAGACCGGGGGCGGCGCGCCGTGTGACGTGCCGCCCCCGGCTGAGAAATGGGGACAGGTTGTGTGAGCGGGCAACCCCGCCAGCCACTAGTCCAGACGACGGGTCTGCGCCACGTGCTTGTACCAGTAGGCGCTTGCCTTGGGCGTGCGCTTCTGGGTCTCAAAGTCTACGTAGAAGAAGCCGTAGCGCTTGTTGTAGCCGTTGGTCCAGGAGAACTGGTCCTGCAGGCTCCACAGGAAGTAGCCGCCCACGTTGACGCCGACCTCCATGGCCTTGAGCAGCCAGCGCAGGTGCTGCTCGATGTAGTCGATGCGCGGCTGGTCGTCCACAAAGCCGTCCTTGTAGGGGTCCTTGTAGCCCATGCCGTTCTCGGTGATGAAGATCTGCTTGTAGTTGGGGTAGCGCTGCTTAATGTAGACGAGCAGGTCGAACAGGCCCTCGGGGTAGATGATCCAGTCCCAGTCGGTGGTGGGGATGCCGGGCTTGTTCACATGCTCGCCAATGCCCTTGACGCGCCAACGGCCGGTGCCCTTCTCGCCCGTACCGTTGTGGTGCAGGTCGTTCTCGCCATCGTAGGCCTTCAGGAAACGGCACTGGTAGTTGTTAACGCCCAAGTAGTCGTTGTAGAGCGCGGCTTCGCGCATGATCTCGAGGTCCTCGTCCAGGATCTCGATGGTGCCGCCCGAGACGGCAGCCAGGCGGTTGGCACATTCGAGCGTGTCGGGCGCGTAGTCGCCGCGGAAGGTGGCGTCGAGCAGGAACTGGTTCTGCAGCACGTGCTCGTTGTTGGCGGCCTTGATGTCGGCAGGGTCGTTCTCGTTGAGCGGGTACTTAAACTCCAGCGACTGGATGACTCCGATCTTGCCCTTAAAGCCGCCGTTGTGGAAGGCGAGCACTGCCTTGGCGTGGGCGAGCATCATGTTGTGCTCGCACTGGAAGGCCTCGGCCAGATGCGCCTTGACGCCGCCGGGGAAGGTGCCCTCGATGTAGGTGTTGGAGGCGTCGGCCCAGATCTCGTTAAAGGTGAACCAGTAGGTCACCTGGTCGGCGTACTCCTTAAAGCAGAAGGTGGCAAAGTCCACAAAGGCGTCGATGGTTTCGCGGTTGAGGAAGTCGCCCTTTTCAAAGAGGGGAAGCGGCGTATCGAAGTGGTGCAGCGTGACGAACGGCTCGACGTGGTGCTTGTGGCACTCGGCGAAGAGGTCGTGGTAGAACTGCACGCCCTCGGGGTTGATCTCGCCGGTGCCGTTGGGGAAGATGCGGCTCCAGGCGATGGAGAGGCGAATGCCGTTGATACCGAACTCCTCGCACAGCTCTAGATCGACGGGGTACTGGTTGTAGAAGTCCGAAGCGGGATCGGGGGAGAAGCGCCCCTGGGCCTCCAGGAAGTCGTCCCAGGCAACCTTGCCCTTACCGTGAGTGCGGGTCTCGCCCTCTACCTGGTAGGCAGCAGTGGCGCCGCCAAAGACAAAGTCCTCGGGAAACTGCGCGGGCGGGTTGGTGACGCTAGCAGGATTAACGGACATGATGATCCAATCGTCTAAATCGAAGGGCCAGCCGGTCTTGGATGGTCGGCTGGCCCTAGGCGTTACTTACTTCGAGAGTTGCTCGGAGACGAAGGCGAGAGACTTGTCGCCGTTCTGGGAGAGCTCGATGTACTGCTTGCCGCGGCAGGCGACGCACTTGTTGCCCACGCGCTCGCAGTCCTTCTGCAGGTCGGCGAGGTAGCTCGCGGCCTGCGGGGCCAGGACGACCAGGTCAAAGTCGGGGAGCATATCCACGTGGTTGCCATAGGCGTCGGCAGCGGTCTCCAGGTCGATACCGCGCTCCTTGGCGGCCTTGGCCAGTGCGTTGGCCAGCAGGCCCGAGGTGCCGCCACCCTGGCAGAGCACGAGCACGCGCTTGCCGTTGAGGTCGCTGGCGGCCGTGGCCTCGGCAGCGGGGGCTGCAGCGGCGGGGGAGGCGTCGGCCTTTACGGCCTCGGCAGCGGCGCCGTCGGCAACGCTCTTGGCATCGGCCTTGCCCTGGAAGGCGTCGTTGAGCTTGGCAGCCTTCTCGGCGTTCTTGGCGGCGAGCTCCTCCTGGGAAATCTCGGCCTCCTCGGCGCACTTCTGGGCGTCATAGGCACGGAAGAACGGGTAGTACAGAAGGAAGTCGACGACCAGGATGATGGCGAGCATCACAAAAGCGAGCGGCTGGAAGCCCAGGCCCATGATGGTACCGATGGGGCCGGGGACGGTCCAGGGCAGGGTGTACATAAAGCCGTTCATGCCCAGGAAGTCGATAAAGACCTTGAGGATCCAGACGTTGGCGATCGGGGCAAAGACAAACGGGACAAAGAAGACGGGGTTGAGCACGATGGGCGCGGCGAACAGCAGCGGCTCGTTGACGGCGAAGCAGACCGGGACGATGGAGGCCTTACCGACCGCACGCATCTCCTGGGACTTAGCCAGGAAGCAGAACATGAAGACGAGGACGAGCGTGGCGCCGGTGCCGCCCATGCAGACGACGAAGTACTGGGCGCCCTGCGTCAGGACGGCAGAAGCGTGCTGACCGGCCTGGTAAGCAGCCAGGTTGTCGGTCATGTTGGCAACGAGGGCGGCGGCGATGGCAGGCTCGACGATCGAGGGGCCGTGGACGCCGACGAACCAGAAGAGGCTCATAGCGCCGTAGATCACAGCGAGGCCGATGTAGCCGTCGGCAGCGGTGAACAGGGGCTGGAACACCTGGATGACGCCCTGGGCAAAGCAGAAGCCAAAGGCAGAGCGGAAGACGATGTCAAAGACCCAAAAGACGGTGATGCAGACGGAGAAGGGGATGATGTCCTTAAAGGTCTGCGAGATGTTGGGCGGAACCTGCTCGGGCATCTTGACGGTGATGTTGCGCTTAATGAAGAACTTGTAGATGATGCCGGTCACAAACGCAGCGATGAAGGCGGTCAGCAGGCCCTTGGAACCCAGGTAGGTGGTGTTGAAGCCGCTGGCGGCGTCCGTGGAGATCGTGTCGCTCGAGAGCAGCAGGAAGCCGATGATGGCCGCGCACATGCAGGAGATGAAGTTGATCTGGTTATTCTTGGGCAGATCGCGGTTCTGAGCGTCGGCGAAGTGCTTGGCGGTGGTGGCGGCGCAGGCGATGGCCAGGATGCCCATGGAGTAGTTGTAGCACTTCCACAGAGCGTTGTTGATGTCATCGGGCCAGTAGAAACCCCAGATGTTGGGGACCGAGGCCACCAGGCAGAAGATGGACGAGAAGATGATGATGGGGATGACGGAGATAAAGCCGTCGCGGATCGCCTTGAGGTACTTGTTGCGGGCGATCGCGTTGAAAAGGGGCTGGCCCTTTTCGATGGTGGCGATGAGTTGCTCCATGCAAAGCTCCTAAGAGTCGGTGGGTTAGCAACGATGGTAACGTTTGGACCTTGTTTGCCAAAATGTTGACGTTGCCATTTTGTGATACAAAAAAAGACGCGAACCGGTGGCCCCTGTGCCTATGGACCGTCGATTCCTTGCGCGTAAACGTTTGAGCCGCCCGGTGGCTCTGTGTTTGCACAATGGCAACGTTAACATTTGGGCGACAAAAACCGTTCGGGGACGCAGGATTGTCGGTGAACGGTAGGTTTTGGGTGGTGAGCGTATGGCGGGGGAGGCGTTGGATATACTTGGAGGCGTTCATTTTGTCTGTTGGGATGCCCGCGATGGCATCGTTGACATAGAAAGATCGACCTATGGCCGCTGTTAAAAAATCGGTATCCGTTAAGGACGTGGCACGTCTTGCGGGCGTCTCGGAGCAGACGGTCTCGCGCACCGTGCACGATTCGCCCAGTGTACGTCCCGAGACCAAGGAGCGCGTGCGCGCCGCCATGCGCGAGCTCGGATATCGACCCAACTTTGCCGGCCGGTCGCTGCGCCGCGGCAAGTTCAAGACCGTCGGCGTCGCCATGTTCAATATCACCGGCACCGGAAACCTCGACCGCATGGAGGGCTTTGCCGCTGCGGCTGACAAGCACGGCTATGCCATCACCCTTACTAAAGTAGATGGACATCCCTATACCCTCGAGAGTGCGTCGTCGCGCATGAGTGCGCTGCCGGTGGACGGCATGGTCGTAATAATGAACCGTATGCCGGCAGACTTTGGCACCTTTGAGCCGCTGCCCGGCATGCAGACGGTGCTCGTTACCATGCTGGAGCACCCGCTGTGCTCGACGGTCGATAACGACCAGTTCGATTGCTCGCGTCAGGTGGTTGAGTACTTGCTGGGGCAGGGGCACAAGACGGTGCACTTTATCTCGTGCCCCGAGCGTTCGCTTTCGGGCATGCAGCGCGAGGAGGGCTGGCGCGAGACCCTGCGTGTGCATGGCATTGAGCCGCCGCGGCTTGTTCGTGGCGACTGGACGGCGCAGAGTGGGTATGCCGCCGGGCAGGCTCTGGCGGACGATCCGACATGCACGGCTATCTATGCTTCGAACGATGCTATGGCCTATGGCTGCATTCGCGGGCTCGAGTCGCGCGGGAAGCGCGTGCCCGAGGACGTGAGCGTGGTGGGCGTTGACGATAGCCTGGGCGATATCGTGCCCGATCGACATTTAACTACGGTGCGCTTTGATAACAAGCGCGTTGGCATGTGGGCGGTCGACAAGATTGCCGGCGCCGAGGGCGTCGTGGCCGGCGTGGAGCATATGCTGATCCCCGGCGTGCTCATCGAGGGCGATACGGTACGCGGTTTGCGCTAGGGTGCGGACCTGTTTGGGTTGCAGCTCGTTATGTTCGATATTGTTTGAAATGGTTTAGAAACCGTTCACGGGCGAAAATCGACCGTTCATAGCTCAAAAATGCGTTTTGGATTGTTCTTTTTTGTTTGAATGTTAATGTTTCTGGCATACACAACGCAGCGCGTATGCCCGGACGCGATGCTCTCCATTGGTTCATATGTGAAAGGAACGCAATATGGCAACCAAAGAAGAAATCTCGATGGTTGGATTCGAGATCGTCGCATACGCGGGTGACGCCCAGACCGACCTGCTCGCTGCACTCGATGCTGCCCGCGAGGGTGACTTTGAGAAGGCCGAGCAGCTGCACAAGGATGCCAGCGACGCGCTCATCGGTGCTCACGACACGCAGACCAAGCTGCTTTCGCAGGAGGCCGGCGGTGGCGAGATGGAGATGACCTTCATCATGGCTCACGCTCAGGACACCCTGATGACCACCATGATCCTGGAGAAGCAGACCCGCTTTACCATCGATGCCTACAAGCGCATCGCCGCACTCGAGGCTAAGCTCGCCTAACGAGCTCTCACAACCAAGTCCCCTTCCAAAAGCCCTGTCGCAACCCCGCGACAGGGCTTTTTTGCGGCACTTAGGGACGTTCCTTTTCTGCCGGCAGTTAGGGACAGTCCTTAGTCATCAACTAGTCATTGGGGACACTCTTGGGTCAAACGCCCACCCTGCCGTTCGGTTCTTCGCTCGCTGGGTATACTTCCATCCGCAATACAGGCCGGAATGAGGAGGTATCCAAATGCCGGACAACGGATCGATTCAAAAGAGAGGTGCGGGCGAGATGGCTCACGGGCGCCCCGTCCAAATTACCGAGCATACGACGGTGGCCGAACTGCAGCCTAGCCTGTCCGATGTCGTGTGTGCAAACAAAAAGTTGCAGATCGGGTTCATCGTTGCGCTCGTGGTACTGGCGCTTCTATCGGGCTTTGTCGCTCGTCCGCATTTTGCCGACACCAAGACCTGGGACTCAACTATCGAGGTCATCGACCAAAAGAAGGGCAACGTGTTGGCGCTCACGACGTCGTGCGTGGCGCTGTCTGCGGGCATTACCGCGCTGCCGGGCGACACGGGAACACCGGTGGCTGAGCAACTCGCACAGCTTTCGGGCAACTTAGGCATCGTGCTTGCCGTGCTGTACCTCGAGAAATACCTGCTCACTATATTATGGTCGGTGGGCTTGGGCATCCTAATCCCGTTCTCGCTCGTACTCTTCGCGGTGTCGCTTGGCATTCACGGACGCTGGAGCACCAGCGCCGTCCTGCGCCGCGTGGCAACACGCGTGCTGGTGGTTGCCATGATCGGCATGGCGTTGGTGCCCGCAAGCGTGTGGGTATCGCAAAAAGTCGACGAGACGTACCAGGTGAGCATCGAGCAGGCCGAGCAAAAGGCGACAGGCGCGGCTGAGGCGAGCTCGTCAAAGAGCAAAAAGAAATCTGAAGCAAAGTCAGACAAAAACGTGCTTGAGCAACTGACCGAAGGCGCCTCGAGTCTGCTGACTTCGGTGACCGATAGCGCCAAGTCGATGACCGACGAGGTTGTCCAGCAGGTGACTGATCTCATCGAAGGTGTCATCGTGATGATTGTGACTTCGTGCGTGATTCCGCTGCTGGTGCTTGCTGCATTCTTGTGGCTTGGGCACGTACTGCTGGGGATCGATATCTCCGGTCCCACGAACTATCTGACGGGTCGTTTTCTGAGCGCCCCCTCCAAGCACGTCAAGAAGGGCGGGCAGACTGAGTAGCTAAAAGGATCGTTTTGCTGATCCATATCTCCGAAAGGGCGACCGAGATGCGTTCTCGGTCGCCCTTTTTGTTGAGTGCGTGACCGCTCACGCCTCCGTCAGGCCCAAACGGTCAACAAACACCCGCGAACGGTAATTGTTCAAAAAAGAACAAAGATAAACAAATAGTTGTTGCAGTCGTTGTTCGAATGTGTTCAAATAAACATGAACAGTGAAGAACCGCACATTCAGATGCCCGGACCTGAGCGCGATTCAACACTTCCAAACAGAAACTACGCACCTGCGTATCTCTCAAGGAGGATGTCATGAGGGTTGTAATCGCTTCCGATGCCGACGGTATGTCGATGAAGGAGTCCATCAAGGAGATGCTCATCGCCGACGGTCACGAGGTCGTCGACTATTCCGAGATCCCTGCCGCGGACTATGTCGATTCCGCGACCGCCGTCGCCAAGGACCTGCTGGAGCACAAGGATTCCCAGGGCTTTGCCTTCGATAAGTACGGCGTCGGCTCCTATATGGCCGCCGTCAAGATGAAGGGCATGGTCGTCGCCAACATTTCCGACGAGCGCTCCGCCTACATGACCCGCGAGCACAACGGCTCGCGCATGGTCACCATGGGCCCGGGCGTTGTGGGCACCGAGGTCGCCAAGAAGATCGCCCGCGAGTTCCTGCGCGCCCAGTACGCCGGCGGTCGTCATCAGATCCGTGTCGACATGCTCAACAAGATGGCCTAACGAGAGCCACCGAGAACTCGAACTTCTACCTCAACTTGTGAATTCAGACGAAAGGACGTTCTGATGAAGAAGACCATCGCAATCGGTTGCGACCATATCGTTACGGACGAGAAGATCTATCTGGCCGACCGCCTGGAGCAGGCCGGCTACCAGGTGCTCGACTGCGGTACCTACAGCCACAGCCGCACGCACTATCCCATTTACGGCAAGGCCGTGGGCGAGGCTGTTGCCAGCGGCAAGGCCGACTTTGGCGTGGCCCTGTGCGGCACCGGTATCGGCATCACCAACGCTGTCAACAAGGTTCCCGGCGCTCGCTGCGCCCTGGTTCGCGACATGACCTCTGCCCTGTATGCCCGTCGCGAGCTCAACGCCAACATCGTGGGCTTTGGCGGTAAGATCACCGGCGAGTTCCTGATGGCCGACATCATGCTTGCCTTCCTGGAGGAGCCCTACGAGAAGACCCCCGAGCACGATGCCCTGATTGCCAAGATCGATGCCTGCAATAAGGCCGACGCCGAGGCTCAGGCCGACCCGCACTTCTTTGACGAGTTCCTCGAGAAGTGGGACCGCGGCGAATACCATGATTAGCGGGTATCCGGCGTAATTAACTAGTCCGTTGACGGCTCGCGTTTCTGTGAGGGGGCGCGGGCCGGTTTTCTATCAGCCCCACTGACTCGGCGGGCTGGCGTACGAAAGGGAAGGCTCCTATGGAGTTTGTTCTTGATAACGGTTCTGTTCGTGTGGCACTGAGCACGGCTGGCGGATCGTTCACTTCGATTAAAGCCAACGGTCGCGAGTACCTGTGGCAGGGCGATCCTTCGGTCTGGTCGGGCCAGGCGCCCATTTGCTTTCCGATTTGCGGCGGCCTTCGTGACGGCCGCGCGATGACCATGGGCGGCCGCGAGGTCAAGCTTGCCCGCCACGGCTTTGCCCGCAAGCAGGAGTGGAAGCTCGAGGAGCAGGGCGACAACATGGTTGCGCTGAGCCTAAGCTCTGCCGACCATGCCGAACTGCTCGAGCAGTATCCGTATCCGTTTAAGATCGTCGCGCGCTACACGATCGATGCGGCTAAGGTGGCCGTGTCGTACGAGGTGACCAATGAGGGCACCGAGGATATGCCATTCTTTGTGGGCGGTCACCCCGGCTTTAAGTGCCCGCTCGACGAGGGCGAGTCCTATGACGACTATGAACTTCGTTTTGATCAGCGTGAGGCCGCCGAGCTCTGTACTGCCGTTCCCTCGACGGGCCTGATTGATGTCGAGCATCGCAGCAAAAACCCGATGATCGGCCACGACCTGCCGCTGACCCACGAACTTTTCGACTTCGCGGAGACCATCTTTGACGTGCTCGAGAGCCGCGTGGTTACGCTGACCAAGAAAACCGAGGACAAGGGCGTGCGCCTGACGTTCCCCGATATGCCATACCTGATTGTGTGGAGCAAGCCCGAGGGCGACTTTGTGGCCGTGGAACCGTGGGGCGGCCTGTCCACCTGCTCCGATGAGGACGATATTCTGGAGCACAAGCGTGGCTGCCTGGTTACCAAGCCGGGGGAGACTGTCACCCGCGGTTTTGAGATCGAGATCCTTTAACGAGCTATCGTATGTTTGGGGCCGCACACGTCGTGCCCCGGAAACAGGAGTTCAATATGATTCTGACCGTTACCATGAACCCGTCGATCGATACGCGCTATCAACTCGACAAGCTGATCATCGACGACGTGAACCGCGTGACGCCCGAAAAGACCGCTGGCGGCAAGGGCCTCAACGTGAGCCGTGTGCTGCTGCAGTTGGGCGACGATGTGCTCGCGTCCGGCCTGCTCGGCGGCCACATGGGTGCCTATATGGCCGAGCTTATGGATGCCGACGGAGTCAAGAACGACTTTGTGCCCATCGCCGGTGAGACGCGCATTTGCCTGAATATTCTGCACGAGGGTAATCAGACCGAGCTGCTGGAGAGCGGCCCGCAGATTGCGCCTGCCGAGCTCGAGGCCTTTACGGCCAAGTTCGCCGAGCTTGCAGCGAAGGCGGACGTCGTGACGCTTTCGGGTTCGCTGCCGCGTGGCGTCGATACCGGCTACTATGCCGAGCTCGTCAAGATTGCCGAGGAGGCGGGCGCCAAGGTGCTGCTCGACACTTCGGGCGCATCGCTGGAGGCCGCGCTGGAGTCCGACGCTAAGCCTGAGCTCGTAAAGCCCAACCTGACCGAGATTAACGGCCTGCTGGGTACGTCCTTTACGACCGATGATGTCGATGCCCTGCGCGAGGCGCTTGCCGCCGATGGCCGCTTTGCCGGTATCCCCTGGGTTGTCGTTTCGATGGGCGCTGCCGGTTCGGTGGGCTTTCATGAGGGTCGCGCGTTCCGCGCCAAGACGCCCGCGATTGCGGCTGTGAACGCGACGGGTTCCGGCGACTCGACCATCGCCGGCTTTGCGCATGCCATTGCTGCTGGTGCCGACGATGTCACGGTGCTCAAGACCGCCAATACCTGCGGCAAGCTCAACGCCATGGATCCCAAGACCGGCCACCTGGTCATGGACCGCTGGGACGAGATCTACAACAGCGTCGAGGTCGTAGAGCTTTAAGGTTACGCGGTTTTACCAAACCGCGTAACGGGCCGACGCTGCGCGGGCCGCATTTGGGCAATCTGACGTTCAACTTCAAGGGCACGACCAGAAGGTCAGTGCCCTTTCGTTTCACGTCACCTTGTCTCAAATGCGACCCGCTCGCTGCCGTTGCCAAAACATCGGCGTTACCTTGCTTCGGGAATGCGGTAGAGAGGGACGTTCCTTTTCTGCCGGCAGTTTGGGACACTCCTTACGGGGCACCCCCTCCACAGCGCCTATGCCAGCTTGTCGATTTGCCCAATCTCCCAGAGCGGAATGTTGACGAGCGTGCCCTCGTCTCTATATGCCGCTAACGATGTTCTCACGCAGCGCTCGAGCTTGAACTTCTCGCAGGCAATCCTCAGACTCTTTGCTTTGAGATTCTCTGCCGCCTTGACCTCGAGCGGAAGCACGATTCCCGCATGGTCGATGGCAAAGTCAGTCTCTGCATTGCCGGAAGAGGATGACCAATACGCGGGAGTTTTGCCTTGGAGCAAAAGCTCCTGTGCGACGTATTGCTCGGTCAGCGAGCCTTTGAACTCCGTAAAAACAGCGGGCCCGTTCAGAACAATGGCCGGAGAGAGGCCGGAGAGTGCTCCGAGGATGCCGGTGTCGATGCAGAACAGCTTGAAGCCCGAGAGATCCTCGTAGCTTGTGAGCGGTGCTCTTAGGGCGGAAACACGTGGTACCTTATGAACGATTCCATAGTCCATGAGCCACTGGAGGCTTTCCTCAAAATCGCGTGCGCGCGCCCCGGGACGAAGCGCGCCGTAGACGAACTTCTTGTTTTCCTTTGCGAGCTGGCCGGGAAGGGATTTCCAAACCAGCCTCATGCGCTCGACGATGCGGGCTGGCGCATGCTTGCCAAAATCGGATTCGTAAGCTTCGATGATTTGCTGCTGGAGCCTGCGGGCCTCGATGAAATCGTGGGAGGCGGCGAAAGCGGAGACAACTTCTGGCATGCCACCGACAACGAGGTATTCCTTGAGCAGGCGCTCGAGCTTTTCGGAAACGTTTGCCAGCAGGTCCATGTCTGCGGCAAGGATGGCATCTGCGAGCGGATCGCCATCGACGGCACGAACGAACTCGACAAACCCCATGGGGCGCATGGTGAGCTGGTCGATCTTGCCGACGGGGAACGACTCGTTTTCGCGTCGGAGCGCGAGCCCCATATAGGAGCCGGCTGCCACGATATGGTATTCCGGCGCCAGCTCGTTGAAGTATTTGAGCGAGGTGATGCCACGCGGTGCCTCTTGGATTTCGTCGAAGATGATGAGTGTGTCTGTCGGCGTTATGGTCTGGCCGCGCAGGAGCTCTATCTGGGAGATGATGCGTTTGGGGTCAAGGCTTCCGTCGAACAGCGAACGTGCGCCCGGTTCGAGCATAAAGTCAAAACGGATGACGTTTTGATACTGCTGGCCTGCGAATTCGTTGAGAAGCCAGGTTTTTCCCGTCTGGCGGGCCCCCTTAAGCAGGAGGGGCTTGCGGTTTGCCCTAGATTTCCAAGCGATGAGTTCGTCCATTAGCTGTCGCTGCACACTGCCTCCTAACGATCATGGTTAGTATAAGACTGTTTTGGTCTTTCCATCGAAAAATGTGGGAGTGAACCACGTTTTTCCATCGAATAATGTGGGAGGCAACCACGTTTTTCCATCGAATAATGTGGGAGTTTAGGTCGGCACCTAGGGACGATCCTTTTCTGCCGGCAGTTTGGGACACGCCTTGTTTTAGTGCAAATTAGCTACCCTTGCATCAAAACGGCGCCCGTCGGCGATGTTGCCGGCGGGCGCCGTTGTCGTGTGGGCGGAAATGATCCGTTTTCCTCCGTCCCCAAGGGATCATTGGGACGGTTTGAGCTGCGTGCTACAGCGAGTCGATAAAGCGCTGCTGGGCGGCGCGGCCGGCCTCGTCCCACTTAAAGACGCCGGCGTTGTCGAGTACGTGGCCAAACACCACGCCGACCTCCTCGTGCAGGATATCGATGGCGTTGTCCGCCGTAAGCTCGTCGGCGCGGCGGGCAAAAATGTCCTCGGCCCATGCGGCGTGGCTGCGGCAAAGATCATCGCCCTCGAGCGCGCCGGCAAGGTCGTAGCTGGCATCGGCCTTGGCCGCCAGCAGGTGCTCGCGAACGGCGCCGAGCTCGGGAACCAAGCGCGGCGGAAGAATGGCCAGGCCCATGACCTCAATCAGGCCAATGTTCTCCTTCTTAATGTGGTGATACTCGGCATGCGGGTGGAACACGCCCAGCGGATGCTCATTGGTCGTAATGTTGCAGCGAAGTGCCAGGTAGGCCTCGTAGATCTCGCCGCCGGCGTTGCCGCGGGAGTCCACGCGGCGGATGACGGGCGTCACGGTATTGTGGGCCACGCCGTCGGCCGTGTGCGCGATGACGCCCACGGACTCGTCGGTCCACTCGCGCCAGGCGAGGATGATCTTCTCGGCGGCATCGAGCAGCTGAGCTCGGTCGTGCGAGCGCAGGCGCAGCACCGAGAGCGGCCACTGCAGCACGGTGCCGGTGACCTGGTCAAAGCCGGGCACGCTAAACTGCGAAACCTCGGCCGCATGCATCATCGGGAACTCGTGCGCGCCGCCCTGGAAGTGGTCGTGCGACAGGATCGAGCCGCCCACGATGGGCAGGTCGGCGTTGGAGCCGATAAAGTAGTGCGGGAACAGGTCCACAAAATCGAGTAGGCAGGAGAGGCCCTTGCGATCGACGTGCATCGGGCGATGCTCGGAGCTCATGGCAATGCAATGCTCGTTAAAGTACGCGTACGGGCTGTACTGGAAGCCCCAGCGCTCGCCGTCGAGCTGAATGGGGATAACGCGCAGGTTCTGGCGAGCGGGGTGAGCGCCACCGTCGGCTGCGGCGGAGCGTCCGGGGTACCCCTCGTTTTCGATGCAGAGCTGGCAGGCAGGATACTTTTCGCCCGTGTTCTTGGCGGCACCGGCTGCGGCAATGTCGCGCGGGTCCTTCTCGGGCTTGGACAGGTTGATGGTTATCTCGAGATCGCCCCAGTTGGTGGGGGTGCTCCACTTGATGTTGCGCGCGATGGCGGCGCGGCGCACATAGCCGGCGTCGCAGCACAGGCCGTAGAACCAGTCGGTCGCGGCGCGGGGCTCGTTGACGCCCATGCGTCCATTGAACTCCTCGTTTACAACCGAAGGCCTCGGCATAAGTGCGCCCATGATGCGCATGGCGATACGGTCGCGGCCCGACGCCGTGTCCTCGGCGGCACCGTTGGCGACGGCGGTCTCGGAAAGCGCGGCGAGCGTGCCCTCCAGATCAAAGTCGGGGAGGGTATCGGGGTGCAGAAGCGAAATCTTCTCAGTCTGCAGCGCCCAGGCCATGTCGAGCGCGGGGCCCGTGGCGCCAATGCACTCCAAAATGGTGTTGTAGGCCCAGATGCGGTCGTCCTGTCCGATCATGGATCGGTGGATGGCGTACTCGATCAGGTTCTGCGCGGCCTCGCGCACGTCGGTCATTACAGCCATGCCGCGTAAGCCCCCTTGTCAGAGATAGCGTAGTGACGGGCAGAGCCCTCGCCCAGCCAGCCATTCATCTTGGTAATGAAGGTATCGACCAGATCGAGCGGCACGAAGGCCTGAATAGTGCCGCCAAAGCCACCGCCGTGGATGCGGACGGCGCCGCGGCCGTCGAGCACGTGCTCGGCCAGCGCCAGGGCGTACATGGAGGGCTGCTCGGAGCCCAGCTTGGCAACGACATTCTGCAGGTACATGGCGGAGCTGGCGCCGGACTCGCGCGTCAGGACCAGGAACTGGTCGATGTCGCCGGCGTTAAGAGCTGCCCAGCGCTTGTCGACCAGGCCGTTCTCGTACCAGTAGTGAACGGCGCGCAGGCAGGCGCGGTCGCCCAGCTTGGCGCGCAGCTCGGGCAGCTTGGCATCAAAGTCGGCAACGTCGACCTCGCACAGACGTGCCTTGCCAAACTCGGCGGCAACGTCTTGCATCTCGCGCGGAACGGCGGCGTAGTCGTCGGTAGCTGCCACATGGTCGGCGCCCACCTTAACGAGCACGAGCGCATAGCCGTGATCCTCAAAGTTGAGCTCGAGCTTCTGAGTTTTAGGCTGAGCCTGGTCCTCAAAATCCATGTAGGCAAGGCCGCCCAGGCACACGGCAGCCTGGTCCATCAGGCCGCAGGGCTTGCCGTAGTAGTTGTTCTCGGTGCGCTGGCTCATCTGCGCAAGCGCGACGGGCTCAATGGCGGGCGCGCCCCAGAGCGTCTCCATGGCGCGGCCATATGCGGCCTCGACGGCAGCGGAGCTGGAAAGGCCGCCGCCCGAGGGAACGGAGCAGGTGAAGGCGAAGTCGAAGCCTTGGGGCTCAACACCAAGCGCTGCGACCTCGTGGGCCATACCACGCACGAGGCTTGCGGACGTGCCCTTCTCGGACTCCTGAACATCCAGCGTGTCGAGCGTGATCTCAAAGGTGGGGTAGCCCTCGTCGGCAACGCGGACCTTGTTGGTGTCGGTTGCCACGGCAATGCCGTCGACGGCGACATCGAGTGAGCCGGCGATAACGTGGCCGCCCTCGTGGTCGGTGTGGTTGCCGCTGATCTCGGAGCGGCCGGGCGCGTGCACGTAGAGCACCTGTCGGTCGCCGATGGGGCCAAACTCCTCCTCAAACAGCTTGGTGAGCGTGGCGAGCGTCTTTTCGTCGGGGGCGGTCATGAGGGTCCTTTCTTTGGCGCGTACGGACGATTTTTGCGTCGTTATGAGTACGTTAACAATTTGAAGCGGCGTGAACTCAGCATCCACGATGCCGCACGTTAAGGGCTATGTTAACGTACTCATAACACAACGCTTATTACTTTTTGAGAATCTGGTAGTCGGTCGAAATTCGGCCGTGAACGGTAGTGCCGTATGGACTTATAGAGCAGAAAAGCTGCAGCTAAAAAAAGTGGAGTACGTTAACATGCGTCCGACGATAGCGGCCCTCCGCGCGGGCTCATTTCTGCACGGGGCCGGCATGCACGCTATTCAGATCTCGCAAGGGTGAAGGTGATCCAGTGGCAAGGCGCCCGTCCAACGATACAGGTACGCGTCCGGTCTCCATGGCTGACGTCGCCCGTGCTGCTGGCGTTTCGCAGCAGACGGTTTCGCGCGTCGCCAACGGCTTGCCCAACGTTAACGAGCAGACGCGCCAGCGCGTGCAGGCCGCGATGCAAGAGCTCGGCTTTCGTCCGAGTTATGCCGGTCGCTCGCTGCGCGATGGCCGTTACCATTCGGTCGGCCTGTGCATCAACGATGTCACCAAGTTTGGCAACCTCTCAATGATCGACGGCATCGCCAGCGCCGCTCGCGAGCACGGCTGTGCCATCACGCTAGTCGAGATGTCCAAGACCGAGGAGTTTTCGCTTGCCGAAGCCACGCGTCGCATGGCGGCCCTGCCGGTCGATGGCATCATCATCGGCATGAGCCGCATGGCGCCCGACTTTGAGACGTTTGATCCGCTGCCGGGAATCGGCACGGTTATCGTCACCATGTATGCGCATCCGCGCGTGACCACGGTCGACTCCGACCATTACGGCTGCTCGCTGCTGCTTATGGATCACCTGTTTGAGCTTGGTCACGAACAGATTCGCTATATCGGCGGCCCGTCCTTCTCGGTGGACGAGCAGTTCCGCCGCGCCGGTTGGCAAGACGCGCTCGAGCGCAGGCATATCGAGCCGGCAGAGCCGCTCGAGGGCGACTGGTCTGCCAGCAGCGGCTACGAGGCCGGCAGGTATCTGGCAGAACACGACCGCGCCATGACGGCGATCTATGCGGCAAACGACCAGATGGCAAACGGCGCCATCGCCGCGCTGCGCGATAGTGGCCTGCGCGTGCCCGAGGACGTGAGTGTGGTGGGCGTCGACGATTCGCTCGACGATTTTGTCGCACACAACGAGCTCACGACCGTGCGATTCGATCTGCATCAGCGCGGACGCGAGGTGTTTGAGCATGCGGTCCCTAAGGAGGGGGTGCCGGGCAAGACCGTCGCCATCCGTATCCCCGGCCAGCTCATCGTTCGACATACCACAGCGGCTCCGCGCTCATAGTTTCCGCAGGTCAACGGCGTGTTGCCGCGCTTCAATAACAAATGGTAAGGATGCCGGCAGATAGCTGTTGAGATACGGCCGAGTGCTATGATAGACGGGCTCTTTTGTCTATCTAGGAGGCTTTGCCTGATGGAGATCACCAAGGATATCCGCTACGTTGGCGTCGACGATCACGACATTGACCTGTTCGAGGGCCAGTACGACGTGTCCGAGAACGGTATGGCATACAACAGCTACGTAATCTTGGGCGAGAAGATCGCTGTCGCCGATTCGGTTGACGGCGGTTTTGTTGACGAGTGGCTCGGCAACATCGAGGCCGTGCTCGACGGTCGCACGCCCGATTACCTGGTCGTCCACCACATGGAGCCCGACCACTCCGCCGGCATCGCCGCCTTTATGGAGCGCTATCCCCAGGCCCAGATCGTGGCCAGTATGGGTGCCTTCCGCATGATGGTCAACTACTTTGGTACCGATTACCCCGAGCGCAAGATGGTCGTCAAAGAGGGCGACGTGCTCGATCTGGGCGGTCACAGCCTGACCTTTGTCGGCGCCCCCAACGTGCACTGGCCTGAGGTGCTGTTCTCTTACGAGTCCACCGATAAGGTGCTCTTTAGTGCCGATGGCTTTGGCAAGTTTGGTGCCAATGACATCGAAGATCCGGAAGGGTGGGCCTGCGAGGCACGCCGTTACTACTTTGGCATCGTGGGAAAGTTCGGCAAGTTCGTGCAGGCCGTGCTTAAGAAGGCCGCCGATCTGGACATCCAGGTTATCTGTCCGCTCCATGGCCCCGTGCTAACCGAGAACCTGGGCTACTACCTCGACACCTACAACACCTGGTCGAGCTATCAGCCCGAGGACGAGGGCATCACCATTGCCTATGCGAGCGTGTACGGCCACCTGAAGGCAGCCGTCGAGGAGCTCACCGCGGCACTCGAGGCTCGCGGCCAGAAGGTCTCCGTCTTCGACCTTGCTCGCGATGATATGGCCGAGGCCGTTGAGGACGCGTTCCGCTACGACCGTCTGGTGCTCGCTTCCATCACCTACCAGGGCGAGATCTTCCCGTTCATGAGCACCTTCATCCACACGCTCGCCGAGCATGCCTACCAGAACCGTACCGTGGCGCTTGTCGAGGCCGGTTCCTGGGCGCCTGCCGCTGCCAAGGTCATGACCAAGGAGCTCGAGGGCATGAAGGACATTACCCTGACGCAGAACAAGGTGACCGTCCTGGGTTCGCTCAACGACGCCTCGCGCGCGCAGATCGAGGCCCTTGCTGACGAGCTCTCCAAGTAACGACGCTCCACTTCCACCGTCAAAACCACCACAAAGGGGATAGTCCCCTTTGTGGTGGTTTTTGTTTTGTTCGAAGAGGACGGTCAGCGCCGCTGTTGGCCATTTGCTCAAAGAACTCAAGCATGCTCAAGAAACTCAAAGGCGCTCAAAAAAATCAAGGGTTGTAGGGCATAATGGAATTACGTGAGTTCAAGGGAGGCTTTATGGCGGCGGCGACAGCGTACAGGCAAGCAAATCCGTTCACGCCGATGTTCGGACGTGTGCCGGCATACATGGCCGGTCGTGAGCAAATCATTGATGATATGGTGCTGGCGTTTGAAAGCGCCGATTCCGACCCCAACCTATGCTCGATTTTCTACGGCGCGCGCGGGACGGGCAAAACGGCTCTTTTGGCATATCTGTCGTACCGCGCCCAGCAAGAAGGCTGGATTACGGCGAACGTGACGGCTTCGGACGGGATGCTCGAAGACATTCTGCAGCGCCTCAATGAATCGGCCGCCCATTTGATCGAAAAGCCTGCTTCTAGGCGTGTGAACAGTGTTGGGATTGCCCCCATAGGTAGTATGAGCTGGGAAAACGTCGATATTGAATTTGAAGGCGCCAACTGGCGTACTAAGATGAACGCCCTGTTTGCTCAGCTTGAAGCGACTGGCACCGGGGTACTTATCGCCGTTGACGAGGTGGATGCATCGTTTGCACAAATGACGGAGCTCGTTACCACTTACCAGCATTTTGTGAGTGAGAACAAAAAGGTGGCTTTGCTTATGGCAGGGCTGCCGTTTCGCGTGCTGGCGTTGCTGACGGGAAAATCGACTTCGTTCCTTCGTCGTGCTGCACAACATTCGTTGGGATCTATTTCACCGACCGAGGTAAAAGAAGCGTTCCGGCTGACGATCGAAGACGGCGGCAAGACGATTTCTGATGAGGCGGTCGATCGTGCCGCCGAGGCGATCGATGGCTTTCCATTTATGTTCCAGCTGGTGGGATATCGGGCATGGAATGCTTCGCGCCAAGCGTCTGAGGTTTCCTTTGAAGATGTCGAACGAGGCGCGAAGCTTGCGCAAGAGGAGCTCGAATCGCGTGTTTTTGCCTCGACCGCGGCAGAACTTTCACAGGGGGACTTGGCTTTTCTTCGTGCAATGAATCCGGAGGGGACAACGACCAGGCAAGAATTGGCTGCGCGGCTTAAGAAAAGCTCTGGTTCGATTTCGACGTATAAGAAACGTCTGATTGAGGCTGGGGTGATTGAGGAGCCCTTACAGGGGCGTTTCGAGTTTGCGCTGCCGGGCTTCGGTCGATATGTGGCGTCTCTTTGTTAGAGGGTCACTCCCGCGAAGATTGTTTCGCATCCAACTGTCTCAATCTGTAACATCTGGACGGCTAAATCGACTCTATCTGTTACAGATTTAGATTAAGGGCGGAGGTCGAGTGGGATTATCTCAATCTGTAACAGTTAGCCGGCTTTTAAGGGCCTAGTTGTTACAGATTGAGACAAACTGGCGGAGCGAACCGCCGTGCCGTCAAAACCACCACAAAGGGGACAGGCACCTTTGTGGTGGTTTTTGTTTAAGCGCCGGCGATGAGGAGATTTGGGCGGGCGTTGTCGACGATTTCGGCGATTGAGGTGGCGACGGCGTGATCGGGGTCACGGTCCATCACGATGGCGTTGACGTCGGTCAGCTCGGCAAAGCGGTACATGCCACGTCCGTTGACCTTACTGGCGTCCATGAGGGCGACACTTTGACGGGCGGCGCCGACCATAGCTGCTTTGGTCTCGGCCATCTGCGGAAAGTCGGTCGTAAAGCCGCAGCCGGGAACAAAAGCGCCGGGGCACATGACGGCAAGGTCGGCGTGGACCATTTGGAGCGCCTGCATGGTAAGTGGGCCGTACAGATAGCGATGACCTTTGCGCAGTGCCCCGCCCAGCATGACGACATCGACTGAGGGCATGCTCTCGTCGATATAATCGGCGATGGTAATGTCGGCTGTGATAACGGTGATGCCGTCGCGCTGATCGAGGAGTCGGACAAATTCGAGTGCGGTGGTGCCCGAGTCGACGAGCAGGGTGTCACCATTGCCGACGAGTTCAATGGCGCTTTGTGCGATGGCTTGCTTGGCGGCGACATTGACGTTGATACGGCGATCCTGGGTGGATACGGTCAGTCGCTTCTGGAGCGACACAGCGCCGCCATGCGTGCGGCGCAGCTTGCCGGACTCGGCGAGCGCGTCTAGGTCGGCGCGGGCGGTAACGGAGGACACGCCAAAGGTCTGGGCGATTTCTGCTACCTGCACTGAGGCGTTATGTTCGAGCATTTCCATAATGGCGGCGCGACGCTCATCGGCGAAAGCTCGGGTTGTTGCATGGGCCATATCCGCTCCATCATCGTCTGAAATTTGCAGGAATTGTGTTGAGTCTATTTTCGTTCATTTTCTTTTTAAGTAAGAAAACGCCTTTCGATTACTTACTTTTTCTATAAAAGAAAGATGATCAAGGCTCAAAACTCAATTTCGAACACGCACGCTCGGGTTCGATCCCTTCCGTTTGCTTTTCAAAAATGAAGGTGGACCTCGCGCGATGACAATATCTCGCACATGCATACCCGCTGAATTTCATACAATGAGCGCAGCAAAACGCAAGGTAAATCGCCTTGCGGACACGTACGCCCGATGTCCAGATGCGGGCGAGGGAGAGGAGCAAACGCTCATGGCACTTGTTACCACCGAAAAGATGCTCAAGGACGCTCAGGCCGGCCACTACGCCGTCGGCGCGTTCAACGTCGAGAACCTCGAGTTTGTTATGGCCGTTCTGGCCGCTGCCGAGGAGACCAAGTCCCCCGTCATCATGCAGACCACCCCGGGCACCATCAAGACCGCCGGTCTGGACTACTTCTACGGCATGGTCAAGGCTGCCGCCGAGCGCGCTTCCGTGCCCGTCGCCCTGCACCTCGATCATGGCGATGGCTATGACCGCTGCATGCAGGCCTTCCGCACTGGCTACACCTCCGTCATGATCGACGGTTCGCACGAGTCCTTCGAGGACAACATCGCCCTGACCAAGTCCGTCGCCGACGCCGGCCGCGCCATGGGCGTGCCCGTCGAGGCCGAGCTTGGCAAGGTTGGCGGCAAGGAGGACGACGGTCCCGCGGTTGAGGGCGAGAGCCCCTACACCGACCCCGCCGAGGCCAAGGAGTTCGTCGAGCGCACTGGCTGCACCTCGCTCGCTATTGGCGTTGGCACCAGCCACGGTGTGTACACGAGCGATCCGCACATCGAGCAGTCCGTGGTCAAGGCCATCCGCGACGCCGTCGACGTGCCGCTGGTTCTGCACGGCACCTCCGGTGTGCCCGATGAGCAGGTTGCCGAGGCTGTGAAGAACGGCATCTGCAAGGTTAACTACGCTACCGAGCTGCGTCAGGCCTACACCAAGGGCTTCATGGCCTACATGGCCGAGAACCCCGCCTGCTTCGATCCCAAGAAGCCGGCCAAGGAGGGCATGCGTGAGATCACCGAGCTGGTTAAGATCCGCATGACCAACCTCAACTCTGTGGGCAAAGCAGAGTAACAGCAAGGGTACTCTGATCCCACCGGACGGTTTGGGCGGGTCCCGTACTTAGTTTCCAAAACGTCCTCGCGCATGAAGGCCCCCGTTGTCTCGCTTCTTCGAAGCGTTGACAACGGGGGCCTTCGCGCTGCGGAATGATTTTGGGAACTAAGTACGGGACCCGCCCAAACCGTCCTGTTCAATCGCCCTTGTGGCGTTGGGGCTGATAGGGTGGAGCGCGGGGGTTACTTGGTTGATAGGATTAATAG
Organism: uncultured Collinsella sp.; assembly: GCA_958415525.1. GTDB lineage: Bacteria > Actinomycetota > Coriobacteriia > Coriobacteriales > Coriobacteriaceae > Collinsella. The sequence continues at coordinate 6,319 of CATYZE010000012.1, read as the reverse complement.
GTCGTTGGGGGTTTTGAGGTTGTAGGTGGCGTTTGGGATGTCTTGGTGTGATCCCCATGCTGCTCGGGCAAAATTGACCCCTGCTGAAGTTGCGCATTGTTCGTCGTAGACGGTGTCGCCAACGTAGATGACGTTGTTATGATTCGCACCCGTACGTCGGAGATATTCGAGCATGGGTGCGGGTGCGGGTTTGTGTTCGGTTGTGTCTTCGACAAGGATGATGTGCTCAAAATACGTATCGAAGCCAAGGGGTGCTATTTCTTCTGCGTATTCGTCGCGCGCACGTGAAGAGACAATGCCAAGATTGCAACCGCTATCGGCGAGTTTTGCGATGACTTCAAGCAAACCTGGAAACACGCTGATGGTGCTTTTAAAGCTGGCGGCAACGTGGCACCAGCGATCCAACGTTGCTTGCGAGTAGATTCCAAGCTTCTCAAGAGCATCCTTGCCGGGTATGCCGAGGGCAAACTCAAGCTCGTTTCGGGGGAGCGTTTTGCCGGTCTCTTCTTGGACAATCTGGGCAAGCGATGACAGAACGCTTTCTTCTGTATCTGCCAATGTTCCATCAACGTCAAACACGATATGGTCGAATTGTTTCATGGCATTCCTTTCTCTCATCTGTCTGATAGTGTGGGACAGGTGAGGTGGGAGCGCTAGCGTTATTTCTGCCCCGTAGTATCGAAATTCTGCCTCATGGCTCGATACTCAGAAGGGGTACAGCCAATTTGTTCCTTGAATACCTGCCCAAGGTGGCTCGCCGTTGCAAAGCCGCATTGGCGAGCGATCGTCTGTACCGTTCGCGTGGTGTGCGTCAAGAGCGTGCAAGCGCGGGTGATGCGGTATGCGCGTAGATACGCGGCTGGGGTTGTTCCCGCGCAAGCTTTGATGGTGCGATAACAATCTCTTTCGCTGATGCCGACCGCGGATGCAATTTGGGGAACATCTATGCTGTCTGCATAGTGTGTGCGGATGTAGTCCAGAATTTCCCTGAACCGAATATCGCGGCTGGTCATCAAAGAACTATTGTCCAAAGCGAATTGTGGTTCAGCCTTGGCATCGATCTGAATCCAGAGTTCTGACAGGCTATTTCGAAGCATCATCTCGTTCTGCGACTGTTGAAGATCGCGGCTGAAGGAGCTCTTCAGCAAATCGATAAAGGGCATATCGTCGGGGTTGGTGGGCGACCATTTGAGTACATCGACGCCTCGACATTGCAGTAATGGATTGATGTAGCGCTTTTGAAGGCGTCCCGCGGGATCGCCGAGCATTGACGGCTGAAAGATATGCAGCATTTGAATGGCTGGCGCCGAATTGGGCGATTGTAGGGTGCTGTGCAAAACGCCGCCGTTGATAAAGCCGGCGGACCCTTCCTCAAAGCGCATGTGCTCATGAGCCGCACGCGTGCGATAGTCAATTGCTCCCTGCTCCATGTAGAAAAGCTCGACTTCGGAATGCCAGTGCCAGGGGACGGAGTTGCCCGGATAGCGAGCGAATTCTGCGCGTTCGGCAATATAGGGCCAGTCTTCGGCGGTCTCGGGAAACGCTTCCTCGCGTCCTCCGCGGTGCAATTCTATGTGATCCATGTTTCGCATGGCATCAGTATAAAGCGCGATGGGCTTAGATTGCCCTTGCCTGTTCGGGGAACGCCTTGTCTAGGGATGCTTGGAGCTTTTCGAAGGATGCTCGTAAGTTGAGGTTCTGATTAGTTGAACGTTTGGCTTTTGTGGTGGAGGAGTCGAGGAGACCGTCTCTCTGTGTCGGGGGGAAGGAGAAAAGGTTTGCATGTTTTAGGGATGGCTGTGCTGCGTCATTGGAAGAATGCATGCGTGCGGCCTCCTCGATGTCCACCAAAAGGTTGCGCACGGGGTGTGCTGCTAGGTCCCGTGCGTTGGCAGTATTATGCCGCGGTCGTTGCAAAGAAGCGCTAAAGAAAGGCTTAACCTGGTTTGGTGTTACGATGAAACTGCAGGTCAGAGGTATTGAGTAACACTCCTGAAAGGTTTTGGGCTTAAGGGCTTTCTAAGGTTTATGGCGCGGATGTGGCGCGCGCGTGCGGGGTCTGTGAATGGCTCGTTTTAGCGCTGCGGGGTCGCGGCGCGAACCTGCTCGATGACCTTTTCCATCGTGGCGTCGATGCGGTCTTTTTTGAGCTCGCATTCCCAGATGGTTATGGGTGTCCAGCCCATTTGAGTGAGTGCTGCCACGGCAGCGCGGTCGCGTTCGACGTTGCGACGGAACTTTGCCTTCCAAAACTCAACGTTGCGCTTGGGCTGGCTAGGGTTGCACTTGGGGCAGCGGTGCCAAAAGCAGCCGTTGACGAAGATGGCGATCTTGCGTCCAGGAAAGGCGATGTCGGGCTTGCCGGGAACCTTCCATTCCAGGCGATAGCCGGTGAGGCCCGCTGCGCGCAGGCGCTGACGAACGAGCAGCTCGGGCTTGGTATTGGCGCGCTTGTTGCCCTTCATGGACTTTTTGATGGCGGCGCGACGGCGGACCAGTTCGCGCTCGTCAGCGGAGAGGTCCGAGGTATCGATGCCGTCGAGCAGACCTGGTTTGGGGCGTTTTTTGCTACGGCGCTTAGGTGCGCGCTTGGGTTTGGTAGCGGGGTGTTCGGTCGTGGCGGCCTCGGCGTCGTTGACAGTGCCGTTGGACTCAAGCCGGTCTTCCTTCAGCTCAATCAGCGCATCGATAAGCCCCTTGTCGGCGGGCATCCACTCAACGGTAGCAAGCGAGGTGCGCGGAATCCAGCGGATATCGAGCTGGCGGTCGTGCTTCTGGGGCTCATCGGATTCATCGGCGAGCGAGCAGTAGTAGCACTCCATGGAGAGATGGAAATCGGGGTAGTCGTACTCAACGGTGTAGAAGTCACGCAGGTTGGCGACCTTCACCTGCAGCTCTTCCATGAGCTCGCGGCGCACGGCGTCTTCGGGCGTCTCGCCGCGCATGAGCTTGCCGCCTGGGAACTCCCAAAGTCCCTGCATGTCGCCATAGCCGCGCTGCACGGCAAGCAGCTCATCGGATCCTTCTTTGCGAATGATCCCAGCGGCAACATGAACAGTCTTCAACAGAAGTCCTCTCTCAATATCATCACGTGGCAGGCTAGCTACCCGTACCTTACACAACGGTAAGGCAAGCGTAAGCCATATCGATGGTAGCCGACTCGTCTTCTTGCGACTATAGATGCCGTAGACTAATCGCAAGAAAGGACTCGGTATGCAAACCACGCACATGGCGACCCCGGTACTGGAGGTCGCGCATCTCGAAAAGGTATATGGAGCGCTGGGCAACGTGACCCGCGCGCTCAACGATGTCAGCTTTACCGTCAACCGCGGCGAATTCGTTGGCATCATGGGCGCTTCGGGCTCGGGCAAGTCGACGTTGCTCAACTGCGTGTCGACCATCGATAGCGCCACGAGCGGCACCATCCGCATCAACGGCCAGGACGTAACACGCATGAAGCAGGCTAAGCTTTCGCAGTTCCGCCGCGAAGAGCTCGGCTTTATCTTCCAGGACTCCAACCTGCTCGATACGCTCACGGCACGCGAGAACATCGCCCTGCCGCTCACCATCGCCCGCACAAACTCGGCAGAGATCTCGACCCGCGTGCAGGATGTGGCCGCGCGCCTGTCTATCAGTCAGGTGCTCGACAAGTATCCCTACCAGATGTCCGGCGGTCAGCAGCAGCGCGTTGCCGCGGCTCGCGCGCTCGTCACCGACCCCACTATGATCATGGCCGACGAGCCCACCGGCGCCCTCGATTCCAAGAGCGCCCGCCTGCTACTCGAGAGCCTGGAGGCCCTCAATCGCCGCCTGCGCGCCACCGTGCTCATGGTCACGCATGACAGCTTTGCTGCCAGCTACACGAGCCGCGTGTTGTTTATCCGCGACGGCAAGATCTTCACCGAGCTGCGCCGCGGCGACACCGACCGCCGAGAGTTTTTCGACCGCATTATGGAGGTCGTTGCCATGATGGGCGGTGAGGGCTCCGATGCTCTGTAAACTCGCTTGGGGCAACGTCCGCCGCGCCGGCCGCGACTACCTCGTCTACCTTTTGACGCTCACCCTGGGCGTCACGGTCTTCTATGCTTTTAACACCATCTCGATGCAGGTCGACATCGCCGGAATCGATGAAGAGGGCTTGGCGCAGGTTATGGGCAGCATGCTCGGCGACCTGACGTACTTTTTGGCCGGTGTCATGGCCTTTTTGATGGTGTACGCCAATAACTTCATCATGAAACGCCGCAAGAAGGAGTTTGGCCTGTACCAGGTGCTCGGCATGGGGCGCGGGCGCGTCGCCACGATCATGGCGCTCGAGACCGTGATCGTTTCGGTCGTGGCCTTTGTCGCCGGCATTGTGCTGGGTGTGGGACTCTCCCAGCTCATGACGTTCTTTACGGCCTCGCTCTTTAAGACACAAATCGCCAATTTCCACTTCTTTTTCTCGGTGCATGCGTTCAACCTGACCCTTGCCTGTATGCTCGTAATGTTTGTGCTCACGCTACTGCTGAACCTTCGCGCCGTGCGTCGTACCAAACTCATCGAGCTTATGGGTGCCGAGCGTCGCAACGAGAGCATCAAGACACGCAACCCCTGGATCGCGATTGCCATCTTTGCCGTGGGCGCGGTGCTTGTGGGCGTGGCCTATTACCGTCTGCTACGTGATGGGTTCCCGCTAACCGCGACGGACAGCAAGCTGCAAGAGGCCATGAACCAGTTTGGTATTACGACCGCTATGGTTACCGTGGGCACCTTTGCCTTGTTCTGGGGACTCTCGGGCATGCTCATCAAGCTGCTGCAGAGCCTGCGCGGCGTGTATTGGCGCGGCCTCAACATGTTTACCGTGCGCCAGCTTGCGGCCAAGGTCAACACGGTGTGCTTTTCGATGGGCGTCATCGCGATGCTCCTGTTTTTGGCCATCACCTCGGTGACCTGCGGTATGTCAATTGCCAACGTGATGAATGAAAACCTGGAGCGCTATAACCCTGTTGACGTGTCTCAGACGTATGTCTATTACACGCCCGAAACGCTCGACTACTACAAGGAGTATGTCAATCCGTCTGAGGCCGATCGCATGGTGCTGGCCGATGCAACGGTCGATTTGTACGCTGCATGGCATGGCGAGCGCAAGTCGGCGGACAACAACGACGAGACCGGCAAAAAGGTCAATATCGCCGATGTTGCCGGTGAGCATGTGCAGATCGATTCGTATCTGAGTTACCCGCTTGGCGGCTCGGGCCCCTCGGTGGTGGCAGGCGAGATGTGCAAGGTTATGGGCAAAAAGCTTCCCAAGGCGCTCGAGGGAAGCAACGCCGATGCGATGGGTCTGTTTGTGACGCCGGCGAGCCAGTACAACAAACTGCGCCAGATGATGGGCGAGGAGCCGGTGCGCATCGGGCACGACCAGTATCTGCTCACGTGCGATATGGGCGGTGAGCTGGGCGACCTGTACACCAAATATATGGCCGGCGGCCATGCCCTCACCTTGGGCGGGCATGAGCTCAAGCCCGCAACCGATAAGTCGGACGAGGACACGGCGGCCATCGCCAACTCGGCGATGGGCAGCAATCCCGGTACCGTGGTCGTAGCCGATGAGCTGCTGTCCCAGCTTAATCTGCAGCCGTATTCCAGTAATCTGCTCGTTAACTACAAGCAGGGGATGGATGTGACCAAGGCAGACGAGAGCATTAAATACACCATGCTCGACATTCTGCTCGTTGACGGCAAGGAGCCGGGGGGATGGGGAGTCTTCATCACGCGTTCCGAGATGTACACGCAAGCAGCGCAGATGAACGGTATGATTAGCTATCTGGCCATCTACATTGGCTTTGTACTGGTCGTTGCATGCGCGGCAATCCTATCGATCCAGCAGCTCTCTAATGTGGCCGACGGCAGCCGCAGCTATCGTGTGCTGGCACAGATTGGCTGTGACGACCGCCAGATTCGCCATTCGGTGATGGCGCAGCAAGCGGTGTTCTTCCTGTTCCCACTGGCAGTGGGCTTGGCGCACTCCTTTGTGGCGCTCAAGGTGATCATTGAGCTGGTGAGCGTGTTCGGCAACATGAGCATCGCCGGTACCGTGGGCCTCACCTGTGCAATCTTCCTGGCGGCATACGGCGGCTACTTCTTGGTGACTTACCTCATGAGCGCCGGCATGGTGCAAGCTGCCATCGCCACCCGCTACAGCGAGTAACAAGCGAGCAAAACAGTCGCAAAACCAGTGCGAACAACCGCCGCGAAGGGAGTCCAGCCCCCCTTCGCGGCGTTTTTTTTCAAGACTTTAGTCTGCTGGCCGCGCAGCGGCCAGCTTTAAACCACCCGC